>NZ_JARVCO010000012.1:0-632717 GCF_034531395.1 Pontiella agarivorans | reverse complement strand
CTGCAGCATTACGAACCCGCGCATCCGGAGCAATCGTCCGAGCCGCCTCCTGGTCCTGTTTAATTTTATTCACGAAAGATAAATAGGGATTCATCTGCGCCCTCCAAGACCCGGGAGACTTGCCGCCGCAACCGCCTGACCGTGCCGTTTTTGTTTTTCGCCCGGTGTGCACAGTTCAATCTGTTTTCCAAGCACCGGAAACTCGGCATCCAAAACATCCCGGGCCGTTTTCAGAATGAGCGCTCCGCCTTCACCGCTCATCACACGCCCCATCAGCATGAGCATCCGTATGTCATAAAAATCGGCATAATGTGCAATCGAATACCCCAGACAGGTCCCCATCGTCCGATAGATTGCCGCAGCACGCGGATCCTGCTTCGTCATCGCTTTCTGCACGGCAATCAGCTGCTCAGGAAACGGCATTTCCGCAGCAAATTCAAAGTTGGCTGCTTGAGCCAGACGCGCTACGGCCTGCTGCGAAAAGTACTGTACCCCGCAGCCGGAATCGCCCGACCATTCATCGATCGGGGCTGCCGCACGGTAATCCACCGGTGCAAACGCCAGCTCATTCAGCATGGCCGTAACACGGCCTTCCGGATTCACATAGCCCACCGCCTCGCTGGTCCCCATCGCCACACCGAGCACCCCGTTTTCATGCAGATCCATCGAACCGGCAAGCGCCGTAACCTCCCCGTCGTTCACCACTTCAAAAGGCACATTATTCCAGCGTTTTTTCAGATCGGAAAAAACAGGACGAACTCGCGACACGAAGTCCGCATCCGAAACCCCCCGAAAAAGAGAAGCCACCCGGACTTCATTCTTCACATAAACTCCGGCAGCACTGCCGCCAATCGCATCCACGCGCGGAAGATGCTCCGCAGCGCGCTTCAGGGAATCGTTGATTCCCTCAATATGATAATCCGGATTTTTTTCAAAATACGGGTTCCATTCGACCTCTTCGGAAAACACCACCCGCCCCTCGTTCACCGCAGCGCACTTGCGGTCGGATCCCCCCAGATCAAATCCGATCCGGCATCCATCGAAATGACGACCCACAGGCACATCGGCCTCCTTCAGATCGGGCAAAGCATCGAACGAACAGGGTCTGATTTCCAATGGCTGGAGAAAAATCCGACGGCCGAAAAAATCAGCATCAAAAGCCCGGGCTCCATTCGGGGAATAGATGAAAGCCAGCTTTTCCGTCACCGCCCGGCATCCGGCAATCAGTACCGTGCACGCACCACGTTGCCAAAGCAGAAACTTCAGCAGGCGCTCCATATATCTCAGTGTCAGCGGATCATATTCATCTGAAGGCGGAAGAATCTGTGTTCGGTAAATACTTCCGGTTTCATCCGGCCGAATCAGCGCAACCGCCACCGCCATGGACTTCCCGGATTGAACCATCTTTTCCCGATATGCCCGGTTCCACAATGCCGCAGGAACAAAATCAGGATCCAGTTCGGGTCTGATGGCAGGTTCAACGTTCACCGACCGTTTCCCCCTCTTTAAATACCGCAGCAAAAAGAAGCAGAATCACGCCCGATAAAATGGCCGGGAATAACCAGACCGCCCGCCAGTTGATAATCTCTTCGACCGTAAAATATTTCACCGCTTCACCGGACAGGTTGGCACCGATCACCATACCGACACCATAGGTAATAAAAGCAATGAATCCCTGAGCCTGCGCCTGAATGGCTTTCGGCGCGGTGTTGTCCACATAGATCTGGCCGGTCACAAAGAAAAAATCATAGCAGATACCGTGCAGCAGAATTCCGCCGTAGAACATCCAGACCATCGATTCCGCATTTCCCAGCGCAAAAAACACATAACGCACCACCCAGCAGAGCATGCCCAGCAACAGCATTTTTTTAACCCCGAGCCGCGCAAAGAAAAACGGCATAATGATCATGAAAATAAATTCCGACATTTGTCCCAGGGTCATTTTTCCCGCAGCATTCACCACCCCGACATCATTCAGAAACATATTCGCAAAGTTATAGTAAAAGGCCAGCGGGATACAGATGAGCAGCGAACCTGACACAAACACAGCAAACGAGCGGTTTTTCATCAGCTTCAGCGTTTCAAGCCCCAGCACATCTGCAACCGTCACCTTATGACCCAGCGATTTGGGCGGTGTATCGGGCAGGAAGAGCGAAAGCATTCCCAGCAACAGCGAGCTGCCACCCGCAATCTGAATCGGAACATGCTGCGCCTCAACCTTCATAAACCCAACCAGCAAACCGGCCACAATCCAGCCGACAGTTCCGCATACGCGAATAGCCGGAAACTGCTTTTCCGGATCGTTCAGTTTTCCGAAAGAGATGGCATTCGCCAGCCCGAGAGTCGGGTTATAACACACCGCATAGACCAGCAGTACCCAGAACATCAGGGACGGATCTGTGACCGTGCTGGCATACATCAGAATAACACCGCCCGTAAGATGCAGAAAAGCCATCACCTTCTGAGCCGCAAAAAAGCGATCCGCAATCATACCCACAATAAACGGAGCAATGACCGCTCCCCATGGAATCGCGCTATAGGAACGTCCAATTTGCGCCGGATCAAAATTCAGTGTCTGGGAAAGATAGGTTCCCAGCGTCACATACCATGCACCCCAGATAAAAAACTGAAGAAACATCATGATGCCGAGCCGAACACGAATAGCTTTATCCCCCATGACTCACCCCCAGGCGCTTCGCGGCCAGCTTAATATCCTCTTCCCGAGAATCCCCCGCTTCCCGCTCAATTTCCAGTGCCCCCGAATAACCGATTTTTATCAGAGTCCCGATAAAGGCGTCACCATCCACATCGCCGTCTCCCCAGGGCACTTCAACTCCCCACTCCCCCTTAACTGAAGCAGCTGTTGCATCCTTGATATGAACATGGCGAATCCACGGAGCAAGGACTTCAACGGCCTGAACCGGATCCCCTTTCCCATATAGAATCATATTCGCCGGATCAAAATTCACGCCGAGAGCCGGATGTTCAATCTCATCCAGAAAATACCGGAGATCCTCTGCCGTTTCCTGACCGGTTTCCAAAAGAAGACAGACCCCATTTTCCGCTGCCGCATCAGCCAGTTCAGTCATCCGGCTGCAGAATGTACGGAATCCTTTTTCATCATAGTGATCAATAAAACCGGCATGAAACGAAAGATAATCGACGCCGAGGCTGGCAGTGGCTGAGATCGCCTCGAGCACAATCTGTCGATTCCGTTCCCAGCAGTCATTTGGAATAATGCCGCCCGTCTGCCTGATAGATTCCAACGTTGAATAGTCTTCCTGCGGGAACCCGACCATCGTACTGGTCACTGTAATATTACGTTGTTGAATCCCTTCGCGAAAACCATCCAGCGCCGAAATATCCAGATGCAGGCAGGACAATCCGGCATCTTCCAGAGTCTGGAAAACCAATGCTGCATTGTTTTTTAACGACCAGGTGCACAGACCAATTGATTTCATCATAATTTCATGGTTTCCAATGCCATACGAACGGACTCCCTTGCCTGCTCCGTCGTTATTTCAGTCTTGATCTGAGCGCCTCGAATCAGATCCGAAAAATAATTAATTTCTTCGGTATAGCCATCCCCGGGGTCCAGCTCGACGGTATACGCCTCGCCATCGACCGGAAAGATCTTCAGTTCATGCCCATCAAAAACAGCGGTCAATTTTTCAAATATGATTTCATACGCCATACGGAAGCCATACGATTCCGGCATGAGCCAGCTGGCCGTTGCACGAACCATTTTACCGGCACCGTACTTGAGCTCGGTGACGACATGACCCACCGCCCCGTTCTCAAGCCGCAATCCGTCGGAATGCTGGGCATCAGGTTCGCCGAATAAATGCTGAATGAAATCGAGATCGTGAATATGTAGATCGAGCGCTATGCCCCCGCTCTTGCTTTGATCCGAAAACCAGGAATCCCCGCTCCAGACCGGAGCATAGGTGAGGCGGGAAAATTCAGCCGATTTCACCTCACCGGCGCAACCTTGTTCCATAACGGACTTAATCCATGCATAAGCCGGCCAAAACCGAATGCAGTGGGCCACCATCAGCTCTTTCCCCGCCTCATCCGCCGCCGCCATCATGGCATTGCAGTCTTCAACATTCAGCGCCATCGGTTTTTCACAAAGCACATGCACTCCGGCTTCCAGGCATTGGATGGAGATCGATTTATGCAGATGCGTTGGCAGCGTAATCGAAACGGCATCCAGCTTTTCCGCGGAGAGCATCGCTCCGATTTCAGTATAAATATGAATTCCATCGAGGTTCAGTTCATCCGAACCGGCATCGATATTCCCCTTTGTTTTTCCCGCAATCGGGTTGGCATCGCACACGGCAACAACATCCGCATACCGGTTCTGCTGCCAGGCATTTAGGTGCACCCCCCCCATAAATCCCATGCCGATAATGCCGATACGCATCATGAACGCTCCGTAATTTCCCAACCTTTACGGTACTGTCGTTTCACGAACGCATTCGCCTTTTCCAGATTGGAGATCCGCAGTTTTTCAGCATCCCACTCCAGCGTTTCACCGGGAAAGTGCGAAGCCAGCGCGCCCAGCAGAACGGTCTCGGTGAGCGGCCCGCCATATTCGACAAAATCGGACAGCGGCTTCACCGGTTCTCCGCGAACCGCCTTGATAAAATCATCGTAATGGTTACGCGCTTTAAATTTCGGATAGCGGAAGTCGGCAAACTTTTCGCGCGGATACGGAACCGGAAGTTCATTATGCGGATGCAACAGAATTCCTTCCGTGCCGACAAAAATTGAGCCTTGTTTCGGCATCTTTTCGCCGAACATTTCCAGAAACTTTTTCGGCGGCCGCAACGAGCCGTCAGTCCAGGTCACCTTCACGGTTTCCGCAGCAGTCAGTTCATTTCCGGGAAAAATATACTCAAACTTTTCATTAATGGCCCAGTTCGTCTCATTCGGCTTTCCTCCCACGGATTTGACAGAGAGCGGATGCCGAACACCCAGCGCCTGAAACATCGGGCTGTAAATATGGCACCCCATGTCGCCGAGCGTCCCCGTACCGAAATCCAACCTGCGGCGCCAGTTGCCCGGATGATAATATTGGTCAATATACGGCCGCTCTTCGGCCACACCCAGCCACAGATCCCAGTCCAGCCCCGCCGGAACCGGATCAACGCGTTCCGGCCGCGGTTGCGGGTCTCCCCAGGTTTTATGGCTGAACATATGAACTTCCTTCACCTTGCCGATCACGCCGTCCTGAATCATACGGGCGGTGAGCCGCTCATACGTGGTAGACGTCAACTGCGTTCCCATCTGGGTCACCACACCGGTCTTTGCAGCAACCTCCGCCATCCGCCGCGTTTCATAAAGGTTTTGCGCGAGTGGTTTCTGTCCATAAACATGCAACCCCAGCTGCATGGCCGTCAGGCCGATCGGTCCATGCATGTGATCGGGAGTGGAAACATTGACCGAGTCCAGGTTACGGTGCTCCTTCTCCAGCAGCACCCGCCAGTCTTTATAGACCCGCACCTCGGGAAACAGCTTCTTCACCCGTCCCAAACGGCTTTCATCCACTTCCGCCACGGCTATAAGATTCACCTCCTCATTACGGGTCAGACTCTTAATATCCGAAAAGGCCATGCCGTTTGCCCCGAAGCTGGCATGGTTCACCTTCCGGTCTGCCGGAACATAGTTGACTGAAGAGACTCCGGCGGCACTCAGCAAAGGCAGAGCTGCCCCGGCAAGTGCGGTTTGCGAAATAAATGAACGCCTGTTTTTCATCCTAAAGCTCCTTAAGGTAAATATTACGAAATGCGACCGGATCGTTATGACCCGCAAAACCGAAATGACCGAATGTGCGCTCTTTGCCCAGATGCGCTTTGTTCTGCATGAACTGCGTAACAGCTGCGAGATCGCAATCGAGGATCACCGCGCCGTTAAGCTCCACTTTAATGGAAGAACCCACCACCGTGACCGTCTGTGCATTCCATTCTCCGACCGGTTTCAGGTGTCCCCGCTCGGCGGCCACCATACCATAGGCCGAACCATGATACTGCCGCGGGTCAAGTTTTGCATATTTGGGCGCAGTGTTATCCAGCACCTGCAGCTCGCACATACCCGCATAGGCCGGATTTCCCTGCCCCGGATAACGAATCGCCAACCCGTTGTTTCCACCGGGAGGAAGTTTGAATTCAAACCGCACAACAAAATTGGTGAATTGCTGTTCCGTGTAAATAGTCCCCCCGCGGCCCTTTTGACACCGGATCATTCCATCGGAAAAGTCATAGTTACCGAGCGCCCCTTTCCAGCCATTGGAACTTTTCCCGTCGAACAGGGAAACGAATTTTTCCGGAGCACCGTGCGATAACAAAACCGCAGCGAACAGAATCAGCACTGATAATATCTTTTTCATAGGCTGGCAAAGCTACCAGCCCCCGCTTACACCGTCTTGTAAAAAACTGATGCCATTGTGTAAAGGCCCGACAAAAATCAATTATTTTTTCGATATTGACTTGGAGAAATACCCACTTCTTTCTTAAAGCTCCGGCAAAAATGGCTGTGATCGTAAAACCCGGTTTCTTGCGATATTGAAGCGATTGTATTGTGTGTACTCTTCAGCAGATGACTGGCCGCACGCAGCCGGACATTGAGAATGTGCTGCTTGGGCGAGATCCCGAAAACCTTCTTGAAATTCCGTTCAAACTGTCCCGCAGACAGGTGAACCAGCCTCGCAAGCTCTTCAATGCGGATCTGCTGTGCATAGTTCGTACGGATATATTCCAGCACCTCGTTCATTTCAACATAAGGCCGCAGCGTCTCATGCATGGCCGTCATGTTCCGGGCAATGCATGCCAGACCGACCACTTCACCGCGATTTCCGTATAGCGGAACCTTTGTTGTGACAAACCAATTGATGGAATGATTCGGATCTGGTGCCAGCTCCACCCGGTCCCGAATCGGTTCTCCGGTCTCAAAAACGCGCCGGTCATCATCCACATAACTGTCTGCCCGGTCTTCGGGGAAAATATCGTAATCGGTTTTCCCCCTCATGTCAGATTCTGATTCAAATCCGCAGAGCCGAACCGCAACCTCATTCGCGGCCATCACTCGGCCTTCCGCATCTTTCACGACAAAATACACATCAGGCAGAAGGCGGAAGAGACTGATCAGCTCGCTGGCATTCAGCGAGTCCAGATATTGAGTACAACGATCAGAATGTTCTTTGCGGTCATTCACACAAACACCATATGAGGTGCGGCAAGGAAAACCAATCATAAGTTTCCCAGGCCCTCGATACCCCCGGCCACTCATGCATAAACCACAAAGATAACAGGCTCAGAAAAAGAAAATGCGGCCAGATTTCATCGCAGCCTGCCCCATACAGCAGCCCGGCTCTCCCTCAACGATTCTCATACTTTGTTACGAAACCGGTCCCAATTTGAGGAGTGGTGAGGAGCTCGGAACGCAAAGGAGCATAACGGCCATATATTTGATTCAGAACCCGTTCTCACATGAAAATGAAAAAGGCGAACCCGCAGAGAGTTCGCCTTGAATAAAAATGGTGGGTAATACTGGATTCGAACCAGTGACCTCATGCATGTCAAGCATGCGCTCTAACCAACTGAGCTAATCACCCTCAGGAAAGGCAGGGAATATACGGATGCGACCTGTCCCTGTCAACCGGGCAAAATGTATTTTTTACAACCGTTGAAAAACGAAGTTTCAGGCCGCCGGGAAGTGCTGAATTATACAGCCGTGATTTTCGGTTCCGGCTTCCGCGGTGCAACACCATGGCCGCCCTCATTTTGACGATACTCAGATGGAGAAAAGCCAAAGTGCTTGCGGAAAACCCGGGAAAAATAGAGGGCATCGTCGTAACCGACCGCCAGGGCAATTTCGGCTACCGGTGAATTGGGTTTGGATTTGAGCAGCCCGGCGGCGCGTTCGAGCCGATAGCTTACCTGATACTGTTTAAAACTCAGCCCGGTCACCTTCTTAAAAACACGCGAAACGGTGGAGGCGCTGCGGCCAACGGTCCGGGCCGCTTCATCGAGCTGCAGTTCCTGCTCTGGGTGCTCACGGATGCGTTCAATAACCGGGGCGATCAGATCATAATCCTTGTGCTGAATCATCTGATCGCCAATGATAAAATCGAGCAGATGATGAAACAGCTCGATAAGCGTCTCAATCTTGCCCTCCGGAAACACCGCAGTCTGCTCATAGGCCTGTTGGAGCGCGTCATCACCTTTCGCCTTTTTCCAGTCTCTGGAATACGGCGATTCCTCGGGGGCAGATTCGCTGCGGAACTGACCGAGCATCACATAGCCGGCCAGTTCACGGTTCACAAAAATCGGTGCCGTCACCTCGCGCATCCCGGCATGACAGGTATAGGTGATCATATCCTGCCGCTCAAAGGCCACATGCATCATCCGATGATCCAGCTCCCGGCATTTCATTTCCAGACCGAGATCCTCACGCAACAACCTGCAGTGGTCGCAGTTCGGACGGTTTACGGCGTCGGGATAAATCAGACTGCCATCCGGACTGAACAGCGTTATCCGGATATCATGCAGCTCGGTATACAGATCGAATATTTCCGAGACTTTCTGACTGATTACATGGTGCATGGATTCAAGCATGTGACGAAAAAAGCATATCTCGCTTCTTTTGTCCATGTCTTTGCCGGGTTATCCCATGGTTTTTGCTCGCAACTTTCCATACATTGGAAAGCTCACAAATAGACAAACCAGGAGGACAACCCATGTATGATGAAAACGTAGTTGCAGAAGCACAGGCTATTCACAAAGAGATTTACGGCGTTGAGCCGACCACCGTTTCCTACGCACCGGGCCGCATCGAAGTGCTCGGCAATCACACCGATTACAATGCGGGCACCACGTTCTCCTGCGCCATCAACTTCGGCCACTGCTTCTGCATCTCCAAATCGGACAAGCCAGGCATTCACGTAACGGCCGGTGACGTTCGCGAATCCTACGAATTTTCCGCCACCTGCGATGAACGCATCGACAGCTACTGGGCCAACTATGTAAAGGGGAACTTTTACTACCTCGCCACGGAACACGGCATCCTTGTCGACGGCATCAACTGCACCTTCCTCGGCTCCATCCCAATGGGCGCCGGCCTCTCCTCCTCTGCCGCACTGGAAGTGGCCACCACCTATGCCGCCCTTCAATATGCCGGCAAGGAAATCGGCAAAGATATCAGCAAAAAGGAAATCGGCCAGCTGGCCCAGAAATGTGAAAATGTCTTTGCCGGCTGCAACTGCGGACTGCTCGATCAGTTCTCCAGTATCTTCGGGGTACACCACGGCCTCATTCACTCCGACTTCCGAAGCCTCGAAACCTACCCCGTTCAGCTGCCGGACGATGTCATGTTCCTGATGATCAACCCGCACATCAAACACAAGCTGAAAGACTCTCCTTATAACGCCCGCCGTGAAAGCTGCGAAAAAGCCGCTGCGGAACTGAATGAACTGGTCAGCTACGAAGTGAAAGCCCTGCGCGACATCACTCTGGAAGATTTTGAAGCGAACAAAGAAAAAATTGATGCCGAAGCCGCCCAGCGCGCCACGCACGTGGTCTGGGAAATTCATCGGGTGGAAGACGGCGTAAAACTGCTTGCCGACGGAAACATCGAAGCCTTCGGTCAATATCTGTTCGATTCCCACGAAACCTCCCGCACCGCATTTGAAAACTCCATTCCGGCGCTCGATACGGTGGTTGCAGCAGCAAAAGACGCCGGCGCACTCGGTGCACGTCTTTCCGGCGGCGGCTGGGGCGGCAGCGTCTGCGCACTGGTAAAGGTGGCGGATGCCGACCGCATCAGTGAACAGATTATTGAAGCCTGCAAAGCACACGATCTGGAACCGACCATCGAAAAAATTGTTCCTTCTCAGGGAGCCCAGATTATCAAATAATGAAATCTGACGATTGAGCCGTGATGCAGATTTTGTCTTAATTCCGCGTCACGGCCCACTCATCACGAAAGGATTCTGCCATGAAAGTTTTAGTTGCCGGCGGTGCCGGATATATCGGAAGCGTAACCACACAAATGCTCTGCAACGAAGGCCACGATGTTGTGGTTTTCGACAACCTCGAACGCGGCCACAAAGCGGCCGTTGATCCGCGCGCCAAATTCCTTAAAGGTGATCTGCGCTATAAAGAGGACATCAAATCAGCGCTGCTGGCGGAACGGCCGGAAGCCGTCATTCACTTTGCAGCCTATATTGAAGTCGGCGAATCCATGATCGACCCGATGCCGTTCTATGAAAACAATGTCAGCGGATCGCTCAACCTGATTCATGCCATGATTGAGGCCAACTGCAAAAAGCTGATTTTCTCCTCCACCTGCGCCACTTACGGAACCCCGGAGCGCATCCCCATGGATGAGACGCTGCCGCAGAATCCCGAATCAGTATATGGCGACTCCAAACTGCTCTGCGAACACATGTTCAAATGGGGCCAGGAAATCCACGGTGTGGAATGTGTGTTCCTACGCTATTTCAACGCCTGCGGCGCAACCGCGGAATACGGCGAAGCACACAACCCGGAAAGCCACCTGATTCCGCTCGTGCTCCAGGTCGCCCAGGGCAAACGTGAAAAAATCTTTATGTTCGGCGATGATTATGAAACCCGCGACGGCACCTGTGTACGCGACTATATTCACATTAAAGACCTCGCCCAGGCCCACATTCTCGCCCTCAAACCCGGTATTTCCGGAGCCTTCAATCTCGGCAATGGTGACGGCTATACGGTGAAAGAAGTCATCGAAGTCTGCCGCGAAGTCACCGGACATCCCATCCCCGCCGAAATTCAGCCGCGCCGCGCCGGCGACTGCACCGCCCTCGTGGCCGATGCCACCAAAGCGCGCACCGTGCTCGGCTGGAATCCCCAGCATGCCGATCTCAAAGAGATTGTCCAGAGTGCATGGGACTGGCACCGCGAACATCCCAATGGCTACGAAGACTGATTTTCCAATCGTTGGAAAAAATACAGCCCTCCGGCATCCCGGAGGGCTTTTTTTGTGTATGAAAAGAAGACAGAACTTCCGCAGCGAAATATTTCTGAGGGGATAGAAATACGAGGGGTGCTGCGGAAGCCTGCCCAAAAGGTTACGCGTGTTTGCGGCGCATCTTTGCCCCCGGCGGAACAAAACGCTGCAGCTTTGGAGGCTGCCGTTTTTCAAAGCCGATCCGCTTCAGCTGCGGCAATTTATCGAGCAGCATCCAGCGACAGGCCTCCGCGGCGATACACAGCGGGGAAAAGACCAGCATCGCCTTCAGCAGAATTTCAGCATAGCTGGCAGATTCAGGCGATTTCGCGGTTAGACCCCAGACAACAGAGCTGGCGGCAATGGCATAAACCGGGGCCCAGAGAAGTGCTCCTTTGGCGAGCGCATCGCCAATGCTTTTATCGCTGTCACGTTCATTCATGATGTTTGTCTTCATGTGTCGGTCTCCTTGATCTTCTAACCTTTGCGTTGCTTATTTGCCCAACGTAACGGAGACCCGGCATGGTTTATGGACAGAAATTTCCTCCAAATATTTTTGGACAATAATTTTTATAAAAAATTGATTTTGTACACGTTACACAGAATAAAAAGTGGACATTTTTCTGCATGAAAGATGAATACAAAACAACGATGGACGAACCGGATATAGGACAGAAAATATCTTTTTTCCGCCGCAAGACTCCCGACCTAAGCCCGTAAATCAGACAATCCAAAATTGGAGCAGAAAAGCCCCTGACCGGAATGAATATTTTCTCAGCGACCAAAATGGAGGAAAGGAGCAACGGCATGGGCAAGAAAAAGGAAACACACAAATCGCGGAGACAAACATTTGAACCGGAAAGAACCCATACCGACCGAGACATTCATCAAAACCAGTGATTCCTCTGAAAAGGCACTATTTTTTCTTTGTCTTCTTTTTTGCGGAATTCTTTTGATTGATATCAGAATCGGCCATGTTCATTGCATCGCCGACTATACCATTCAACCTTTCATGCATCGTCCTGATCCGGGCTCTAATCTCCGGATTTTGAGCGAGGTTGTTCCACTCATCGTAATCGCGGTCAATGCGGTATATTTCGAATTCATCCGGATGGAGAACATGCTTCACTTTCTGAGCGGCTGACGGATCGACCTGAGCTGCGATGTTCCACTCCGTCCACACCTCGGCAAACTTCTTGGTATATTCGCCGTTTTCCGGCTTTTTCTCATCAAACCCCTTGTACAACTGTGAGGCATTGCGCTCGGGACTCCACACCAGTTTCCAGTCGTCCTCGATCAATGCACAGCGCCGAGTCGGATTCACACTCAACACATGTACAACATCGCGGTGATGTTGACTTTTCCCTTCCAGTACGGGGCGCAGACTGAAGCCGTCCAGCTTGGGGTCCGGACCTCCTGCATAATCTATTAAGGTCGGTAGAATATCGGCGTATTTACTCAGAACCTGCGTGCGGCCCGGCTGAATAGTTCCCGGCCAGACAAAGATGCCCAGACTGCGGTTTCCTTTTTCATAGATGCTCCATTTACCGCGCGGCATCGCCATCCCCTGCTCGCTCAAGCAGATCAAAATCGTGTTTTCCGTCAGGTTCATCTCATCCATCATCAGACGGATATCGGCCAGCTGCTGATCAAAGGCGGTGACTTCCGCCGCATGACGAACCAACGCCTCGCGGGTTGCGGGAGTATCTACATAATCTTCCGGAACAGGAACCCGTTCAACCCCGTCTTTTTGAGGCGTGCCGACCGTCCATGGATGATGCGCGTGAACAGAGGCGACCACCGTGCAGAAGGGCTGATTATTCTCCTGCGCCTTTTCAATAAAAGATTTTACTCCGCTCAAGTCATATTCAGCGATGTCGTCGTTGGCCCCGACCGGAAAGCCGGGAATTTTTGTAAACTTCTTTCCTTGGTTGAAATGAATCTTACCGGTCAGGCCGACTCGGTATCCCAAGGGTTCCAGAAACTCCACCATACTTTTGACACCCGGTTTTTTTGTGCGCACGGTGTTTGCCACGACTCCTGTACTGAGAGGAAAAAGACCCGTATAGAGTTCCGTTCGTGAGGGACGACAAGTTGCCACCGTGGTATACAAGCGATCAAAAACCAGACCTTCTTTGGCGAGCTGATCCATATTCGGAGTTTGCGCAAAAGCATTTCCGGTACAGCCGAAAGCCTCGTATCCGATATCATCTCCCAACAAAATAATGATATTTGGTTTTTCTGCCTCATCCGCTTGTGCGCATACCCCAAGAAAGGCCAGCGCCAGCATCCTCAAAACATTCATTTTTAACTTCATAACAAAGTAGCTCCCGTCATCCCAAACAACACATACTAAACCGGTTAAATTTTCTTTCTAATACAAATAAAACCATGAGCATTATTCCTATCACAGATCAACACGCCCTTTCTCTATCTCAAATTCACATTCAAAAAGAGCTTTTAACTTTTCCGGACTGCCACCCTTTCTTTTTCATCTCAACGCCCCAGGTCCAGGACTCCTCCGGCTGTTCAGCGTGCACCGATTCGAGATATTGAATCAGTGAACGCTTCAGCAGCTCAGTCTTTTCCGGATAGGTTTTAGACTGGTCCTCGGTTTCTTCAATCCCCTCTTCAATATTGAACAGCAACGATTCCTCATCCCCATCCCAATAGTGGACTAACTTCCACTGGCCTTGACGGATCGCCGACCACGGACGCGTGCTGAAATTTCCGGCATGCGGATAATGAAAAACCAAAGGAGAAGAACGTTCCAAAACCAGTTGACCGTTGCTTTCCAGCAGCGGGCGCAGACTGACGCCATCCAGATCCGGCTCCAGATTTTCGGTAGAACCCGCCAGATCAGCGAAAGTAGGCAACAGATCGACCCCGGAAACCGGAGTGCGGCTGTACGTGCCGCCAGCAACCCCGGGACCGGCAACGAAGAAAGGTACCCGGACTCCGCCATCCCAAATCTGAGATTTTCCGCCCCGAAGCGGTGCATTTAAATTGTTCTTAATCCCAAGACTGCCGCCGTTGTCGGACAGATAGAAAATATAGGTATTATCGGCTACCCCCATTTCTTCAATCGCATCCAGCAGCATACCGATGCTGCAATCCAGATCTTCCGCCATGGCGTTGTAGAGGTCGTTCCCGTGAATCGGATCATCTGGAAGTGCTTTGTGTTTATCCAGCGTTTCTTGTCGCGCCTCATTACGACTGTGATTGGCATAATGTGAAAGCTGCAGATAAAACGGGTGGCCGGCCTCATACTCGGTCTGCATGAAATCGATCGCTTTTTGAGTGAGAGCAAACACAAATTTCGGGTCCTCCACCGTTGTGCTCTTTCCCTTGTTATTGCCGGTACCGTTCCCGTTTGGACCATCCTCCACATCAAATCCGGCACGTGCTGGAGTATGCGTTCGGTCGATACCGCCACTGTTCATATGCCACTTGCCGAAATGTCCGGTTCTATAAGATGGGTTAACCGCCTTCAGAACCCGGGGAATACTCTGAAATTGAGTCAGGTCCGGCCGTCGCTTTAACTGTGCCCGATTCGTAGTGCGCATCAACCGCGCGGGCGTACGCCCATAGAGCAGACTGAACCGAGAAACCGAGCAGATCGGCCCCGGTGCATACCCATCGCTGAATGTCATCCCCATTTGAGCCAGTCGTTCCAACTGCGGCGTCTGAATGATTTGGCTGCCCGTATCGGGCCGACCTTCAATCATCGGTACTGAAGTGTGACTCCAGCCCATATCATCCGTTAAAATAAAAATAATGTTCGGGGGATTATCCGCCTGAACGGCGGATAGGCCCAGCAGGGAGAGTATTGCACTGTAAAGGATTTTCTTTTTCATCGTTTCATTCCGGTTTGATTCGTTCTACGCAGCTGGACCATGTTCGCCTCGCTGTAAAATCGATTAATCACCTTTCACAGGACGACGCGTTTCTCTGGTACCGTATTTGGATTTCCAGTTTTTGAAGGTGACGGCCCACTTGCCCTCACGGGCATCTTCCGGAAATAAAATTTTCTTATCTTTGTTGTAGGTAAAACCTTCTGCAGTTATGAGGGAAAGGGTCACGTCATATTGATCCTCTGACGCGTCATAAACCGGGGCGATGGATGGGCCGCTCATAAACTTGTTGTCATACCAGAGGCGCAGATCCTTGAAGTACGCTTCAGGGATGAGCTGCATCGACGCATTCTTCAGCTGCGCATTCATACCGAACACCGCATGAATATTTTTAATGGAACTGCCCTTTGAAAAAATGCCGGGCTTTGCATTGGGGTTCAATTTTAAAGCATTTGCTTTCACCCCGCCCTGTCCGAGCTGGACGGCATACGTACAGCCGATGGCCTTCACATTTTCAATAGTAACTTTTCCATTCATGGCACTGTGCGGACCCATCATCACGGCACAGCGGCCATTCTCACAAACAATGTTTCGCGCGGTTATATTGAAAACGCCCGTATGTAAAAAGCCAGCTCCCGTTTCAAGCCGCAACGCAACGCCTCCATCGGCATAAAGGTTTTCAAAATGCACATTCTGAGCCCCATGCAACTGAACCAGACCATAGCCCGGACTCCCGTTAAAAATCCGGCAATTACGGATCGTTCCATCCGTGGCCCGCGACACGTCCCAGTTTTCAGCATCGGGATCCCGCGAAGAGGTCGGACTCAAAGTCAGCCCGCAATACACCGTGTAATTATCTCTCACATCGAGGTCAGCAATCAGGAAGTTCCGAACCATTCTGCAAATTACCGCCCGGGCCCCTTCTCCCTTACGCGGGAATCGATCGGAATAGTCGACAGTCCAACGCCCGCCCAATCCGCGAATACTGACGTTTTCAATAAACGCATCCGGTGCTGCACCTGATTCCGGGTGAAGGGTAAAAACGCAGATCTTATCCCCTACCGGCCAGTCGGGCTTAATCACCGCACCTTTTTCAATCAGCAGATGGACATTGGATTTCAGATGGATGTTCCGAAAGGAGTACGTCCCTTTCGGAATAATCAGCCGCCCGCCGCCGGCATCCGCCATATCATCAATCGCGTGCTGGACCTTTTCGCTTTGATCGTTTTCAGCATGGTCATCAACGAGGTTGTAATCTTTCCCCAGATTTTTCTCCAGGCCTTCAGCGGCCATGGTTTCTGTATAGTTGGCCTGAGCCAACAAAGGAAAAACAAACAGGAGAATTGCTATAGCATGCAGTTTTATTTTCATCATTTAGTTCCAATCAGTTAAGTTCTCGCAGGTGTAAAATCTGACCGTTCCCGAAGAAACGATCATGAACATCATTCGGTTATTGTCACGGGCCGGCGCGTTTCGTTCATGCCGAATCTGGACTTCCAGTCTTTGAAAGTAACGGGCCATTCATCCCCCTTCCGCTTATTATTTTTCCGACAGAACAACAGCCTCCCCGGGTTTATTTGACCGGTCTGATCCAGAGGTTGTGCCCTCCCCCGGGCGCGATTTTCACACGAATGACATCGTCTTTTCTGACGATCTTTTTTCGGATCGTGTACAGCTCACGCGTCGTCTTCACCGGAACCAACTCCCGTTTCGCGGCCAGAGCAGCCTTCTTGTTTTCCATACCCGCATAATGGTAGTCCGCGCCTTCGCCATCCTCATACAGGGTTGCGTCGTAGCTTACGCCCTCTTCCAAGAAATCAAGCGTCAGATCAAATGACCTACCGTTTTCGTCCGCCAAAGAAGAGATGAACCAGGCTGATCCATTGCGGCGGGCCATGGTAATCAGGTGCCCGATTTCAGCATGAAGAACCCGGGTCTCATCATATGTCATCGGCAGCTCCGCTATGAATTCGAAGAGGTCCAGTTTACGCCTGTAGGCATCCGGATGATCCGGAAGGGTCAGCAAACCGGATGGGTAGATCAAACACTGAGCAAGCTGCGAGGCAACTGTGGTCGGAAGCTGACGGTGGCACTTTTTACGGGAAATGTAGTCATCAAGATCAAACATGCCGCAGCTCCGGTCTACCGGTCCGGCCAGATTATGAACAAACGGAAAGGTACAGAGTGTCGTGGGAGTGGCGGAAGGTCTGACCCCCGAATCGAGCATACTGTTGACGAACTCGCGAGAGAGGTAGTGCGGATAGGTTCTGCGCATACCCGTCGGCTTATTCGGTTCATGCAGAACATACATGATTTTGTATTCTGCACACTTCTTCATGACCTTGTCCGCGAACTCAACATGACGTTGCGTGTCACCGCTCAGAAAGCCCTGTTTGATACCCACTACCCCCCATTTTTTATAGAGCGAAAGCGTTTGATCCAGATCAAAATATTCAAGTGCACGACTGTTTACATACAACCACAAACCAATGTCCTTGCTTGTTGCATAGGCGCATATTTTCGGAATATCAACCTGCGGCAGATAGGTTTTGGGGTCCGATTTTTTATTCCGTTCAGGACCATACCATCCGGCATCTACCATGACATACTCAACATGATTTTCACTGGCGAAATCAATGTACCGGATATAGCTCTCCGTAGTCATCGCATACTCAAAACCATCATCAGCGATTGCTCCGTGATTGCGCCAATCCCACATCGTTTTCCCCGGCTTGATCCACGAGGTATCCTTTAAAGCGCAAGGTTCATTCAAATTCAGACACATCGAGGATTCGATCAGCCCTGCGGCGGAATCAGTTATGGTAACCGTGCGCCATGCACTCATGGCCGGAGTCGACTGCGTACTTCTTCCCATAAATTTAAGTGAATGCGCTTTATGGTCCAGACTCACATAGCTATCGCCCGCTTTTTCAAGCGCCGCTTCGTGCAGGGAGATATAGCGGTCGTCAGACAATTTAACCGTAAACGGGGTCATTGAATTTTTTGTACGGCCGGCACCACGTACATTTTTATCGCCTTTCTTCGTTTTTTTCTTCGACGGGGGCGGCAGCACCAAGTTGTTGACATCAACGGGGTCGGACACCAGAACTGACGACAACGGATGCCAGGCAATTGGAGCATCTGAAATAAACGCAACCGTGGATTTTTCTTCGGCAAACGTGACGGTATCCAAGCCAACCTGCTTCGGGAAAATATAGCGGAAAGCAATCCCGTCATTGAATGCACGGAAAATGATCTGCATTTTTTTAGGCACAGCCTGATCGTCTTCTACATTCAGAATCAGTTCATTATAGTGATCACGGTATGTTTTGTTCTCACCCCAGACGGTATCCCACGGGGGGTCATGACTCCCCCTCACTGAGTTGACGACGGTTAACTTTCCGGAAAACGATCCGTCGATCAGCGAAAGCCCCAAAGGGGATTCCGCAATAATATTGCCTTTTTTAAAATCAACCGAGTAACAGATTTTTCCTGATTTATTTGTGGTTTTCAGCACAATATTTTTATCCGGCGAAGTGACCTCCTCTCCGGCACAAACGAAACAGCAGGCCATGATGAAAATGAATGTTGTTCGTTCTAATAATTTCATTTTTCACCTCCAAGCTTCCGAATCGCTTCGGCTTCCTGCTCAGCATTATATGCTCGGTTCAGCTGGGTGGGCACCGGTGCCTTCATGGCTTTACGCCATGCCGATAAAAGACTGCGCAGCTCTGCCGCTTTTTCCGGATATTGACTCGCTACATTTTGACGTTCGCCGGTGTCCGCTTCCAGATCATATAGTTCAATACGTCCGTCCTCGAAATATTCATGCAACTTCCATTTTCCCTGGCGCAATGTGGAACCCGGCCGAGTGCGGAACAGCACATCGTGTGCTTCATTTTCGGGGCCGCCCTGCAGATAAATCGGGAAGTGCCAGAAAAGCGTTCGTTCCGGAAATGTGCCCGTACCGGTCAGCAATGGAATCAGACTGCAGCCGTCGAGCACTTTATTTGCCGGAACCGGTGCCATAGCGGCCTCAAGAAAGGTTGGAAAAAAGTCGACCCCAATGACCGGTGTTTTACAGATGGAGTTCGGAGGAACCTTTCCGGGCCAACGAATCACCAACGGCACTCGGACTCCGCCCTCAAAGTACGAGCCTTTAAAAGAACGATACGGTGCCTGCGAGGTGCATTGGGAAATACCTCCGTTATCCGAACAAAAGAGAACCAGCGTTTTTTCGCGCAGCCCAAGCGCATCCAGTTCCGCTAAAATTTTTCCAATTCCCTGATCCATCTTTTCAACCATGGATGCATAAACGGCATGAATGGGTTTGCTTTTATATTTTTCAACCAGCTCGGGAATTTCTTCCAGTGGAGTATGAACGGAATAAAAGGCCATGTGCATAAAGAACGGTTGATCGCCGGTTTCGCGCATGAATCGGATGGCCTGATCCGCGTAAATATCCACCCGATGTGTTCCTGCAGGATATCGGTTTGAAAAAGCTTTCATCTCACCTCTTTTAAACGATGAATAGTAGCCGCCGGTCGGATGCCCCTGCGTTCCGCCGCCGATATTGACATCGAACCCGTTTTTCAACGGGTCCTTGCTGACATGCCATTTACCCAAATGAATGGTCCGGTATCCGGCCGCCTGCAATGCATCGGCCAACGTCGCATTACCGGGAGCGAGCACCGTCGTATTTTTGATTGGCACCAGCTTGCGGTGCTGTGCCTTGCCTCGCTCTGAGCTGTTGACGGTATAGACACCATGACGCGGGCCGTATTGTCCGCTCAACACCCAGGCCCGGCTCGGCGCACAGTTTGCCGCCGGGGCATACGCTTCCGAAAAAAGCATTCCCTCTTTCCGCAACTGATCGATGTTCGGCGTATGGTAGAGTTGCGCGTTAAACCCCACATCCATCACCCCAAGATCATCAGCATTGATATAGATGATGTTCGGTTGAACTTTTCCGGCTTGCGCAAAACTAAGAACGGTCGCGAAAACAATCAGGAGCACTGCTTTGATGTATTTTTTCATTGCCCGATTACTCTCCTGTTGGTTTGCAAGCCGGCGCGGGGCGGATCCACATGCAATGCCCACCGCCTGGTGCCATCTTGGCCGCAACCGTATCGCTACGGGTCACTTCGCCCATACGCACCTGATAACTTTCGCGGTTGGTAACGAAATGAGTATCCGGCGCATCTTCATAATACGTGACCGTGTAGGTGACCTCCTTTTCCAGAAAGTCCAACGGAATTTCCAGCGTGCCGCCATTTTCATCGATCACACTGCCGACGAACCACTCATCGCCGGAACGGCGGGCAGTGGTAATATATTCCGCCATACTGCTGTTAATAATGAGCGAATCATCCCACGTCGCCGGCATCTTCTGCAAAAACTCAAACAGGTCGGCTTTCTTTTCATACTCTTCCGGCGCATCCGGAAGAAAAGTAAGACCGCCGAAACTCACAAGAACTCGCGCAGCTTCAGAAGCAACCGTTGAATTAAAACTCTCTAATTCTTCGGGAGCGTATTTCCGGTTTCCTCGGTTCACGCCGTTGAGACCGAAAATACCATTCGCCTGATCCAGCGGACCGGAGAGCGCATTCAGGAAGGCCATTTTAAGAAAACTGCTCGGAGAAAATGCACGTTTACAATCCTGCTGGGCATGACAATATTCTCGCGTAATGGCATTGGGCAACGTGCGTTCAATCCCGGTCATCGCGCAGGGATCATCATGATAATTCACCAGCAACTGATTTGCCGCCGCACGGCGGGTGGCATCGCGCGTGAAATAGGCTTTGTTTTTCATGAAACCGTATTTTATTCCGGTCGCTCCTAAGCCGCGGTAATAAGGGAACACCCGATCATCATTCAGAATCTTTGCCTTTCGGCGATCATAGTAAAGCTGTACATCGACCCCTTTTTCGGCCGCATAAGCCATAACGGCATCTATATCCAAATCGGCTGGCGGAATGATTTTTCCCGGCGTTGCTTTGGTAATCCATTTGGCGTCGGCCAGAAAATATTCAATGTCGTACTTCGCCGCAAAATCGATGAAGCGTTTATAGCTTTCCGTATTCACCCCATAGGTAAATCCATCAGCTTCATAACCGAGAACGCGCCAATCCCAGAGGCATTTACCGGGCTTGATCCACGAGGTATCATCCAATTCGCATGGGGCGGCCAAATTGAGCGGCATTTGGGAAACGACCAGATCACCAACCTGCTCACCCACGAGAATAACGCGCCAAGGTGTGATGACTTCTTCTCCAGCATACTTAATCTCATGTTTGGCGATCTTTTTAGAGCCGGTATACAACTCGCTTGAAGAGGCACGCATGGTGGACGGATCCACCAAAAGAGAGCTGGCCTCAAAACGTTCCGCGCTATACAGGTCTGATTCCAGGATTCCAATAAACCGGTCATCGTCCGTTTCAATGACCGTCGGCATAACCGCCCGCGATCCGGCTTTGGCTTGATCCAGCATAAAGGGCCCGGCTGCTTCATGGGCGCCCGTTCTTGGGGCCCAATACTCCGCTTTCGGCAACGGATTATATTCCGTGATATATTCAATATCCGCACCATTTTTTCCGGCCTGTTCCGGTACCACAAAACGAAAGGCAACCCCGTCATTATAGGCGCGGCAAAGCAGTTCATACTGAAGATCTCCCGCGTGCATTTTGAGGCGCAGCTGCCTGCAATGATCCTTCATCAAACTGTGCTGACCCCAAATCGGTTTCCAGATTTGGTCCATCGCCTCGATTTCCGAAGCATCGATACTCAACGAGGATTCGGGAAACAGAGAAATTTCTGAATCACGGAGAACGGTTCGGCCTTTCCAGGACAGGGAATACGAAAGCTGCGATTCATGATCAGTCAGCGAGAGTTGTATCCGACCGTCAGGCGATTGAACCCGGTATTTCGTCTCGGCGGCCTGCGCTGCCGTGCAAAGCATCAACACCCCGAGCAGAGTATACTGAATATTTTTTATGAGTTGCCGCATAAACATCTTATTTCCTTTTTACTTTCCGGAAGGGTTTAGAGGGATCGTAGGTCGGGTCCGGGCCGGGAATGACGGCATGCATTTCAACCAGCCATTGTTCCAGCACAGCTTCCAATTCTGCGGCCTTTTCCGGCATGGTGTTTACGAGGTTGTTCGTTTCCCCGATGTCGTCTTTCAGATTATAAAGTTCACGCTTCCCATCCTCATAATGGCGGATGAATTTATAGTCACCGACTCGCGTGGCACTGCACGGGGTTTCTCCAGAACCGTGGTAGTGCGGAAAGTGCCAGTAAAGCGCTGCGTGCCCCTCAAACGGTTTATTTTCAAAAATCGGTTTGAGCGACCGTCCGTCTTTATGAGCGGCCGGTTGCAGCGGAAGTCCGGCCATATCCAGCAGCGTTGGAAACAGATCATTGGAACTCACAATGGCGGCCGACTCTGCACCGGCCTCGACCATTCCCGGTTTTCGAATGATGAGCGGCACACGAATACCACCCTCGTGGTATAAACCTTTACCCCCGCTCAGCGGGTAACATGACGTCAGCTCTTCGACGCCTCCGTTGTCGGAAAAGAAGACAACGATCGTGTCCTCGTCCAATCCCAGTGATTTCAGCGCCTCCAGCACTCGGCCGACATTTTCATCCATACTGTGAACCATCGCCGCATATTTTGGATTTTTCCAAGGATCGGAAGGATGCTTCGCCAGTTTCTTTTCATAATACCTTACCAGCTCCTTCTTCGGCTGAATCGGCGTATGTACCGTGTAGAACGAAAGCATCAGGAAGAACGGAATGTTCCGATCTTTGGAATACTGCCCAAGCAGTTCGATGCACTCATCGCCCAAACGATCCGTCAAATAATGGTCATTCGGTTTGGCACTTATTTTCGGATTTTTGAACGGCGCAAAATATCCGCCCGGCGGAGACCCTTTGTGATAACCGCCGATGTTTACCTCATATCCCTGCTCTTCCGGGAAGCCGGTTTTTTGTCCCTTGTCATTCAAGTGCCACTTGCCCACAAAGGCCGTTCGGTAACCATGACCTTTGAAAGCATCCGCAACGGTTACCGCCTCAACCGGCAGCATCCGTTCAGTGAATACTTCTTTAACCGGCGTATTCGGCATACGCGCCCCGGGAATCCAGTCGGTAATCCCGAACCGAACGGGATACTGTCCGGTCTGAATACTTGCCCGTGTTGGCGAACAGACTGCACACGCGGCATAGGCATCCGTAAAACGGATACCTTCACGGGCCAACCGGTCGACGTTCGGCGTTTCGTGCAGCGTGTTTCCATAACAACCGATATCTGAATAGCCGAGGTCATCGACCAGAAAAAAGAGAACGTTTGGTTGATCCGTTGCCGATGCATCATGAATTCCAACGGCCAGAGCCAACAAAACAATGCTATGAAATAAACGGTTCCGCATTACTCCCGCTCCTTTCGGTAACGATGAGAGATTTCAATGGCACGGGCGCGTTCCTCAGACCCGTAGTCCCAGAAGTCATTGATCACTTTGTTAAAGGGAAATTTCGGATCATCCTCACCCAGTTCAGCCCGGCGTGTCCGGAGCTGTTCTTTCAACGTTTCAATGACGCCGGCGTATTCCGGATTGTCGTAGACATTGTTGTCTTCGGTCGGATCACTTTTCAGATCGTACAGCTCCCAGCCCGGCGGGGTCTGCGGCTGATCGGCATCCATGGGCGCTCCGTAAAACAGAATCAATTTATACCGTTTGGTGCGGATGGCAATGTGGCCCGGATTATCGTGCGAGGCCATATGCATCCAGTAATGATAATAGGCCGACTGTTTAGAATCTGCCGATTCCTTACCGGTTTCGAGAACTCCCTTAAAGCTCCGGCCCTGCATGTAGTCCGGCGTATTGACTCCGGCGAAATCAAGCAGTGTGGGGGCGTAGTCGATGTTTTCAACCATCGCATCCGAGCGGCCGACCTTCACGCTTTTCGGGTAGCGCACAATGAACGGCATGCGCATCGATTCTTCATAGGCCCAACGCTTATCAATATAGTCATGTTCGCCCAGGTAGAACCCCTGATCGCCGGTATAGATGATGATGGTATTGTCGTAGAGGCCTTCGGCTTTGAGATAATCAATAACCCGTTTAAGGTTATCATCCACGCCTTTAACACAACGCAGATAGGCCTTCAGATAGATCTGATACGTGTCGCCCATGATTTGCTCGTCGCTGCGGGACTGATCCAATGTTTTGGCCCATGCCCCGTGCCCCTCGGCCTGAGAATAATTCCTCCTCGTATTGCGGCGACCGACCGAGGTGCCGATATACGATACCAACTCGTCCTTGTAACCGCGGGTTGCAATGGAGCCGTTATTTTTGCGGTCACGCATATTTTCCGGCTCCGGAATGGTAACGTCTGCCAGATATTTTTCATACCGAGGTGCGTACTCGAAATAGTCGTGCGGCGCCTTGAAATGCAGGCTGAGATAAAAGGGTTTCTTCGGATCTCGCTTTTCTTTGAACCAGTCCAGCGCCGAGTCCGCAATACAATCCGACGAATGCCCCGTCATCATGACCGAATCTTCATAGACCTTTTTCCGATACTTATTCACGCCGGTCGCGCCGGTCTCATAAAAGATCGGATCAAAATAACGCCCCTGCCCCGGCAACACCTTGTAGTAATCAAACGCCGCCGGTTTGGCATGCAGATGCCATTTACCGATCACCGCGGTCTGATAACCCGCTTTTTTCAGTTCAAGCGCGAGATACTGACGGTCTGCCGGAAGCTCGTCCTGCAGCGTCGGGCAACCGTTCACCGCGGAACTCTGACCGGTCATAATGCAGGCCCGGCTCGGCGTGCAGATTGCATTCTGGCAGAACGCATTTTCCATGACCATGCCTTCTGCGGCGATCGAATCAATCGTCGGCGTCGGGTTGAGCGCGGCCAGCCGACCGCCATAGGCCCCAATTGCCTGCGACGTATGGTCGTCGGACATGACAAACAGTATATTGGGTTTTGTATCCGCCAAACATGCCGATGCGGCACACAGTACAATGCACAGAATTGATACGACTATTTTCCTGATCACCTATTTCCTCTCCTTCTTGCTGACGGCCTGTGATGGGATTGAAATTGTTCGCTTCAGAGTTTCGATCTGCTGGTTTCCACTATCCGTGCGGACCATTACTTCCTGTTGTCCCCGCTGAATTTGAGTGGCCCCCGTGTTCATGCGGACGATCGTTTTTTCAAACGGTTTCAACGGCGGCACGACGGCGGCCCCTACCCTCACGCCTTCCACCAGAATTTCCACCCGTCCATTCTCGGAGACCACCTGCCCGAAGTTCTGAACTTCGACGGAGAGGTTATACCCTTCCTGCGTCTTGGTAAATTCCGGCATCCGGGCGGAGAGAATCGGCTGGATGTATGCAATACCCGGCAAGCGGCTCCAGCCGAACAACAGTTTGCCCTCTTTGGTTTTGCCCAGCAGTTTCCCCGCGAAATTTTCATCGGTAAATCCGTTGCCCCTCCCTTCAAAAACCAAAATCAGATCCTCGCCGTCTTTCTCCGTTTTAATCAGCTTGCTGCCGCGCCCGAAGTTGACCTCATCCGAAGCGCCGAAGCGAAGGGATTCCATATCCATATCGTTGTGCGGGTTGAAGCCGTCTTCCGCTTTTATTTTAAGACGGATGATTGGGGTTGAAGCCGAAATTTTTTCTGCATTAAGCACTTCAATCCGCCGACCGCGGGTGAGCGGAATCACGATCAGTTTTGAACTGTGATTATCGTTCCCCATATCTCCATGCTTATCGTAGTCAATCACCGCAAAATTTGCAGCATGGGCCCGACCGTATTCATCCTGCACCACGCGAATGCGTTCGTATTTAAACCACTCTTCCTTTCCCCCCGTTTCGTGGACGGCAACCCCCGGCTGATATGCTTCGCCGGGCTCCACCTTCCAGCGTATGCCGTCCGGCGAACGCAAATACCAGGCAATGCGGCCGTACCAGTCGTTTACAATCAGGTGATACTGCACATCGGTTTTCCATATGACCGGATCCTCATAACGTCCCTCCACAGGAGGATATACCGGTGCCGGCGTAACGAGAGAATAGGGAGAAATTCCATCCTGACTGAACCAGACATAGCCGTGACGATTCACCATCGCAAAACTTCCATCTTCACGCTGAGCAAAGGTATTGTTATGCAGGAAATTCGGACTTATTTTTTTAAGGCGACCGCGCGTGTCATATGTCAGTTCCGATGAGACCCATGGTCCTTCCGGTTGGTCTGCAAAGTAGGCTCCTTCGGTATGATAAAGCACATATTTTCCGGAGCGGGTCTGATACCAGGTCGGATTATGACCCGGACCGATTTCCTCCTGCGCCGTAAACGGTCCGAACGGAGAGTCGGAAACGGCGCGAACGATGATGGACTCGTGATAGGCAAAATGCCCTTTCGGATCATTCTCCGGCCAGCGGCAGACCATCAGCTGATACTGCCCACCACGCTTCAACGTATTTCCACCCCAATAGGACCAGTCCGCATGTTCAAGTCCATTGTTTATATCACGCGGGACCACCTCCCCCCAGGTATCCGAAGTCATGCCGCCCAAATCCGGCATCGGCTCAAACCGATCCATAAAGCGACCGCCATACACCAGGTTTTTCCATTCTGCAGGACGCTCCCGTTCCACAGCCTGACCTTTTATTTTCTTTGCCGCCCAACCTTCCTGAGAAATGCAGGCAATCAAACCGATCAGGGCTGCCTGGGAAATTCGTTTATTCA
Organism: Pontiella agarivorans; assembly: GCF_034531395.1. Taxonomy (NCBI): domain Bacteria; kingdom Pseudomonadati; phylum Kiritimatiellota; class Kiritimatiellia; order Kiritimatiellales; family Pontiellaceae; genus Pontiella; species Pontiella agarivorans. The sequence goes on along the minus strand of NZ_JARVCO010000012.1, from coordinate 606,108 downwards.
TAAATTGATATCCTTTTTTTTCAGCATGCAGCTGAGTTATTCTTCCGTCTCATGATTCATTGGTTATTGAGAACAAAGTTCAACTGACTGATGTTCTTTTTTTTAAGGTCCAGTTTTCGGGTTTCAGATATCCCGTCCTTTGCGGCATAGACTGAACGGCAACCGGGAATCAGCCCCGATAACCGGTAATGACCATCAGCATCGGTGTATGTAAAATGCGTTTCCCCGCTCTGGATCCGAACATTGGAAAGACCACTCCCGTTCGCATCCGTTACGCGCCCGGAAACAGAAAAGGTGCCGGGCTTTCCGGAAACAACTTCGGCCAGCCATTTGCGCAACCGCAATACAGAAGGACGGTTTTCCAGAAACATGGTGTCGGTGTGCGCACCGATACCCGATTCACCAAAAATAACCGGAACATCGAGTTGTTTGAACATAGCGCGCAATTTTTCATGATGCCCATTATCGGTATGAAATGTGGCTCGCCCTTTAATGCGCGGTCCGCGCTCGTTCAAAGCGCTTTCGTATGCGGCACCGCCATACCCATCGCCGTCATAGTGTTGGCAGGGATGAAATGCCAGCCATACATCGGCAATGCGATCGTGGTTTCTTCCAATAAATCCAACCGCCACCGCGCCGCGCGAAAACCCGGTCAAAATTACAGCCGAATGATCGCCGCCATAGTTTTCACAGAGATGGTTGACCAGCTCAATCGCATACTCAATGGTCGCATCCACATTGCCCCAACCATTAAGCGCCAGCGTATTATTCTTCGGATTAACAAACGGAGCATTCACCCAGATATATCCTTTACCTTCCGACATGCCGAACCCCATTCGCGATCCTTCCGGACGTCCGGTTGAATGGCACGGACCGGACAACCAGCGATTGCCCGAATATTCGATAATAATCGGGTAGCGTTTACCCGGCTCCCAGTCCGTTGGCAGATAGAGGGTGTGGTAAAGCGCGGTCCCTTTGTACTGAGGAAGCTGGTCCTTTACCCGGAGGCCTGCCGCCGGCACACCATCCACCATAGCGGGAAGCTGGAGACGATGATATCCCACCGGCTTTTTGAGTGTTGAATCCCCTTCCCGACGAAAAACAGGCCCCATTTCCAAACGGCAGCCTTTCGGGGGCTTTTTCAGCGATACCCGGAGATATTCGATGGAGCGGGTATCCACCTTGTTCACCAGTCCGCCTTTCCAGCGTTGCTGAAGGTTGATAACGCACTCGCCCTGTTCGCCCGGCTCAAGAAACAGAGAGGAAACCGGTGCGTCCCATCCAACTGCTCCGACGGCCCAGAACTCTACCTCGAACGCGGCTTCTCCGGTATTTTTGAAGGAAGCACTAACCTGATCAAAGTTTGACAAATCCCAGCTCCCCTCCGGTGCATGAATCATGACGGTGGGAAATAAATTCTTTTTCTGCTCCATTTCAAGATGCAACAATGCTCCTTTTCCCGGCAGCATTTTCACATTCAATCCTTCAGCCGTCAGTTGCTTTTCTGACAGTTGTGAAATCCAAGCGCTACCGCCATCCGGTGCTGCAATTACGATGTTAGCCATCAGCAGCCCGCCCGTTATACTCTTTATCCATCGATTCATTTTTTATATTTCGTCCTTTTCCGGATCAAAATTCCCTCGAAAGTTCGTTGGGGATCATCTTATCTGACCTCCTGAATTCGATCTGCGATCCGCTTCTTCATTTTTTCAACCGTTGTTTTGTATTCAGGATTCATGGCCTGATTGGAGAACTCGCCCGGATCTTTATTCAGATCATACAGTTCCATGTTTTCAGCGCCTTCCCCCCATTGCGTGAAGCGCCAGTCTTTTGTTCGCAGCGATGCGCCGTCATAGACCGAAAAAGTCAGCACCGCATCTTTAGCCCATTGCGGATCATCCGGGTTCATCAACAGCGGAACCAGACTGGTTCCCTGCAGAACCGAGGGAATGTCGAACCCGGCAAGTTCAGCCAAGGTCGGGTAGAGATCGACCAATTCGGTAAACTGTTCCGTCTGGGCTCCGTGTGCATCGCGAAGCCACGGCACACTGATGATGGAAGGAACACGCGTGGTTTCCTCGAACAAATGTTTTTTCTGCCACTTATGATGCTCGCCTAAATGGAACCCGTGATCGCTGGTAAAGACAACAATCGTGTTATCCGTCAGATTCAGGGCATCCAACTCATCCATGAGGCGTCCGACCTGAGCATCCATATAAGAGACGGCGGCATAATAGGCGCGCAGAATCTCTTTATGGCCTTCCGTGGTAACGCCATAAACTGCGGTGCTGTCATTTCTGCGGATCTTCATGGGCAGATCGTCGAGATCATCCGCGGGAACCTCCGGCAGATGCATCGCGTCGGGATCGTAGAGATCAAAATATTTTTTCGGAGCAACAAACGGTACGTGCGGACGAACCATGCCGACCGCCAGAAAGAAGGGCTCATCTTTGCGCGCTCTCATCACTTCAATTGCTTTTTCGGCCGCCATGCCATCAACCTGCGAAAGGTCCGAGCCCTCCGCCTCAATGGCGCGTAATTGCTGGCTGCCTTTTTTCTTCGGCGAAAAGTTCGTATTTTTTCCCGGCGAACCCAGTTCCAGCGATTTGATATCGAACGCTTGGTTCCAGGAGGCCGGGTCGTCATGCCGCGTTTTTCCGCTCATGATTTCTTTCGGAATTTCCATATGATAAACCTTGCTGACCCGAACCGCATGATAGCCCTGTTGCATAAACAGTTGCGGCATAGTCAAAACATCGGGATTCGCTTTCCGTAAATTCACTTTGTTATCCATCACCATCGATTTTACCGGATATAAGCCAGTCATGAACGATGCACGAGAAGGACCGCAAAATGGAAATTGACAGTGCATCTGCCCGAATCGAACCCCGCGTTCAGCCAGTCGATCCAGATTCGGTGTTTTACAATCCGGATGCCCGAATCCGCTCAATGCGGTATTCAAATCGTCAGAAAGAATTAAGAGCACGTTCGGTTGTTTCGGCCACTCGGTTGCCTGAGTTCCCATACACATTCCAACGGCAAGTAATCCCAAATATGACCTCATAAAAAATTTATACATGAGTGAACCTATTCTTAACGGTCAGGGTGTCGTGACATAGAACTTAAAGAACAACTCCTCTTCCTCTAAATTCTGCAATTGATATTCAATGTATTCGAAAGCGGGGTCTCCGGACGGAAGATTCGTCATGCCGGACCACGAGCGGATCCATGTACCGGTCACAAGATTATCTGTCCACTCAGCAGTATAGAGAATCCCTGAGTTGGTATGCGTCAGTTTCCTGTGGGCGAAGTGCACCACCCCGTCTGTTCCAAATCTTAATTTTGGGTTTTCCGCCAGGATTTGTGAATTTGCTGCATCCCCGAATAAAGCATATTCATACAGATCAGACTGACCGTCTCCATCGAAATCAGTGGTTTCAATTCCGCGAAGGCCTTTACTGTCCATATATTCAGCCCATCCGGTCCGCGGCACTGTCACGACCAGTTCCATAGTTTACATTAGCGACGGTTCCACTCCAGTTCATCGGAGGCAAGGTCACCGGTACCGGCGAAACTCGTATTCATGTTTGTGGTTTGTACTCCTGCAACCGCAACCATGTCCCATGGCTACCCAAACAGGTATAATTTTTCCCCTTCCGTACATATTCCATATCCTCATTCGTTATGCAGCTTATCCCCGTCGCGATCCTTACCGCGAATTCAAAGCCGACATATACAGATTCCCAGCCGAATCAAAATTTGGGACAGCACTGAACGAAAAATAAAGAAGTGAAATATTGATACTTCCGGCGGGTTTCCGAACAACCCATGGTCATCAGCGGAAACCTTTTTCAGAAAAAAAATATGACACAAACTCAGAAATTTAAGCAAAGTCTGTTCGGCACACACGGGATTCCCGCCCGCGCATACTCAGCAAACTCACGTTCGGCAATGAAAAAGCTGAAGTCTGAATGCAACTCTGAAATAGCCGATTGGACTAATCCGTCGTCAGTTTAAATGCACGCTGGGAGATTTTTCCAATCCCTGGAAAATCTGGAGGAATTTCTGTTTGAGTCACAGTCCCGGTCGCCGCCCATTCCACCCCCCGTTTGAAGGTGGTAATGAAGCCGACGCATTCAAACCCTTTGGTGTCGTGACCCAGCGTGGTATGAAAAATCCGGCCTTCGTGATATTCAATCACCATCAACATCGGTTCCTCACGGTGGGTCAAGGTACTTTCGGCAGTTCCTAAAATCGTCAGATTTTCAGCGGGACCCCGCATATAGGCATAGCATTCGTCATAGGCATGCATCCATTTTTCAGGAAGGCCTTTAGTAATGGGATGCTCTTGATTGTAGGTGTTCACGATAAAATCGGAACGCTTCCCGTGTTTACCGCAAATGCCCGGTGAATGATCGCGTACCACTTCACCTAATTTATTCACATAAATATACGGCCCAGCAGTTTCATCGCGCCCGGCCCATCCGCCAACACCGATCATTTGGTTATAGGCCTTCCACTCCGGAAAACAGTTATCTGCAGCATGCACCGAAACGAAGCCCCCTCCTTCACGCATATAGGCTTCAAAGGCGGTCTGCGTCTCCTTCGGCCACGGAGCCGCCCGATACCCGAAGTTGGAAATCACCACATCATATTTTTTAAAATCAGGCTTAAAATCCGGATCGGTTTTAGCGCCTTTGGTTTCCGCGCCTTCTGCAACCCCAGCCAGCGGTAGCCATTCGGCTTCCACCGTACTGTTCAGCAGAAATTTTGTGCGGGCAATGTCCACCTCAAACAGGCCGGTTTCTTCCAAATACTGCCTCATCATGATGGTCGATTTCGGCCAGACCTTGTGATTATTCTGACCATCGATGATCAGCGCCTTTAACGGAACGGCCCCTCCAAACATTGGAAAACAAAGAACGGCCATCAGCACCATTATTCGGTTCTGCTTCATTGGATCCCCTGCATTTTTCTACCGCTCATTTCGCGTTACATCGCGGACATTCGTCAGCATATTATCCGGCGACTCAAATGAAAAAGCGTCAATATAGGCGTTTGTTTTCCCCCGGAACTTTTTGCCGACTTTGAATTCGAGCGTATGTGTCCCTTCGGGCAATAATCTGGTCTGATACAACTTACTCATCGGACCGCCCCATCTTAAAATGATGGTTTCAATAAACCGGCCGTCGAGATACACATCAAATGTGCCCCCTTTTCCACTGTCCAGTGTTCCGTACGCCCGCGCCTTGGAACCGGTGAATGTGAATTTGACCGAGTCTCCGGTATGGGAGCTCGTACGTTCATGGTTCATGTAATATCTCGAATTCGGTTTGGATACAGACCAGTTTCCGGAAAATTCAACCGAACTGTCGGTATCGTCCACCATCCGCCAGAATCCTTCACAGGTTTTCTGCCCAACAATCTTTATGGAATATTCGCAGTTGTTCGCATTCGGATGATCAATATCCATAGACAGTCGATAATTTTCGTAGGGTTTCAGAGCAGGAACCTCAAATCGCTTAAGCTCTTTCCAGCCCGCTTCGCTGTGCTCCATCAGTATCGCCTGTGCCGGCGCAGAGTCGGACAGTCCGCTGTTTTCAATCTGACCTTCCAGGGATTGGAATTCCGCATTTACCTTTACCGGCAGAGCAACCAATGATGCGGCCATCGGAGATTTTTCCGGCAGCAATGCATAACCAATGACCAGATCGCCGCCTTTTGTCTGCCCCAGCAGTTTAAAATCAAAGTCGAAACGATTAAGCCCGTGCGTTCCCTCAAAATAAACAACCAGATCCTTCCCTGCGGGTTTAGAACCGACCGCTTTGCAGCCCCCGCCATAATTGACCAGCGAGTCTGACCCGAAACGCAGCGATGCCAATTCCAGATCCTGTTGAGGATCAAATCCCTCTTCCGCTTCGATTTTCACCGCAATTCTTTCTGCATCTTCCGTAATCGGAGCTTCGCCCACAATGGAGATCAGCTTCTCCACCACAAGCGGCTGAATCATATTCTTGGAACTGTGGATATCTCCGCCCACGTCCTCAAACTTATCAATATCAATCAATGCCAGCGAAAGATGGGTGGCCCGACCCAAAGCATCCTGAATCACCTTGGCCCGTTCAAACTTGTGCCACTCGTTTTTTGTACCATCGGTGTAGTACGTGGAAGAGGTGTCGTAGGGCAGGCCTTCTTCATTTTTCCAGTGGATTCCGTCCAGAGAACGCATATACCCGCTCTGGCGATCCATCGCACAATTGTAGATGCAGTGATACTGATGCCGGCTTCGCCAGACTACCGGATCTTCTCCATAGCCGCTGAGACGGTGATAGTTATCCGTCGAAACCATATTGTACGGTCCGAGAATTCCATTGTTACTGATGGCGATATCGCCCCGCTTTCTCATCAGGAGAATGCTGCCGTCCGGCCGGAATTCGGTGGTCAGATTCGAACCTTTATACATCTTGGGCCGAAACCCCCGTCCATTGATCTTTATCTTTCCAATCCGCGTCCATGGTCCGGGCATCCGATCCGAAGTATAGACCTCGGCTGACGCAGTATGCAGTGCAAAAGAGCCGTCCGGCATTCTCATCACTTCCGGATTATGTGCTTTCTTGATGATGGTTTTCGTGACCACATAAGGCCCGATCGGGTTATCGGAAACGCAATGAGCGACCTCCGACTTCGGCCACCCCCAATGCCCGGCACTCTCCAGCCAGCGGCAGACGGCAAGATGGTATTTCCCATCATTGCCTTTGATAGGATTCCCTCCCCAATAGCACCACTGATTATCTTCAATCCCGTTGTCCTTGTCCCGAGGCAAAACGTTATCGCATCCCCAAAGTCCCTCCGATTCCAAACCATCGATAATCGGAGCCGGAAGAATCAAGTCCTTGAATTGTCCTCCACGAACGAACAGCTCATCCGCATATCCGTTCGTCGCCGACGTTGAAATACAGACTGAAGCCACAACAATGCCTAACGATATTTTACTCATCATCAAATCATTTTCCTTTAACGTTTCCACAGGTCGGAACCGTATTCCCACCCCTTGCGAACCGGCTCTTTCACGTACGCATTTAATTCCGGCCGATTCGTCACCCGCATAGTTTCTGAGTCCCATTCAATCCGCCCGCCAAAACGTTGAGCCAACACACCGATCAGCGCAACTTCCGTCAGCGGTCCCGCATAGTCAAAGTTCGATCCCGGCTCCGGACCGTCACCTTTGATGGCACGCATCAATTCCGCATGCGGACCACCCTTGACCCGCGGATATTTTTCTTCGATTTTCACATTCTTCTTAAATTCAACAAAAGCCTCTCGCGAAGCCAACCGCGGACCATTGGAACGAATATCAGTATAAGCACATTGTTTGTCTCCAAACCAATAGCAGCCGCCATCAAATTCACCCATATCCCAATCATCCGGACGTTTGATGGGGGTCCCTCCATTCAGCAGCCCGTCATACCAATACATGGAACAAGGTGCTTTATTTCCACGCGCCGGAAAATAAAAACGAATGATGGAGTAATCAGGAATCATGCCTTCCAAGGCCGGACCACGCTCTACGCATTCAACAACAGTCGGAGCATAAAGATCGAGCGTCCAAACCGGGCCATCACCGGTGTGGCAGAAAAAGTCGCCGAATTGCCCGGTTCCATAATCGAAGAATCCGCGCCAGGTCGCCGGATGAAAAACGCGGTTGTAATCGGTGTACTTTGCCGGACCGATCCAGCTTTCCCAATTCACACCAGCAGGAACCGGCTGTCCGGGCACCGGAAAAGAGGTGGGTTGTGCAAAAAAACGGCTCTTCCAGTCCGGACCACGGTGCCCCAGATGAATTTCACGTATCTGGCCAAACACATCGGCTTCGTACCATTCCCGCATCTGTCGAATACCACTGCTGGTGTGACCCTGATTGCCCATATTGGTCAGAACACCATACTTGTTTTTGGCTTTCTTCAGCGTCCGCGCCTGCCAGATATTGTGCGTCAGCGGCTTCTGGGTGCAGACATGCATACCGCGCTGCATAGCATCGATCGTAGCCACGAAATGGGTATGGTCGGGCGTATTGATACAGACCGCATCAATCTCCTTGCCCATCTTATCGTACATAACCCGGAAATCTGAAAAGGTCGGCGTTCCAGCATACTCTTTAGGAAACTGTCGGCTATCGATATCACAAAGGGCCACAATATTTTCATCCTGGCACCCGCTATAGGCCACCCGGGCAATTCCCCCGGCTCCGACCATAGCCACATTCACCTTGCTGTTGGCCGAAGGCCCCGGCTTGCCAATGGAAAACAGCGGTATTGCCGCCGAAGCCGCCGCACTGGTTTTAACAAATGAACGTCGTGTGTTTTTCATGGTACTCTCCAATCTCTATTTAAAATTCATGTAGTCTCGCAGTGAATCCAGGTTCAGAATTATTCATAAAACGGTCAGCAGCTGATCCTGCTTAACCCCCTTCGCAATCCGGCCGCACCAACCACCGAGGCTCCTTTTCTACGATTCGTCCCGGCGGTCCATCCGCTCAACTCCGCCACAGATGATGCGGGTTTCAATATCGAAATGCGGCGCACGATTAAAGGAAACGACCGACCTAAAAAAACGGCGGACCAATAACCCTGCCCATTCTTTATTTTTAAACGCATTTCTCATTTTGGATGTGCTTAGCATGGGGTTCTAATTGCTCAAAAATGTTCATTCTTTGTTCAGTAAAACGAACATTCCACAGATCCTTCCAGAGCTGATTAAGCCCCACCCTTTTACTATACTTAGAAGCTGAGAAGAAAACCGGGACAACCGATTGCTGTAAAACGTAAGGCAATCCATCAGGGATCGATCTCGATGATTTCAAACCCCGCTGCCGCCTTGATGTTTTTCCGTAATTTTTCCAGATCAACCAGGCCTCGCGAAATGTAAAGTGTCTGAAGATAAGGGAGTTCTGCTTTATACTCCATGATCAGATTACGGCACGCCCTTACATCAAGCGTTTCAATCGAAAGGCCCGACAACTCATAAAGTTTAACATCACAATTTGCAGCAATTGTTAAGTGCCGAATTGGAATGTATCGAAGCAGGCAGGGGCCGTGGCGCCAATCTTTATAACAAAAGCTAAGTTGTCCTCGATCGGAGTGAATCTCCATCGAGTCAGTTGCTCCCTCATATTCAAAGGAAAAGTGCTTTAAACCCCCGTTGTAAAACGCAACCAACGCTTCCACTTCCCGATACAATTCAGAATGATTTTTCACAATAGTCGCATTGTAGGTGAACGAAGTATGAATCAGTTTACCCAGCTTACTCCCAATCGTTTCTGCTTTAACCAGCATCGCAATGAGCTGTTCGGGTGTAGGTCGATTTTCCTCACCAAAGTTATAGTCAGGAAATGCTCTTGCGAGTGCGAGAAAATCACTTCTTGTTTGATATTGCTCGTCCCGCAAAGCGGCTTTGTAGTCCATTTTTCTCAGGTTATTTTGAAATCGCTCTCGATGCGCAGCAATAGAGTCAGGATCCAGCTCCAAGGCCATATCAATCAATTTTTCCATCTGCGCGACCGTTACCACCGTTCTTTTATCGATCCCGCTTCTCTTTACCCGAACGGCCGCCTCCACTAACTGCTCGGCCAGTACCTCTTTCGACTGTTGAGTGACTTTAATCATGTCATCGTAATGGCTCGACAATGCAGCGACTTCGGACAGCAGATCATGCGCACGTTCGCGCTGCTCATCGGTCGCTTGCTGCAGTCGGTTTAAGCGATGAATGTACGAACCGGAAAGTATTGTCAGAATAAACAGTGCCGTCGTCGCGATCGCAACCGGAATGCGGTTACGACCGATATATAATGCTATTTTTTTTAATATGGGCGGATGTTCCGCCCGTGTTGAAAATCCACTCAGATAACTGTGTATTTCCCGGCTCAACTCGACCACCGAAGAATACCGTTGAGCGGGATCTTTCTCCGTGGCTTTCAACACTACAGCCTCGAGGCTTGCGGGTATTCTTCGTAATGGATACCGCTTTCGCATCGAAGGAACCTTCGAAAGAACCGTCTGCTTTAATATCTTTTCTTTTGAACCGCTGAACGGCGGTTCACCGCAGAGTATCGCATGAAGTATGCAGCCCAGTGCATAGACATCCGTACGTTCATCCGTTTCCCGGTCTGGCACCGCCTGTTCAGGAGCCATGTAGCCGGGACTTCCTTTAATCAATCCCATCTGCGTAACAAGTTCCAATGTATTTGCTGCAAAGGCCTCTTCTTCTGGAATTTCATCAACACGATCCCCTCTGCGGCCGAGCCCCCAATCGCAGATCACAACTTCACCAAATCGGTTGCACTGAATATTTTCCGGTTTCAGATCCAAATGCACCACACCTTCAGAGTGGGCATAGGCCATCGCATCACAGACTTTCAGGTAAATCTCCAGCAGGACAGATCGGGACGGCGGCCGATCTGAGCGGATCAGATTTCCCAGATGCATATCCCCTTTCAGGGCCATGGTAAAATAAGGACGGTCATCTTCATCCATCCCAATATCATAGACCTTAATGATATTCGGATGGGTTAAGGATCCAACCAGCCGCGCTTCCTGAATAAATAAATCGTAGTACTGAAGTCCTCGGTCCGCCCGCAATCGGGCAAGGGCAATCCAACGCATCAGCTTACGGTCATAAGCCCGATATACCTCCTTCAGACCGCCCTGCCCCAACAGTTCTTCATCGCAATACCGCGGCTCATCTGAATTCATATGGGCGAATTCAGGACAGACCATCTCCAGCACATCTTCAGCGTGCTCTTCGGCCGCGTCGTAGATGCCTGCCAAACGGCGGTCCGGCTTATATTGATCATCCATTCTTAACAGGTTTCCAAATCCTGGGTAAGATCAAGCACTTCCAGATAGAGTCTTTTTTTCACCCGTTTTTTCAAGGTATAGACCGATGAAACGGTCAACCCGGTCCGATCAGCAATTTCCGGAGCCGACAGACCGTCAAGTGCCAGTTCAAAAACCTCTATAGCCTGTCCTTGAAACAGCTTTTTCACCCGCTCCATCGCTTGACTCGCAATATACGTTGCCCACTCCTCTTCGATATAGGTGTCGACTTCATTTGCACGACCGAGCAATGCAATATCCTCCAGCGTTCTCCACTTTTCAATCCGTCGTTTTTCATTCACCCTTCGGCGGTAATCTTTAACCGCTGTATTGCGGATAATGGTGCTGAACCACGTACGGAAACGTCCCACCGAACGATCATATCGTGATAAATTATCCAACAGCACCACGAGTACCTCTTGAGCGAGATCATCCAAATCGGAAGGCGGCACATTCAATCCATGAAGCACATAATGTATAAACCGTCTGTAATGAGCCACCAGCTGTTTCCAAGCCTCGTCATCGTTCAGATCGACCGCCCGTTGCAAAAGCGTATAGCTGGTTTTATATTGTTCTTCCATAGGATTAGTGGACTTCTCCGGCAACAACGCTGAAATTACTTTTCAGAATATACCACACCGACGATCAGTCCCCAAAACACTCCAGCTCATTTTTTCTCAGACCGCTTCAGATACAGCCTATCATCAATCAGAGCCGATAAATCCTGAGTCGAACAAATAAAGAATCTCTGGTGTCAGAGCCGCTAGCGCCATAATCCGCCACCAGCCCATCAGAAAACCAGCCAGAAGCAGGCCTATGAATAAAATTTACTTTTTAAATCATCATGCCACAGCCATCCGGCAGCGTAAGCGATCATTTAAAAGTGACCGAAATTTGATCCATAACCACATTCACATTCTGATCCGGTGCCGAAACGGTACGGTATTCAAAACAAAAGCCGTATCCTTCCGGCAGCGAGCTCAGATCCAATCTGGCCGGCGTCGTCTCGACAATTCGTGCAAAACCGGGTTTCTGGGAATAAGTTTCTTTGACCTCCTGCCAATCCGACCATTGATCAACTTTTCCGTCACCGGTCGTATCCACTCCGGCACGGGCCTCAACGCCCGGCACCCAGGGGCCGGGACTGATAAAGTCCACTTTGCCCTGTTGCTGAAGCAGATAAAACCGACCTTCTGCAAACCCTATGGACGGGTCCGGATGCCCTCCGCCAAGCTCACCGCAAAAACTGAATTCTTTATCCAGACTGTCGCTTGTAAAACGCCCGATTCGAATTTTTTCCCCGACGGGATCATAGTCACAGAATAGATAATACTGGCCACCGACCTTAATGGCCGTCCAATCGCCATACGCATTTTGCTCCGGCTCATGAATTTCATATTGAAGCGGAGTCTCACTGGATGAATGCACATATTCACCCCATTTACCGGTCGGGTTCGTGCGGTGGTCTACTGCCGGAGGCAGAATCTTAAAATCGTTAATACCATCGGGACTCACCGCATGGCCGGCGAGCGGCGAATCCCAAGAATGTTCCTTCGCATTAATAGGATCCCAATTCTCATAAATCAGGTGAAAACGCTCGTCTTCATCCCGGAAAATCGCACAATCCGAACCATGTGAAGGATCGGCAAAAACCATGCCCTTATCTTCGCCCATTTTTCCATCACGCAGATCGGAATCGATGATGAGATGAGGGTCCTGATCATTGGGATTATCGTAATAAATATAGAATTTCCCATCGGCATATTCCGCCGTGGTCACCCACCGCTCTCGATATCCGCTAACCGGGCCGTAATGTGTCCATGTTTCCATATCAGTACTGTGCCAGGCATGATATCCCATTTCGTCATAGGTATGATGCTTCAGCGTTTCCTGAACACGCTTGGGATGCGTATCGTATTTGCGGGCCAGCAACCAATAGTCCCCGTCCTTGACCGGAATCAGAACAACAGCATCGAGCGTCCCTTCCGGACCGACATTGGGCACTTCTTTCCAGTTATCCCATGCCGTGGTTTGTTTGAAGGTGATCGATTCGAGCGCGCGTTTTTTATCGAAACGCTTCATGGCACTGGTGAATTGACTCTCCGTCGCAATCGATTTTGCCTGGGCATCCACAATTTCAAGCCGGGAAGTGGATGAGGCGGCATCCAGCCATTCATTCCGGGAGCTGATGGTCCAGGTCTCAGACGTGGCACACCCGGTCATAAGCAAGGGAATCACCCCGACCATCGGCAGGGACTTCAGTACAACATTTTTATTCATTTCATTTTCCTAGGTTTCACATTGCAACACTGTGTTTCTGATTTCAAAAATGCGCGCGATTGGGGATTGACCAGAACGTTAGATTTTCCCGACTGACAACGGCGCAGAAAACAGCATCGGTTCAAAACGTTTTTGTTCCGGGAATATATTTGGCATCCTTTTCTGGAATCAGACGCGCTTTTATTTCCCAGTCCACCTGACGATCCAGCAGAACGCCGTATTCCTGATAACCGTTGTAATCAATGGTCTGCTCCGCCCAACGCCTGACTTGATCATCATATTCTTTACGCATTTTATTCAGCACCGGCTGTGCTTCCGGATTGCTGGCGAGATTCGTCATTTCGAGCGGATCTTTGGTTAAATGAAACAACTCTTCAGTCGCTTTCATTCCCTCACCTTCATAAAACCAATAGATATATTTGTATTCACCGTTGATCACAGAAAGGCAGCGAGTGCCCTCCTGTCCGAAGACCTGAATAATCGGCAAAGTTTCACGCACTTTACTATGTTCGTCAGCCACGATGGGCAAGAGACTTTTCCCGTCATAAACGTCCGGAATGCCAACCCCCGCAACATCCAGAATGGTGGCGGCAATATCCACATTCCCGGTCAACGAAGTTGTACGCCGCATGGTCCCGCGTTTCGGGCTGCGCGGATCGTAAATAATCAGTGGCGCTCGGGCACCTTCTTCGTAAGGCAGCGCCTTTCCTCCCAAACCGTGCGATCCCAGCAAATATCCATTGTCTGAGGAATAAATAACAACGGTGTTTTCCGCAATCCCCAGCTCCTCGACTCCCCGCATAATTTTTCCGACCGCGACATCCACCCCGTAGATCAGCTGATGATACTTCCGCAATGTTGACTGATATTTTTCATCCGTGCTGTACGCCTCGTCCCAATATCGTTTGTACTGACGGTCCTGACGCGATTGTTCCGCTAAATGCAAACCGGCTTCACGACCGTAGTTTCCCGGCTTTTTCCATATCGTGTTTTTATAAATATGATCAAATTGAGGGTCCGGCTCGAGAGGTTTATGCGGAGCTTTGAAACCAACCGTTAAACAGAAAGGTCTGCCCTCTTCAACAGCATCACGCATAAAGTCAATTGAAGCAGCGGCCAATGCCTGAGTCAGATGCGGATTTTCTTTTTCATACGTCCCTAAATCTTTGTTTTTAGCCGTCGTATAATTGCACTGACCACCTTTCGTCAGATATACATCGAAGGTTTCTTTCACGCCGGTTCCTTCGATTCCGCGTTGATCCACATTTCTGTTATCTTTTACAGCAAATCCGAATTTTCCTGCGTTACCAACCCGATAGCCGGCTTCTTTCAGCAATGCGGGATACGAGGTGGACCATTGCTTTGTGCCCATAGCCCCATGATCAAAATTGCACCCGTTTTTGTATTCATACATCCCGCTCATCAGGTTCGCCCGACTTCCCATACAGATGGCCGTTGTATCGTAATGACGGTCGAACACCAAACCATGCTGACCAAGCCGGTCGATGTTGGGCGTCTTAACCTGGTCATTCCCGGTGATGCCTAACGTGCGATAGGCTTGATCATCCGTAAGCAGGAACAGGATATTCATTTTTTTCTCTGCAGATGCGCTTCCCAGCGCAAGCACGAAAAACAATAAAGCATAAGCATGCACAGCACGTCGTCTCTGTTTTTGCGTTTCAGTTTTCTTCATTTTATCCCTGTCTTTCAATTCAACACCCCTCTGCAAACGGCTTCACGGCCCACCAATCGATCGCACCAGAATCATTGTTCACCTCCGGCCAGATCTGGTCGCCCGGAATCCAGTTCACGTTCCAGAATCGTTTTAAGTTGCGATACCTTTTCCGGATATTGATCCGCAAGGTCGTGGCGCTCTTCGTTATCGGTCAGAATATTATAGAGCTGGAAGAGACCACGTTTTTTATCCGCTTCCACCAGTTTAAACCCCTCACGTGAAATCAGCGCACTGCTTCCCATAGTGGTTTTTCTGTTGTTAACAATGACGTAGTCATGTGTTTTTTCCTGCGGCTCACCCAGCAACGTCGGGAGATAGGAAATGCTATCCTTACCCTGTGGAATCTCACCGCCCACCAGTTCGGCCAAAGTAGCCATAAAATCGTAATGCGCAGATAACAGGTCCGTTTCAGTCCCCGGCTTAATCTGCCCCGGCCAACGAACAATCAGCGGACACTGCATCCCGCCTTGATAACCGCTTCGTTTCAACCCCGCGCGTCCCCCCGCCCCGTTAAAGACGTCGCCGCATTCCGATGTCCGCCATTTTTTATCCGTAAGATTTGCTTTCTCCCCGCTGGGCAGGATCTGTTTGGCATATTCACTTTTCGGTCCGTAATAAAGCTCATGCCCATTGTCCGAAGCAAAAAAGACGATGGTATTCCGGTCCAATCCCTGATTCTTCAGTTCCTCCATAATCAAGCCCACATGATCATCCAGCATTTTGACCATTGATGCATACTTCTTCTCCGCCAGCGATAAGTGCGGATCGTCTGCAAAGTCGGGATGCAGTTCCGGAATAGCTACAGGTCCATGCGGAAGCTGTGTTGGGTGATAGAGGAAAAAGGGTTCATCCTTATGCTTGCGAATATATTTCAGGATGTCTTCAATAAACACATTCTGCGAATAGGTTTTGCCGCCATATCCGACGGGCTCATTCCCTGCTTCACTGGTTTTTCCGCAATCAGGAAGAAAATTCCCTTCCAACTCGATTTTATGGCCATTCCGCCAGATGTAAGGGGGGTAGAAACCGTGACAACGGGTATGGTCATAATAGCCCTCATAAAAGTCCCACCCGAATCGCTTGACCCGCTCGTGCCAGGTCAGGAAACCTCGATCAAGCTTGCCGAACTGTGCTGTTTTATATCCGGCGCGCTGAGCAACTTGAGCGAGGAAAACCTCGTCTGGAGCAATCGGATGGCTTTTGGCCTTATGTTCAGTAAATCGTTTTTGGAATTCCTCCTCGGAAATTTCTCCTGAATCGCGAAGAATCGGCAAACCGCCACGGTTATTCGCCCAACCCCCAATCCGACCATCGTGCATCCCCGTAAGCAGGGTCCAACGAGACGGTGCGCAATAGACGCCGCCATAATAATTATTAAATTTCATCCCCTCTTCAGCCAGCCGGTCGATGTGCGGCGTCTTCACGATCGACTGACCATAGCAACCCAGCATACCCGGCCCGAGATCGTCGGCAAAAATAAGAATCACATTCGGCTGTCCCACAGCAAATGCCATGACCGCGCCCAACAACAGCGGGGCGATTAAACAGTATCTAAAAAATCCGGTACTCATTTATTTTTCATCCTGTATTTTATTAAAACGCTCAAGGCGAGAGCTCGACTTCCGCGTTTAAAGTGCAACCCGAACAGTGCCCATTCGAAACCTCACACGATTTTTCCATATTCAACAGAACCCGGATTTTCTTTCGAAGGCAACCGGAACAACAAATACGAAATAATGAAACCCCGAAAAACCGACTCCCTTACGCTTCATCCATTTGATCCCTATGTTTCTAAAAAACCGCGAAGAAACCGAACAGGAGGAAAAAAAAAGGGAACCCCCCGGCCGGAATCTACACGGGAAAAAGTTGAACATACCCCGCAGAATCCAGCGGGGTATTCAAATTACCGTCCATGCTTACATCATGAATCGACGGCGGATAAAAAGAAAACTCCCTCCTGCAACCATAATCAATCCTAATGCTGCCGGTTCCGGGACGACGGCTCCGAAAACCTGCACTTCACCCATCCCCGCGTACTTTGTTGAACCGCCATCGCTACCTGAGGTTGAATCCACCTCAAAAGCCAGATAGCGACCGGTTTGGGTCAAACTGTCAAAAACCGCGTTGGGAGCCGTAATTGTTGTATCCTGCGGATTCACGGAAACAGCGGCAGCCGCCTGCAAAGAGGCCCAGCCTGTTGAATCAAATGCAGCCTTGCTTCCGGCGACATTCAACGTATCCGCAGTAGATCGCACATAAACATTCATGCTCGATACAGAACGGCCGATATATTGATTAGTGCTGGAATTAAAGTTCCAGATGCTGATGGTATCGAGCGCATAGACTGCCCCCAGGTCCAGAATGATCCAGGCCCCGGAATTATTGTTAGCCATCCAGCCCTCGCCCTTCGAAAGATTATCATCGGCCGGATTCATGCTGTACTGCGTCCAGTCATTCACATCCCCGGTATTAACCAGTTCAACACCGTTGTACAGATTGCCAACTCCCCGGCCGCCTGATTCCGAACTGGCCGTTGATCCCGTAGGGATAATCAGAGCAGCGTGTACCCCTACTGCTGTCGTCAGCATAGAAGCCAACACACTATGTATTATTTTCATCATTTTCCCTTTTAATTTTACACCGAAAATATGAATCACATTCAGACAAGTTCACTGGAAAACGCCACAAATCCCCACTTACTGCTTATTTACCTATTCCCACCCGACTTGTTTATTGGGACACCCGTTATTATTTTTCCTGTGCACCCTCCTCGGCACAGCCGCTCATTCCAGTAGAAAGCATCAATCTGACGATCTATACAGCGACCAAATAACCGATAAACCGCGACAGAAGATGCACAGAAAACCGGATGTAAAAATCGTAATGTTTTATGACCGCACCGCAGCCGTTCTCATTGGTATGGCGACCTGAATATTCGCCGCTGAGCGAATCGGTCAGACCTGCTTATAAATGAGAGCATCACGGGTCAAATGCCGGAAAAACCTGTTCATCATACGCTTCATTTTCTCTTTGAAGCACTTCTTTAGGATGAATTCCCAATCTTCTTCCCGAGAGAGGCTTCCCGACTTTTAGACCATATGAATTCGCTCAAGCTCACCAGCGAATTATTGAACATATGCGCGCTGCAGGAATGGCAATATCAGAGCACGAACCAGAAACGAATGCCCGACCGAAGACCCCCAACGCCTTCGGTACATTCACTCAGAATCTAAGAAAAGATGAGATCCGCCATAAAACGCAGCATCAAACTTTAAACCATCCGCATGACCCGCCATCACTTATTTTTCCCAGCAGTTCACCACATCGGACTGCCGACGCGCAGGGGTTACAATCAGTTTTTCTACTCGCCCGTTGCGGAAACAAACCTCAACCGTCGTATTCTTCGGTGCATGCAGCTTAAAATCGACATCCACATCCTTCGGCCAGGCGGGCAGAATCAGGATCTTATCTCCGAACGTTTGCATCAGCATTTCCTGCAAACCGATCATGCCGGCGCCGCCCTGATTCAAATCGGGAATACCATCATAGTTCGGTCCCCAATAGATGGGGAATCGCCGCTTGGTATCATCGCCCAGTTTGAGTTTATGATATTCCAGTGCTTCATCTGTCAGGCCCATCCGTGCCAGAAAAATACCGCTCTGATTCCAGCCGATATGTGTGCGACGCATACTGTTGTCATATTTCCAGGTATTGTGAAACGTTTCCATTTCATCATCCAGCAGCGTAAACCGGTTATACGGAAAGAGCGGATACCATTGGGGCGACTCGCTGCTTTCAGCCGGCGGGGCCCCCTCTGCTGCACTCATCACCCGGTGTCCTTCCAACTCCCCGAACGGAAAATCCGGAACGCGCTTAAGAAAGTCCTGATAGTACTCCTTATCTCCCTGCGAAATATACGGAACGTCGATGGAGAGCAAGGTCTCCAAACAGGCGCGTAACCCCGAAACAGCATCAACCGGATTTTTCACTCCTTTGTAAGCCTCGCATGCCTGCGACGGATAGATCACCAGTTTCCCGTTTTCATCCAGCGTCCGGCCGCTCCGGGCTTTTTCACGAATCTGGTAATGCTCATCATAAAACTTCAGCGACTCGCGAATAAACGGCATGTACCGTTCGAAACTCTCGCCCGTGTAGAGATAACGCTCCAACAGCATATACGAAAATTCAAGCTGCAAGGCATGATAATAGGAAAGCGACGGATTAATCATCACCCCTTTCTCAACCGGCGCCGCTGCGCCGATACGGCCGCGCACCCGGGGATCGCAGAACGGAATTTCCTCGCCACGTTCCGCCCAGTGCCCCGGCGCATTGGTCCAGCCATAACAAAATGGGATATTGATTCCCGAGGGATCTGTATTCTCACAGAACGCTGCGCCGCCATGCCCGAATGCATCACGCACCCGAATCATTGCGCCGGGCAATGCCATCATATAGAGATCAAACTGCGGTATCATCATGTCAAAATCACCCGATTTCAACATTGGCCAGTAAAGCAATCGCTGATTTTGAGCCGTAAAAAAATCGCCGCCCCATCTGCGCCAATCCGGATCATAGCCCGGTCTGTCATCAAACGTCAGATTTCCACCGTTAAACTTGGACGGAAATTCGCCATATGCATTTCCTCCAAGCACGTATCGCATCAAATTATAGTTTCGGCCTATCTGCCAAACCGGCGACGTTTCATCCTTATGATCCGGGTTCACCACAATATAACTGCGCTCCCAGAACTGATTCCACCACGCTTGATTCCTTGCAAAATTACCCTGCGTTTTAAGAACGTCCTTACAGGAAGCATTCAGCTCAGCAACCCATTCTTTTACATCCTCCCGTTGCGCAATATGCGTTGCCACAAAAAGATGATGTTTTTTTGCCGCCGTCTTACTTTCAAGGATCAGGGATTTAAAATCGGTCTTATAATATTTACCTTCGCCCTCGCCCGCCGGAATCGCATTCTCCGCGAACAGCCGGCCGCCCATCGTCCGATTGGCAATCACATTGGTGAGCTGATCTTTGTATGACTCCAGCCCCTGCTGTTGAATCCCGAAATTCGGCGACAGGGTCTCTTCGGGATTCCGGTGATAAAACAGGACCGAGTTTTGATCGAACGAAAAACCTTCATCCTTCCGTTTAATCACTTCAAAAGGAGCCAGCACATAAGCAAACGAACCGAAACGAGACGTTCCAATATGTCCTTTTTCAATCTTATCCTCCGGCTCCGTTAAACTTTTATCCTCGGTACGCCAGCTTTCATAAGCCGCCGACCAGCGGACCGGTTGGTCCGCATCGATGGTCACATTCACTGAATGCGTAAACTGATCAACCCAGAGTTTAATGCGCGTTTCAAAATCGCCCCTGCCTTTGCCCGTGGCCTTAATCGAAATATAACCGTCCTTCAGAACCAAACGCTGGGAGAAGTCCGCACAACCCTTCAGCGGATTTGGATCAAGAGCAATGCGGATACGTCCCAATTTAATATGCTCTCCGATTTCAGAAAACGAACCGCTTCGCTGCATATAGAACATGAGATCGCCGGTCTTCTCCTCCACCCAGACATTGCAGGCCATATCCCCGGCACCAACCGGCATATTTCCCTGCACATCCCGGCTTGGTGTTTTCCATTCAACATCATACCGGTCGGTCCAGTATTCGCTTCCGAACACTGCTCCGCACACACAAATCATCCATCCCCATACTGCGCATCGTCCTGCCATATTATAATGCTCCTATGCATCCGAATGTTCTATTCATGCATGCGGCCCGCACATCCGAATCCCCTACTCGTCCGCAACAACAGCCGTCGGCAACGTTGCAAATCCAAACAGCAGACTGCCATCCGTTTTACGGCCGATTAACTTTGCGGCATAATGATCCGGAGAGATTCCATTTCCCCGGCCAGCAAAGGTAACCAGCAAATCCGCTCCCGAAACCTCTGTTGAAATGGGCGCACAGCCTTTTCCGAAATTAACCGCTTCCGGCGCGCCGAAAGACAACGATGTCCGGTCCACATCCCGACGGGGATCAAAACCTTCTTCTGCCAAAATTTTAACTTTAATTTCCGCAGTAGCCGCCGTGATGGGCGCCGTATTCAAAATCTGAAGACGACGCGGGACCTCCAACGGAATAACTATATTTTTTGAGCTGTGGTTGTCGTTGGCCAGATCATCATCTTTATAAACATCGATCACAGCAAAATTCATATGCGTTGCCCGTCCGTATTGATCCTGCCGGACTTTCGGCCGCTCAAACTTCCACCATTTCTCCGACGTTCCGCCCTCATGTTTCATAATATCCGGGGTATAGGCCAGTCCCGGTGCCCATTTCCATTTAAGTCCATCTTTCGAACGCATATAAAAAGCCGCGCGTCCCCAGCAGTCGTTCACAATCAGATTATATTGCACCTCGTCTTTCCAGATGACGGGATCTTCCAGAAGATATTCGCCGGGCAGTTTGGGATATACACCGCCGGTGACCTGAACAAAATTTTCATCCCCTTTTTCACTGATAAAAACAACGCCGTTCTTGTTCATCATCAGCACACTCCCATCTTCACGGGGCACAAATGTTTTATTGGATTCATTGATGTAACTTCCCGGCTTTTTGATGTGCAGAGTCGTGTCCAGAAGCGTCCAGGGACCATTCAGCGTCGGGCCATGATAGGATTTACGCATCACTCCGATTTTATAGCTTCCGTCCGCCAGGCGATAGATCTCCGGATTGTGCCCCGGACCGACTTCATCGATCACCTTATACGGACCCAGCGGGTTATCGCTGACGGCATGCACGACAACTGAAGACCACCACGTATGATGCCCGGAGGCTTTGCCCCCGCCCTTTACATTATCTTCCGGCCAGCGGCATACGAACAGATGGTTTTTGCCGTCATCCCCCACAATAATATTTCCGCCCCAATAGGAATATTCGGCATCCTCGATTCCGTTTTCAACCGCGCGCGGAATCACATTGGTCGCGCCCCAAACATCAGAGCGCAATTCACCGTGAACCGGAACAGGTAGAAACCGATCAATAAATGCCGCTCCATAAACCAACCCTTCCGGCGGGACATAAGCAGACGGCGGCCGCTTTGCCCGGCACACCCCCATTGTAAGAACCAAAACCGCGAGAACACACGCACTTCGTTCACATCTTTTTTTAATTACTTTATGGATCATATTCTCTTCATACCTCATATGTTTTGTCTTAAAATACAGCATCTGAACTGTACCTCAGATTGATTTAATTACCGCCAGCCGGTTGTGACAGCCTAATGCGGAAAAACATTTTATCTGCACTTCTTACCTGTTGCTCCACCAAATTATATTTCTGATCTTCTGAAACCTAAAATTACTCGGCGAAGAGGCTTCGGTCTAAGGAAACCTGTTGCCCTGCATTCCCGTCAGTGGGGAGCACAATCTGCCGGGCAACACCACCGATGGTGACAGTGATGGTTTCCGCGGAATGAAGCGGATCACTGACGATGACGCGGTCGTTTTTCAACATGAGCAGGCAGGGTTGATTGACTTCAACAAGGATGCCGCTTTGGCTGGCGAGGCTTCCGGCGCTATAAAATACGGCCTGAACACCAACGGAGTTTTCAATGGCTAACAGGTCTTCAGTTTGGCTGAGAATCTTGGTTTCATTATTCAGAATGGCATCAGCCATTTGGGTTCCATCGGTTTGTGGGTAGAGCGTATATGCATAGCTGGCGTTGACGGGTGAGGCCCCATGGTCAATCCAAATGCTGAATACATCACCGGTGATGGCACCATTTTCATAGAACCCATTGATATCCTGCCAGTCTCCGGTTACTTCTCCGAAATTAACGGTGGCGGGTTGGAGAAGATGGTAGCCGATATTGTTGTGTTGAACCCAGGTGCCAGCTGCCAGTGTATTGGTACCGGTTGTTAAAGGGCCTGAAGCGGTAGTTACAGGACCATTGAGCCAAGATTGCTCTACGGAGGTATAAACGGAGCCGGAGGTGCTTCCGCCGATGCCTGCGCCCAGGCACGTAACTGTGTCGGCACCGAAGAACCAGGCTTTGCGGGCGGACAGATTCTTACGCTTATAAATCATCGCGGCCATACCATTTTCGCCGTCGTTTAAGACACCGGCATAGGGCGATTTTCCATACTCATTATTCCAGCCATTGGGGAGCAGGTTGTCGTTCCCCTGATCGCACGTCGTTCCGGGGAGTCGGTGCCAGTCCCATAGGCCGGTTACATCCTCATATTCTGCGCCGGTTTGGTAGAGATAAAGCACACCGTCGGCAAGATGAGCGCCCAATAGATTTTGTTCATTCGCCGTTTCGGTGCCGACGACTCGCGTGGAGGTCATTTTTACGGAACTATACCATTCCGGGCGACGGTGAACAGCCAGCTCGGAGCGCCAGAAGGAACGATGACCGGGACGAGGGTTTGTTGAATCAATCACCTGTTCATAGGCAACCCTTGCGGCGGGATCGATCTTGATCATATCCCGAAGTTGATTGGCCACTTTGGTGCCTCGCAAGGTCTGCGTGTTCGGATAAAAGTTGCGCCCGACTCCGCTGAGATCCATCCGTCCCTTCCAGATCACCCAGGCTTCCCCTTCGAGCATAAAGTTGCGCAAAATTTCAAGACGCGAGGCTACGGGGGCATAAAGGGTATCGCGCATGTATAGGCCTTGTTCAATCATCAAGGCGGTCATGCCTAAACCATAATTACCAAACTGCTGTTGCGGTCCATGCTGGTGGTAACTCCAGTCCGGCTGAATGCCTTCTTCGGTGGTGATGTATAGTTCGTTCCATAGTACGGTGCTGGCCTGATGCATAAGCGAAATATCTTTGTCTAATAAACCGCGCATGAACACTTTTGTGGCCAAACTAACCTGATTGGCACCGGTCATATCCATCGCGGTGTTCTTAAAGATTTTCGAACGCCCTTCGGTATACATGGATACAGGAAGGTCATCCCCAAGCAGGGTGAATGTGCGTAAAAAGTAAAGGGGTACACTGATTTTCCAGGTAAACCAGTTTGGATTTTTATAGTCTTCATCCAACCAATGCTGGAGCCCTAGCAGGATGGCATCGAGCAGGACGGGATCTTTATAAAAACTGGAGCGGCTATCGACATAGGATTGAGCCATCGAGGTCAGTCGGGTCAAATGAATCGTGGTGGGCCAGCCGGAGCGCTGCTGACTCTCATAATCGACATCTGGCCAGGTGCCGTCAGCCTGCATGCTGTCCAGATTGGCTTGCGTAGTGGCGTCGTTGGGGGCGTTCTCTGCGAAATAATCAATAAACTGAGAGTGCACTTTTTGAATATCAATCATCTTGTCCTGGCCGTTGAGGCGAAAAAAGGCGACAGGGGCGTCGTTGGTTTGGTTCCAGCGATGCTCTTTAACGGCAAAAACGGTGCCATCAATTGATTGCCACTCATTCGAAAATAGGTTGGTGCAATATTCCAGATTATATTGGTAATCCAGATCCATTCCGGTGGCCTCGATCTCTACCTGCTGATCATTCAGCGAGGCTACATGGAAACGAGTGGGCGCAGCATGCACCGAAACCTTTAGACCGGAAATGCCTACATTCTTCCATTTTGAGTTGGTGATGGCCCTGCCGGTAATGACAACGGTGCCATTGGTGTCGGGGTAAATGTTTTTCCATGAAAAATAAGTGCTCTTCGTGGTACCGTCTTGAATATATTCTGTCGTGTCGCCTGTTCCGGTTACGATTTTCCAGGTGCTCGAAATACCGGTTGGGCTGGGAATGACGTCAATAGTACAGTGCCCCTCCAAATCCAAGCCAGAAAGGGTTAAGGTGAGCCCGAATTCGCCCAGGTTAGCTGAGCCTCCCGTTCCGGCATAGAGGCGATCATTTGTCAGGTTGGTGCTGATCCCGGATACGGCATCACGCGGAGTTCCAGAGGCATAATTATACGTGCCGGCATAGTGTGCATATTGAAGAGTGATGCCGCTTGTTTTTCCTAACCGGTCTTTCAGGCTGATCGAACTCGGAGAGCTGATATTGTTATATTGATCGGTTACGTCGGAATAGGCGTCGCCAGCAGGGCCGAAATCAACATAGATCACATTCGTTTTAGCTTGAGTGGTCCATACTACCCAGAATGACAGTATCCAACTTATGATTATTCTATTCATTATAAAAACCTTTCTCTTTACGTGATTCTCCCCGCCCGTAATAGCGTCTCCGCAGGTTGTATACAGAATCTCTCGTGCTTTTGTTATGAGGTTCTCGGTTAGTTAAAAATGGAACGGTACGTTCCGGTCCGGTTATTCCACCTCGGCTTTACCGAGGTGGGATGAGCGTGGCTTCTCATATGGCCTCCTTCATACGTTCAAGTTCGTAGAGCCGTTCCATACAGAGGTAGCTTTTGGAACCCCACTGGGTTTCGGCGATGTGACGGAGCCGGGCCGCGACCCGCATCAGGGCCGAACGACCGTCCGGGAAGCCGAACCCTCCCTCAGGAGGGACATAGACTGAAGGCGGCCGTTTTGCCTGACAACCGCTCGCGACCAAAGCGAATACTGCGACTAACCAGATTCGATTACTAAATCTGTTATTCATCTGTTTTTGATCCCAGTTTTCATTATTCATTTTGTGCGATGTTAAAATGCGGCTTCAAATGTTTTTCACTAAGGAACCTCGACGGGGATAAGCTCATAATAACTGTTCCAATTATTTGCACTGTTTCCGTGCGACTGAATGCGAATAAACCGAATGGACTGCGTCCCGGAAAAGTCAAAACGTACCAAACCGGAATTTAACGAACTGCTGCCGGAAAAATATTCACTCCAGTTCTGCCCATCCACCGATCCGCTGATATCCAGACCGTATGTTCGTTCATCACCTTTATAAAATTTGATATCAAGCCCCGAAACCTGCTTCATTTCGCCCATGTCATAGGTAATGGTAGGTGTTCCCTCAGCAGCCCAACGAGTGGACAAATCACCATCCACCAAATGCGGACCGGGGTTACCTGCTTCATAATCGGTTACGGTGATCCCGGAAACAGGGATGACTTCTCCAAACAGAATGTCACAGGTATGCGTGCGCATCACAGAGCCGGAACGCCCGACGGCTGACAGGGTATTTGTTCCATTTGCCAAAGCCACCGACCATGAAAACAGATTGGATTGCGTACCGAGTGAAACGCCGTTCTGGAAAAACTCCACTTCATTCATGTTGGAGAAAACGCGATAGACCTTATTGGAATCGCCATCCCGCGGGGTCCATTCAGCCGCTTCTATGTACACCACCGGCTCATCGTTCCAGTAGGATTTCATCAGATAAAAGCCCGGCTTTTTATCGCGTTTAAAGGTAACCATTCCCTTCTGGTTGATATGCGGCATAGAATCGCCGCGCCACACGGAACCGAAATCGCAGAACGCCCACCAATTGGCTCCGCAAAGCCAATCAATCTGCTGAATCTGTTGCAGATGCGACTCCAGAAAATCATTCTGATATTCAATACTGAAATCCTTTGAGCGCGGGTTCTCCTTTCGAATCGTCAAATCGGAACCCGCCCCGAACTCGGTCAGAATTAACGGTGTATCCGGATCCTTCGCGTGCAGTTCATTCAGTCGATCCGTCAGGTCTGTGTACGAATTACCATACCAACCGCGATAGAGGTTATACCCCAGCACATCGACGGCACCGCCAATGCCTGCATCGGATGTATTGTCAGTATCCCCAGTCACATAACCCGCTTTGCGCAACGGATCCTCCTGATGAACCAGCTCTTTCATTCGAAGCAGATACTGCCTTAAATTCTCGTTCGCCCACACTTCGTTGCCCATGCCCCAAATCACAATGGCAGCATGGTTGAAGTGCTGCTCAATCATCTCTTTCATCATGGAGCGCAACGTGGGTTCCATCGCCGAAATATTTCCTCCAAGGTATGGAACTTCCTCCCAGACCAGCAGCCCCATTTCGTCACAAAGCTGCACGACATATTCATCCTGCTGATAGTGGGCCAGGCGCAGCCAGTTGCACCCCGCTTCCTTAATCAACAGCAAATCGCGCCAATGCTGCTCCAACGAAAGCGCATTGGCTTTCTCAAAATAGTCCTGATGACGGTTGACCCCGCGCAGTTTGTACGGCTCCCCGTTCAGGAAAAATCCATTATTCGCCGTTATCGCGAACGAACGGAAACCATAGCGGGTCGTAGCGGAATCAATTAACGCGCCCGATTGTTTCAGCTCAATAGCCACTTGATAGCGCTCCGGCCGTTCAGGACTCCACAACCGCGGCGTCACCAGACTCGGCATGGCAACCAGGACATTCGTAAAAGACCCGGCGCTGACTTCTACCGTGTGGCTCCCGAAAGAAACCACCGAACCATCCAGATCCAGTACCTTAACCCCGACATCCACGGATTGTGCCGATGCCGATCCGTTATCCACACAGACCTTCACCTTCAGATCCGCTTCCGCCTCACTGACAGACTCACTCCACAGCCTGAATCCGGGGCCGCCATAATAGTTGCGGGCAATCGAAATCTCCGGGGCAGAAATCAGCTGAACCGAGCGGTACAGCCCTCCATACGAATTAAAGTCCGGGGTTTTATTGGCGGGTTTGGCCTGCGGGGCAACATCGCTCACCGTTTCATTATTCACCCAGACATCAACCCGGTTGGTACCCGCCGAAACCTGTCCTGTCAACTCGCAGACAAAAGCGCTGTACCCTCCGTTATGAAACGATAGTTCCGATCCGTTCAGATAGACCCGTGCTCGTTGCGCGGCTCCTTTAAAACGAAGATACAAACGTTCGGAAAGTTGATCCGGCGTAACCACCAGATTCTTCCGGTACCAGGACGATGCCCGCCGGTAATCATTGCTATGCACCGAATCAAAAGCATTCCACGAATGAGGCAGGGTAATCTGTTCATAAGCGCTGTCATCATCCGCCGGAAGTGTTTCGGTATCGCGCTCCAGATAAAGCCAGTCATCATTCATGACCTGCACATTCGCCCACGGATTTTTCAGGGGCGGCATCGTACTTTCGCTAAGACGGAAAAAAGCTGTTGGCGCTTCTGAGGAAACAAGCCAGTCATGCATCGCCGCATTGGAAACGACCGCCCCCTGACTCATCCAGTTGGAAGCGGTCAGGCTATCGCTCCCCTGAAGCTGATAGTCTATTTCGGGAGCAAGGCCGCTCGCCGCCAACACCATGGTAGACGGCCCCTCCGAATTCATTTCCATCGAGATTCCTAATGAGTGCTGTACCAGAAAAAACAGTGCACTAAAGATCATATTTTTCATCAAAGCTTCCTTCTACATTTAATCCAGCAGCAATCAGGGTTCAAGCCATGCCTTGACCCGGTAAAAACCGGCCGTTGAAACGCCCGATGTAACATCCTCAATCCGATTCGTATCCCCATTGCCAAAATTTGCTGATGCCCCGGCACCACGTCCCATTTTCCCGTCACACTTCCGGCCTGTTCAATGGAGTGGAAGCGCGCACTGCCCGACGCATCCAACCCTACCGATTCAAACCCGTTTTGATCCTGATCGATCAGCTGACGATCCCCGCCGACAGCCGCATGCAAATAGCGGCGGCATAATAAACCGCGTTCACCCAGCGGTTATCCCCATAGCCGGGTGCTCTTCCATCCAGTAATCATTGACCCGCTCCACAACTTCAAACACGTCATTCTGCGGAGATAAGCCTTCACACCGACAAACAAAATGCCAACCGCCAGCAAATTGCGATATTTAGCTCTATAGATTAAATCAATCATCTCATCCGCATTCCACATGGGAATCAAAGGTCCCCGACATCGAACACACAAAAGATGAGCACGGCATGAACCCGTCATACCGCGCTCCCCTTACGTATGCTAAATGCCGTATTGCATCTATTTAGCAATCAACCGGAAGAAGCTGGTTGCAGCTCCCGTATCCGGCAGGTTAAAGGTATGCACCGTGTTTGTACCCGTCGTGGCAACCACTTCAACCGGTGCCCAGGTAGGTGCAATCATCAGATTTTCGTCCCACTGGAGCTCATAGGTAAGACCTTCAGCAGCATCAATCGAGATCGTCATATTTGATGAAGTAATATCAATGATGTCGTATGCCAGATCATCGGGATTAAACGGAGGCAGGAACACATAAACGGCCATGTTGTCAAAACTTGCCCGGTCATTAAACGTACCGAACCCAAACTGTACGCCACTGGCGGCCATGCTCATGAAAGCAGGATTATTGGAGGAACTGCCATCCAGCAGGACGTCCGAAAATGAACTAGATCCCGAGCCGCTCAGTCCGCTTACGCTGAAGGACATGCTTTCGGTGTCTGCATCCCACTCGACCATGGTGGTGTACCAGGTATCGTCCGCGAGCGAACTTCCAGTATAATAGACGGTAGGCGGCAAAGTTGCTGTCTGTGTCCCATTTGTGTTGGTCACCAAACCATATTTAACCCCATTGGTTACTGCCCACATCTGTTTCGAAACATCGTTTTCACCCAGACTTAGACGGTAATAGCTTTTATCATCCATATCACCCACAAAGAGCAGTGCATCATCATAGCCGCCTTCATTCTCATATTTCACATCAGCCACCAGCACGAAATCATATTTCGGGTCAACGGAAACACCGTCCCATAATGCCCAGCCTGAAGCCTGATGGTTATCGATGCTTACAAGCCCGTCACCGACATGCAGGGCCGTTCCTTCCTCGGCTCCTGTTTCATGATTGACCCCGTTGATCGTTGAGATTGCATTTTCATTGATGGAAGTCACTGAGTTCATGACCCAGGTAAAGTGGGCAATACCGCCATTCTCAAAATCCTCGGTAAAGGACGGATCGGTAAGCGTACGCAAAGCAGTACCCGCAATAACAACATTGTCACAGCTGGCCCGATCGTTGAACGTTCCGAAGCCAAACTGCACCCCTCCGGCGGCCAGATCCTTAAGAGACACTTTATCGCCGGAACCATCCAGTACGCTCGCAAATATCAGCACATTAGATGAGCCTGCCACTTCCTCTACATGAAGAGTCAGGGTTTCCGCTGCAGCATCCCAGCCAACCGTTGCCGTGTACCAGGTATCGTCAACTAAAGCCGGAGCATACACTCCAAGCGCAGTACCGTTGCGAACGCCGCCTTCAATCAGATATGCACTTTGGGCGTCCGTACTTTCACTGAGTCCCAGTCGGTAATAACTTTTTCCGTTAAGATCGCCGATAAAGATCTGGCAGTCATCGTAATTGGATTCCTGCTCAAACTTGAAATCAACCGTCATCGTAAAGTTCGATGCCGGGTCGACCAGCAGGTCGTTCGCCTGTATCCAGCCGGCGGCAAGCGTGTTGTCGCCACTGGCGCTCAACCCATCGCCGACATGTGCTGCCGACCCTTCGGCTGCTCCGGTAGCATGATTAACGCCTGTAGTAGATGAATACGCATTGGAATTTGCTGCATCAGCCACATTCACGATCCACGTAAAGTTGGTCATTGTGCCTTCAAAATCTTCGTTCAACAACACGGTCGTCACGACTGGAGGAGGCGGCACCGGACGATCGTTCACTGTAACCGTCACAGCATCGTCTTCTGTCACGGTGCCGTAGGTATAACTTGCCGCAACCGTAACCGTCTGAGAGAAATCAACTGCCCCGGCCGTCAGAACCCCGGCGGAAATAGTAGTCGTATCATTGTCCTCAGACCATATGGCGGTATTGGTAACATCATTCGTGCTGCCATCGTCAAAAAATGCCAGACAGGTATATTGACCCGTTGTCTCTTCATAGATCTCCGACGGACCGAAAACCTGAACAGAAGTCAGAGCCAAGCCGCCCGAGTCAGCAATCAGAAGCGAAGCCCCTTTTGTTCCGGAGGCTTCTTCTTTGGAATAAGCGTAAAAACCAAAATTAGCCGCCGGATCATTGTATGGGGCAACAACGAAGGTTACTTCATCATTCCCTGCGGCCTTGGCATCCCTCAGGAAGGTCAACATATTGGCCGATGCCATTTCATAGGCTTCCCCCGCCACAATACCCAGATTCGCATGGGTGGCGTCAGCTGTATCAAACAAAGGCGCAGGAGAGCCGGTCACGTCCCCGTAGGTATTAATATATTTCATCGGTGCGGTATTCCATGTTAGGGCTGTTTCATCCCAGGAGTCGGTGAGCCCGTAAACACGTATTTCACCGGCACCGCTCGTAGAGGCCAAACTCTGTATATGCAACGTCAGCTCGGCACTCACCGCAGCATTCAGCTGCGCTTCTGTTATCGAGCTGATATCAAACTGATAATAGCCCACACGCCCCCAGTTCTGAGATGGGTTGGCAGAACGGACAAACGTGTTCGTATCGCTTCCAAAGTTGGTGTCCTTGGTTGATGCCTGAATGAATGTATCCTGCTGAACATCCAGTATAAAATTCTCCGCATTCACGAAGCCCACGCATCCCAGAATGCTTAATAGCATTGTTAATATTTTACTCATATCTTCTCCTATCTTGATTGTTATTGCCGTGTATCAGACATACGACGATGTTTCAGAATATGTCCCCCATTCTCTTTGTAAGAGAAGAGATCCAACACGCCAGATCAATTCATTCAATTCCCATCTTATTTTTTACCGTTTCTACGCTGATCTCACTTTCGTCGCCTGCAAAATTGCGCCGAAACCACCTAAAAAGAAGTGCTTCACACACAACCCCCTTTATTTAATGCATTCTTATGTCGATATATTTTGAGGGGATTGAGTTTTTTGCAGAACGGAAACGGTTGAGCGTTCAAATCCATCCTGTTAAACGGCGCAGGAACTTCCTCCACCGAGATCGCTAAGAGTTAAATGAAACGGGGATGATTAATTATCGTCTATTAACGAAAACAAGTGGTTCCCGATTGGGTCCGGCTCTATCTGGATTAAGTTAAGAATCCCGGACCGATTCCTGAAAATCACCCGGCACAAGGCCGGATGTTCTCATTGGTAAAAACCGGAAATACGGCTGACTGCGAATGCTTTGTAAACGACCGGTTAGATTATGAGTCGACGACGCACAAAAATAATGGCTCCGCCAAATGCACCGATCAGCCCGAGCGTAGCCGGTTCAGGAATAGCTGTCCCTGTCAGCTGAATATCATCGAAACTGGCCCGGTCATTATGTGTTCCAAACCCGAACTGAATGCCATCAGTGTAATCTTTCAGAGACACATTATATGCTGTTGAACCATCCAGAACCACGCTGTAAGACGCAGATCCGACCGTTGCAGTCAGCGTTTCAGTTGCAGCAACCCATGAATAGGTAGCACTATGCCAGGTGTCATCGGCAAAAGTAGTGCCGAAATCTGCTGAGGCATTCGCGGAATTCCCTTCCCGTTTTCCGTTCTTAGCAATATAGAGCAACGATCCCCCCGCACCTTCTGTAGTATAGGATGTGTAATAATTACCGGCATCCAGATTTCCGAAAGCTAAAATTGCATCGTCGAACGTACCCTCCTGCTCAAACTTAAAACTATAGGACAGGGTAAAATCGGAATTAGCATCAACAGCAATACCATTAGCCTGCAACCAAGCTCCGGCCTGACTGTTATCCCCGTAGGTTACGCCATTTCCGACATGGCCGGCCTGCCCTGTAACCCCGGCAACCAAACTGCTTTTCCCTGCATTGGACCCTGCCGCGGTGCGATCAACCAAGGTGAAGTTATCTAGACCGGCGGTATCAAAGTCTTCAGTAAAACTGAGTGGATCTGCGAGAGCAGACGTAGCAACTGCAAACACAACTGCTGTAACGAGTTCTTTTGTATATTTCATTTCATTTCCCTTTTCTTTGTCAAACCGACCGTTCCGGTCGATTCTCATTGATCACATCAAGCACCCCTTTTAAAAAGGCTGTGCAAGCAATGTAGGACATGAAAAAATAAAAAAGCTCAGAAGCGCCCTCAAAATTGTCTGAACAGACCCTCAATTTCCTATTTACTTTGCAAATAAAGGGTTTTATGGCCCACATCAAAGGGACGTATATGTCTTCTTGGGGTTCAAAAAGGAGTCAATCTTGAAAAAAAGAAGTGCCCGAAAAACACCCTGAAACCGCCTGATAAATAATCCGACACCTCATTGATAAACATGATAAATGCGAATTAATCCTGCCGATTCTGAAACTGATAATCTTTAGGCGTCATCCCTAACTGCTTTTTAAATACGGTCGTAAAATAGTTAGAAGAGTTGAAGCCTACTTCAAAAGCCGTTTCTGTTACGTTTTTTTTCATCAGAATGACTTTTGCCATTTCAATACGAACATCGGTCAAATGCTGATTAACGGTATGACCTGTTGATTTTTTAAACAGGGCCATAAGATAAGAACGACTGACGTTCAGTTTTTCCGCAATTTCACCAACCCCGATATCTTCACCGTAGTGTTCAGCTATAAATGCCAGAGCTCGCTCAACCACATTGTCCACTCTGGATTCGCCGACTTCGGCAATCTGTTTCGCATAGAATATCGTTTCACGGTGTACGATTTCCTCAACCTCTTTTACCGATGCAGCTTGATCGATTTTAACTCCGGAGATCTCCATTCGGTCAAATAATATAACCGGATCGCCTCCATCTGAAATAACAGCATCGGAAATCATAAAAATAATTTCATGTACTCGCTGTTTGAGGACTCCAGATCTCCCATGGCAAAAAGTATTCAATTTTTCCAGCAAAACATGAATGTTATCATTTATGTCTTCGACATGGCCTGAACGAATCTTCAGCAACAGTTCCTGTCGTAAACGGAATGGATAAGTGGCGTTGACGGCTGATTGCGCCAGATCCGTGTACCGAACCACCATGTTACCGCCATTCGATGATGCATGCAGAACGGCTTCATACGCTTCCTGATAAGATAAGCGCAATTCGGAGAGTGAGGAATATGACGTTCCTATCCCAACACTGACCGTAATGGACAGATGCTTCTCAACAGATTCACGTAATGCTTCTCCAACGGCCAGTATGCTGTTTTCATCCAGTGTATTGCCTTCGCAAATACATAACCCGATATTGAGCGACCCCGACGGAAGAAAAACATAATTTCCAGCCTCTAATATTCCATGAAAAATATCGGATCCTAATTCTTGATGTATAAATTCCCCGGAAAATGCGGCCGCATTCACATCATCTACGGATAGATCAGGCTTAATCACAATGAACCGGCTCACCTCTGAAGTAACCCCGACAGCATTGAACAGTTTGCTCAGCGTCGCTTCTGTTGCCGATCGCTTTCCAATACTATGAAATAGTTCTTCATGAATAAGTGGACTGAAAACTTCGGCTTTATCCCGCATCTGACGAATATCCAGATAAATCGAAACTCCCCAGAATATAACGCAGATTATCGAGCTCGAATAAAGAATCCACCATTCCTGCAAGGCTGTTCCTATGATCATGGATATCCCGAAAAGAAGTACCCCGATCAAATTATACCGAACATTAATGTTACCGTCTTTTTTCGAAATAAATAACACGCTGGGCACAACCATCATCAAAAAAGCAGCCGCAATCTGCAGCCCGTGGACATACCAAATAGTTAAATGTAATGACTTAATCTGGCGTGGTGTGTAGCCAAAAAACTTTCCTATTTCACAAATCGAAACGCAGTCCCGGATTAAAATATACAGCAGCGAAAATACGACTCCCGGAACATATGCAATAAAATACCACTTAGTCGTAACCCGGTATTTCATCTGAATGGCGGTTGCCAGCAATAAGGAGGGAATCCCAACCCCGAAAAGAAGAAACATCCTGATATACAAAGCATTAGCGATTCCGGTGGTCGACAACCACTGATGCAGCAAACGTCCGCCGAGAAACAGAATAAACGAAATAATGAACGCAGCGTAAAATGGATAAATTCGCTTAATTTGTTTTTTGATTAGGGTGAAGTAGATCAAAAAAGCTAAAAAAAACTGAGCGGAAATCAGAGGAACGATCTCTCTCAAAAAATATTCAAGCGTCAGTTTCATAGCCTTTCCCCCTATTCAGTCATCAATACTTCTTTTCAACGCCTTCAGAATATTGAATAGCATTGCATCTGCCCCCAAATCTTAGGTCATGGATCGGCTAATTCATGACAAAACCAGCCGGATCCTGCTTGATGCCGTTGCGAAACGCCCTCCGTCCTCCCTTAGGCCTTGTTGAAATTTATCCGATCGCACTCCGGCACGCAAAACAGATCGTGCGCCGGTTAAAAAAATAAATGATGCCCTTTTCAAGGTTTCTTTGTGATTTCGCTGGGCGTTCCCGGAACAGGCAAACAGGCCATTCTTCCAGCTTTCCATTATGCGCAAACGTATGGTCGCCTTCCGTTAAATCGATCACGGAATACTTTAACGAAGCAAGAAACTTAACCTTTCAACACACTATGTGGCGCCTCATTCCAGAGGCGCCACTATTTTAACGGTACAATTACTCGCCCGCCTCTTCGGCAGCCACTACAGCCTGCATATCGCGATCGAAGGCTTCTCCGTCAAAGGGAACAACAATAATTTTACTGCCGTGTTGATCGTTACCACGATCTCCGCCTTTGGTGACGTCGATTACCGAAAAGTTAAAATGTGTAATGTGTCCGTCTTCCGTGTAAGCCGTCGGACGCTGAACAATATACCATTCATCCACCGTACCATCCGGATAACGGAACAGGGCTTCATCTTTACGGTAGGCAATGCCCCGATACTTCCAGTCGTGAATACCGTCTTTCGATGAAAAGTGATAGGTCGTTTTACCCGGCCAATGATTCACCAGCATATGATACATTCCGCCGCTGAACCACGCGGTTGGATCTTCCATGCGCGTCTGGGGAATTTCCGGCATATCTTTGTAAACCCGGTCAGACATGATCTTGTACGGACCGAGAATTCCATCTTCGCTGATCATGACGGCCGTGGAACGGGCAACGATCATATAGCGTCCGTCATTTCGCGGAATAATCATAACATTGGACATGTTTCCCTTTCCGCCGTCATAACGCGCCAGACCGGGATTAAATCCATTGGGATCAACCTTAATTTCTCCCAGCAGTTCAAACGGCCCGTCGGGACCATCAGAGACAAATACTTCACCTCGGGTCCGATCACTGGTGACCATTGCATACCGTCCGTCGAACATCCGAAGACCAACCACATTATGACCGAGACCCTCTTTCCACTGCGGCCAGGTCAGCCCCATATCTTTATACGGCCCCATTATGTTATCACTGACCGCATGCATCCCCTTCGAGTTTTCCTTCCATCCGAGGCTATGCGGAACCGTCTGTGTCCAACGACTGGCATACATATGGTATTTACCGGCATCATCTTTCACAATACTGCCATCCCAGTAGCACCAATTTTTCATGCTCGTATCTTCCAGCCCGTTCTTCGGATCACGAGGCAAAATATCTTCTCCCCAAATCCCCTCGGACACCAACGGTCCCTGCGGCTGCATTGGAAGAATATATGTTCTGAAATCCACCCCGTTCCACGTTTTTTGCGGGGCCGCCGGTGCCGGATCCGTATTGATTTCAAAACGGGAAACCACACGATTCACCACACCGGAATTTTCATCGGAAGCTCCGGCCTGAATCAGCCCAAAGAGCTCATCCGTATTTCCGGATTCAAACGTTAAACCCTGTTTTTCCCAACGCTTGGACCAGTTCGATCCCGGCTTACGGTTTTTAAGAATCACAACTATATTCCACACGTTGCCTTCAGCACGTGTCAACGTCATGGATAGTTTAAGCGGATCGCTCGTACCTACTGCAGCATTATCTTTGAACCCGATATTGGGTTTGAATAATACAATCCCCTCGGCATACCCCTCCATCCCAATGGAATCATAGTCACCCCATCCTTTTCGGTTAAAGGTCGCCATCAGACGGCTGGACCCATTGCCAACGCCGATCCGGATTACTTCCTGCTCATATTTTTTTTTGACCTGATCGTAGGTAAAATCTATCGACACTGTAACCGCATCGCCAACCTTCGGAACCGAAATCGGATGGGCGTATTGAATCAAACTGAATGCTGATGACTTTTCAGCCGCTATCACCATTCCCTTTTCACTTCCGGTAAAAACTTCGTCGGCAGCCGAAGATTTCCAATTGCGGTTTTGCGCTATGGCACGACCAACCGGATATTGCTTTGCTGCGCCGAAATCAACCACATCGGCATGGGAAACCACCGCTAGCCCAACGGCCAGCAGGCTTCCTGTAACAGTTAATTTTCTTTGATTCATAATGATCTCCTTTGACATCAAGTTATTTTTTCATGCGGGCCCATCCCGCGTGTTCCTAAGATTTTTTTATTCAGCGATTTTCCGGACATAAACATAGTAGGCATGTGTCAGCCGCTTTCCGGACTCATCATAAAAGATGGATTCAACCGTGGTTTTTCCTTTAGGCAAATTCACTTCGAACACCACCGATTTATCTGCAGCAGAAACCGAACGCATTGCGTTGAAATCGCCGACCTTCAGCGAAACAGATGCCACAGGCAGTTTTTTGAATTCACTGGCATAAATCAGGTGGGTCCTGGGACGTAATTCCCATGCATCAACTGTTTTGGTTACCGTTGGAATTCCCTGCATGGTGCCGTCGCCACTTTCCCTCGGCCAACGGTAGACTTCAAATTCATAGCGACCTGCCGTTGCCGCCTCGATATGCCATATCCCTTCCACCTCATCGGCTTTCGCAGCTGCACTATGTGCGAATCCACATTTCTCCCGATACTCACTGCAACCGAGTAAAATCTCTTCATCATACGGAGTACCGACGATTGGTGCCGGATAACTGCGATGATCCGGAGTCACATGCTCCCAATATTGATTAAACTCGTCTTTCAGTTGCTTTACCACTTCAGGAAATTGACCGGAAACATCATGTGCCTGTCCTGGATCCTCCTGAATGGCATACAATTTCTTTTGTCCCACCAGCCGCCATTTCTGTGTCATGACAGCACTCCGGCTTCCTTTATGAGGTTCAACCGAACGCTGGCCTTCCACAAACAGCGTCCGCTCCGGCCACTTTTTGCTTGTTCCGCGAAGCAGTGGAACCAAACTTGTTCCGTCAAAATCAATCGACCGGGGCAATTCCATTCCGCACAGCTCGACGAGCGTAGGCAGCAGGTCGATGTGCGCCGAAAGCGTCGGAATATCGCGAGGTTCACCCAACAAGCCACCGGGCCAACAGAAAAAACAAGGCACACGATGCCCGCCGTCAGCGGAAGATCCCTTTCCGCCGGACATCCCTGCATTGAACGATTTACGTCCAAACTTGCCGCCGTTATCTGTCATAAAAATGACCAAGGTGTTCTCACTCAGATTTTCATCGGCAAGCACGGCTCGTAATCGGCCGATATTCTGATCGACCCTCTCAATCATGGCATAGAAAAAAGCTCGATCAGCCGGCACGCCGATCTGTTTGTATTTATCCGCCATGGTTTGATCCGGAACCGTACACGGAGTATGCGGGGCATACGTTGGAAGGTAGACAAAGAACGGCTTCTCGGACGAACGCGTCTTCACATAATCAATCGCCGCATCAAAGAAGACATCCGGATTGTACCCCTCGCGGAATTCCCGTTCGCCGTTGTGCCAATAGGTATCATTGACCCGATCATTCCAAAACCAGTCATCCGTGGTTCCCGGTCCCCCATCACCAAGTCCAATCCATTCGTCAAAACCACGGTCTATCGGACGGTACGGATAATTGGCACCCAGATGCCACTTGCCGAACATGGCCGTATCATAGCCGTTGTGTTTAAAGACATCGCCCATCGTCACTTCTGTTTTTCGAAGATGGTTTCCGCCATGGGTCGTATGCCAGACACGAGCGCGATGCGAATACTTGCCCGTCATCAGCGCCCCGCGAGTTGGTGCGCAGGTGGGATCGACGTGAAAGTCAGTCAGACGGACCGACTCGCTGTGCAATCGATCCATTTCCGGCGTCTGAATCTGCGGATTGCCGTGAGCGGCAATATCGCCATAGCCCTGATCATCCGTCATGATCAGAATTACATTCGGACGACGAGCCGCCATGCCCGTGCAACTTAAAGAGAGGCTGAGTGCCCATATCCACAGTTTCTTCATTATCTCAACTCCATCCCTGCTCAAAACAGGGAGCATTTTATTTTTTCTTTGTCTTCTTAACACGGCCCTGAGCCAGCTCTTTTTCGGTGGGATTGCTTTCTCGCAGTTTGAGATATTCATTCGAAATTTTAACTGCTTTTGCCCGTTCTTCCGGTCCGTAATCCCAGTATTCATCGATCACCTTATTGAACGGAATGTTGGCCCCGTCTTCCTGATACTGCGCACGCAGGCCTTTCAGCTCTTTCTTCAAGCGTTCGATCACCTCGGCATATTCCGGATTATCGATGACGTTATTGTTCTCTTTCGGGTCCAATTTCAGATCGTAGAGTTCCCAGGCGGGCGGCGTAGTCGGAGTATCCATCGACATCCATGTTCCATAAAACAGAATCAGC
Source organism: Pontiella agarivorans (assembly GCF_034531395.1). Classification (NCBI taxonomy): domain Bacteria; kingdom Pseudomonadati; phylum Kiritimatiellota; class Kiritimatiellia; order Kiritimatiellales; family Pontiellaceae; genus Pontiella; species Pontiella agarivorans. Next base: position 566,762 of record NZ_JARVCO010000012.1, on the reverse strand, counting down.
TTATAACGTTTTGTGCGGATTGCGATGCAGGCCGGATTATCGTGCGCATGCATATGCTGCCAGTAGTGATAATACGCCGACTGTTTCCAGTTATCCGGTTCCACGCCTGTTTCAAGAATGGAGCGGAAACTCTTTCCATGCATATAATCCGGCGTTTCAACATCCGCAAAATCCAGCATGGTCGGCGCATAGTCGATGTTTTCCACAATCGCATCGGAACGACCGATTTTAACCGACTTCGGGTAGCGGACAATAAACGGCATACGCATGGACTCTTCGTACGGCCAACGCTTGTCGATGTAATCGTGTTCTCCCAGATAAAAGCCCTGATCTCCGGTGTAGATAATGACGGTATTGTCATACAGCCCTTCCGCTTTGAGATAATCAATGACCCGTTTCACATTGTCATCCACCCCTTTAACGCAACGCAGATAGGCTTTCAGATAGCCCTGATACGCCGCGCTCTGAATTTCTTCATCGGTCATCGAATCGTTCAATGTCTTTTTCCACTCGCCGGCCATGATGTAATTCCGGTGAGGATTGCGACGGCCGATCGAGGCCCCCAGATGATGCACCAACTCATCATTTTCACCACGCGTCGCAAGCGATCCGTGATTTCCGCGGTCATACATATTCTCCGGTTCCGGAATGGTCACATCAGCCAGATAATCAGCGTAACGCGGTGCGTACTGAAAAAGGTCGTGCGGCGCCTTAAAATGCATTTTCAGGAAAAACGGTCTGGATTTATCGCGGCCGTTTTTAAGCCATTCCAATGATGAACCGGCAATGCAGTCGGAAGAATGCCCCCTCATCTGAACGATTCCTTTTTCAGTGACCATTTTTCCGTGAAAGTCATAAGTCACTTCGTTATCAACGCCTTTTTCCCGAAAGATGGGATCAAAATAGAGACCCTGCCCCGGCAGCACTTTATAATAATCAAAGGCTTCGGGGCGCTCCTTCAGATGCCACTTACCGATTACAGCCGTGCTGTACCCCGCCTTTCCCATTTCGATAGCCAGATATTGTCTTTCCGGCGGAAGCGGGCTCCCCAGCCGCGGACACCCGTTCACCGCACTGCTCTGTCCGGTCATGATGCAGGCTCGGCTCGGCGTGCAAATTGAGTTCTGGGTGAACGCATTCTCCATCACCATACCTTCACGGGCGATCGAATCAATCGTCGGCGTCGGATTCAGCGGCGAGAGCCGACTGTTATACACACCGATCGCCTGCGACGTATGATCGTCGGACATAATAAACAAAATATTCGGTTTTTCAGCCGCAGCGATGCTGCCGACTGCAGCCGCTGCGCAAAGTAACGTTTTTAACAGTTTGGTTATCATTATTTCCCTTCTTCATAATAGGTTTCAGGATTCCATGCAGGAATGCCCTGCTCCGCTTTCTGCTGGTTATAAAGTGTAAAAAGCGGAGGTTCCGTTCCTTCAAATTCACGATCTTCGTTAATCATCATCGGCAGGGTCTTTTCCCACCACTCGTGACGGGCCATGGTGAGCTGCTCCATCACTTCCGGATATTTTTTGGAGACATCTGTGGTTTCCTTCGGGTCGTTGGAAATATCATAAAGAAACTTTCCGGCAACCTGCCGCCAGCGCTGTGTACGTACCCCGCTCCGCCCGTCGCGGTTCGGTTCCTCTCCGCCCCCCCAGCGACCGGAATGAATAAAGAGCATGCGGTCGGCCCATTCCGTATTCGGATTATTCAGCACAGGCAGCAGTGTGCGACCATCCAGTTCCTGTACATTTTCAGGAATGGCCGCTCCGGCCAGGTCACAGAAGGTTTTGTAGAGATCAAGATGAGCTGTCAGTCCGGAAAACGCTTCGCCTTCCGGAAGCTTCCTTTTCCAATACCAGAAACAGGGAACACGGGTGCCCCCTTCTGCGGGCGAGCCTTTTCCGGTTTTGTATCCGTTATTCCATAAAACATCGACTTTCCCGTCTCGGACCTGTGCGCCGTTGTCAGTCATAAAAATGACCAGGGTGTTGTTCAGTGCCCCCCAGGTTTCTAGCTTCTGCATCATCATGCCGAAGTTGTCGTCAATGTTTTCAATCATGCCCCAACGTCCGAGCTGCTCTTTGGCCAACCCCGGATGACGCTTATTAATGCGCTCTACATTTTCTTCCGGCGCAATCAGCGGCGAATGCGGTGCGTTGGGCGTGATATACGCAAAAAACGGCGTCTTTGAATCGAGTTGCTTTTTTATCCACCCCAGCGCCGATTCAAAAAATACATCCGTGCAGTACCCTTTCGACTGCACTGCGGTTTTGTTGTGCAGCAGCACATTGTCAAAATAACGCGGGCTGTGATCATTTGAGCTGTTGGGCGGAAAATCAGCACAGCTTCCCGGATATACCTGCCCTATGCCGCCGGCACCATGGGTTAACGCTTCATTAAAGCCGCGATTGACCGGCCAGTATTCCTCGATATCGCCCAGATGCCACTTGCCGAAAATCCCGGTTTCATATCCCGCGCTCTGTAGAACTTGTGGAAAGGTAACAGCAGACAAATCCATCAGTTCGCGTTCATGGATGGTATGCGTGACTCCATTTTTAAATTCATGCCGACCCGTCAGCAGAGCTGCACGGGTCGGGGCGCAGGTTGGGCTCACATGAAAATCGGTCAACCGAAGTGCTTTTTCTGCGAACGCATCAATGTGAGGGGTCTGCAGAACGGGATGGCCCATACAGGAAAGCAACGGCCCCTGATCATCCGTCATAACCAGAATAATATTGGGTTTTGATCCCGCCAAAGTCCCGGTTTTCCCAACTGCAAATACAGCACAAACACTACTGAGCAGCGTCGCTGTAAGTATGATTTTTTTCATCTAAACCTTCCTTTTTAAAAAAGTAAACCGATGCGGGGCAAACCGCTATTTAACCCAAACTTTTTTAAACATGCTCTGAAGTGCTTCGCTTTCGTGGCCGTGGAGCGGAATCATTTTAATCACAAACCAGTAGGGTTCACCGGACTGCAGTTCTCCTACATCGTAGGTCAATTCAACCGTCCCGGTTTTCTTTTTTAAGCGATGGCGCAGCGCCACAAATTTTTCGTGGGTATGCACATGCTCCAACTCAACATAGAGTTCCGCCGAAACATTCGATTCAACTTCCACTTCAAACGTGATTTTCCCATCGGCGGGAACGAGATCCGGGAAGGTATGATTAACAATACCATCGGTCAGAGGCTGTCCCCAATTGTGCAGCTCCGGATCTTTAAAACGGGCCAAACTCTCTCTATCGGTATCCTGAGATGCAACGGCCATACCGACATAAAATTCATCGCCGAGTTCGACCTCCGTTTCACCCGCTTTTTTCCAGTTCATACGGTTGCTGCTGGAAATATAGGCCGTAATTCTGCCGCCCCGCTTTTCCATCCGCAACCAATACGGCGCTTTCAGCGCGCGGGAAGCGATGACGGTATCCTGACCCTCAAAGATGAATCCACCCGGCCGGGAAATGGAGGCAAAGACGGATGGCGTATCCATCTCCAGACTTTTGCGGAACATGAGCCCCGCTTTTACCGGATCGTCTGAAATATCCTGCGATAATACCTGCACGGTTGCGGAAATATCACCTGTCATTTTCTGATAGACAAAACGGCAGGCGTCCTTCCGGCCGGGTGCTTTAACCCGCATGGTATTAAATTCCGTTTCATATCCGGTATTTCCGCGACGGGAACCCGCACCGGTATTAACGGATTTCCACGGAGCAGGCGGACGGGTCCGGTCGGCTTTGGCCAGCTCCTTACGCACCGTTTTTTTCATCTGTTTGCTGAATGCTTCGCCGTCAAATGGAACTACAACAATTTTACTGCCATGATTATCGTTCCCGCGGTCCCGTCCTTTATGCACATCGATAACGGAAAAGTTGAAGGCTTTTACCAGACCGTCTTCGGTGTAGACCGTCGGCCGTTGAACAATGTACCACCAGTTCGAAGTCCCGTCCGTATAGCGGAAAAAATCTTTCCGCTCGCCGTCAAATGCAATTCCCCGGTTTTTCCAGTTATGAATGCCGTCTTCGGAAGTCAGATGATAGGACACATTTCCGTTTCCATGATAATTAACGACGATGTGATACAACCCATCGCTGTACCAAACGGTCGGGTCCTCCATCTTGATTTGCGGCAACCCTTCGATGCCCCGCCAGGCTTTATCGGCCATAATTTTATACGGTCCGAGAATTCCGTCATCGCTGATCATCGGGGCGCAGTGACGTGCAACAATCATGTACCGTCCATCCGGCCGTACAATCAGCATGGCATTTGATAAATTACCGACTACGCCTGCCTTTACAGCACCACTATCGAGTTCATCATACCTACCCAGCCCGGCATAATATCCGTTCGGATCAATTTTAAATTCGCCGAGATGTTCAAAGGGTCCATCCGGAGAGTCAGATACAAATACATCACCCGGCGTTCCTTCGCTGGCAACCGCAGCATATCGTCCGTCAGGTAACCGCAACCCAATCACATTATGCCCGGCCCCGTCCTTCCAGTCCGACCATATTTCACCCAAATCCTCATAAGGCCCGAGCAGATGATCGCTAACGGCATGTGTGCCCTTGGATGCGGTATTCCAACCTTTGCTGTGCGCATTGGTCTGGTTCCAACGACTGGCATACATATGGTATTTACCGGCATCATCCTTGACAATTTTTCCATCCCAATAACACCAGTCGCTCAGATCCGGATCTTCCAGTCCGTTATGAATATCCCGCGGTAACGCGTTCGTCTCTCCCCATATCCCCTCTGAGACCAACGGCCCCTGCGGTTCCATAGGAAGGAAATAATCGACTAAACTTTTGGACTCAGCAAGTGGAGCCAATGACCCCGCCAAAACAACAAGTAAACTCTGCACTATTTTATATTTCACGATCTGCAATGTCCTTTATGAATACGGTTTAAGGTTGAACTGTTTTAAGACGAACGAATAAATGACGGTTCGTTTTCCCGTAAATCTGTCGTTCAATATCGTTATAATCTGTCGTAACCGGAATGTTGGCGGAGTAGTTCCAGGTATCGTTCCAGTCATTGGAAATCAGATTATCGGCCCATTCAACGACATACATAATACCCGGATTGGCCGCGTTTACCTGTCTGGTGTAAAAACTGATGCTATCGTTTGTGCCGAAAGTTAAGCGGGGAGCAGGAGCTTGAACGGTTGAATTGGTGGGATCTCCTCCGAAAGCGTATTCCTCAACATCGGTTTGTCCATCGGCATCAAAATCTGCAGTTACAGAACCGCTCAGTCCATAGTCGACGACATAATGTTCCCACCCCGTCAATTCCATCCGCAACGCCAACTCGGGACGATCCTTCGGATCCGTCGCTTCGCGGGAATAATATTCAACCCGATCTCCGGCATCTGAAGCAACCGCCAGTGTAAGAACCTTATCCCCCTGCAGTTCCTGCAGCAGCCGATCCGTTACATCAACCTGCAATCGCGAGCGCTGCGGCGGGTAGACCATACTCCCCAGCACTTCGTTCGTTGCGGAACGCGTGTCCCACGTAACCGTTGCCTCTTCCCAATTGTCATCTTCAACAAAATAGACCGTATGCAGATCGGAATACCCGCTACTGCCGGCAACCCGCATTCGAAACAGCGCATTTGTAAAACTGCGTTCGGGCAACGAGGATAAATCAAATTTTAAATAGGTAATGCGGGTATCCCGATGATCCGGTCTCCAACGGTCATTATTTGCACAAACCAACCGATTCGAGGTCCCGTAATTGTCAGTTGCATATTCTCCACCACGCACATAGGAATCCGCCACCGGATTAATACTAACCGTAGAAGCCGCCTCGGTCTTTATCTTCAGTGCCAGATCCCGTTCGAAGGCCTCGCCATCGACCGGAACGACAATGATTTTACTTCCATGATTATCATTACCGACATCCGCGCCTTTCTGCACATCAATGACGGAAAAGTTAAAATGCGACAGGTGGCCGTCTTCCACATAGGCTGTAGGACGTTGCACCGTTTCCCACTCATTCACCGTACCATCCGGATAGCGGAAGATCCCTTTTCCGTGCTGATAGGCAATGCCACGATTAACCCAGTCATGAATCCCGTCTTCGGAGGTCAGGTGATAGGAGGTATCCGTCGGCCAATGATTCACCACAATGTGATATAAGCCCCCGCTGTACCACACCGTCGGATCCTCCATATTCTCTTGCGGCAACCCCGGAATGTCTCCATACGCCCGCCCTGCCACTATTTTATACGGCCCGAGAATTCCGTCATCGCTGATCAGAATGGCACAGGACCGCGCCACAATCTGATAGCGGCCATCCGGGCGCAGCATGATCATGACATTCGACATATGATTCGGTGCCTTGTTATAGCGGGCCAGACCAGGCTTAAACCCGTTTGCATCCCACTCTATCTGGCCCAGATGCTCAAACGGCCCATCAGGTGAGTCCGAAACAAAAACATCCCCGGGTGTAATTTCGCTGGAAACCATGGCATAACGTCCGTCATGCATCCGCAAACCGATCACATTATGCCCGATGCCCTCCTGCCAATTCGGCCAGGTCATTCCCTGATCCACATACGGACCATTCACATTGTCACTGACCGCATGCATGCCTTTTGAGTTAATCTTCCAACCGGAACTGTGTGAATTCGTCTGACTCCAGCGACTGGCGAACATGTGATAGCGCCCGTCATCACTCTTCACAATACTGCCGTCCCAGTAGCACCAGTCGCTCATATCCGAATCTTCGAGGCCATTGTTGATATCACGCGGAAGTGCCGTCGCAGCGGAACCCCAAATTCCGCTCGACACCAACGGACCCTGAGGTTCCATCGGCAGAAAATAATCCATCAGGCTCTGACGCGCTGTTACAGGAGGAACCTCGCCCCCCCATGATTCGGGATCGCCCCATCGAATATTTTTTATCGTGGCGCCCACAACCGTTGGATCATCATTCGAGTCAATGCCGAAACGAATCCCGATATAATCGTAATCACTCAGGTCGGTATAACTCCCGACCGCCACGCTGTTGGTGATCAAAACCGATACGGTCTCCCCGGAACTTGAGATCGCCTGCCGGGCACTGACAGAAGCCTCTCCGGTCGATGCGCTCACAACGGGGAAATTTCCGGCCAGAAAATCGACCACCACCGTGCGCTCGCCGCTGGCAATATCCGTCTCCACCTTCGTATTGAACCAGTTCATTCCTGGAAAAATGATATCCGCCCCATCGGGGGCGGTATTCGTCACCTTAATCCCGACCAGTTCATAGGTCAGCGCAAGCGATGCATTCGTGGCTGCCGGTCCCGGCGTCCAATCGAAGCCGAATACCAGTTCGGAGCCGATATTCGTGCTAACGGAAACCACCTGGGCAACGCCCCAGTTATCCGCGCCGACCACCTGAAGGCCGCCACCGGGAGCTTCCTGCCAATGGGCTTTAGATTGCCAGCCGGAATCGACCATGCTGTAGAGAAAATGATTCTCGTTATTATCCGTATGCGAATCAATCAACAGGTTTGCATGAGAGCTGAGGGTCAGCATTCCCCAAACAACCAATGCCCATTTCCACCGAATTACGTTTCTCATATAATAATCCTTCATTTTCACAACCAACTCCCCACTCTCACAACATCATTTGTTATTGCGCGAATTCTTCCCCGATTGTTTCGTAGAGATTCTTGTTCTGCTTCTCTAACGTCACGATCGGAATGATTTCATAATAGCTGTTCCAATTATTTTCATTGTTCCCTTTGGCAAAAACCTGCAGATAACGGAGCTCCTGCTGACGGTCGAAAAGAAAGGTCTGCAGCTCGGCATCCGGCCGGCTTTCACCGGCAAACAGCACGGTTGATTTTTTACCGCCCGACGATCCCTTAATCTCCAGCTTGTAGGTCCGCGATTCACCCTTGTAAAATTTAATTTTCACACCGTTGACGAGGCTTATTTTTTTCAGATCCAGATCAATAGTCTGCTCACCTTCGGCTCCCCACCGCGTGTTCAGGTTGCCGTCCACCAGATGGCTGGCCGGATTGGCGGCTTCTTCGGCAGACGCCCGGACAAGATACTTCGCCTCCTTATCACCGAAACGAACTGAGAACCCGTGTTCGAGCTGAACATCCCCAGACACCCCTTTGGCAAGCAGCGTATTTTCTCCGTCAACCAGCGTCACAGCCCAGCGGAAACCTTCGGTCTGCTTTCCGAGCGAACGCCCGTTATGAAAAAACTCCACCGTATCCATATTGGAAAATACACGATATGTCTTTTTCGGCTTACCGCTGCGCTCGGTCCAGAACGGCGATTCGATGTAAACCACCGGCTCAGTGCTCCAGCGCGATTTAAACAGATAGAAGGCATCCTTCTTCTGGCGATCAAACGTGACCAGCCCTTTCTGATTCACATGCGGAATGGAATCACCGCGGTGTGCCGCACCGAAATCGCAGAACGCCCATTGGTTTGCGCCGGCCAGCCAGTCGAGCTTTTCAATCTGATCGAGATGTGATTCGAGAAAATCATTCTGATACTCAATGCTGAAGTCCTGCTGGCGCGGTTTTTCCGTATGCACCGCAAGGTCCGACCCCGCACCGTACTCAGAGAGAATCAACGGTGTATCCGGATTCATCGCATGCAGTTCATTCAGCCGATCCGTCAGCGATTGATACCCCGTGCTGCCATACCAGCCACGATAGAGATTGTAGCCGAACACATCCATCAGTCCGACCACCTTGAGTTCCGACGCATAATTGCGGTCCCCGATCACAAACACCGTTTTACGCACCGGATCTTCACGGTGTACCAGATCTCGCACGCCTTTAATCAGATCATAGTTGTGGGCATAGCCGTCTCCACGATCCTTCATCCACGTTTCATTGCCCATTCCCCACAGAATAATCGCCGGATGGTTGAAATGCTGCTCAATCAAATCCTTCATCATGGAGTGCATCACCGGTTCGATCAGCTCCGGTTTCCCCTTATTCACATAAGGAATCTCTTCCCATACCAGGATGCCAAGCTGATCGCAAAGCTGTACAAAATAATCGTTCTGCTGATAGTGCGCCATCCGCAGCCAGTTAACTCCGGCTTCCTTCATCAACTTCACATCGGCCAGATGCTGATCCAGCGGCAGCGCATTGCCCTTGCGATAATAATCCTGATGACGGTTGGTGCCATGCAGCTTGTAGGATTTTCCATTGAGGAAAAAACCCTGGTCCGCCGTAAACTTAAACCAGCGAAAGCCGTGATTGACGACGACGGAATCCAGGATTCGGCCATTCTGTGATAACGCGATTTCCACCCGGTAGAGTTCGGGATGCTCCGGGCTCCACAGCCGGGGATTTTTCACATCGTCCATTTTAAGATCAACCGCACGTGTTTCACCACCCTTGACCTGTACGTCGGCCCGGCCGGTAGAAACGGGGCGTCCATCCAGATCCAACACGCGCGCAGCCACGGTCACGGAAGAGGCTTTTGATGAACCGTTGTCCACCTGTACGGTCACATTCATATCGGCAGAATCATCTCCAACCTGCTCGCTCCAGACGCGATAGCCCGGCCCACCGAAATGCTTACGCGAAATCGAAACTTCCGGAGCTGTAATCAATTGAACCGAGCGGTAAAGACCGCCGTAAAAATTGTAGTCGGCGCTCTGCGGAATCAGATCGTTCTTAATTTTATTCGATACCCACACATCAATGCGGTTTTCGCCTGCTTTCAGTTTTCCGGTAAGTTCAAAGGTGAAGGCGCTGTAGCCGCCGCGATGGGCTCCGAGCTCCTCGCCATTCAGATAAACTTTCGCCTCCTGTCCGGCAGCACCGAACCGCAGATAAAGCCTTTGCTTCAGCTGTTCCGGCGTGATCATCAGATTTTTCCGATACCATGAGGCCGCCTGCCGATATTTCTTGGTTTCCAACGTATCGAGCGCGTTCCACGTGTGCGGCAGAGTCACCGGCTGATAAACCCTATCCGCATCCATCGGCAACTGATCCGTATCCCGCTCGAGATAGAGCCAGTTATCATTCTGAATTTCCGTTCCCGGCCAATACGGTTCGTATTCAAAACCAAAAACCATGCCGGCCAGCAGAGTCACAATACCCGCTAAATAAAGACGCTTCTCCATCATATATTACCTTTTTATTTTACAGCTTTAACCTTCACCGCGTTTCAGAAACGGTGATCTATTCCACATCAAACTCACACTGGTGAGATTCCATTCCCACTTTACAGCAATGGCCGATATGAGCTGCAAGACGATCATTTTTTTACTTTTCCTGAATCTATTACCCAGACCCTATAAATCCTGCGGCCGGCAACGTTGAACGTCCCGACAAATTGTCGGAACGCTCTGATGATGAAGAAACCGCGAATAAAAACTATTCTGCCAACAATTTGATGAACATTTTGCTCTCCACGGTATCGAGCATATTAGTGTAGTCGCCCATGAGCCCATCATTTCCTGTAACAGATACCGGACCGGCATTGGTGCCCCAGGAACCGTTCACCAGATCAAGGTTGGTGAGTACATAATAGTTGAGCGTGTTATCATTTCGAATAGAGAACTGATAGGCGCCGGTTGCGGGATCGAAAGTTGGCCGAGTTCCCTGGTCAAGTGCTCCGTTCGGGGGCACTGGATCCCCGCCGAAGATATATTCGCCTCTGTTACTCAGCCCGTCACCATCGTCATCGTCGGTTTCACTGCCGGTCACGCCTTTGCCCGCAGCCCAGATACCATACCCCGGTTCTATTCCTGAATTTTCGGTCACCAAGGTAATATTTTCGATGGTGGATCCCACAGCGGTTGCATCGCCCGAGGCAATGCCGTCGATGTGAAAGCGAATTCCGAAATAATCCAATTTGCTGATATCATTAAACGCAGCGTCATACCCGCTGATATCAAATGTAACGGAATAATTCGTCGTTATCCCCTGCCCTGAAGCAGTCACAAAGATTTCACTCTGATTCTGTTTATTCGTGAACGAGTTCCCATTCGTCAGATCCACGACACGGATGGCAGCACCGTCCAAAACCCCCGCCTGTCTACCATCAAAATTCATACCGTTAAAAAATGAACCGTTCGACTCGGATCCATCGGTCTGCCATCCAATCAATTGGTAATTCAATTGCCACGCATTGGTTGAGGTCGGCGTCCAGTCAAAACTGAATGTGAGTTTCGACCCGCTTTCATTGGAAATTGAATTCACCTGAGCAACGCACCAGTTATCTCCGGTATCGTGCACCAACCCATCGGCCGTTGCCGTCCAGAAATCTTTTGCTTGCCAGCCGGTATCTTCCATGCCCCAGTCCATGCTGTTGGAATTATTATCGGTTAATCCCGATTTGATCATATTCGGGGGAGCATCTGATGCCGTGAGGCTGATATTTTCGATGGTGGATCCGACAACGGTATTGGTGTTGCCTCCATCAATATGAATGCGAATTCCGACAAACTCATACTCGCTGATGTCGGTTCCGATATTAAATGTCGCAGAGTAACTTTCCGTGACACCGGGAGCCGATGCCGTCACATCGGTTTCCCCCATGTTTGAACCGTTGGTGCTGCCAACGCTGCCGGCAACCAGATCCACGCGTTCGTGCGTCCCGCCGAGCGTATCGACATACCGGCCATCAAAATTCATTCCGGTGAAAAAGTTACCGGAACTGGCCGGCGAAACTTCATTCCACCCGATCAGCTGATATTTAACCGTCAACTGGGTATTTGACGGAATGTTGGCCGGCGTCCAATCAAAATTCAAGGTCAGCAGATCCCCGGATTCATCATCGATCGAAACAACCTGCGCAATTCCATAGTTCAACCCCGGACTGCCCATGACCAGCCCGGTGGCATTCGTGCTCCAGCCGTCCTTGGCCTGCCACCCGGTATCGAGCATACTCCAGTCAATATTGTTCGTATTATTATCTGTAAACCCGGGTTTAAATATATTGGCCTGCGTACCCAAAGCAACAGCCCCGGCCAAACTGGCTATAATCCATTTTTTCATCTCAATCTCCGTATCTGATCAGTCAGCTTTCTATTCTCTCTGTATACTTCCTTTACGACCTGGCGTGAGCCGGCGAAACAGAAGAACGAATAAAAAAGCTTCCGCATTGAAGACGAACTAAAAAGGCCCCTCCTGAACAGCGTTTATCTACAGCTCAACGGGAATGTATGTCCCCGTTCAACCCTATGTTTCAGGATGTGACCCTGCAGTGAATATCTCTCATCAGAGAGCTTATCCACCGGATCTGCAAAGAAAACAGGCCCTGGAGTTCCATGAGATACTATGGATGCATTCCACCGAAAAGCGGCGCAATGTGAAAGGTGTACTCCGCGGGCTCCGCCATAATCTGATATGGTTTCTCGGTCACCGGACCACAGGAAATTGAACCCCTGAGGAATAAAAAGACCCCATCACGGACAGAGCCTGAATTTTTCTATATTTTCATCACGGCACCCCTACCGCACAACGGTTTTATTCGCGTCCGGGCAACGCAACATACCCCATCAGGAGTCCTCCACTCTTCGTTCGTCCAATCATTTTTGCGGTGAAATTATCCTGGCTTACTCCATGTTTTCGGCCCTCAAAGGTCACCATCAGATCGCTTCCGATGGCCTCAGATTTAATCGGTTTGCAGCCTTTGCCGAAATTAACCAGCTCAGGAGCGCCAAAAATCAGCGAACCAACATCCACATCCTCCAAAGGCTGGAACCCCTCTTCCGCCAGAATTTTCACTTGAACAGGTTCTGTATTCAACAGAATGGATTCCTGGTTTAAGAGTTCCAGCCGTCGCGGCACAACCAAAGGAATAACCACATTTTTTGAACTGTGATTATCATTCGCGAGGTCGTTGTTTTTAATCACATCAATCACAGCAAAATTCATATGGGTCGCGCGGCCGTATTGATCTTGCCGCACCTTCGCTCGTTCGAACTTATACCACTGTTCTTTCGTTCCGTCTTCGTGCTTCATCACCTCGGGCGTGTAGGCATAGCCGGGATCCCATTTCCAATGGATGCCATCGGGAGAGCGCATATACAGGGCATAACGACGACGCCAATCATTCACAACCAAATGATACTGCACTTCATCTTTCCAGATCACCGGATCCTCAAAGTCGTTTTCGATTTTAGGGTAGACACTTTGGTCCGTCACCTGACGGAAATGCTCATCGCCATGATCACTGATGAACATATATCCGTTTTTATTCATCATCAGCACCGATCCATCTGCTCGCGGAACATAGGTACGACAGGTGGTATTCAGCTTTTCCTTCTTACAATCGAACGTAGCTTTAATTTTTGTCCAAGGGCCATTCAGCATCGGTCCGGTGTAGGCCATCTCGCCCATAATGCCTATGGTAAACGTGCCGTCTTTGCGCCGATAAATTTCCGGGGTTACACCGGGCCCGATCACATCAATTACTTTATACGGTCCCAACGGACCGTCACTGATCGCATGCACCACTTCAGCGGCCCACCAGGTGTTGTGACCGGATGCTTTTCCGCCGCCCTTCACGTTATCTTCCGGCCAGCGGCAGACGAATAGATGGTTTTTCCCATCGTCACCGACGATGATATTTCCACCCCAATAGGAATATTCGTCATCCTCGAGCCCATTATTCACGTCGCGCGGAACCACATTTGTTGCGCCCCAGACATCAGAGCGAAGGGAACCACTCACCGGAATCGGCAGGAAGCGGTCTATAAACGCCCCGCCTCGGACTAAACCGGACGGAGGAACATATTCCGACGGTGTACGAACGGCATACAGCGTAGTGGATAAGCTGAGAAACACAGCAACCGGGGTGAGTTGTATCAGTGATTTATGGGCCATATTGGTTCCTATTGAATATTAGTTGGAAAGTTTGGCATACCCGAACAGCAGTGCGCCTGATTTGGTGCGGCCGATGAGCTTGGCCGCAAAATCATCGGCAGTGATTTCATGAGCCGAACCGGCAAAGGTGACGACACGATCCTTACCGGCGGTTTCTGATTTCAGCGTTGTAAAACCACGCCCGAAATCAACGGCTTTCGGTGCCCCGAAGGTCAGCGACTTGAGGTCCACCTCCTCCACCGGATCAAAGCCGTCTTCCGCCAATATCCTGACGCGAATCTTTTTCGTGCCTGCTGTGATCGGTTCCGTATTCAGAATCTGCAGACGGCGGGGAACGACGAGCGGAATGACAACGTTTTTCGAGCTATGGTTATCATTCGCGAGATCATTGTCTTTGATCACATCAATCACGGCAAAATTCATATGGGTGGCACGGCCGTATTGATCCTGTAACACCTTTGCACGTTCGAACTTATACCACTGCTCTTTCGTTCCGCCTTCGTGCTTCATCACCTCGGGCGTGTAGGCATAGCCGGGATCCCATTTCCAGTGAATGCCATCGGGAGAGCGCATATACAGGGCATAACGACGACGCCAATCATTCACAACCAAATGATACTGCACTTCATCTTTCCACATAACCGGATCTTCGAAGTCGTTTTCGATTTTCGGGTAGACGCTTTGCTCGGTCACCTGACGGAAATGCTCTTCGCCGTTATCACTGATGAACATGAAACCGTTTTTATTCATCATCAGTAGCGACCCATCTGCTCGCGGAATATAGGTGCGGCAGTGTGTATCCCACTCCTCTTTTTTCGAATCGAATGTAGCTTTAATTAGAGTCCAGGGCCCGTTTATAGTCGGTCCGGTGTAGGCCATCTCGCCCATAATGCCAATGGTAAACGTGCCGTCTTGGCGTCGATAAATTTCCGGGGTTACACCGGGGCCGATCACATCAATCACTTTATACGGTCCCAACGGACCGTCACTGATCGCATGCACCACTTCCGCAGCCCACCAGGTGTTGTGGCCGGACACTTTTCCCTTGATGTTGTTTTCCGGCCAACGGCAGACGAATAGGTGGTGTTTTCCATCCTCTCCTAGGATGATGTTTCCACCCCAATAGGAATATTCGGCATCTTCGAGCCCATTATTCACGTCGCGCGGAACCACATTTGTTGCGCCCCAGACATCAGAGCGCAGGGGACCACTCACAGGGACCGGCAGAAAGCGGTCAATAAAAGATCCGCCGTGAACCAATCCTTTCGGAGGGACATAATCCGATGCATACAGGGAGGTTGATATTCCAAGAAGCAAAGCGAACAGGCTGAATAGGGTCAGTGATTTATGGGTCATATTGATTCCTATTGAATATTAGTTGGAAAGTTTGGCATACCCGAACAGCAGTGCGCCTGATTTGGTGCGGCCGATGAGTTTGGCTGCAAAATTATCGGCAGTGATTTCATGAGCCGAACCGGCAAAGGTGACGATGAGATCCTTACCGGCGGTTTCTGATTTCAGCGTTGTAAAACCGCGCCCGAAATCAACGGCTTTCGGTGCCCCGAAGGTCAGCGACTTGAGGTCCACCTCCTCCACCGGATCAAAGCCGTCTTCCGCCAATATCCTGACGCGAATCTTTTTCGTTCCTGCTGTGATCGGTTCCGTATTCAGAATCTGCAGACGGCGGGGAACGACGAGCGGAATGACAATGTTTTTCGAGCTATGGTTATCATTCGCGAGATCATTGTCTTTGATCACATCAATCACGGCAAAATTCATATGGGTGGCACGGCCGTATTGATCCTGCCGCACTTTAGGCCGCTCGAATTTATACCATTTTTCCTGCGTACCGCCTTCGTGCTTCATGATCTCAGGCGTAAATGCAATGCCCGGCTCGGTTGTCCAATGAATGCCGTCCGGCGAACGCTTATAGTAGGCCACTCGGCCATACCAATCATTGTAAACCAAATGATACTGCACCTCATCCCTCCAGATAACCGGATCTTCATAGTGCCCTTGCGGCGGCCGTGTATAGGCAGATTCTTCTGTGAGGAGGTGGAAGTTTTCATCGCCCTTCTCGCTGAGCCATAGCGTGCCGGCCTTGCACATGGCCAGTACACTGCCGTCCTCCCGCGCCACATAGGTTCGGTTTTCATGCCAGTGCTTCGGAACATCCGTCCGGTCGAAGGTCGACACCACCTGCTCCCAAGGCCCTTCGAGAGATTCTGCACGATAGGCCTTCTTTCCCATCACCCCGATATACCACGTACCGGCAGCCGTCTG
This sequence comes from Pontiella agarivorans, assembly GCF_034531395.1. NCBI lineage: Bacteria > Pseudomonadati > Kiritimatiellota > Kiritimatiellia > Kiritimatiellales > Pontiellaceae > Pontiella > Pontiella agarivorans. The sequence continues at coordinate 550,663 of NZ_JARVCO010000012.1, read as the reverse complement.
ATAGATTTCCGGATTGTGTCCTTTGCCGATGGTGTCGACCACTTTATACGGGCCGAGCGGATCATCGCTGACCGCATGCACCACCTCCGAGCTCCACCAGGTATGATGCCCGGATGCTTTTCCGCCGCCCTTCACGTTATCTTCCGGCCAGCGGCAGACAAATAGATGATTTTTCCCATCGTCGCCTGCAATGATATTTCCACCCCAATAGGAATATTCGGCATCCTCGATCCCGTTATTCACATCACGCGGAACCACATTCGCCGCGCCCCAGACATCGGAACGAAGTTTTCCACGCAACGGAACCGGAAGAAAACGGTCTATAAAAGCTCCGCCCCGAACAAGGCCTTCCGGCTCGTGGTATACAGATTCTGCAGACTCGGCAGAGCCCATACCTATACCTAAAAAAATCAAAATGAATAAGCTACTACGTTTCATGTAATTTCCTTTTTCCGTTAAATCAGTACGATTCATTATCCATTTACCGCACCCGGTCATATGGACGGAGAATCAACCTCTCTCTGCGACTCATTTTGCAGAGCAATTATACACTAAAACCACAATAAATCATCGCTTACGGATGGATATCAAATTGCACATTCATCGGTGAGCCAGTCATCATCTGTAGTTCAGCGCCCACTCCACGTCGGAATTAACAGAAGCCGTGAGCGTCAAAGAAGTGAGACCGGCAACAGCATGTGGCAACCGTTCAACGTCGCCGCCTTTTGCGGTTGCTTCCGACACGTTGCCCCCATTATCAGCGACTACAATTCTGAATGGCTCACCACCAATAACATGAGCTGTTCCACTCAATACTTTAGTGGTCGAATCCCATTGAACATTCTTCAGATCAACCCAGCCCTGAAGTAAATGACGATCGGTGCTGATCACCTGAGGGTGAGGCCGTGCTTTTCGCAGAGAAATCATGGCACAACAGTTCGGGTTCAGTTCCCATTCAAGGCGAGCGGTTCCCGGCAGCTTTCCCAGATAGGTATCTGTCCAGAATTCATAGGCATGATAGTCCTCCGACGGATCCAGCCCCACCGCATTCCCGATCCGTTCCCCGCTGATCGCCGTAGAAACCTTTCGCGTCTTTTTCCCGGTGTTATAGAGCGCGATCTGATGCCAGTCAGGCGTGAGCTCCAGATCATAAACCTGAGGATCCCTCACTCCCGTAAAGGCATCCAGTGGCCGCGCGGTAATCGGCTCGCGATAATGCGGATAACTGCGCGATACGATGCGGGTGATCTCCGGAGTAAAAAGGGAGAACGAGGTGGATAGATCCAGGCGCCCGCTAGTCAGAAAATTCATCGTTATCAACGATTGCTGAATTTCTTTGGAAAGATTATGCAGCGCCTTGGTATCGGAATAATAGTTGAAAACAGTGCGGTTTTTATACCAGCGCAAACCGCTGCGAGAGGTCATTTCCGGTTCAAATTTATTGGAATCCCACCAGGTACGCTGAGTATCCACCAGTCCGGCCGTAACATCCAGACAAGGGCGCCCCGAACATCCCAGATTACGTTCATCAATAAGACCGTCTTCTCCCATGGCCTCCCGTAATAATGCAAAAGCACGACGGTAGGCCGAGTTACACGTGGCATACCGATCATCAAAACCACCTTCCGCGCACCATGCCGTGACCGGATAATCAACTTTAACGCCGCGGATGCCATCGGCCCGCAACTTGCTCCAGACCTTCAGGAAGTGTTTAGAAAATTCTTTATCGGTATAATCGTAGGTTACATACGGCTCATGATGACTGTGTTTCAAATGAACCCCTTTTTTCACGATCCCCTTGCCGTATTTTTTTCGATCCACATCCGAACCGTCGTTGAAAAGCATGTATTGCGGAAACTCCCGCACGAAATCATCGGACGGCATCCCCAACTGCATATAGATGTAGGGCACCCCGTTCGAAGCCGTCAACGCATCACTCCACGACGCAATGGTTTCATACGGCGGTACGAGATGCCCGAATTTGCGCATATGTTCATCATCCCACCAACCCTGCTCAGTATCGAAATGATATTTATCGGGCTCAAGACGAAGTGCAACCTGAGTATACCGGGTCAATCCGCACGCATTGGCCGCTGCAAGTTCTTCAACCAGTTTAGCCGAATTGTTGACACCGGGCAATTTACTCATATGCCCCACGCTCCAACCGCATAAGATCGGAAAATCGTAGACATTGGGCTTTGCATGATTGGCCAGACGCATGGTGCGTCCATAGCGTTCCAATGCATCGAAGGGTTCTCGCGTGTAGACATCCAGATAAAAGGTATCCCGGGCCAGATAGGTCTCCTCTCTATCAACTAAACGTCCCACAGGATCTTCGGCGAAGAAACCCGGCGATCCATCTCGTAATGTGGCAATCATTGCAAAATCGCTGTAACTGAGTCCGCCCCACACCACACTGCGCCGTTCGCCGTCAACCCGCGTGGTCAGCATCAGGCTGTTGACCGAAATGCGCGATAAGCCCTTCTTCACAAGAGTCGGCTCCGATCCTGCTGTTCCGTTCAGTGTGATCAGCTCGGTCATCGGTCGTCCGTCAAAAAGCCGGCCTCCGGCCAGAGGCTGACTTTTCATCAGTCGCATACTGATATAATGAGGTGCCTTCATGCCGAATCCGATCACGAGGGCCGGATTGTTTTCATACAATGTATATGAAAACAGGTGCTGAGGGGGCTTCGGCCCACTGCCGTGATAAGATCCATAACGGAGCAGGTTCCAGTCCATCACTTCCAAAATGACGCGTTTTCCATGACCGAGTGCATCCTGCACGTCATCAACCCTCATTACCTTAACGGATGCGGGCGCTTCACCGGACGGCAATGCAAAGCGCGCATCCGAAAGCAGCGGTTCACTGCTTTTTGCATCCTGAATGGAAAAGGTTGCCGCCTTGTAATCAAAGGCAACGGAAATCAGTCCATTGTCCAGCGTCTGTTCATGGAACGACACCGCTTCAGCCTGCAGGGTCAAACTGAGCGGGACGCATAGTAAAAGAACGATCTGCTTGGCTAAACTATGTTTTCGTTTCCGTTTCGTACATTTCATAACACATCCTCTGAAATCATATCTCTTTTCGGTTTATAGTGACGTCATCTCTACCTAAAAGAGATTCGCAGTGCGCCCCGGAATCTGTTGCCCTAAATTCCATGTTTTTGATTCAACCACGAGGCCTCAGCAAAGGACTGCTTAAACAGCACGCGACCGTGCAGATCTGTAATTTGGATCAGCATGCTTGCCTGGTCATTGATCAGCTGCGCATCAATAAGCGTTAACGTTGCCTGTTCCGGCTTCGGACCACCACCGATAAACTGGTGCACGGGCATATCCGTTGTGGGCATGTCATGGCGGGCCACGTGGGTATGACCGCTGATAATGCCTTGAAAACCAGCCGCTTTGAGTTGCGGAAGCCAAAGTCTGGCACCGAAACCACTGTAACGCGCATACCCTTTAAGGGTTGTCCCATCCGGCTGTCCCTCAAGCCCGCGCAATGGAATGTGACAGACGGCAACTTTAAAAGGGGCATTCCGGATTTCCTCCTGCTGCAATACCCCTTTCAGCCAGACGGCTTGGTTTTCCCGGTAGGGTTCGTAAGCGGCCGTTCCGGCAAAGACCGGATGACGGTCCGGTTTGTCTTCGCCCGTATCCAGTATGACTAAAGCCAGCGGGCCAAAACGCAGCGCTTGATTATAAGGAAGTTCGGTTGATTCCGGGCAAGGTGAAAAGATCTTCACAATTTCCCGGGCGCGTTCCCCGCGAACATCGTGATTCCCGTTGGAATAGAGCAACGGACGCGTAGCCGCCCATGCCATGCTTAAATCATTAACTGGGTTAAGCAGAATTTGCTCCGGTGCATCATTGCCATTGAAATCATTACAGGTGTCTCCATTCCAAATCAGTACATCAGGCTGCAACGCTTCAATCTGTGTATTCAGACGGCGCAGGGTTTCGGCATTTTCATGTGTATCATTAATGCTGACCACCCGAATATTTTGAGCATTGGGATCGGGAAGGCGCAAAGCATAGACAGGCGTTGACTGCGGCTCACCGCGCTCTAGTTTATACGCATTTTTATAGTGCAGCGGCTGCGCTACAACACGGTAATAAATGGGTGTATGGGTCGGAAATGCTTCGCTGTGATTGACCCGTATGTGTAAAACCCGATCATCCGCGGCCACCAGTCCATGCTGACTCGCCACCGCAGTAAAGGCCAGGTTATCTTTTTCAAATCCATACTCAACCCACGCCGTGGCAAGGCCGGAAACCGCCAGGCTGATGCCCAGGCCGGCTGCTCGCGGATTCTGTACCACAGGCGGACTGGCAATCAGCGCTTTTCCGGGGCTGGCGGGGGCTTCCGATGCCCGCGCGGCAGCCATTGACGTCATGGCGATTCCATGAACAGAGAGGGTTCCGATAAATTGACAGCGATTCATTCGAGCAGGCATCATGCAGTTCTTTTAATATTTTACATTTATCATTATTCGAGGAGCGTCAATGTCCCGATTCTGAAACCCACTCCAACAGTCCTTCTATATACTCTCTTTACGACCTTGCTTAAGCTGGCGAAACAGAAAAATGAAAAAAGCTTCCTATATTGAAGCTTGATTGAAATGGGGACCATGGATAGCGTTTAAATGCTGATGAACGGGGACACACATGCCTGATGAATGGGTAACAAAACAAACACTGCTTCAACGGGCCAGAAATCGTGATGACGAAGAAGCCTGGAATGAATTTGTCAAATATTACACGGGATTCATTCACGCCGTCCTCCGCCAGATGTCTTTTTTCAGTAAAGATTTTGATGATGTCACACAGGAAATCATGGTTAAAATCTGGCGGAATCTCTCCACCTTCGATGGTGAAAAATATCAGGTTCATTTTCGGACATGGCTATCCAGCCTGATTCGGAACTATGCCATCGACTATATCAAAAAAAATCAGGGATATAACAAACGCCGCGACAAAGCTGCGGAACTGCAAGGTGAAGAACAGCTGATTTCCCAAACAGATTTAGACCAGATCGTTGAACAGGAATGGGTCAGGCATCTGACAGAGGCGGATCTAAAATTAAGGCCCTAGTTTTCTCTGAGGTCAGACCTCGCTTCAGGTGGCGTCGGCAGACACCGGTTTATATCTTTATCGAAGTACCATCCATTCTGCAGATTTTTAAATTTATCCAGATTCCGGAAAAAGTTTTCGCTGGAGCTTTCATAAGCAATAATTTCGCTGCGCTTATCGCGAATAACAACAAGGTAGCCTCCATAGCGTTGCCCCCTCCGTTCATCACTAATAATATAGTCCAGCATTTCCACTTCCCGACCTGAGAATTCATGAATGAAATTATTTTCCCTGGTCAAAGTAAAAGAGGAGGTCGTGTGATCCAGCAAAATATGTTTCTCGCCACCGACTTCCTCCCCGATAGCATAAAATTCAGCAGTCAGTTCCAGACCGTATGGCCGCATGCTGATTTGCTCGACCGAAGCAGAAAACGTATAGAATGATCCGCGAACCGGTGGTGCATCACCGGTATAAGTATCCCCGAATTTGCGAACTTTAGTGGATTTCGAGAAATTAATGTTCAGTTTCGGAGGATTCGAGAGTAGCACAAATTCACGATCATCCTGCGCCAATGCACCCAACGGAATTTTGACCTGCTTACCGCGAATCGTCTTGAGGATAACTTTTCCGGAAACAGCAGATAAATATTCCGCCTCAATCGTTCGGCCCTTTTCCGTAGTCCAGATCCGCATCGTAGATGGTTCAGGCTCAATATCCTCCTCTACCGCCGGTTCTGCATCTCCGAAAGCAACTGGCTCCGGCGTAGAGATCTTCGCGGTATAATAATCATTGAACACGGGACCATTCGTCAGCGAACACTCTCCCTCCGCCAGGAACTTTGAAATTTCAGTCAGCTGATCCCAGGAAAACTCTTCCATTTTGAAAGCCGGAAGCAAAGGACCGCCCGAACGTGAGATCGGATATTCCTCGCCCTCGACTTCAACCAGAAGCATACCGGCCACCTCTCCGCCCTTCCATTCCCCGAACAGCACCTTCATATCCACCGGTTCACCCGCCTTTAATTCAATCCAGTCACCGATCACCATCCGCTGATTACCCAAAACATAAGTACGATCGCCTCCGACAGTACTCGACCACCAGTCAAACCAGGAATGATGAATAGCCAGGGCACTCATCAGAACTTCCTTACCGTCAACATTTACAAAAATATAAGCATCCCCAATACCCCAGAACCGGAATTTAATATCTTCTTTATGAACCAGTTTTCCTTCGTATTTGATAAAAAGAAAATAATCTTCCAGCTCCTGAACACCGAAAATACCGGGAGCTATTGCCGTAGGAACCGGTGGCACCATAACATGTGTGGAATATATTTTTTTCGGGGACTGATAATACTTCGAAAGTACCGAGCCTTTCCACCCGCTTAAGATATATTTACGGAGGATATCACGAAACTGGTCGGGTCCCATACTGATTGTTCCGCCATTTCGATCATGCAGCAGAGAATACACCACTCCTTCTAAATCGTTGCCAATACTCTGTTCGCTACCGAAAACACTCATTTCCGAAATATCGGAGACAATATCAAATCCTCCGATATCACCATCAAAGCCGTTCCCCATAATATTCATTTCCGGCAGCTGAACTTCGGGCATATTCGCCTTTTGCACTTTAGTCACAATGCGTCGCATCGACTTGGGCCGGGCGGATTTCTTCATTTTCACCCTCGGTTTTTTCAACTTCATCTTCGGTCGGTCAACGGGCTTAGGAGGGACAAACTTTTTCTCTTCCTTTTTAGTCACATTAAAGACCACCAGCATACCGGCCAGCATAAATGCCGCAGCATGAATGGAAATACTGATAACAAAACCGCTCGCCCCCCCTTTATTGATATTTCTCCGTCCTTTAACCTTCGTTTTCATCCTGCTCCCTACTATTTGTTTCGTTCTATATAGTGTTGATTAGGCTTGAGATCGCCCGGTTGTCTGGATAACCATTGATTAGGTGGAAATATTCAGGTTCTTCGCGACCAAACTTCCGTAACCGGACGTTCCCTTGTGAAAACAGTCCGTTGAAATCCGTCGAACCCTCCCAGCCACACGTAAAGATCGCGCATACCACGGCGATGACTGCACCACCTGCCTGCTTAATAGCGAACAGTTTACTCTTCCCACTCCTCCTTTTTCCTTCTTCACGAATAGATATCCCCGGGCATGCCCGGGCTTCTATGGCTTCGCTTCGCCAGTTTACAGCCCCATCTGAATCCTTCCATCCCCGGTATTCGACATACCGAATGATTGTTTCTTCATCAATACCCACACTGCTGATGAAGTACCCGGAAACCAATGCAGCATGTTCTTTCCAACACACCTTTGAGAACCATTCAAATTTCTCCCGCAAAACCGACGGCGATTAGCTGTTAAGTGCTCAACCACCTCAACAATGCTGTATTTCGGTGGAATGACCATAACCATTATATACTCCCTCTTACGACCTTGCTTAAGCTGGCGAAACAGAAAAATGAAAAAAGCTTCCTATATTGAAGCTTGATTGAAATGGATGCCATGGATAGCGTTTAAATGCTGATGAATGGGGACACACATGCCTGATGAATGGGTAACAAAACAAACACTGCTTCAACGGGCCAGAAATCGTGATGACGAAGAAGCCTGGAATGAATTTGTCAAATATTACACGGGATTCATTCACGCCGTCCTCCGCCAAATGTCTTTTTTCAGTAAAGATTTTGATGATGTCACACAGGAAATCATGGTTAAAATCTGGCGGAATCTCTCCACCTTCGATGGTGAAAAATATCAGGTTCATTTTCGGACATGGCTATCCAGCCTGATTCGGAATTATGCCATCGACTATATCAAAAAAAATCAGGGATATAACAAACGCCGCGATAAAGCTGCGGAACTGCAAGGTGAAGAACAGCTCATTTCCCAAACAGATTTAGACCAGATCGTTGAACAGGAATGGGTCAGGCATCTGACCGCAACCGCCCTCAATTCTATCCGCAAATTATTTTCAGGGGTGGCCGTAGAGGCCTTCGAACTCTCGCTGGAAGGAAAATCATCCAGAGAGATTGGCAAAGAACTCGGTATTAATCCCGAATCCGTTCGCACATTAAAAAACCGGGTCAGACAGCGGCTGATGAAAGAGATTGCCCAGCTTCGTAAAGAACTCGAACGTTAATGGATAAAATGGATCATTCAGAAACTTCGCCTAAACTTACCCGGCTCATGTCGCTGTATTATGAAAGCGAAACTGCAGAACGCGACTTTAAGCCCGAATTTTCCCCCATCTACTCCGAACTGGAACCCACCACGACTCACTTTCAGACGGATGTCCTGCTTGCACGAGGCGGGATGAAATCTATTTTTCGAGTCTTCAATCCAAAAACCGCACGCTATGTGGCCATGGCCCGGCTCAACCCGGGCTCCCCGGAAGAACTTTATGAGCCTTTCCTGCGCGAAGCCCGCCTGACAGCCCAGCTGGATCATCCCAATATCATCAAGGTCTACGATATTGGCCTGAATGCAGACTCCACGCCCTACTTCATTATGGAGCTGAAAACCGGCGAAAGTCTGGATGTCATCATCAACCGGAATCACAGCAGCCCGAATAAACACCTGAGTAAGGATGTCCTGGCTTCGCTTTTGAATATCTTTCTTAAAATATGCGATGCCATTGACTACGCCCACTCGCAGAATGTCCTTCATCTGGACCTGAAACCTCAAAACATTCAGGTAGGCGCGCACGGGGAAGTGGTGGTTTGCGACTGGGGCCTCGGAAAACTCATCGGTAATCAGGACTATGACGGCGGTGATTTTGATCGACTGCTGCTCAACCCCGATTTACTCAATAATATGACGCTCTCCGGCCGGATAAAAGGCACCCCCGGTTTCATGGCTCCCGAACAGGCTGAAGGAAAAGAGGATAAATCCTTCCAGACGGACATCTATTCGCTGGGGGCCATTCTCTATTCAATGCTGACCAATGCCCTCCCGGTTACCGGGGAAACGCCTGAAAAAGTTCTGGAACAAACCTGTCAAGGCCTCATCATTCCCCCGGCCACCCGCTGCCCCGATGCACAGATTCCACCGGCACTTTCGGCCATTACCCTCAAAGCATTGGCACTGAACCCCAAGCACCGCTATGCCTCCGTAAGCGAAATGCGGCAGGATTTGCTCAACTACCAGAATGGATTTTCAGCGACTGCGGAAAACGCCGGTTTCTTTCGGGAAATGCGCCTCTTCTATCTGCGTCAGAAAAAGATACTCAACCTGTCCGGCATATTTATCCTGCTTTTAATTCTGGCCGCCGGCATTGCTTTTGCGCTCATTCATAATAGCCGCGAAGAGGCCATTAAGGCCCTCGCCGAACTCCAGATTGAAAAAGAGGAACGCCAAAGACTCGGACGGGATGCAGCCCCCCAATATCACGAAAGAGCACTGAATGCGCTATCCAGAGGAAACATTGAAGGCGCATTTAATCACATAAAAACGGCTGCAGTTCTCGACAGCACAAACGTCGAATACCACAATCTTCTGGCGGCCCTCTATTTCATGAAAGGGCAGTATAGAAAAGCCGATCAAACCTTTTGGGAATATCCTCAATCTCTATACCGAATGATTCGGGATGTTAACCAGGCATTCATGAAAAACAACCTGACCCGGGAAGAGGAATATATACAGGTTGAGAAGATGCTTAAAAACTGCAGCCAAATCAAATCGACTCCGCTCACCATGGCCCTCTTCATGCATTGGGCACTGGATGAAAGAGAGGATTTCAGAAAACTCGCACAGACCTATATCCCCTTCAAAAAAGAACTGTGTGCTGAAATTCTGGCCTATCTGGAGCAACAAAATAATTCCGGCGCAGCCTCGGAATTACTCCTTCGGGTTCTCCAAACGCTACAGGCCTCTCCAGACTGGATCGGCAGACGGATTCCTGCCGCCCGCGGGGCAAAACTGTCTGAAAACAAAGAAATGAAAAAACAGTTTGAAGAACTCATTCCCGACAACCTTGTGCTCGGTCAACCCCTCACCTCAATGGGAGGAGTGAGAAGCAATCCGGAATTCGCCGTCGACGGGATCATCACCGAAAGCAACTATTGGTCTGCAGCGCCGCTTCCCGCTCAAATCGATATTGATCTAGGGGATATCCACACCATTTCCAAGATCAAAGTATTCACCAATGATTTCGCCAAGGAAGCCCGCACTTTTCGTTACGACATACTGCTTTCAACACAGCAGGGAAGCTACACCGGTGTCGCCTCCCGAACCCACCGCGATGACCTCGCCTCAACCGTTCACGAATACGAAATCGAGCCATTCTCCGCCCGCTTTATTCGCCTTAAAATCAACTATCACTCCGGCCCGATCCCCCTTCATATCCATGAATTCGAGGTGTACTGAATAGTAAAATGAAGTCCCCGGTCGGTCCCGCAAATTCAGCACATCGACGTGTTCAGACCAGATGCTTTTTCAAATCCGCTATCGCGGCTTTTTAAAGGGCGAACTGGAAAATTTGGATTTAAAAGAACTCTCTCCCGGCTCTTCAAATTCCCGATAATCTCTCGACTCCCGGTGCGGCGGCCGCTTCGGCGCACGTTTTCCCGGCGGAAGCAGCGCCTCACGCTCAGCCTGCAGCGCTTTGATTTCTTCCGGTTTTAGCGGGCGCGGTTTTTTCGGCTTCACCTTAAGGGGAAAACCGCGTTCTCGCGGTTTCAGCGCCATCTGCTCCGGACTCCCCTTCGGCATGCCTTTGTAGACATAAAGATAAAATTCCTCCACGCGGTTTCGCGCCCATTCCGCCTTTTTCAAAAAAGCCAGCGCACTGGGAATCGTCGGCTGGATCCGGAAACATTTCAGTTCAATCGCGGCATCCAGCGTACGCCATCCGTAAAATTCCACCAGCTCCGTCAACATCGCTTCAGCCGAAAGGCCGTGCAGCGGACTGTTCTGCAGTTCTTCATTCTCCATAGTCTATCCTCTATCAAATTTGCAACCCGGACCATACTACGGATCCGTGCGCGAAACAGGGATTAAACCACCGCATTTTTTCATTCAGCCGGCAGGGCACAACGGCCGGGCGGGCCGGTCCGTTGGGTATAAGCGCACCCGGCGATCGCGCCCGGCCCCAACTCATTCTCATTAAACATTTCCCTCCCGTGCGGTTTCCCCTACTCTCCGCCGCCATGCAGAACTTTTTTCCCGGACAACGATGGATCAGCGAAACCGAACCCGAGCTGGGGCTCGGCATTGTCGTTGAAGCGAATACCCGAACCGTGCAGGTCTTTTTTCACGCCGCCGGCGAAATGCGGAACTATGCCGCTTCGAATGCGCCGCTGAATCGCGTGCGCTTTGCTGAAGGCGATGAAGTAAAATCCAACGACGGAAAAACGTTCGTCATCGCCGCCGTTGAAGAGGAGCCCCATGGATTGGTGGCCTACTGCGCAGACGATGGGTTCCGGCTGCCGGAAACCGAGCTCTCCGACACGTCGGGATTCGACCGTCCGGAAACTCGGCTGCTCAACGGCCACGTTGATGAAAACGTCCTGTTTGACCTGCGGCTCGAAACGCTGCGTGCACGGCATCGCTATTCCAGCCTGCCTGTTCGCGGATTGCTCGGCGCGCGGATCGACCTCCTGCCCCATCAGCTTTACATCGCGCACGAGGTGAGCAACCGTCCACTGCCCCGCGTACTGCTGGCCGATGAAGTCGGGCTGGGAAAAACCATTGAAGCCTGTCTGATTCTGCATCGGTTAATGGTGTGCAACATCGTGCAGCGCGTTCTGATTCTCGTACCCAACGCACTGGTGCACCAATGGTTCGTGGAGCTGCTGCGCCGCTTCAACCTTTCTTTCAGTATTTTTGATGAAGAACGCTGCGCTGCCATCGAAACCGGTGATCCCGTAACAAATCCCTTTCTGGATGAACAGCTCGTACTCACCAATATCGAATTTCTGGCCGGAAATCCACAGCGGGCCGCGCAGGCTGCTGCCTGCAAATGGGATCTGATGATTGTCGACGAAGCGCATCACCTGCACTGGTCGCCGGAAAACAGCAGTATTGAATACACCATCGTTGAACAGTTTGCCCGCGCCATTCCCCGCCTGTTGCTGCTGACGGCGAGCCCGGAACAGATGGGGCTCGAAAGTCATTTTGCCCGCCTGCACCTGCTCGATCCGCAACGCTATCCGGATGTTGAGCGTTTCATGGCCGAACACGCGCACTATGCCGATGCCGCGCAAACCATCGAAGCCGAACTCGATACCCTCACGGAGCAGGAATTGGCCGAGGCCCTCGACCGTCACGGCGCCGGCCGCGTGATTTTCCGGAATACCCGTCGGAACATGACCGGATTTCCAAAGCGCATTCCGCATCTCGTTCAACTGGAAGACGAGGCGGCGCCCAGACCCGCCGTTAACTGGCTCGTCGGATTTATCCACGGGCACCCTGCCGAAAAAATTCTGGTCATCAGCAAAACCGCGGCAGAAGTCACAGCACTGGTTGAGGCCATTAAAAAGCAGTCGGGTGTCGATATCGCCAATTTCCACGAAAAGATGCCGCTGGTACAGTGCGACCGCCAGGCCGCCTGGTTTGCCGAACCGGACGGAGCACAGGTAATGGTGGTTTCCGAGATGGGCGGCGAGGGGCGCAACTTCCAGATGGCCTCGCATCTGGTGCTCATCGATCTTCCGGACGATCCCGAACTGCTGGAACAGCGCATCGGCCGTCTGGACCGCATCGGCCAGCGCGGCGATGTGCATATTCATGTCCCCTACCTCAGCGGTTCCGAAGAGGCGCAGACCGTTCGCTGGCTGCATGAAGGGCTTAATGCATTTGCCGAACCGGTGATCGGCGGCTATGAAATGTTCGAACGGTTTAAAAACCGGCTCGATCAGGTTACCGATGCGGTCATCGCGGAAACCCGATCGGAGTATTCCAGGGTTCGGAAACAGATTGAATCCGGCCGGGATCGCCTGCTTGAACTCTCTTCATTCCGGCCGGAAATCGGACGGGAAGTGGTCGAAGAAATCCGATCCTGCGAACAGACCGACGACCTGCAGCAGTATCTGCTGAACCTTTTCGATCAATATGGCATACGAGTCGAAGCCCTGGACCGGCATTCTTTTCATATCCGCCCGGATCAGCTGTTTGATGAATGGTTCCCGCTGCCGCCCGACGGCCTGCGTATCACCTTCAGCCGCAGCGAAGCGCTGGTGCATCCCGACACGATTCTGATGAGCTGGGATCATCCGATGGTTACCGGTGCCGGAGAAATGATCAGCAGTACCGAACGCGGAAGCTGTGCCATTGCCGTGGATCCCGCACAGGATGTTCCGCTGAAACTGCAGGCCGTTTATATCCTCGAAACCGTGGCTCCGCCCGGATTGAATGCAGACCGCTTTCTTCCCCCCACCCCCATCAGCATTTCCATTGACCATGCCGGAACCGAAACCGAGGAAACCACCACCCGCCATCTCAAAGACGGTGAATCGTGGAAACTGCTGGAACACGAAGGCGTTCGCACACAGATGATCCCGAACATGCTCGAAACCAGTAAAACCATGGCGGAACAGCAGGCGGAAAACATCCGTTCCGAAGCGCGGCAGCAAATGCTTAAAACGCTGGGGGCCGAGTTCCAGCGTCTGGAACATCTGCAGAAAGTGAACGATAATATCCGCGACGACGAACTCCGCCACGCCCGCAAATCCATTTCCAGACTCGACCGGCTTCTGGCCGATGCCCGGCTGCGGCTTGACGCCATCCGTATAATCACAGCAGTATGATTCTTCCAACACCATCCCCCATCCGCTGCCCCGTCTGCAGCGAGCCGCTTATGCTGCAAGACAACATGATTGCCTGCCAAAACGGCCATCCGTTTAACATCGCCCGCGAAGGATATGCCAACCTGCTGCTGAGTCATCAGCGAAAAGCAAAACAGCCGGGCGATGATCCGGAAATGGTTATGGCCCGCCGGCGTTTTTTTGATTCCGGGGCATTTGATGTCCTCACCGAGGCTGTAACCGAACTTCCAACGATTGGAAACGACGATAATGCGGTACTGGATTGCGGCTGCGGCGAGGGTCACCTGCTTGGAACGCTGAGCGAAAAATACCGCGGTTTTTTCTGCGGGATCGATATTTCAAAAAAGGCGATACAGGTCGCGTCCAAACGTTGGAAAAATGCCGCGTGGTTCGTGGCCAACGGCATGCGAAACATTCCGGTTGCAACGAATTCAATGGACAGCATTCTCAGCATTCTGGCCCCGCGCAACAACGACGAGTTTCACCGCATCCTTAAGCCGGACGGGGTGCTGATCATCGGCGTGCCCGGCTTTAATCATCTGATCGAGCTTAGAAAACAGCTTCAGTTTTCATCGGGCGATTTCAAGGAAAAGGCCGATACCGCAGCGGAAAAATGCGCCCCCCTTTTCGAGGAGGCAAACCGCATCGCCGTCAGCGGAAAAGTCGCCCTGAACCGTGAACAGATCACCGACCTGATCCGGATGACCCCGATTTTCTGGCGATCATCCGACGCCGCCAAAGCCGCCGTCATGCAACTCAGCTCGTTGACCGTGACTGTCAGTTTTACGCTGCTGAGGATGACGAAAAAATAGTCCCCGGTTCCCACAAGGCAGGACCCGACCCAAACTGTGCGGCCTACCTTATGCTCAGGGCGGCAATGTCGTTGCCGGAAGGCTGCTGATAGACGCGCAGGCCGAACTCCGGAATTGCGGCCAGAATGTGATCAAAAATATCGGCCTGAATACTTTCGTAAGCAGCCCAGTTTTTATCGGCGCTGAACACATAAATTTCAATCGGCAGTCCCTGTGGCGTCGGTTGCAGATGACGGACAAGAAAGGTCATGCCTTTGTGAATTTTCGGATTGCTGCGCAGATAGTTCTCCAGATAGGCGCGAAAAATTCCGAGGTTGGTCTGCCGGCGGCCGTTCACCATTGTAGAGGACAGATCAATATTTTTCTCCGCGTTGGCGGCGTTGATTTCCTCCTGCGTTTTAACGACGTAGTCTTTAAGCAGTTCCATGGCCTGGAACTTTTCAAGCATGGCTTCGTCGGCAAACTGAACCGTGTTCATATCAATACAGATGGAACGTTTAATCCGCCGTCCGCCGGATTCACTCATCCCGCGCCAGTTTTTGAATGAATCAGAGATCAGGGCATAGGTTGGAATCGTGGTGATGGTCTTGTCCCAGTTTCGGACTTTTACCGTGTTCACCGACACTTCGATCACATCGCCGTCGGCGCCGTATTTGGGCATTTCGATCCAGTCGCCTTCGCGCACCATATCGTTGGCACCCAGCTGAATTCCGGCCACAAAACCGAGAATGGAATCCTTGAAAACGAGCATGGTGACGGCGGTCATCCCTCCCAAGAGCGTGAACAGCCCCCACGGCTCCTTATTGAGCAGCACCGATATCATGAAAATGGATGCCAGAAAATAGGTGACCAGCTGCAGCGCCTGAAAAAGCGGGCGGATCGGCTTGCGGTGTTCATCCATGCAGGAGTGATAAACATCCGATACCGCATTCAGAAAGGCCTCGACCGTGCGGGCACCGATAAAAATGATGACTGCAAACACCACGCGCTTAATCAGCACAAAACCGCCCGGCGCAATCCGTTCCAGACCAATGGCAATAACGGTGAGCGGAATCAGCCGCAGCAGGCGGTGAAACACGCGCGACTCCATCAGCTTGTCGTCCCACTTATTCGACGTTTTCTCGGTGATACGGCGAATCACCTTGAGCAGATAGTTTTTGAGAATCCAATACACGGCATAGGCCACAGCAAAAATCAGTGCGGCGGAAATCACCAGTGCAAACTCATCGGCCGACGCTTCCGGCGTGCCGTAGGAAATCAACAGATCCTGAATCCACTTAACCAACATACTATCCTTCCTTTCAAAAGCCGAAAACTCTACCGGGTTATTTTAAAAAATGCACCTGTATATCGTTCCGGGATTGACGAAACCCACCAGAAACTCTCACAGTATCCGCATGAAACTGATGGTCACACTTTTACTTTTAAGCACAGCCTTTTCAGCCCTCGCTGACCCACTGAAACCCAACAATATTGTGCCGTTTAAAGAAACGCCTCAGGGAGAGCTTCGCCTGCACTTCTTCAATCCCGCCGGATTGAATAAAAATAACAAACGTCCAGCCATCATTTTTTATTTCGGCGGCGGCTGGCACAGCGGATCCCCCTCACAGTTCTACCCCCAGGCCAAACACCTGGCGGATCGAGGCATGGTGGCCATCTGTGCCGAATACCGTATCAAAAAAACGCACAGCACCGATCCGCGGGCCTGCGTGATGGATGCCAAATCCGCCATGCGCTGGGTGCGGCAGCGGGCGAAAAATCTGGGGATCGATCCCAACCGTATTGCTGCCGGCGGCGGCTCCGCCGGCGGGCATCTGGCGGCCGCCACAGCCACCCTGTCCTGGTTCGATGAACCCGGCGAAGATTCATCCGTCAGCTGCGTTCCCAATGCGCTGGTGCTGTTCAATCCGGTGTATGACAACTCAGAAAACGGCTACGGCCATGACCGTGTTTCCAAATACTGGAAAGAATTTTCCCCTCTGCATAAGCTCAAACCGGGTATGCCTCCGACCATCGTTTTCCTCGGCACCAACGACAACCTCATCCCCGTTGAAACCGCCGAAAAATTCCAGAAAATCATGAAAGACAACGGCGACCGCTCCGAACTTGTTCTCTATAAAGACATGCCCCACGGCTTTTTCAATCCGGACAAAGAAAACAACAGATACAAAGAAACCCTCGCCGAAACAGATGCGTTTCTCGTTTCATTGAAATGGCTGAAACCGCAAAAGAAATAATCCCCGCTAACCCCGTCCGAATACAGCGCTAAACTTCAGCACAAAAGGTTAACGGAACTTAACTGTTTTTCCGCCGCCGCTTCCCCCACGGTCATTGCAGTTCAATACAGGGAAACAGTTGTGAAAAAAGAGCGTATTCTGATTATCCGTCTGAAGTCCATCGGCGACGTACTGCATACCTTGCCCGCCGTCAACGCCGTGCGGCAGAATTATCCTGACGCACAAATCAGTTTCCTGGTGTGCAAATCCATCGCTCCGCTGATTTCCGGATTCAGCGCGGTCGATGAAATTATCTCCATCGACCGCAATGCGCTGAAACATCCGGGAAAAACTCTCCCGACCCTTTTTTCCCTTTTAAACCGCATCCGTCCCGGACGGTTCTCCCATGTGATCGATCTGCAGGGTTATGGAGAAACCGCATGGATCACCTGGTTCACCGGCGCGCCCCAGCGCTGGGGTTCGGTCTACCGCAGCATGCGCAAACTGGCCTATACCCGGGGCCTCGACCGCGACATCTCCTCCATGCATGTTATCGACTGGTACCTCTCCATGCTTCGGCAATGCGGTCTGCAGATCAACGAACCCGACAACACCTTTCATCTCCCGGAAAACTATACCGAACAGGCCGCCGGTCTTTTCCGTGAACACGGTCTTGATCCTGAAAAACCCACCCTGATGATCCAGCCGTTTACCAGCCGCGCATCAAAAAACTGGCCGTTGCTGAAATATCTCTCCGTCGCCCGATTTTTCAAGGCACACGGTATTCAGGTCTTTTTCTGCGGAAGCGCAGAAGATGAAATCGATCTGGAGCCCGTCCGGGCGCGCGGGCACACCGTAATTACGGGGAAATCACTACTCGTGACCGCCGGACTCATTAAATCCTCATCCCTCGTTCTTGGCGGAGACACCGGTATCCTGCACTTCGGTCTCGCCCTCGACACCCGCATCCTGATGCTGTTCAACCGGAAGACCTCTGAAAAAATATCCACAATTCCCTACCGGCATCTCGACTGGGTCATCGACCCCGCCGGTTTCGACAGCTTTCCGAAAATTTCAGTCAACCGCGTCGTGGAAGAATGCCGGAAAACTTTTCCGCACGTCCCCTCTCCGAAGGCCATTAAAACCGAACCCGGCACCCAGCCCGATCGTCCGAATTAATAGTTTTGAATCTAAACCAGTTTACCTAAACAGGGAAATTAGAAGAGATACGGTTAACCTTCCTCTCGCAACAACTTCTTTTTTATCCTCTGTACACATCCGTCCAAGTCCTCTTCGAGTTGATAAACCCAAAAACGGCACACCTGCCACCCGCACACCATCATTTGCTCATCGCGCCAAATGTCATCATCTTTCCGGCGTCCACCCGCAGTACGATGGAAAGCCTCCCCATCCACTTCTATATCCAGCTTTACAGGAGACAGCACGGCTAAGTCGAGAAAGCGACCTGCAACCGGATATTGCGGCACAGCATCAATTCCAACATCAATCAGTGCCTTATGGAGTTTCTTCTCCCATGGCGATTGATAAAGTTCGCCTTTATCTTCTGGCTTGGTTTGCGCATGAACAGCACGATTTGCACATTTTTGGATAAAAGAAATATCGCAAGAAAGAGCCCAATTTAGATTGCCTACCATTCTCAGTGCTGCACGGGCTCGCGTGATGGCTACATTAAACAGGTTTCCATCCTTCGTTATAAATCCTCGGCTGCCATCGGGCATATCGGGACCACAGCATAGGCTGAAAAACATGACATCACGTTCGTCCCCCTGAAAACCATGAGCAGTATCTACATTAAGATCAGTTCTTTTTATGAATGCCGGCTTTAGCTGTTGATGTATCTCATCTGACAATCTTTGTTTCTGGACTCTAAAAGGAGTCACCACACCTATTGAGCCATCGAAATCATTATTCTGGAGCTCCAAAAGTTCCCTGATAATATGCTCACGTTCCTCTGGAATATGAACGCCACCCTGCCCCTTGCCCGGTCTGATCGTCTCTCCAACCACATCATCCCAGTGAATGCCGGTTTTCCCCCTGACCGAGTGCTTAAAATGATGAGGATCTGTTCGAACCAACAAAGCTGACTGATAGAACGAATCACTTGCAAAATTGGCTATGTCAGGATGAGAGCGAAAATGCTCTCTTAGTGCTACATAATTTGATCCTGGAATAGAAGAACGAACACAATCGAACAGGGAATTTACTCTATAGCTAAATCGCTGAAGATCATTATCAGTAAGCTGATGTGCAGTTAAAAGATCCCGATCTGATTGAATCTGAAGTTTTGTTACATGTTGAAGCTGCATGGGATCACCAACGACAATCGCTCTTCTGCAGCGGACTAATAGAGGAATGGATGATGCTATATCGCACTGACTAGCTTCATCAACAATTAAAAGATCGAAGCAGCCAGGCACCAAAGGAATGGTGCTCTTCATCGACTGGCTCGTACTGGCCCATAGAGGAAATATTTTTTGGATAGATGCACTTTGCTCTAAGAAAGCTGCGTTTAGGCGAGTCTGGCCAAATGTTTGTAATGCGCTTCTCAAAGAACTCAACCCTTGTCGCTCTTCATCACTGATCACGAGCGCACCTCGCGCAACCAGATCGACACATTTCATTAGGCTGGCTTTTACCTTATCGCGAAACTCCTGACCCATTTCATTAAGCTGATTGCGATCAGGAAGTTTCTTCAGATGTTCATCAATATAAACAAGCTCTTGTTGAACAGATTGATACTCCGACCAAAGTAGGCAGGCATCCCAAAAAGAATTATCCACTTTCTTAAATTTTTCAGTAATATCTGAAATCAGCGATATCGCTGCATTGAACTTTGCTTTGACAAAAAGTTGAAAGATCCATTTTTTCAACCCTTTTGATTGGGCGACAGAGAGCAAAGATTTTAGTTCCTTAGGGGAGTGCTCCCCCACTATCCTACAAATTTCTTCCCCTATACGATCAGACCTCCACGTCATCGGTATGCTGGATTTAATCTGTTCGCCTTTATCAGCGGCACACTCTCTCTCTTCTTTCTTTTGTAAGATCACTGACAAATCTGCGCGATTCAGCTCTCTCGCCTCTAGAGCTGCCCTAAGGTGACCAAGCTGCTCCTCCAGCCCTTCACTGTCTTCAGCGAAAGGCCTATTGAGCAATTCCTGAAGTAATTGATGTAGAGGCTGCCTTGCAGTCCAATCCTGTCGGGCAGACCTCACAACTAATGGCCCGTTATCAGACAGCTTATTTAAAGGCAGCTCTACTGCATCGAGCGCCCTATGGTTCTTGCTTGCAAATAAAACCGACCGATTTCGAAGCGCCATATTGATCATGATGTTTCGAGCAACAGCAGATTTTCCAGTTCCTGGAGGACCAGTCACAGCTGCCATAGGGAGGTTCAAAGCCATACGAACAGCTTCCTCCTGTAACTCATTCAGAGGATCTACACCAGCTACGTATGAATTGGGTAAAAGCTGTTGAACATCTTCACCGGCTTGATCCTCACCTTTTTTCTGATGAGGAAAAAGTGACGCTAATGCTGTAGAATCCAGTTGCTCGTCCGAAAGATGATTCGCAATGTAACGAAGTTCGCTCATTAAGCTTTTAGTATACTTATAGCGACCACCCACTGACATGATGCATGAGTTATAGATGCCAGGCTTAGCAGTTTCCCAGTCAGGTGAACTAGACTCATCTAATCGGATTGGGGTCATTAGCTTGTCGCCAAGATAACGTCCAAGCTTTTCTGCCAGTATCCCCACGCGCCTTGCCTCCTGAATCGAATCCTCGTCATCTTCGGCATTTAAGATGCCCAAAAAGCGAAGAAGCGCATTTCTATCATCAGGTCTTCGGAATCGATCATCGAGCCATTTTTGGTTGGGCATTACTACCCCATCCTGCTCAAGCAGCAAGCTGTGATCTCCATCCGTTACCTTAACAGGAGTGAGTAAAATAGGCATTAACCAGCGATTTCCATTTCTGGTTTCTACCAGTTCGATTGGATAACCTATATATAGGGACTGGTCTTCACCTCGCTGCATTCTGTTACGCTGAAAAGCAGCTTGGTCTTCCGAAAAATGTGGTATTGCAACCGGATGCCCTGCATGCAGCCGATCCCATTGAATATTAGATTTCAGTCCCACCCAGGTATCATTTTGGCCTTCAAAATAGGCTCGCACCTGTGGCATTTCCGTAAATTCGATACAGTCTAGATAGTAATCAACAAGCCGCCTGAATGTTGCCCACCGGCCACTTCTAACGGTTCCACTATTTTTGAAAGATTCGTCTAATCCCGGGGCAGTGTAAGTTTTATCTCCTTGCTCCGAAATATCATTGGGCTTTGCTCCACCTACGACATTATTAGATCCAGTCGCAACTGGAGGTGGAGACTTGATTAACTTCCAATTCATGCCCTCAAGCTGAAGCGCGCCCTGCTCTTGCAATTCACCCAGCGCTATTGAAACCTCATATTCCTTTACGTTTTCATTTACATGAATGCATACACGGCGGTACACATCATGCGTCGTTAAAGGAAACCCTTTCTCGGCAATCACTCGCCAACATATGTCCTGCAGATTACTTTTCATTGCTTGCCAGAATCTTGATATCCCCAAGTGTGGCTTCTTCCTTCAATAACTTCAGCATAGCCTTAGCCATGTCTTTCTGCCGATTCATACCAACTTTACTGGCATATTCGAACATCTCATTCCATTCTTTCCAACGTTTACTATCCACAGCTAGAAACTCATCATCAAACCGACGTCTTTTAAGAATATGAGGCGCAATATATAAACAGTTGTTATATTTCGGACCACGGCGATTTGATTCATAATACATTAGACCGATGATATATTTTTCAATCGTATTTATCTGTGAGTCCTTAATGAACTCAGGACGCAATGGATCCACCCTAAATCTGATTAAGTCACGAAAGGCTCTTATCCAGTTATTGTTGCTATCTATGCTGTAGTTTTTTTTGAGCTCTCTAATTCTCTCAACAAACATCTCAACAAACACCTGGATGTGTTCTTTTTTAACAAAGGCCTTTCCCGCAACTTCGAGATCGCATGGCATCTCCTGTCTCTTCTTGATTCGCTCAACCGCAACTTTAATAGCACTTGCCGGACAGGCCTCATACATCCAACCTGCTAACCGAATAAGCTGATCATTTGAAGGAGCCAGATCTATCGCATCACCCAAGTTCCGAGACAACTCCTCCAGTACCTCGGGCCTAGCAAATCGATTAAAGCTGTCAGAACTGGCGATTCTTCCATCATATTGATATGGCTCGTTACCATTTAACCAAAAAGCAATATATTTCCTAAACTCTGACACCGCATGAGGGGTATTCCTCCTCGGCCTGAAATCTGATAAAACTTTAGAAATCTCTTCAAAAGGAGCTAAATCCCAACGCGACACATTTGAATGGACATTCGCAACACCCGGAGGCCACGCATATTTAGGAGCAGGAGGAGGCGTTCCGTCCTTCATTGTTTTCCAGTTTAGTTTTGTTTCAAAGAAACCAGGGCGTTGAGAACGAATTAGAGCGGTAGCAAAACCTTGTCCAGGACGAACTTCAGCGGTGATAACTACATTTTCATTATCTGCCACACTTTCGCGCAAACCAGCAGACACTTGACGGATAATTTGTTTATTTCCAAATTTCCTTCTCAAAATAAGAGTTAGAGAGTCCTGACCTGCTGGAATAAAGAACTCTTTAATCGGCTCTTTGGTTCTCGCCACTTTGCCCGCTTCTACGGTTGTTCCCTCGATAAGCGTCTTCGTGGATATTACAGGATCCCAAAACTCGTCATTTCCTTTATAGAAAATTTCTATCGGTGCAATGCGATCTCGGTAAGTTGGAAGCCCCCGTTCTAATTGTTGAGCCACCAGCTTCGCTCCATTGAGCGTCGCGCTACCATTCGTTACTTCGAAAATCCCATAGTCTTCATACTGATCTAGAACTCGCCCAGCAATGGAAACCCCACCCATACAAAGTCCTGCTAATGAACCATCGGCTATCGTTCCAATACAATCTCTATCTCGTTTCTTAAATTTATTGGCATGCTTTATTAGCTCTGAATTTAATGAATCCGGATTTATAGAGCAGTCTTGATTCGTTTTAGCTAACCGGCCCGACCATTCCTTAACTGCAGAACATGCTCTGTGAAAATCATCCGTATAACAATTCAGGCTTGTGTCATTTAGGAGCTCTTCTATCAGGTTACTGGATACGATCTTGAACCAGACATCTGAGATATCCGCTTTGTTCACACCGATAGCATATGCCGCAAGCATACTTAATCCATCAACGGCAAGCCCACTACTATGCTCCGTGTGATCCCTGACCGGTATAAGAAACTCGGTCTGGCCAAATGAGACTTTTCGTATATCCATAGGACAGAACTCCCATCGATCTAAACCTGCGGATAACACCCAGATATAGCCACAGCAACCGCTGTCCCTATCGATGATCCGAAATTTATCAGGATTCTGCCTACTGCACCAGTCCGTAGCAATGGCTATTGGACGCGGCAGAAGATGGACTGCGGATGTTGCTCCCAGTCGGTC
Organism: Pontiella agarivorans; assembly: GCF_034531395.1. Classification (NCBI taxonomy): domain Bacteria; kingdom Pseudomonadati; phylum Kiritimatiellota; class Kiritimatiellia; order Kiritimatiellales; family Pontiellaceae; genus Pontiella; species Pontiella agarivorans. The sequence goes on along the minus strand of NZ_JARVCO010000012.1, from coordinate 527,195 downwards.
AAGCAAAGCTTGCTGTGCACCTTCACCTATATCATCGGGAACAACAAAACAAATCAGATCATGGTCAGAGAAATTATCAATGCATGCCCCAGCTGCTTCAGAAATAATATCTTCTGCTGAGAAAGAAACCTTAGAGCGATTGTCTGCAGGATTTGGCTGCCAAGAAATTTGCCGTTGAAAAGGCTGATAGTTATCCCATGCTGAATCCTGAGTTTCAAATGATGCTAGATATCGCCATGCTTCAGCCAAGGTAACTCTACCCTTTCCATACTTTGGGTTATTGCTGTAAGGAATTTGACTTTCTGGCGGCCATAGCAATCCTGCCCCACGGCGGTGCAGTTTTGCATCTTTCCCTACAAGAATAGGCTCATCCTGCACCATTGGAAGTATTACAGCAGGAAACCAATCAGTATCTGCACAGGAACTACATTGACTAACTGCATTGGTCAAATCGATGCCTATAGCCTTCATCCACAGCCTCCAGCAGCTTCAAGTGCTATTTCAATTCCAGCTTCAATATCTTCGAAATATCGATGAGCATCCATAGGAATAGAAATCCCCACACACATAGAATTACCTATACCAATCTGCTCAACCTGAGGTCCTTTTTCTTCTACCGAAAGGTCTGCCGCAATAACCAGTCCAACCCACTGATCTTTATCAGACACTGATCGGTCCATACTCTCACGTGCCTGCCGAATCATTTCTTCAAGACTTATCGCATGAGGATCCTTGAGAACATACCAAATTGCTATACCTTTTCCTCCAAACCATAAAACCTGATCACATCCGCACTTTCCGATCCGGTCAAAATCAGGAAAAGCTTCACTCTCCTTCCATAGCGAAGACCAACCAACGGTGTTAACATCAAGTGAATCATAGAGATATACGGGACCTTTGAACGGACCTGGCGCACGAAACGGCATGAGCCACTGCCCAGAAAGTCCCTCAGTTCTAAAAACCGGAGTGGACACTAAGAGCTCACTCCATATTCCTGTGAGAAATGCATGAAATATTTGACGACCCGACTCACCCCACAGCACTCGCTGCCACGTCCAAGCATCTTCAAATACTTGATCTTCCCGCCTAATAGCCAAGTATGTTTCCCAAATGTACTTATAACGAGACTCAAACTGTAAGGGATAGTTGGGTTCTGACGGCAAATCCAAGAGCATATCTACGTCACAAAAAGTTGGGCGGTTTATCCATTCCTGTAAAGAGGACATCAACCTCTTTACAACGGTGTGTCTATGGCTATCTGAAAAACGGCTATTTCGATCCAGCCACTCTGCAGCCATCGCACTCATCCTTGTCAACACCCATAAAGAAACACGGTTCTCTAGAGTGTCTATATTCTCCCTACGCAATACAGAGTAAAGACGTTGTTTTGGCCCCGCTTTTTCGAGCGAATTTCTTCCTGGTCGGTGGGCATAATTTCTGATACACGCAGAATCAAGTTCCTGTATTCTTCCTATTGGTGTATCTGAACGGTAACGCTCCAAGACTCGACGAGGACTTTGAGTAATGAGGTCCAATGCCTGAACAAGGGCTGAGTTACTCGCTAAACGGACAATTAGTGAAATTTCCGGTTCATCTGAATTCGCGTGTATCCACTCACGCCTGACAGAATCCCAAGAACGTCTAACTGCACCACCATATCCAGCCTCAAACTCTCCGAGATTATCATCGGGATGGCTCAGTTCAAAGTATCTAAGTAGCTGCCAAAAGAGCCATTTATCGCGCGATTTAACTTCTACCGAATCGTCTTCTTTAGCCTTTCCCCTTCTAGGACGAGGCATTAAATTCGTTTGTGTTACCTCTATATCCAACACAGACAGCATATCTGTTTTTTTTTGTTCAATTTGCCCCGGGGCACTCGTTAGAGGCAGATCATAGGCTTGGTACCATACCCCCTTATTTAAAAAAGGGAATCCAGACTTGGGTAATTCAAGAGAGCCAAGCCAAATCTCCTTACCCATATCGGCAAGCACAATACGAGCGGAACCACGACCATCCACTGTTGAACTATCAGCTGTTACCCTGTCATCCCAAGGGTGCTTTCTTAACTCTTTTACCCCTTCAATTCTCACAGCGATCCACACCTCGCCAAATAAATGAGTTCATACCGCGAGAATGATTACTTTGACGACCCTCTTCGAATGCAGCAGATAGAACTGGATCTTCCAGATCAGCTAGAATTGTAGAAAGCTTCGAAAATGCGTCATGATGCTCGTTTACATCTAATCCTCTCAGCTTTGGAAGGATACGCTGCTCAACCTGATCTGCCAAAGCAATCTTTTCGCGGCCGCTGATCCAGTCTGGGTAACTAAGCACGTAGTTGCCGATAGCTTTGCCCACACGGTGAGCAAAGGGCTTGCCTGTCATATTGAGAACATCGTTTAGTTGTTCAATAACATCAACTGTATATACGCTCGGCGTATTATCCCCAAGATCAGTCCACTTCATCCAAGTATCTCTCGGCAACATGCCGTCGGGACCCGCGGCTGAAAACGCAGAGCCTTTTGCTTGATTGGTTTGCAGTTGCTTTGGTTTCCCGAAACGCAGTACGCAGGATCTATCCAGTACTTTGTCAGAAAGATTCTGAGTGGATTCGTCCTCATTCATTGTTCCAACGAAAAGAATGTTTCTATCAGGATAGAGCCTGACTTCATCAATACCTTTGCTACCATGCCCCATCTCTAGGGCAATTTCTACCTTCTGTCTATCCGTCAGTTTAGCAGGATCCACATCTCGTCTGATTTCCAACTTTGATAGAAACTCACTGAAGTAGTACTCAACCCGAGCCAGATTCATTTCATCCAAGAGAACCAACATCATTTGGTCCTTTAGATCACCGCCATGAGCAAGCTTATTGTATCGCTCAAACTGTACCATTGCTCTGGCAAGTTCGGTTGCTTTGTATTTTTGTTCCATGTAGTTGTAGAAACCGAACATATCTTGGGGACTATCCCAGCGAGGCTGAACAGCCAACCCAAGAAAATGAATTCCCATCGCATCTGAGTATGCTCTTGGCAGAAGACTTTTGCCTGTACCTGAGATACCCGACAATACGGTCAGAGGAGAAATGTCTGCAACTTTCAGTGCAGTATGGAAAGCATTTAAGGTTCTATCAGCAAACACCAATCCTCTGTTTTCAAGATTCTTGGATAAATCTCTCATACGAGACTCTTCGTTAGCTTCGTTACTGACCCTAGGTGTTTGCGAAAAGACAAAATTAGGGCTCCACAAATCGCCCATAGGATCATCTGTCTCATTTACTCCACCGGCATTTTTATGATCAGCTTTAAGAGCTTCAAGATGCTTCGTACGAGCTTCAATTTCTTTTTCTAACGCTTGGGATTCTCCCTTAAGATAGCTGTATTTTTCAGTCATTTTATCGAGGTCTTTCTTAACCTCATCATGTGAGTTCCTTAACTCTTTCAGCTGACTCTCTACCCGAATGATATCCCCAGTAACATGCTCTTGATGCTGCTTCAAAGAGACCAGTTCACTTTCCGCTAAAGGTATATTTTTTCGGAGTTCTGAGAATCGTTTATTCAAGGATTCAATTTCTTTCGACAATTCTTCAACAGCTTTTTTTCGAGTCTCGATACCCTCCTCTTCACTTTTTTTAACACTCTCTAGACGAATAATTTCTTCTCGGAGAGTTTTTTCTTCTGCCGCCGTTTGGTTCAACTCGTCATGCTTCGTAACTAATTTAGATTCAAGTTCTGCAACTTTCTGCCCAATGGGTTCAAGTTGTTGCTTCTCATGCTCAAGCTTTTCCACCTGGGTCTTCAACAACTCCACATTGGCAGTATCCTGTTTCAGTTGAGCAGCCATTCGAGCCCCCTGCTCAACCTCCGGCTCCAACAACTTATATCTTTGTTCCAGCTCAGAGCATTTTCCTTGTAGGTTTTTAAATTCCCAAAACTTGGGAAGCCTCCACATTATTGCCAAAATACCGACGCTGATAAAGCTGACGACCAGCCAGAGAGATAGGAGTAAAGTAAATGGTAAATTAGTCATTATTTAGTCTCAGATTGGGATTCTTTGATACGAACAGATTCTTCACGAGCCGCTACTTGGCGCTCTCGTTCAGTAACTCTTGATTCTCGTTCTGAAAGTGTTCGATATTTGGCACTCAGCTCTGAATATTCAGTACGCGCCTTCTCAACTTCAGTCTGCAATTCAGCCAACTGAGCTTTTTTCTGTGATACCGCTACATCTAAATCATCCAATCTGGCTTCTTTGCTGGCGAGAGCAGCTTCGCGTTGCTCAACCCGTTTAATTTGCGATGATATTGAAGAACTCTTAACTTCCAATTCACGAATATCCTCCTCGAGAACTGATTTATCCGCGGTTAGCTTTGATACGTCGGATTCCAGACTTGAGTTATCTGCTTTTAGGATTGAGTTTTTCTGCTGTAACTCAAGTAAAGCTGAACGTTCCCGTTCCATTCCCTTCAACTCGACCTTAAGGGAACTAATTTGTTTTTTAAGGCGATCCACATCTGCCTGATATGTTGCTACATCTGCCTGTTTTTCTCGCAAGGACAAATCTGCGGTCGTCAGATCAGACCGTGCATCTGCAACTTGCTCACGAAGTTTGGTTAATCGTTCCTGCTCGGATGTGATATCTTGGGTTATTTGTGCTAAAGAATTTTTTAGAGATGATTTTTCCGACTTGAGCGATACTAATTCCTTTTCGATCGAATCCTTTTTATCTTTTAGAAGATTGAGGTCGCTGGTTTCTGTTCCTAGCTCTAGCTTTTTCTGGAGCAAATCAGAAACCGCTTTTTGTTCTGAGGATTTCTTGGCTCGAGCATTCCCCACAGCAATCAGTAATTCATCACGCTGAGTCTCGAGCTCTTTTATTGTAGCTTCGCCAGCTCTTATTCTGGCGGTGAGATCCGTGTATTCCTGAGAAGCCTGATTCCTTGCAGCAATGACTTCTTTTGCTTTTTCATACTTTGAGCTTACTGTTGCATAATTTTCTTCTAATCCGGCCAGTTCCGCTTTTAATGAGCCGATTTTTTCGGCAAGAACTTCCGCCTCACTCTTATACTTCGGAATTTTCTCCAACAGAGCATTGTACTCTGCAGCAGCCTGTTTTTCTCGATCTTCTGCGCGATCCGCATCACGAACTTGTAACACGAGCCACATACTCATGAGCATGAATGCTACGACCAATACCAATGTGAAGGTAAACTCTAAGCGCGCATTGCGCTTTATCGTGATACCGGTATCAACATTACTTTTAATCTGTTTTTCACCCATTGCTAAAACCTTTTACTTAAAAACTCGTGGCCATAATCAATATGACGACGATACATATCTAAAATATGCATCATCTACAGAACTTCAAAGAAGAACAATTCAATACACTAAAAAAACACGTCTTCACATGACCTAAATTATATAATTCATAAATCAATAATACTGATGCATTCGGATTGTTTATCCATAATGAAACGAACATATGACCTGATATAAACTTGTGTTCATTGTATAATGGAAAGCCCTGTCCCAAAACGGAAACAGGAGAACTACCAACCACCGGGTAATCCGGCCGTGTTCCGCTTGACCCGCAGTCACCGAACGCGGCCGGATTTCCGGTATTTCGCCGGCGTGATACCCATCCACTTTTTAAACTGCTTAATGAAATAGGACTGATCACCGAAGCCGGTTTCATAGGCGATATCGGTGCAGCTCAGATCCGTCTCCTCCAGCAGACGCCGTGCCTCCTGTACGCGCAGATAATGAATATTCTGCAGTGCGGTTTTTCCGGTGGCTTCTTTCAGCAGATGTGCAATCCGGAAGGTGCTGAGTCCGGCGGCGGCGGCAATATCTTCGAGCGCGATCGGCTCGGTATAGTTCGCAGTGATATAATCCAGCGCTTTGCCCACGGCCGGACTGACGGGGCTCACCCCCTGCAGAAAAATGCTGTTCATGAAATCATCAAGTGCCTCACGCAGCACGTTGCACAGATCGTCAAAATCGTGCGTCTCCACAATCTGCTCAATCCATTTCATGTGCCGTTCGAGCAACGGCTCGGAAAGCGGGCTGTCCTCCACGGCAGTGCGCACCAGATATCCCATCATTTCAATGGCGCGGGCACGGACCACCACCGGTTTAGGGGAATACAGAAACATTGCCGCGAGCATTTTATTGAACATTTTTCGGGCGCCGGCACGATCGCCCACGCGAATGAGTGAGAGCAGAATACGTTCGTCATCGTAGGGGTAGGCCCGGTTCTGCTCCACCTTGCGCTGATGGATCTCTTCGGCAATCTGCCGCTGCTGCAGCATTCGGTCGCGATTACGCATGAGCTTCAGCGGCTTCCATCCGCTGTACTGATAAAACGATTCATACAGCGCATCCACCACCGGACGAACCCGCTCCTGCTCAAAAACATGCAGTCCCCGGACAAAGGCTTCGGCATCTTTGCGCCGACCGCCCTCGCCTACAAAATAATTGACCGCGGTATGAATACTCTGCGGATCATCCTCCAGCAGAATACAGCCGCCGCACAACCCGCCTTTCACCTCGACTCCGTCGACCAGCGGAACCAGCCAGCTCATGATGCCCGGCGCAACAAAAAAGATATGGGATTCGCCCCAGCGCACCGCCTCGTTCAGGTTATGAAAACGCAGATGGCACATGGCCGGAAGATTTTCCACCGGGCTCATATTTTCCGGCATCACAATCCGGCCTTCGCAGTCGGACAGGCACAGTTGCAGACCACACTGCTGCAGATAATCCTTTGCTACCGAATTAAACATTCTATTCGACAAGATCGACATATCGTCACCACTCAAATCCCGTTCCAAACTTCAGAAAAACAGATTATAGTCGTGCGTGGTGGCAAGAACGCAACAGTTTAGTATTGAACAAATCCATTTTTTTATCTCGAAGACCGCTGCGGGGTAACCTATTTAAAAGGCAACGGAGGAACCTGATGAATCACAACGATATTGCCGGCCGCGAAGTCGCGGATAAACTGCTGGAACAGATTGCCCTGGACGTGGCTGCCCTTAAAAAGCAGAACTGGAACCCGAAACTCGTCTCCATTAAAGTGGGCGACGATAACGCCGTGGATCTTTATGTGCGCAACCAAAAACGCAATGCCGATAAAGTGGGCATCGAATTCGACGAGCGTCACTATCCCGGAAACATTTCCGTAGAGGAGCTGACCGCCGCCATCACCAACCTCAATGTTGACCCGACGGTCACCGGCATTATTCTCCAGCGTCCGGTCCCCGAACACCTGCCCATTAAAGCACTGCAGGAAACGATTCATCCGCTGAAAGACGTCGAGGGCATGCACCCGAAATCGATCGGCAACATTGTTTACGGCGAACTGGAGCTGGCCCCGTGTACCGCCAAGGCCTCGGTCGAGATCCTGAAAAGCACCGGCATGAAGCTTGAAGGCCTCGAAGCCTGCGTGATCGGCCACTCCGAAATTGTCGGCAAACCGATTGCCTTTCTGCTGATGGCCGAAGGCGCGACCGTAACGGTCTGCCACCATATGACGCGCGAAGTTGCGGTTCACTCCCGCCGTGCGGATGTTGTTTTTGTGGCCGTCGGCAAGGCCGGTCTGCTGACCGGTGATATGATCAAACCCGGCGCGGTGGTCATTGATATCGGCATTAACGTCATTGAAGACGAAAATGGAAAAACCAAAGTGGTTGGCGACTGCGACTACGCCTCCTGCCAGGAAACCGCGGGCTGGATCACCCCGGTGCCCGGAGGCGTCGGCCCGGTAACGCTCTCGATTCTGATGAAAAACACCGTGACGGCCGCCCTGCGTCAGCAACAGCATTATCATGCTCATTTTCAGCGGGCTCCGCTGGAAGGCTGACCCGAGCAACACCCGATTGAAACACAGAAAAAGCCGCACTGCGCCCCCTCTCGGCGGCCCTGAAAAAAGCGATCTGAAACCTGCGGTGCAGCCTTACGTCTGGACGGCTATGGACGGTGCCCCGGAGAAAACCAACGATGCGGTTGAACTGATCGCTGAATTCTGTGACAGTCTGCGGGCTTAATTCAGCATGTTAAGGGGTTTAATTTTTATGAACGACGATCGATACGACGCATACATTCCTGCGGCCATGGCCAAACGGGCGGAGGCTTCGGCCCTGCGTAAAGCCAACCGCGATATCATCAGCGCTTTTTTTCTGGCCGTACAGGCCGGTTCTTTCATTGCTCTCGGCGGCGCATTTTACACCTTGGCCATCACCGGTTCCACGATGGGATTCGGAATGACCAAACTGATCGGCGGACTGGCTTTTTCGCTGGGGCTGATCCTGGTGATCGTGGCCGGGGCCGATCTGTTTACGGGCGATACGCTGGTGGTGATGGGCTGCCTGTCCAAAAAGGTGAAGATTTCCCGGATGCTCAAAGGCTGGGTATTTGTGTTCCTCGGTAATCTGGTCGGCTCGCTCGCCATGCTCCTGCTTTTTCACCTCAGCGGACAGTGGACCGATCACGGCGGGGTGATCGGTGCCAAAGCGGTATCCATTGCAAATTATAAAGTCAGCCATACTTTCACCGCCGCCTTTGTCAGCGGCATGCTCTGCAATATTCTGGTCTGCCTGGCCATCTGGCTCTGCTACAGCTCGCGTTCGGTCACCGACAAAATCCTTTCGATCATTTTTCCGATCACCGCTTTTGTCGCGATGGGCTTTGAGCACAGTATTGCCAACATGTATCTGATTCCCGCCGGGCTGATCCTGAAATCCAACCCGGACATTGTTTCCCAGCTGCACGGGGCTGATCTTTCCAATCTCACCCTTCAAGGCTTCCTGCTGAACAACCTGCTGCCGGTAACGGTGGGCAATATGGTCGGCGGCGCCCTTTTTGTGGGTACCATCTACTGGATTCTTTATCTGCGCAAACAGGAGAACTGATTTTCCAATCCCTGGAAAACCGACAGGAGAAATTGTTATGAAACTTGATCCAACAAAGATGGCGGACTGGCAGATTGCCGAAGCGGCTGAAACCCAGATGAAGTCAATCCGGGAAATCGGTGAAAAACTCGGACTGCAGGACGGCGAACTGATTCCGATGGGACGCAACGTCGCCAAAATCGATTACAATAAAGCCTGGAGCCGCGTCAAAAATTCCAAACCCGGAAAATATGTCGACGTCACCGCCATCACCCCCACTCCGCTGGGCGAAGGCAAAACCACCACCACGATGGGACTGGTGGAAGGCCTTGGAAAAATCGGCAAAAAACCCGTCGGCGCCATACGGCAGCCCAGCGGCGGCCCCACCTTCAACATTAAAGGCTCGGCGGCCGGCGGCGGACTGGCGCAGTGTATTCCGCTCGCCCCGTTCACGCTCGGGCTTACCGGCGATATCGACGCCATCACCAACGCCCACAATCTCTGCATGGTGGCGCTCACCGCCCGCATGCAGCATGAACATAACTACGACGATGAGCGCCTCGCCCAGATCGGCATTGAACGGCTCAACATCGATCCCGACCGTGTGCAGATCAAGTGGGTAATGGATTTCTGTGCGCAGTCGCTGCGCAACATTACCATCGGTAAAGGCGGAAAAATGGACGGACTGGAAATGGAGTCCGGATTTGCCATTTCGGTTTCCAGTGAGCTGATGGCCATTCTGGCGGTTTCCAACAGTTTGAAGGATATGCGCGAACGCATTGCCGGAATGGTGGTGGCTTACAGCACATCAGGAGCAGAAATCACGACCGCCGATCTGGAAGTCGACGGCGCCATGTGCGCCATCATGCTGGAGGCCATCAACCCCACCCTGATCCAAACCATCGAGGGCAATCCGGTGCTGGTGCACGCCGGACCGTTTGCCAATATTGCCATCGGACAGAATTCCGTGATTGCCGACATGCTGGGAACACGCATGGGCGATTATCTCGTGACTGAAAGCGGATTTGCGGCCGACATCGGGTTCGAAAAATTCTGGAACCTGAAGTGTCGCTGCTCCGGTTTGAAACCCGATGCCGTGGTGATTGTGGCCACCGTGCGTGCTCTGAAGATGCACGGCGGCGGACCGCAGGTAAAACCGGGAAAACCGCTTGATCCCGCCTACACGCATGAGGAGCTTGCGTTGCTCGAAAAGGGTTGTGAAAACCTCAAGGCCCATATCAACATCGTTAAAAAGAGCGGTGCCAGTCCCGTGGTCTGCATCAACGGATTTTATACGGACACCGAAGCGGAGCATAATCTGGTGCGGCGCATTGCCGAAGAAGCCGGCGCGCGCTGTGCCGTTTCCAAACATTGGGAACTCGGCGGCGACGGCGCAGTTGAACTGGCCCAAGCCGTGGTCGAAGCCTGCGAAGAGGAAAACCGGTTTGAGTTTCTGTACGATCTGGATATGCCGCTGATGGAGCGCGTGCACAAAATCGCCACCGAACTCTACGGTGCGGACGGGGTCGACTGGTCCGAAACCGCTACGAAAAAAATCGAGGCCATGCAAAATGATCCGAAAACGGTGGAGATGGCGATCTGCATGGTGAAAACCCATCTGAGTCTGTCACACGATCCCGACTTCAAGGGAGCACCGAAGGGCTGGCGGCTGCCCATCCGCGATGTGCTGATTTATAAAGGAGCCGGTTTCATTGTTCCGGTGGCCGGCGATATCAAACTGATGCCCGGTACTGGAAGCAATCCGGGATTCCGGAAAATCGACGTCGATACCGATACCGGCAAAGTGACAGGATTGTTTTAGTTTTCCAGATAGAGGAAAACCCCAAATGCCCTGTTTTACAGGGAATGATTTACACCAACCCCCTTTCCAAACCTTGGAAACGGGGTTTTTCAGCAAGATTATACGATTTTCTCCGATAAATCTTCTATTCCCGCCAGTCGGCAAAGCGTAAAACATGAAGATCGAAAAGGTGCAAACAATGAACTTGGGGGAAGGAAGCCATGGCTAGAAACGAAGAACTCTATGAAGCTGTACTGAAGGGAAAGCGCAAAGATGTTGCCGCTCTCGTTCAAACTGAAATTGATAAGAAAGCCGATGTGGAGGAAATCCTGATGGAATCCATGGTTCCGGCCATGGCGGAAATCGGAGACCGCTTTTCGCGCAATGAAGCCTATGTGCCGGAAATGCTCATTGCCGCCCGCGCCATGCAGGCCGGACTTGATCTGCTCGAACCGCTGCTCGAAGCCGCCGGCCATGAGCCGATCGGAAAAGTCGCGATTGGAACCGTTAAAGGCGACCTCCATGACATCGGCAAAAACCTCTGCGCTATGATGCTTAAGGGGGCCGGTTTCGAAGTCATGGACCTCGGCGTGGACTGCGATGTCGAAAAATACAGAGAAGCTGTCGACAGCGGGGCTCAGCTCGTACTGCTCAGCGCCTTGCTCACCACCACCATGCCGTACATGAAGGAAGTGGTTGCGGGACTTTCCGGAAGCGGCGCAAAAATCCTGATCGGCGGTGCGCCGGTGACGCAGGATTATGCCAACGAAATCGGAGCCGACGGCTATTCCGACGATGCCAACACCTGCGTGCTGGCCGCCAAGGAAGCTCTCGGCGTTGCCGCTTAAACGACCGGAAACCGAATGTTTGAAAGGTCGAAGATCTTGATTCGCTGAAAAGCGGCGGTTTGATCTTCGACCTTTTTACTTTCCGACAGGGGAAGCGATGGCCATTTGCATTCACTTTGATGGGCAAGCGGTGGACGTGGAGAACGAGGCGAATGCTTCGATCATGGATCTCGCCCGCAAAGCCGGTTGGCACATCGAAGCCAAATGCGGCGGCCGAGGCTCCTGTGCAAGCTGCAACGTGCTGCTGGGAGCGGGAGTCTACCGCGTTTTCGAGGAGACGTTCACCGTGGCCCCGGAACAGCGCCGGGAGGTGCTTTCGTGCATGACCCGGGTGCTCAGCAACGACGCCGAAATTTTCCTGCCCGAATCTTCGGTACTTTCTTTCGAGGGGGCTCGTATTGCGGATGAAATGGAACTCCCGCCCCACTCACTCAACCCGCGTTTTTCAAGTGGATTCGGGCTCGCTGTGGACATCGGAACAACCACGGTGGTGGCGGCCCTGATCGACCTTTCGTCGGGAGAGGTCGACTGCCGGGAATCGCTCTACAACCAGCAGATTCTGAAGGCCGACGATGTGGTCTCGCGTATCTCGCTGTGTTCAGAAGAGGGTGAGCTGGAAAAACTGAAAAACCTGGTGATTGAACACACGCTGAATCCCCTGATCCATCGGCTGTGCGACAAAACCGGTATTAAAAAAACAGCGATCCGGCACGCAGTTCTTTCCGGAAATACGGTAATGATGCACATTTTTTTCGGAATTTCGCCGGAAAGCATCGGCGTCATTCCCTTTGAGCCCGTCAGCCGCCACTTTGAAAGCACGGCCGGCGATCTGGGCATCAATATCCATCCCGACGCCCCGATTGAAGATATTCCGGCCATTTCGGGCTACGTCGGCGGTGACATCACATCGGATCTGTATGTCTTCGAACATCGCACCGTCCGGAACCCATCCAGGGTCTGGAAAAAAGGGGATCTGGCCCTGCTGATCGATATCGGAACCAACGGCGAAATGGTGGCCTATCTGGATGGAAAAATGACGGCCTGCGCCACGGCGGCCGGTCCTGCTTTCGAAGGAGCCGGCCTGTTGCACGGTGCGCGCGCCGCCAGCCGCGCCATCGATACGGTCCGTTTTGATGAAAAGCTGGACTTTGAACTCTCTGTCATCGGAGACCCGAATCCCATGGGACTGTGCGGTTCGGCCATCATTGATTTTATAGCCGAAGGCTTTCGCTGCGGACTCATCAATAGGGTCGGACGGTTCAACGTGGAACTGCTGAAACAGCAGGATCGTTATGAACAGGTCGCCGGCATGCACGCCTGCATGCTGGTGGCTCCGCAGCTCTCAGCCACCGGTGAATCAATTACCGTGACCGAAGGCGATGTGGCCGAAATTCTGAAAGCCAAAGCCGCAATTTACGGCGGGCTGAAATCCCTCTTGAGAGAACTGGGCAAAACGGTGCACGACCTCGACCACGTCATTCTGGCCGGCGGTTTTGCCAAACACATCAATCTGGAAAATGCGATCTGCATCGGACTGCTTCCGGATATTGGAAAAGAAAAATACGACATCATCGGCAATGGATCACTGGCCGGAGCAACTCTGGCGCTGCTTGACCGGAAGGTCCGCCCGAAGTGCCTTGAAATGATCCGCCGTCCCGAAGTCATCACGCTCAATCAGACCGACCACTTCGTTAACCACTATCAGGAAGCCCTCGCCATTCCGAATCTCGAACTCGACGACTTTCCAAACACTGGAAATTAAATATCCCGTAAAAAAACCTGAAGAATGCCGCCACAAACCAGTTTAGTTTTCGTGCCTTTTTCAGATTTCTGTGCCTATACTTTTCATTATGAAGCTCAAGCTGATCAGCTGTGAAATTTTCTACCGGGAGATGCAGTTCCTGCTTAAAGCGGTTCCGCACGAAATTGATGTGCAGTTTCTGCAGAAAGGCCTTCATGACATCCCCACAGCAGAGATGCTCAAGCGGCTTCAGGCCGAAGTGGATAATGCTTCCGAAGAAAAATATGATGCCATCATCATGGGCTATGGACTCTGCAACAACGGACTCGAAGGATTAAAAGCCCGATCGGTTCCCGTGATCATTCCGCGGGCACATGACTGCATCACCCTGTTTCTCGGCAGCCGTTGGCGCTATAAAAAATATTTCAACGAAAATCCCGGCACCTTTTTCAAAACCACCGGCTGGATCGAACGCGATTATGTGGCGGAAGATCTGAAAGACATCTCCATCCCGACGCAGCTGGGGATGGACCTGACGTATGAGCAGCTCGTGGAAAAATACGGTGAAGACAATGCTGAATTCCTCTGGGAGGAGCTGTGCGATACCGAAAAAAACTATTCGCAGATTACCTTCATTGAAATGGGCGTGGAGCCCGATGACAGCTTTGAACAGACCGCCCGTGAAGAAGCCGTTTCCAAAGGCTGGAAATTTAAAAAAGTATCCGGCCGTCTCGATCTGCTGCGCCGTATGCTCCATGGCGATTGGGACTCGGATGATTTTCTGGTGATCTCGCCCGGTTCCGGAATCGTGACCACCCACAACGATACCATCATCCGTGCATCCAAAGACATCTAACGGCCGGGCTCCAGCAAGATTGTTTTATTCAATATCCGTAACGGCCTATACGGAATTGATATTCCGCCTATCATGGTCTGATCATTTTAAATAAGGAGCATGGCATGACAGGCAAACAGATTCTTTTAGACGCAATTGCAGGCAGGGAAACCTCCAGACCGGCCTGGCTTCCGTTTGTGGGATGCCACGGCGGTTTTCTGATCGGAAAAACAGCGACCGAATATCTCACCTCGGCCGACCTGCTGGTCGAAGGCCTGAAAAAAGCAAAATCACTCTATAAACCCGACGGACTTCCGGTGATGTTTGACCTCCAGATCGAGGCGGAAATCCTCGGTTGCGACCTGCACTGGGCCGACGAAGTTCCGCCGGCGGTTACCACGCACCCGCTGGCGATGGGAAAAACGCTGGCAGATCTTCCCGAATTGGATGAAACCAAAGGCCGCTTCCCGATTGTGGTTGAAGCACTGAAAACACTGAAAAATGAGATCGGCGAAGACACGGCCCTCTACGGCCTGATCTGCGGCCCCTTCACCCTCGCCCTCCATTTGCTGGGCAACGACATTTTCCTTGATATGTATGATGATGAGGATGCCGTGATTGAGGTGATCAGCTACTGCGCCGAAATCTGTAAAAAATCGGCGGATATTTATCTCGATCACGGGGCCGATGTAATTGCAGTGGTGGACCCCATGACCAGCCAGATTTCTCCGGATCATTTTGAGCAGTTTGTAACACCGGCCATGAATGCCGTTTATGACCACATCCGTGAACGCGGCGGCATCTCCTCCATCTTCGTCTGCGGCGATGTGACCCGGAACCTTGAAGTGATGACACAGACAACGGCCGATAATATTTCGGTGGATGAGCAGATCGACATGGTCCACCTGCGCGAACTTTGCGAAGCACAGGGAAAATCCTTCGGCGGCAATATCAAGCTGACCGCCGTGCTGCTGCTCGGTGATGAAGAGGATTCAAAAATGGAAGTGCTCGATATTATGGAGAAAAGCGGAAATAAAGGCTTCATCCTCGCTCCCGGCTGCGACCTGCCCTACGCCGTCCCGATCAAAAACCTGCAGGCGGTCGCCGATATGGTGCATGATGAATACGCCCGCGAAACGGCAAAATCCCTCCAGGCCAAAGAAATGGATTCTTTTGACGATGTGGAGGTCCCGGACTATCAGGCCGCTGACGGCGTAATTCTCGATGTTATCACGCTCGACTCCACCTCCTGCGCACCGTGCCAGTATATGATGGAAGCCGTGAAAAAAGCCGCCGAAAAAACGACCGCGAAGTGCTACATTAATGAGCATAAAATCAAAGTCCGTGAGGGCATCGGAATGATGGTGAAACTGGGCGTCAAAAACCTGCCGACCATCTGCATTAACGGAGAACCCAAGTTTGCTTCGATCATACCGGATATCACCACGTTGGTGAACGCCATCGATGAGGCGGCGAAATAGAATTCGAACTCCGGAACCCTGCCGGCTTCTCCGGTGTGTTTCGGATTTCGAGTCGCTTTTAACGGAACTGAAACCATGATTCCTATTTGTCTGATAACCGGTTTTCTGGGCACAGGTAAGACGACACTCCTCAAACGGATTGTTGAACAGAACAAAGACCGGAAATGGATCTATCTGGTCAACGAATTCTCCGCCCTTGATGTGGATGGAGCCATCGTTTCGGCAGAAAATCCCGAAGTGGTCTCTATTCCCGGCGGCAGCATTTTCTGCAAATGCCTGGTCACCGAGTTTATCGGGCAGATGAGCCGAATCCACGAGGAATATATCGATACCGAAGGGGTCATTATTGAAGCCAGCGGTATGGCTGATCCGCGCGTTATTGCCGATATGCTGAAAGAGACCGGTCTCGGCGACCATTATGAACTCAGCAACATCATCAGTATTGTGGAACCGCGCAGTTTCCTCCGGCTGATTCACACCCTGCCGAATATCATTCATCAGGTCGAGGCCGCCGATCTCGTGCTGCTTAATAAATGCGATCTGTTCAACGAGCAGCACCTGTTGGAAACCGAAGCTGAGATTCAGCATATCCAGCCCGGCGCACACTTGCGCAGGTGTGAATATGGTCAGGTGAATTTTCCTATCTTTGGAACCGGCGGTTCGCACGCGGACCTGCACGGAGAATATGCGAAATGCCGCGACCCCCGATATTCCGCATTTGCGCTGGAGCTGAATGATGCTGTTGATCCGGAATGCTACAAATCGTTGATTCTGGAACACGAAGATTCCGTCTATCGCGTGAAAGGGTACCTCCGCTCTCCGGATGGCCCGGTTTATTTCGATTATTCCAAAGCGGAATTTTCACTCACACCGGCGTCACCGTGTGAACACTATGGACTGGCCTGGATTTGCGAAGGCGACAAAGCGGAAAAAATGGAACAGCTTGCACGCGCAATCAATTAAAAACAGCAACGCTATTATCAATGCGTTCACCGGCTTTCATGTAGACGCGGTTCCGATCAATCCGGGTGATATCGAAGGTGTAGGTAAAATCCTGTAATTCAATGTACCACTGCTGTCCTTTCCGGACGATATCACCGGTGGTACTCAGAATCACAACTTCATCATCCAGCGACACAAATCCACGAATTGCCAACCGGTTGGCGGCGGCAATCCACGCATCGGTAGCTTCGGCGTCATCAGGCACCAGCACCACCCCCATCGAAGTGGTTACCCGGATATACGGGTTTACCACCTCTTCCTCCTTCGGCGGCGTATCGGCCTTCACAATGATTTCCGGCTTGGACTCCAGAAGTGCCTGTTCCCATTCAAGCTGCGGGTTTTTGCCCAACCTTTTCCAGTGACTGGAAGCCATGCCCTTTAGCGACGAGGGATTCATCATTGCCCGGGTCAGAGGATCCGCAACCAGACGGTCCATTGGGATATCATATTCCGCCTGTATCAGACCGGCCAGAACAGAGCCGTAAAATGCAGTCTCCTCGGATCTCCATATTGTATCAGTCCGAACCTCTTCAATAGCAGATGAAATTCCATCCGAACAGATATACTCAATATAGCACAGAAGCCGGACCTGCTGATCCTCCGTCAAAGAAAATCCATCTACATATTCCGTTCTTTTCTGCAAAAACTGACGCGCTTTCTGAACCAGTTTATGCGCGGCCTTATCCGATTGTGCGCCCGCAAAAAAGGAGGCCAGCAGTATGGTTTTCTGCGGATCTGCAGACTGGATCGCTTTCAACAAATCGCGCCGAACCGCAAATCCCGAACGAACCATCGCCACAGCCATCCGTTCCTTCAGAATCTGGCCGGTGGCTCTCTTTTCTTTCCGGCTTTGAAGCATGGCATTTAAATTTTCAATACGGCCCTCAAACAGCTCGAAGACATTGTGCTGAATTAATGACGTATCAGAAACAACCTTTTCTACTCCCGGTTCAACCTCAACGATGCTCCTTTTCTCGGTTTTTATTTCCTGAAAAAGCGCATCCATCCCGATGTACTGTGAAAACGTGGGCGAATCCGGAAAAATGAGGGAATAAATTGTGGAAACAGAAGCTCCTCCAACCATGCATATGATAACAAGAATTCCCGCAGAAACGGCAGCTTCCCGGAGGGGTACTTCGAAAAAAGCGATGACGAGTGCAATGGAAAGTGCCAGCAGGAGCAACATGGTTAACGGCCAGGGAGACCAAGGGAAATGCACAAGAGAAGTATGAGCAACGAAGACCATCGACATCACATAGACGGTTTTCTTATGTTTGATTTCAAACAGCTCATCGGCCTGTTTGCACAATACATAGTACAGCACCAGACCGGCTAAAATATAGATCCCCAGATGCAGAAATGCATCAAAAAAAATGGCCGCCGAAAACGATATCATTGTGTATTAACCAAATTGTCCCATGCGGTCATACAAGCAACAATTCGGCCAACTAATCACAGAGCTAAAAAAAATAGAAGAGCTTTCATCACTTCAGCAATCAGAACCTCGCGGAAAATTACGAATGCTGACCAAGGACCGTTACTAAACGGATTTTTCCGCAAACTGTTCAAGCGTATCACGTTCAAGAAACTCAAGCACCGAAGCATGAGTCGATTCCAAACGGATTTTCGGGGCACACCCGGCATCATACGCCTGAATCCAGCGGGAAAGACACAGGCACCAGAAGTCACCCTCCTTGCACCCCTGAAACCCGAATTCGGGAATCGGCGTCGAGAGATCATTCCCCACCGATTTCGAATAGGCCAGAAACTCGGCCGTCATCCGCACGCAAATGGTATGCATACCCTGATCCTCCGCCCGGGTATCACATTTTCCATTACGGAAAAACCCCGTAAGCGGATCCAAACTGCAGGGAATCAGCTCCCCGCCGAGCACATTCTTTGCCACTGTTTTTACTCCACGTAAGCGACAGACATCTCTGCCTCGGTCAGTTCAGCCGGCGCCTCATCATAGACCTTGATATTCTCATACTGCGTGGTCCGCTGCGCCGGAATATAGCCCGCCTCGCGAATCAGAAACAGAACGAGATCCTCATCGACCTGATAGTCCACACCGGTGGCACTGACCACCTCTTCGGTCATCAGCACACCGCCATAATCATCCGCGCCGAACTGCAGGGCCAGCTGCGAAACATCCGGGCCTTCCGTCACCCAGCCCGCCTGCAGATGCGGCACATTATCCAGAATAATCCGGGCCATTGCGATCAGGCGCAGATAATCGACACCGTTCTGCGGCCGCGGGCAATCCAAGTCGGTATGATCGGCCGAGAAACTCCAGGGAATAAATGCGGTAAATCCGCCCGTTTTATCCTGCAGATCGCGCACCTTCATAAAATGCTCAATCCGCTGCTCGGTGGTTTCGCCGAAACCGTACACCATCGTCGCCGTGGTTTTCAGGCCGATCGAATGCGCATCCTCCATCAGATCCAGCCACGCTTTCGAACGCGTCTTCTTCGGGCTGATCCGCTTGCGGATATCGTCGTTCAGAATTTCCGCGCCGCCGCCCGGAAGCGACTGCAGGCCGGCATCTTTCAGCCGCTGCAGACATTCCTTGATCGAAATGTGTTCCATCGCCGCCATAAACTCAATTTCGGTCGGTGAAAGCGAATGAATCCAGATATCGACATTATCCCGAATACCGCGCAGGCATTTTTCGTAATAATCCAGTTTCAGCTCCGGATGGAGTCCGCCCTGAATCAGAATCTGCGTGGCACCGGCCTCAGCGGCCTCTTTCACCTGCTGCACAATCTGCTCCGGCGATTTCACATAGGCATCGGACTTTTCCTGCTTGGTGTAAAACGCGCAGAATTTGCAATCCACCACACAGACATTGGTCGTATTCAGATTTTTATCAAAAACATAGGTCGCGATATCGCCCGGAACCGCATCCTGACGGCGCTTCGCCGCCACACGACCCAATTCCTGGAACGGGGCTTCGTCATAGATAATTGCCGCTTCTTCCGCATTGATCCGCTCGCCCGCTTCCACGCGGTCAAGAATCGGCTTCCAACGATTGGAAACCTCGGGGGCGGCTTCGACCGGTTTATCCGCCCGCTCACCGGTATGCTTCATGGTGCCCTCTTCCGGAATCAGCTCATCATAGACGCTGTTCGTCAGAATCGGAGTATGATCGTGATTCAGCAGGAAATCTTCCATCTCTTTGGCGGTAAAGAATTTCTGACTCTGCGGAGCCCCGCCCTCTTTGGCAATCCGTTCTTCCAGACTCGTTCCGCCGATATCGTCGACGCCGCTGTGCGTCAGCACGCCCAGAAGCTTGCGGTCCATATAGTTCACCAGCATGCGGACGTGCGGGAAATTATCACAATAGATGCGCGAAAGTGCCGCCACACGGACCTGCCGGTCTCCGCTCACGGTGTGTTTGATCCCCAGCGCCTTTCCATTTGCCTGAAACGGCAGCGGAATCACCGCCTGAAAACCGCCGGTTTTATCCTGCAGCGTCCGCAATCGGGAAAGGTGATCAATTAAGTGCTCATCCTTTTCAATATGGCCGAACAGCATCGTGGCATTGGTCGGAATACCGAGTTCGTGTGCCGTTTCATGCACTTCCAGCCAGTGCTGCGCCAGAATCTTGGTCGTCGCAATTTTCTTGCGCACATCCGCATGGAAAATTTCCGCCCCGCCGCCGGAAATGGACCCGAAACCGCAGGCTTTCAAACGCTCCAGACATTCACGGACCGAAATTCCCGCATTTCCGGCAATCCAGTGAATCTCAACCGCAGTCATGCCCTGCAGCAATACGCCGGGCAGCATTTCCCGGGCGAGGGAGAAAAGATCTTCGTAATATTTCATGTCCAGCTCCGGAATCATGCCGCCGACAATATGCAGGTCGGTCAGGTTCCAGTTCTGGGCCCGTTCCAGATTTTTACGCGCATCATCGAGCGTTGTAATATACGCATCCTTCGCCCCTTCCGGACGCCAGAACGAGCAGAGATTGCATTCAACCACACAGAGGTTGGTCGGGTTCAAATTATGGCTGTGCACATAGTACGTCTTGCTGCCGTGCCGCGCCCGGCGGATCTGGTCCGCACGGTACATCAGCTCCGCCGTCGACATGTTCTGCAGCATATCCAGCGCTTCTTCATCGGTGATTCGGGGTTGAACGTAATTACTCATCGAAATCAGGCCTCGTTGGTTAATTGGGACTAATTTGGTATAGATGGCCCTCTGAGCCAATCCAAAAACAGCGCCAATCTCTGGAACAAAACGGGCATCATCCATTTTATCGCTTTTCAGTCAACCCTATGAAATATTCTTTGTCGGTGGATGATTATGGAGGTGGGCCATGAATATGGAATTTCTGCGGCAGTTTTTCGGATGGATGACCCTGATCAATCTGGCGCTGTTCATTTTCACAGCCCTCATGAGTGCCTTTTGCCGGGGCCTGATCTACAAGGTCCACAGCCGCATGTTCGGTCTCAGCGAGGAAACCACCAACAAAGCCCTCTACTACTTCCTCGCATTCTACAAAATCATCTTTATCACTTTCAACCTCATCCCCTGGCTTGCCCTCACCATCATGACCTGATCAACGCGGGAAAGTCCTGAAGCCCATGAAATAGAACCGTTTTTGTATATTTCGTGTATTTCGTGGTTTAAAAACTCCGCCGCTCCCGTATTCTGACCCGCATGCAAACGACACTCATTACCAATGCTCGCATCGTCAACGAAGGCAAAATCCGAGAGGGCGACCTTCTCATCAAAAACGGCCGAATTGAAAACATCGCCCCGTCTCTCTCCGGCGAAGCGGACCGGATCATCGACGCCCAGGGAAAAGCGCTGCTTCCCGGCATGATCGACTGCCACGTCCACTTTCGCGAGCCCGGCCTCGAAGTCAAAGCCGACATGCATTCCGAAAGCGGCGCGGCCGTCGCCGGCGGCGTCACCTCCATCATGGAAATGCCGAACACCAAACCCGCCGCCATTTCCAACGCCGTACTCGAAGATAAATTCGCCCTGGCCGCCACCAAATGCATCGCCAACTATTCCTTCCACCTCGGTGCCTCCAACACCAACATCGACGAACTGCTCGACA
This sequence comes from Pontiella agarivorans, assembly GCF_034531395.1. Lineage (NCBI taxonomy): Bacteria > Pseudomonadati > Kiritimatiellota > Kiritimatiellia > Kiritimatiellales > Pontiellaceae > Pontiella > Pontiella agarivorans. Next base: position 505,526 of record NZ_JARVCO010000012.1, on the reverse strand, counting down.
TGGACCCGAAAAAAGTCTGCGGCGTTAAACTCTTTATGGGTGCCTCCACCGGCGGACTGCTCGTCGACCGCACCGAGCAGCTCGAAAATATTTTCGGGCAGATCGAAGTGCCGATTTCGCTGCACTGCGAAGACACCAACACCATCCGCGAAAATGAAAAATCCGCCCGCGAGAAATTCGGCGACGCCATACCTTTTTCCGAACATTGGAAAATCCGTTCCGAAGAAGCCTGCTACGTCTCCACCAAACTCGCCTATGAACTCGCCGTCAAATACGGCTCGCAGATTCACGTGCTCCACCTGACCACCGCCAAAGAACTCGAATTCTTCAAGGCCGGCGCCGTGGAAAACAAAAAGATCACCGGCGAGGCCTGCCCGCACATGCTCTGGTTCTCCTCCGACGACTACGACGAAAAGGGCGCATTCATCAAATGCAACCCGTCCATCAAAACCCCGGCCGACCGCGCCGCCATCCGGCAGGCTGTGATCGACGGCGTCATCGACACCATCGGCACCGACCATGCGCCGCATCTTTACGAAGAAAAACTGAACCCCTACGGCTCCGCGCCCTCCGGCCTCCCGCTCATCCAGAGCGCCATGACCACCGCCGTCGAACTCTTCCCCCTCGAAATGGTCGCCGAAAAAACCGCGCATAATCCCGCTAAAATTTTCCAATGCCTGGAACGCGGTTTCATCCGCGAAGGCTATTGGGCCGACCTCGTGCTGATCGATACCGAAAAACCGCACACCGTCACCAAAGACAACATCAAATATAAATGCGGCTGGTCCCCCTTCGAAGGCGTCACCTTCAAATCCTCCATCGACACGACCTTCGTCAACGGCGAAATCGCATACGCGGCCGACGAAATCAACACCGCCGTCCGCGGTCAGCGCCTCCTCTTCGACCGCTGACCGAAAACAGCGCGGCTCGCTTGACGGCCGGCATCCTATATCCGTACAATATATTCACAGTTTCAGCCGCCCCTTATCCTTCTTTCCGGTAGCTGAAGTGAATATCTATGACGAAGCAACTCCATCTGATTCCGTTGCTCCTGCTGCTGCTCCTGCCGAGCCGCCCGGCGGTTGCCGTCACCACATGGAAAGGCGGCGTATCCGGGTATTGGGATGTGCCGACCAACTGGGCCGGCGGCTATCCCGCAAGCAATACCACGGTGCGGCTCAACCACGATAGACAGACGAATGCCTACACCGTCGTTGTCAGCGGCCCGGCCACCACGGACAAATTATGGATCGATACATACGGCTCAGTCCCGGTTCATCTGCTCGTCAACCCTTCCGGAAGCCTTGAGCTGTACAGTATGCGCATGGGATTCAAAGAGGACGATCGCGAATCCGGATTCACGATTGACGGCGGGAGCGTTCTCGGTATGGAAGCCGCATCATCCGCCATCACCAACACCGCTTTTCTGATCGGAAATAATCCAGGATGCATCGCAACACTGGACATCATCAACGACGGAACGCTGTCGGTGATGGGATCAAACGGTCTGGTCGCAGCCGGCAGCAAAGAGAGCATCGGCCGGATTACCGTCACCAACGGTACAATGAACATCAGAGACTCACTCACGCTGGGAAAAGGCCCGCAGGCCCTCGGCGAACTCCAAATCTCCGGCACCTCTTCTGTTTCCATCACCGGAATGCTGCACATGGCCAAGCTCGAGCTCGGCGCACTCTCACCCACCGGCACCGTGCACGTTTCGGGCGGATCTCTGGAATGCGGCGGCCTGAATATCGGAGCCCGCGGCACCGGCTCGTTCACACTCGAAGGCGGGCAGGTGCAGGCACTTGCCGGCGGCATCACGCTGGGACAGTTTGATTCCTCAGCCCGTCTGAATATCTTCGGCGGAACGATGGAGACGATCGGGTCCCCGCTGACAATCGGCCAACTGGACTCCTCCGCAGACCTGTGCATGACGAACGGGTTTCTGAATATCGACGGGGCCATCACGCTGGGCGCTTCCAGCCGGACAGCAGGATCGATGCTGTTGACGGGCGGAACCGTTCACACCAAAGAACTGATCATCAGCTCCGCGAGCTCTTCAACCGGTACCGTGCACATTCAGGGCGGCACCTTTGACGTCGACGAAACGGTCCAGGTCGGCCCGGAAGGCACCGGCGCCCTGCATCTCGAATGCGGCATACTGCGCACGACCGATCTCGTGGCCGGCGGCGGCGCGGCGGCCGCCTGTACCCTCACCGGAGGAGAGCTCATCATTCGGGGACCGGAAAACAGCGATCTGGCGCTGTCAAACAGTCTGCTCCATCTGGAAAAAACATTAATTCAATGGAGCAACCCGAATCTTTCGGCCTGGGTCAGCAATTCGGTTTCAAGCGGCTCCCTCACCTGGACGAACGGGATGGCCTACGGCACACTGAGCTCCAACGGCTTTGATGGATGTCTCACCAATCAGCATTCCCTGCTCTTCTGGGACAACCTCGATAATGGATCCTTTTCTACTCAGAGCGTCCTCTGGGTCGAGGAATCGCCCTATCTCACCTGGACCGACAGCCACCTGCTCTACGGCAGCAATGCCCTGTGGTCCGCCGACCCGGATCAGGACGGACAAAACAACCTGATCGAATTCGGGCTCGGCGGGAATCCGACCAACGGACCGGATCCGGAAACCCGCACCACCTTCCTGCCCCGGGCGGATCTGAACCAGATGGAATTCACCTATCGACGGCGCAGCCAACCGGCCGCGTATGGATTAACCTATCAGCTGGAACACAGTTCCGACCTGGTGACACCGAACTGGACCACCGCCGAATTCATCCCCTTTGGCGAAAGCGCACCCTTCGAGGACTTCGTAACGGTCACCAACCGGATTCCGATGAATCACGAGCACCGCTACATCAGATTGAGCATCCAGCTTGACTGATGCCGGCGGTGAGGCGCGCAATGCATGTTGTGCCTTGACCACTTCAACTCGAATACGCATAACTCCTGCGTATGAATTCCCCCTATTTAGCCTACAAAGATTACATGCGCGAACACTACGGCGAGCCGCTGTTCCGCGTTCCGATTGACTTTAATTTCGGCTGCCCCAACCGCGAAGCGGATGGATCCGGCGGCTGCACCTTCTGTAATGTGCGCGGCTCCGCCGCCGTACAGACCATCGGTGCAGGCACCGTTAAAGAACAGATGCACGAAGCCATCCGTTTTGCGCGCAACCGCTACAACGCCAAAAAATACATGGCCTACATCCAGGCCTTTTCCGCCACCTTCGGCAAAAGCCAGCAGCCGCTCTATCTCGACCTGCTGGACTCATTCGATTTCACTGCGGTCAGCATCGGCACCCGCCCTGACTGCCTCACGCCGCAGGCCTACGACTTTCTCGTCGAACTGAACAGACACATCGAAGTCTGGGTCGAACTCGGGGTGCAGACCGTCCACGACCGCACGCTCGACCGCATCAACCGCGGCCACGACTGGGCCTCGAGCGAAACGTCGATTCGGAAACTGCATGACCTCGGCCTTAACGTCGCCGTCCATGCCATCCTCGGCCTGCCCGGCGAAACCGCTGAAGATTACCGGCAAACCGCCGACACCCTTGCCGCGCTGCCGATCGATGCCGTAAAGATCCACAACCTTCACATTGAAAAAGGTACAACGCTCGCGCTCGAACATGCCCTCACGCCCCTGCCCGTGCTGATGGAATATGATTTCGCGGAACATCTGATGGATTTTATCCGCCGCATGCCGCCGAATATTCCGATTATGCGCCTCACCACCGACACCCTCGACGAAGAGCTCATTGCCCCGAAATGGCATATGGCCAAAGGCCAGTTCCGTGACTATGTCGTACAACAGATGACCTGCCGCGAATGGAAACAGGGCGATCTCTTTGGAAATCTGAAACCCGAAACTGGAAACTGGAATTTTGAGGCGGTGGAAACAAAGGATGGATCCACTACCTTTTGGAACGAGGAGTATAAAGAGCATTACCACACCCCGGAAGGCGCACGGCTCGAGGCGGAAGAAAAATACCTCGTCCCCGGCAAACTGAAAGAACGGCTGGCACAGGGCGAGGTCCAACTGCTGGATGTCTGCTTCGGACTGGGCTACAACTCATTATCCGCATTGGAATTCGCCGATTCGCCTCACCACTCGCTCAAAATCACTGCGCTGGAAATGGACCGCCGCGTCGTCGGCGCAGCGGCGCAAAACATCCAAACTCTGGAAACGGATTCCAATGATTGGAAAAAAATTCTGGGCGATCTCTATGAAACCCAATCAGCATTCGGCAATCAGCAATCGGCCATTCAAATCGTCTGGGGCGATGCCCGTTACACCGTAACACACCTGCCCGATACCACCTTCGATCTCGTTTTCCTCGACGCCTTTTCCACCCAGCGGAACTCCGAATTGTGGACGGTTGATTTTTTCCGAAAACTGAAACGGGTCATGAAACCGGACGGCGTATTGCTGACCTACTGCGCGGCGATTCCGGTTCGGGCCGGACTGCTGGAAGCCGGCTTCTTTGTCGGTGAAACCGATCCGGTCGGCCGTGCGCGTGGCGGAACATGTGCGGCGTTGCGCGAAGACCTTATTGAAATCCCCCTGCCCGCCCACGAAATGCGCATGATCCGCGAGACCTCCCGCGGGCTGCCCTACCGCGATCCGTACGGCGTCCGGACCAATAAGGAAATCCTTAGGGACCGTCAGGAAAACATCATAAAATGCAAACAAGAAGGGACTTCCAATCCCTGATCCAATGTGTTTAATTCCGCCTCCTTATGAAAAACGAAATGCATCTCACCGAAGACCTTCGCGTAACAGAACTGAAAAAGCTCATTACGCCTGCACAACTGAAAAAAGAGCTTCCGCTGGGCGATAAGCTGACAGCAAAAGTCGTATCCGACCGACGAACCGTTCGCGATATTATTCATCGTAGAGACGACCGTCTGCTGATCGTCATCGGCCCCTGCTCTATTCACGATCCTGAAGCCGCACTGGACTATGCCCGGCGCCTCGCCGCACTCTCCGAACAGGTGAAAGATCGCTATTTTATCGTAATGCGGGTCTATTTTGAAAAACCGCGCACCACCATCGGCTGGAAAGGGTTCATCAACGACCCGCACCTCGACGGCTCCAACGACATGCAATACGGACTGCCCGCTGCCCGCCAGCTGCTGCTCGATATTGCCAACCTCGGCCTTCCGATTGCGACTGAATTTCTCGATCCGATCGTTCCGCAGTATACCGCCGATCTCGTCAGCTGGTCAGCCATCGGCGCACGAACCACGGAATCGCAGACCCACCGCGAAATGTCCAGCGGCCTCTCCATGCCGGTCGGCTTTAAAAATGCCACCGATGGCAACATCGAAATCGCCATCAATGCGATTGAATCCGCCAGCAATCCGCACAGTTTCCTCGGCATCGACCAGGATGGTCATACCGCCGTGGTCACAACCACCGGCAATCCGAATACCCACCTGGTACTTCGCGGCGGAAAAGGACCGAACTTCCAATATCCGGAAGTCACCTATGCGGCCTGCAAACTCGAAGACGCCGGACTGCCCCCCTCGCTGATGGTCGACTGCTCCCACGCCAACGCCAACAAAGTGGCCCGCAACCAGATTAAGGTCTGGGAAAGCATTCAGAAACAGCGCACCCGCGAAAACTGCCCGATTACCGGCGTGATGGTTGAGAGCTTTATCAAAGAAGGAAACCAGAAAATTTCCGGTGACCTCGAATACGGTATCTCTATCACCGACCAGTGCATCGACTGGGAAACCACCGAAAAAATGCTGCTGTCGTAGCACGGCGCTCCGCGCCGTGTATTCAAAGGCGCGGCGCACCCGTATTACTAATTCCCCCCTGTAACACGGTAGAAGCCGTTGGTGGTATTTAAAGGCACGCTGCCTACGAAATCGCGCGTCGGCGCGGTGACCTCCGTCCAGGTTGCATTGGTGAGTGAGCCTTTCTTCTCGATCACAAAAAACGGTACGCCGCCGTTCCACTCAAAATCGGCGCGGCCACCGGAGAGTTCAAAAGAGGTAATAACCAGATCTTCGAGCGGGTCAACACCCGTTACGTCCAGCACAACATCGTTACCCGTCCCTCCCTGGTAGGTGATGAGCAGAGTCGCCATACCGGCGGAAAAGGTTGCCCCCTCTTCCAGCCCCTTGAATGTGCCACTTACTTTATCGGTGCCCATGTTGTCTATGATGGTAAAAGAATCCCCCTCCGCAGGCATGAAATCCCAGAGAACGGTCAGCACGGGATCCAGCAGCGCCAGAATGCCGTCCACGTTCAGGCGGTCATAGTCACCTTCTTGGTAGCCTCCCATCTGCGCCTTGAATCCAGCGCCTGACTGCAACACCGTACTCTGGGCGGTCAAGGTGCCCACACTGTTACCAGGCGACACCATGCCGCGGCTGTTGATTTCTCCCACGGCACCGGCTCCACCGAGGGTTGCGGAAGAGGATATGCTCACGTCGCTTGCAATCTGCTGGCCGTTGACCAGAAGAGTTCCCTCATAGACATAGGTAGTGCCGGAATAGGTGTTATTGCCGGTAAGGTTCAATGTGCCCACTCCATATTTTTTGAAATATCCGCTCCCTTCTATCACCCCGGAAAAGGACGTGGAGGTGCCGTCCGATCCGGCCGCGAGACCTGCAGTGCCGAGCGCAATCCGGCCCTCTCCGTGCAACGAGCCGATGGATTCGGAATAATGGTTCAGATCAAAGAGCCCAGATGATGTCATTGCAACCCGGCTCCCGGCAATCTGGGAACCTCGCCTCAGCCGCAAGACATCCACATCCGCTCCGCCATCGCCATCGCCGATGTATATATCGCCGACCAGGGCGCTGACGCCCAGCTTATACAATTCGAGTGTACCGCGATCTATATGCGTGTCGCCGGTAAAGCTGTTGGCGGAGGAACCATACAGGATGAGTGTTCCGTAATTGATGATCCGCAATCCGCCGGCGCCGTCGATTTCGCCAATATGGCGCAGCTCCGTGCCGGCCGAAACGCCAACGGCCGAGTCGGCAACAAGGGTAATATCGCCAACCCACTCGTTAAAGCCGCCGGCCGATGCGAGTGCACCCCACGTACGGTTGGTTGAATTCAGGGTCAGGTGTTCGCCGGCAATGGTATGCCCGCCGTTTAGGAGCAGCAGGTAGCCGCCCCCGTTGACCGTTGTTCCTCCATACGTGGTCCCCAACCCAAGGTCGTTATCCAGCCACAGCCCCCCTTCATTCACAGCAAACGGCCCGTCGAAAGTATTCGCGCCAGTGAGCTTAAGCTCACCGCCCCCTTTCTTTGCAATTTCATTGTTTCCGGCGACAACGGCATCAATCACGAGGTCAGGGGTGCTGCCGCCGAATGAAATCCCTTGCGCCACCGTGAGAACCGCCGGGTTTGAAAAACGGAGGTTCCCCGAGATCACTGAAGAAGCATTGATCACCGACATCGGGTCAACCTCCAGATTCCCTGACAGTGCCAGTTCGCCGGTTCCGGTATCGACGTCCGCACTGCCGCGCAGGGTCAGGTTTTCGATCGTTTCGAAATACCCATCCAGATCATAAAAGCTCAAAGCGTTGACCACAACGGATCCGGTGATTTCATCGTTGGCGGCATGCCGGACCTCCGCCGACGAAGCACCCGGCACAACGCTGCCGATCGAAAGCGAATGAGGAACGGAGGTGCCGGTTTTCCCGAGGATCAGGGTTCCATCGAGAACCGTCGTATCACCGGCGTGCGTATTACTACCGTAACCGGACAGCACCAGAACGCCCTCTCCGCTCTTGGTGAGTCCGCCGGATCCGCTGATGGTTCCGTTCAGGGTCATGCACGAGGCGGTTAGGTATGGCACCCCGATTTCGACATCACCGGCCAGAGTGATCGCCCCGCCCCAGGAATTGGAGACGCCGAAGCCGTAGTGCTGCAATGCCCCATTCCCATTCCCGCTTCCGTAGAGAGTAAGAGGTTCGTCTGCAACCTCCACATCGCCCAGCCGGATATAGGCCCCGTCCCGGACAACGGTAATGCCGGCACTGCTGCCCAGGGCGTTCCCGTTGGCGATAAACAGCGTGCCCTCGCTGATAACGACAGCTCCGCTGAATGTATTGGAACCATACAGCGCAAGCTCCCCTTCCCCCGTTTTCAAGATGTCGCCGGAACCATTGACACACCCGCCTCCGAACGAAAGCGTCGCGCCCTCGGAAATCTCGAGGGTATGCATTCCCGACATCAAGGTCAGGTTTCCGCTTATGAAAGCATTGCGGTTGGTTGTGACATCAGCCTCAATGGCACCGCCGAGGGCAAGGATTCCGCCATCTGTCTCCGCCCCGGCGCTGGTCAGATACAGGTTCCCCAGGATATCGGTGCAGCCGTTCAGATCGAGGAGCCCCGGAGGGACGACATGGACATCCACATTCTCGTTGACCTGGAAATCTCGCAGCCACCTCACCACGATACTGTCCCAAACACCGCTTCCCGAACCCACATAAAGGCCGCCCGGCCCGGGCAAAGCCCCATCGACGGCCCCCTGCTTGTCAAGATAGAGCGTTCCAAGCTGAAGATAGGTGTCCCCGTCATAGGTGTTGGGTGCGCTGCCGGAGAACGTGAGGCTGCTGATTTCATTGCCCAGAATGGTTAACGACCCCGGCCCACCGACGGCTCCGCTGAGCACCAGATTGCCGGGTTGCGAAGAGAACGCGCCGCTGACATAAATTGCCGAATTCTCATTGAGGATCACATTGCCTGCCCAACCGGTATTATCCCTTGCATAAAGAGCCACACTGTCTAGATCGGTATATACCCGTTCCAACACAAGCTCCTCCTCGCCAATGGAGACATTGTCCAGCAAAACAAGTATTGAGATGTCCGCCGATCCGCCAACCGTGGTACCGGACGCCGTAGAACCCAGTGCCGTATCACTCCCAAGATAAACGTACCCCTCGTTCACCACGGTCGTACCGCCATAGGTATTGTTGCCGCTCAGCAGAAGTTGGCCGTTACCGGTCTTGATCATCCCCCCGTTGCCGCTGATATTGGCCGTGATCTCAAGGTCGGGAGACGCGCTGCCATTCTCGACATCGATTGTCCGCGTCAGCGATCCAAGCCCCAGATTGCCGTCGATGAGCGCAGAGGAGATAGAGGTACTCTGGACGCCGATGTCTCCGCCAACCGACAGTTTTCCGGAAGAGCTGCTGCCGGCGTGTCCACCCGAAACAAACGTAAGCGAGCCGATCGTGTCCCGGTAGTCGTCCACATCCAGCCAACCGGGATAGTAAAGCTTTACGGGGATTGTGCCGATCTGATAATCGGCCTCCTCCCGGACGATGACGGTATCGGCGAATCCTCCCCCTCCCCCTATCTCAAGCGTGCCATAGGGAATGGCATTCCCACCAACCTTGGCCAGCACCATCTCCCCGTCATCCACCCAGGTGTCGCCGGTATAGCTATTTGGATTGCTCCCTTCCAGCCAAAGCGTGCCGTAGCCGTATTTTGACAATCCACTCCCGCCGACACCGCCCCCGGTACCGCTGATGACGCCGCACAGGTGCATGTCTCCGTTTCCATCGACACAAAGCCGATGCGTGCCAAGATTCACATCCCCGTCCACATACAGGGTACTGCCCGAGCTGCATGTATTGGTCTGACTCGCCGCCAGTTCAATGTTCAACTCAACCCGGTTCAGGCTGCCGCTGCTCGTGGATCTGATGCCGGCAATCAGGCCTATGGTTTCTCCGTTGCCGATTCCGCTCAAGACACAACCGTCCCCGTTAAAGGTGATCGAGTGGAAGGTAAGGTTTCCCAAGTTGTTGATATTATTCGGATTCAGGGCTCCGGAACGGAACACCAGATCATCGCCGGCAACCGGCACGACAGCTTCCTCCCAGTTCAACGCAGTACTCCAGTAATTGCCGTAGCCGCCCCGCCAGGTACGGGTTGCGCCTTGCAGAATACAGGGACTCGCCATGAGGATTGCAAGCGGCAGAAGATGGCTGCCCCGGAAGAAATGCACTGGCAACCGTGTTTTCATCGTCTTCCCTCCCGTTGGAAGGGAGCCTCTTGTTCACGGTGCGGACACGCGCCCGGGAAGATCGCGATCGGAAGGGGCTTCCCTTCGAACCGGTGATACTCTATCGCGGTCCTATAATTTGTCAAGAAATCATATACTTATGTGTTTTTTATGATCTATATTATCACAATATTCATGGATAGGTCACATGGCCGCCAGCTCGCCCACAGTGAGCCCGCCCCACCCCGGCTGGCTCAGCAGGTATTCCAGCAGCTTGGCGGAGGCCACGGCATCGTACAGCGCGTCATGCGCCTCCCGCCCGACGCAAAGAGCATCGATCTCGGGTTTAAGATCCAGCAGGACGATCAGATCATCCAGCGCATAGGACGTGCAGCCCGGCCATGCCTTGCGGGCAATACGGAGCGTATCAATCCACAGACCGAAACGGTGCATCGGAGCCATCTGCCGTGTAAATTTTTTCTCGGTACCTACGTTGTGGGCACAGAGCGGGAAATCGGTCAGACGCGCTTTCACCGACGGCCAGAGTTCCTGCGGGGTCGGCGCTTCGGCCAGCTCGGCGCGTAACCGGGCATGGCGTCCCGGTGCATGGGGATTAAACGGCCGGTCCGCATCAACCTTCAGCCAGCTCTCAAACATGGAATCCGGATCCAGCTTCCCCGCCTCAAGCGTCACCATACCAAGCTGCCAGGGCTCCGTCGGAAATCCCCGAACCGAGCCCGTGGTTTCATAGTCCAGCACCGTGATGCGGGTATTAAAAATGGCCATGGTTGAATCCATGGCCATTATCATCCACATCAGGATGGCTATTGCAATACTTAGCCTTCCAGAGCAAGCAGCAGCGGCTCTTCGAGCGCATCCACAATCCAGCGGATAAAGCGCGCTCCGTCAGCACCGTCGATGATGCGGTGGTCGTAGGACAGCGACAGCGGCATCATCATGCGGCCGTCTTTTTTGACCGCCCGGCCAACCCCGAGAATCGCCACTTCCGGCGAATTCACGATCGGCGTAAAGAACGTTCCGCCGATACCGCCGAGGTTGGAAATCGTAAAGGTTCCGCCCTGCATATCCTCAAGGCCGATTTTACCTTCACGGGTTTTCTGAGCAATGCTGCCGAGATCGCCTGCGAGCTGAATCATGTTTTTCTGGTCAGCATCGCGGATAACCGGAACCATCAGGCCTTTCTCCGTATCGACCGCAATGCCGATATTGTAGAAGTCCTTGTAAATGATCTCTGCGTTATCCGTATCAATACTGCAGTTAAAGTTCGGGAATGCTTTCAGCGCAGAAGCCACCACTTTCACAAGAATCGCCGTAACGGTCAGCTTGGCCCCATGCACCTCGGCCTTTTTCGCAAATTTCTTACGCAGCTCATCGAGGTGCGTGATATCCGCCCAGTCCTGCTGCGTCACATGCGGAATGGTGGTCCAGCAGTGCGTCATGTGATTCATGGTCGCCTTACGGATGGCCGACATTTTCTCAACACGGACAGCCCCCTGAACGCTCGGACGGCTTCCTCCGCCGCCACCGCTTTCAATGGTGCCTTTCGCGTGATTCTTCACATCTTCCATACTGATTCTGCCGCCCTCGCGGGACGGTTTGACCATATGAATATCCACACCCAGTTCACGGGCCAGACGGCGGACATTCGGTGCAGCGGAAACCGCATTAACCGGCCGCTGATGCTTAACCGGCTCCGGTTTCTTCGGTTCCGGCGGCCGCACGACAACCGGCTGTTCCGGTTCACGGGCAGCAGATTTCGGCGCGGGAGCGGCAGGAACCGGCTTCGCGGCCGGGGCCGGAGCGGCTGCCGGAGCAGCGCCTCCTGATGATTCAATGGTAAAGGCCAGCGTACCGATGCTTACCGTATCACCCTGAGCCACATGCACAGCTTTGATCACGCCGGCGGCCGGAGCTGGAATTTCCATACTCGCCTTACCCGCTTCGATTTCGAGCAGGCCCTGCCCTTCATCCACGCTGTCACCTTCAGCGACAAGTACGTTGATGATATCGCCGGACTCAATATTTTCTCCAAGGTCCGGAAGTTTAAATTCAATCGTTTCTCCGCCACCGGCCGGAGCCGGAGCCTCCTCGGCCGCCGCCGGAGCTTCTTCCGCGGGTGCAGCTTCCGCTACAGGGGCCGGCTCCTCAGCCGGAACCTCATCAGCAGCGGGCGCCGCAGCGCCGCCATCATCAATGGTGAATGCCAGCTGGCCCACCTCAACGGTATCGCCGGTGGCCACATGAATGGCCGAAATGGTCCCGGCAGCCGGAGCCGGAATTTCCATACTCGCCTTACCCGCTTCAATTTCCACCAGCGACTGGCCTTCAGTTACGGCCTCGCCGACCTCAACGAGAACGTTGACCACGTCTCCGGATTCAATATTTTCTCCAAGCTCTGGAAGTTTAAATTCAAGTGCCATGATTCTTATTCTCCTACCGGATTCGGTTTATCGAGATCGATGCCCAGATCCTTGCGGGCTTTATCGAGTTTCTTCTTATCAAATTCGCCTTTTGCTTCCAGCTCGGAAAGTACAGTAAAGGTAATGGCGTTGGCATCCACTTCAAAGTGCTTCCGCAGCGCACAGCGACCATCGGAACGGCCGAAACCATCGGTACCCAGCGAAACAAGTCCTCCCGGAACCGCTTTATTCAATGCATTCGGCAGCAGTTTCATGTAGTCGGAAGCCGCCACAACCGGCCCGTTTTCCCCTTCCAGACATTCCGTGATATAGGCCTTCGCATCTTTATTTCCGTTACGCACCTGTTCACGTTCAACGTCGAGCGCATCGTTGATCAGGTTTTTATAACTGGTGACGGACCAGACGTTGGTTTCAATTTTATATTTTTTCTTCAGCTGCTCAGCGGCTTTGACGGCCTCGGGCAGGATGGCTCCGGAACCGAGAATCTGCGCCTGGGCTTTTTCCGAAGACTGGAACTTATACATCCCCTTCAGAATTCCCTCGTCGCTGCCTTCCGGTTTGGCCGGCTGCTCATAGTTATCATTCATCAGCGTGATGTAATAGAAGATCTGCTCGTTATCCACATACATGCGGCGGATACCGTCCTTGATGATCAGCGCCAGCTCGTAGGCAAACGCCGGGTCGTACGCCACCATATTCGGATAGGTCAGCGCCAGAGCAAGGCTGTGCCCGTCCTGATGCTGCAGGCCTTCACCCGCCAGCGTGGTACGCCCTGCAGTGGCTCCAAGCAGGAAGCCTTTGCAGCGGGAATCACCGGCCAGCCAGGCGGAATCGCCGATACGCTGGAACCCGAACATCGAGTAGTAGGTGTAAAACGGAATCGTGTTTATGCCGTGGTTGGCATATGCCGTACCCGCTGCGACAAACGAAGAAAACGCCCCGGCCTCCGTGATCCCCTCTTCGAGAATCTGGCCGTCCTTGGCTTCCTTATAATACAGCAGGTTGTCTGCATCCACCGGCTCGTACAACTGACCGGAGTGGGCATAAATACCGACCTGACGGAACAGGGCATCCATACCGAAAGTACGGGCTTCGTCCGGAATAATCGGAACCACAAGCTTCCCGATATTTTTATCGGACAGCAGTTTCGAAAGCACGCGCACAAAGACCATCGTGGTGGAAACCGCGCGGTCGGAGCCGGCATCAAATTCCTGGAAAATTTTATCGGCCGGCATATCAATCGGGTTGAAGTCAGTCAGACGGGTCGGCACATGACCGCCCAGTGCCGCACGGCGCTGGCGCAGATATTCCATTTCCGGACTGTCATCGTCCGGACGATAGAACGGCACGTCATCAATCTCTTCATCGGAAATCGGCAGACCGAAGCGGGTGCGGAATTCACGCAGCGATTCTTCGCCCATCTTTTTCTGGGAATGGGTGATATTCTGGCCTTCGCCCGCAGTACCCAGACCATAGCCTTTAACGGTTTTAGCAAGGATTACGGTCGGCCGTCCTTTGGTTTCAACCGCCTTCTTGTAGGCCGCATAAATTTTGGCCGGATCGTGGCCGCCGCGGCGCATACGTTTGATTTCGGAATCCGACAGATTGGCCGCGAGCTCGGCGGTTTCAGGATAGGCTCCGAAGAAATGTTCGCGGACATATTCGGCGTCTTCAACGGTATATTTCTGATACTGCCCGTCAACGACTTCCCCCATACGCTTCACAAGCATACCGCTTTCATCTTTTTCCAGCAGCGGATCCCAGCTGTCGCCCCAGATCACTTTGATCACGTTCCAGCCGGCACCCCGGAACGCGGCTTCGAGTTCCTGAATAATCTTGCTGTTGCCGGAAACCGGACCGTCGAGACGCTGCAGGTTGCAGTTGACCACAAAAGTCAGATTGTCGAGTTTTTCGCGTGCCGCAAGCTTCAGCGCACCCAGCGATTCCGGCTCATCGGTTTCTCCGTCGCCCAAAAACGCCCAGACATGCTGATCGGTCGGCTCGCGCAGACCGCGGTCTTCAAGATATTTAATATAACGGGCGTGATAAATCGCCGTAATCGGTCCCAGGCCCATGGATACAGTCGGGAACTGCCAGAAATCGGGCATTAGCCACGGGTGCGGGTACGAGGACAGTCCCGGCTTATCATGCAACTCATGACGAAAGTTTTTCAGATGGTCATCATTCAGGCGGCCTTCAAGATAGGCGCGCGCGTAGACGCCCGGGGAAGAGTGCCCCTGAAAATAAACCATATCCCCCGGAAACGAATCGGTGCGTCCGCGGAAAAAGTGGTTAAAACCGACTTCGTACATCGCGGCAATGGACTGATAACTCGAAATATGACCGCCGATGCCGTCTTCCTCGCGGTTGGCACGCACCACCATCGCCATCGCATTCCAGCGGATCAGCGACTTAATGCGGCGTTCCATTTCACGGTCACCCGGGTAGGCCGGCTGTTCATCCATCGGGATCGTGTTAATATACGGGGTGTTGGCGGAAAACGGGAGGCGGACGCCTTTGCGATGAGCTTCGACCTGAAGGTCGTGGAGAATGTCCTTTACGCGGTCTGCACCCTCGTTCTCGAGCATCTCGTGAAGCGCATCGAGCCAGTCCTGTTTATCGTAATCGATCTTCTCACTATTCGAATTACTTGTATCCATAGTTATCAGTTCCTCGTTAATAATCGCCAAAATGTAAATATGACCGAACCAGTACACAATTAAAAAAACTCAAAAAACGCGGCAACAACCCTCACATTTTCGGCATTTAGGTCATATTTTCGTATTTTCCAACCCCCAAAAGAGGCCCATTTATATCATTTTGTTGCAATTTCACGAAATTCAAGGAATACCGAAACCGGTCAAAAGCCCTACTTTTTTATAAAATCCGAAAAATACAAACTCCGGAAGGATCCGTTTCGATGGAAGCTTTTCGCACGGCCCTTAATATGGTTTGATCTTTGCTCTTTTTAACAGAAAGCAGAAAGCCATGAAATATGTCGGAGCCCATGTAAGCGCCAGCGGCGGGGTGGAAAACGCGGTGCTCAATGCGGTCGGAATCGGGGCCAACGCCTTTGCCCTGTTCACCAAGAATCAGCGCCAGTGGGTTGCAAAACCCCTCTCCGAAGAAAATATTGCCGCCTTCAAAACCCACTGCGCCGAGCACGGCTTTGAGCCGCACCAGATCCTGCCGCACGACTCCTACCTCATCAACCTCGGCCACCCCGAGGCCGAAAAGCTGGCTAAATCGCGTACGGCTTTCATCGACGAAATGCGCCGCTGCGAACGGCTCGGCCTCGACCGGCTCAACTTTCATCCCGGAAGCCACCTCAAACAGGTGTCCGAATCGGAATGTCTGGCCACCATTGCGGAATCCATCAATCTGGCCCTCGATCAGACCAGCGGCGTTACCGCCGTTCTGGAAAACACGGCCGGTCAGGGCACCAACCTCGGCTTTAAATTTGAGCACCTCGCGGAGATCATCGATCAGGTGGAAGACCAATCCCGCATCGGCGTCTGCATCGATACCTGCCACGCCTTTGTGGCCGGCTACGATCTCCAGACCCTGGAAAGCAGTCAGGCCGTGTTCAGCGATTTTGAATCCATCGTGGGGTTCAACTATCTGAAAGGCATGCATCTCAACGGCTCAAACAAAGAGCTCGGCAGCCGCGTCGACCGTCATCATTCCCTCGAGCAGGGGTTTCTGGGCCTCGACGTTTTTAAATTCATCATGACCGACCCCCGCTTCGATGGCATCCCGATGATCCTCGAAACCATCGACGAAACCATTTGGAACAAGGAAATTGAATTACTCCGGAGCTTTGAAAATTGAACTGAGAATCATCACGGATGCTCACACATCACTTTTCCAGACCCTGGAACAAGTGCTGCAGAGTAAAAATCAGTGATAAAAGAAAATATGAATATTCTAGATAACATCAGAGTCGTTCTTGTCAACCCGATGCACGGGGGAAACATCGGCGCGGTATGCCGGGCCATTAATAATAACGGCATCACCGACCTCGCCGTGGTGGACGAACGCCCGGAAACCGACTGGAACGAAGCCCGTAAACTGGCGTGCAATGCACGTGAGCAGTTCGAGGCCATCAAAAAGTTTGATACCCTGCGTGAAGCTGTGGCCGACTGCACCGTCGTCGCCGGCACATCGGCCCGCACCGGCTTTTACCGCGACACCTCCTATCCGGTCCGCGATTTTGCGCCGATCGCTCTCGAGAGTGCGAAGGAGCACAAAATTGCACTGGTTTTCGGGCGCGAGGACAAAGGCCTCTTTAATGAAGAGCTGGCGCTCTGCTCCCACATCATTCAGATTCCGACGGATGAACTTTACCGCTCTCTCAACCTGTCGCATGCCGTCTACATCTGTTGCTACGAAATCTACACCGCGCTCGGTATTTTCCAGCCTTCGGAAGAATCTGCGGAAGAAGCGAACTCCGACCTGCGCGAACGCATGTTTGATCTGTGGCGCGAAATGATGACTGAAACCCAGTTTGTGCACGATCAGAAACTCGACCATATGATGATGGGCCTGCGCCGAATTTTCAACCGCGGCAAACTGACCGTGCCCGATTGTAAAATCCTCATGGGCCTCGCCAAGCAGTCCATGTGGGTTGCTGATCAATGGCGTAAAGAACAGAACAAGGACAAAAAAATGCACTGATTTTCACTTATTTTCACTAATCAGTTTCCCAGTTACCGAAAATTAGTGTTGATTAGTGCAAATGAGCAGTTAGGAACACATGAACGATTTTCCAGCGAAAAAACATATGACCAAAGCCGCCATCAATGAACTGCCTATGCGTTCATATGACGGTCCGATCCATCTTTTCAATACCGAAGCCGAGGCCGACGAAGCCGCCGGTAAACTGTTAAAAGAAACCCTGCTCGGGTTCGACACAGAAACCCGGCCGGCCTTTCGAAAAGGCGAAAGCTATGACCCGTCCCTGCTCCAGCTGGCCACAGGGAGCGACGTCTACCTGTTTCAGATTCAGCAGTGCGGCCTCACCCCGAACCTGATCAAGGTGCTCTCCTCGCCCAACATTGTTAAAGCCGGTGTGGCCATCGAACGCGACGTGGCGGAACTCCAGGCAATGGAACCATTCCCCCCCGCCGGCTTTGTTGAACTGGCCACGCCGGCCAAAAGCGCCGGCATTAAAAACCTCGGTCTGCGCGGCCTCACGGCCATTCTCTTCAGCTTCCGCATCTCCAAAAAGGAACAGGTATCCAACTGGGCACGACAGGAGCTGACAAAATCGCAGCAGACCTATGCGGCCACCGATGCCTGGCTCGGGCGTAAGATTTATCTGACGTTCCGGGAACACGGATTTGTTGCATAAAACGGTCTCCCGGGCATTCAGCGGCACGAATACCCTCTATTCCATCTCCACATGGAGGTGGTAGTACCCTCCGACCGCCTCCACCGAATCCGTATAACTGTTTCGGGGGAAAACCATCTCATTTTCCAATGATTGGAACGCATTTGTAAGATGATCCGTCCACGCGATGGAATATACACGCCCCGGCACCGCATCCCATTGCAGCACCTGTCCGGAAGGTGTGTCCCAGGGGTTGGAAATTTTCAATACGGAAGAAGTGTGAGTTGGATCGGTGCCCATGATGCGTTC
Organism: Pontiella agarivorans; assembly: GCF_034531395.1. Lineage (NCBI taxonomy): Bacteria > Pseudomonadati > Kiritimatiellota > Kiritimatiellia > Kiritimatiellales > Pontiellaceae > Pontiella > Pontiella agarivorans. The sequence goes on along the minus strand of NZ_JARVCO010000012.1, from coordinate 487,447 downwards.
GGCCCAATTGTCCCGCAGGTCTCCATCCGCGTCGGCATCAGCATAAGCAAGAGGATGGTCGGGGTCCCCGAAATATTGAACTTCCCAGGCATCGGGAAGACCGTCGTGATCCAGATCGCCGGCATAATCAAGTCCATCGCCGCGCCATGCCCTGAAGTCATCCGCAAACACCTGCCCCGGTGAAACAGCGGTGCCTTCATTTTCCACCAGCAAAAGAGCATCGAACATCGTTGCCGCACCGAAGCCCAGTGCGGAAGCATCGATTTCCACCGGAGAAGACGGTCGCCCCCGGAAATAAAACATCGTGCGAAACGCAGGAACCGCTGCATCATATTCAATCCAAAGGGTCGTGTTGCTGACCGGGCCAAGCAGCGAAGAAGCAGCAAAGAACGGCGCGGGAACGAGCCCATCGAAAGCTTCGGTCTGAACTTCGAATTCCCCCGCCCCGGCATGGGACAGTTTCATTTTCACGGCCGCGCCATCCGCCTCCACGCGCAAAGCAGGGGCAATCCCGTTGAGCGGCAGCAGAAAACCGACATCCACCGCCACGGACCAGTTTTGCGTGGCACTCAGCGAGCTGCGCATCCACTGCCATCCCGCAGCCGAGGCACCGCCATCCGAGCGATACTCCAGCCGGCCGTTGATATTCGTCAGCCCCGCATCCGGCGCCGGGTTCCACAACGTCCAATGTGCGGCACGCAGGGTATTATCATTAAAATCGTCATAGCGGGCGGTCGGGCCAAACACGAAATAATCGTGCGTCGTTTCCGCCTGCTTGATGACCACATACGGCACATGGTCTGCGTTATAGTCCCCCCGGATATATCCCTGAAACTGAGCCATACTGCGAATGCCCTCCCGAAATTCAAAGGGATCGGTTTGCGCGGTGGAGAGCGGGCCGTCAATCGGAGGTGCGCCGGGCAGGTTGATGATGGCACCGGAGGAATAGATGGCAAAAATTTCATCGGTCGGATTATCCACTTTTTCTTTCAGCGTATGGTAATTTGCATTCGAAAAAGCAGGCGGCCACGCCAACGCGGTGTTGCGGCGGAGCCGATAGGATCCGTGCAGCGGTTCAGGCCACCCCAGCTGCGGCTCCTCGCTGAATGCGGGGATGGGTGTAAAGCCGTCGTCATGGGTGTAGGGATAAACCGTGGATTGAAAACTGGCGTCATTAAACCCGAAGGTCATAGTCAGCAAGCCGTCCAGCCGCGCGTCGAAAGGCTGGGTATCCGTTTGTTCAATACGCCAAAAAAGGGCCTCATCTCCGGCGACCGCGTTGGTGGAAAAGACATCCAGCCCGCCCGGCGTCTGCATCCGAACCGAAACCACATTGGTGGTGGTTTGAAAATCGAGCGTATACCAATAGAGATCGTCGCCCGTCTCACCCGGTTCGGCAAAGTCGTGAGCATACTCGACCTGCATCATCGCAACCTCATTGCTCAGCACAAACTGCGCCTCGGCTGCAGGCCCTATGCACACCACAAAAGCAACAGCTTCAGACAGTTTCATAACAACCTCCTTCTGAACCGGGAGTGCCTGCTATGCGAGTGCAGCATGCATGAGAAAAAATCCACCCCCTGGAACTTCCAGGGTCTGGAAAACCTCGGTCCGCAAACCGGCACACCACCGACCTTACATATATCTCCTAGAACTCCATCGAGATCGCCGCATAGAGCCGCGCTTCTTCCGGAATTTCCGTTCCTTCATACTCCGCATTGGCACCGATGGAATAAGCGCCGCCGACATCGAACCGCATCGCCCAGAGATTGATCCCCAGGCCTCCGGTGGCAATCCAGTCCTGCCAGTCCGCCGCCAGATTGTTATACGCCCCCAGACGGACCGCCAGCATCCAGAGATCCAGCTCGGCACCGAAGGAGAGGCGCTGAATATCATAATTATCCATCAGCGTTCCGGTCTCCAGCAGGTCATAACTTATTTCAACCATGAACCGCTTCGACGGCACAAACGCCGCGCCCAGCGTCACCTGCGGATCGATCGTATAGTCCGGAACCGTGATATCAATTGGAGCACCCACCGGATTACCGTCTTCATCGGTCAGCTGGATCTGGTCGGAAAATCCGTCAAACTTCGGTGCGTTGATGTTATGCGCAACCGCGCCGAACTGCAGCATCTTCATACGGTACAGCACCCCCAGGTCCAGACCGACGTTGAACGAGGCCTCCGTATTGTCCTCCATATTATCGAGCGAATCCTCGAAGGCATCCCCGTTGGCAAACCGGATTTTGGTTCCGGTCACGGTGCCGTACATCGCCTTGGCCGTAATCCCGATGGAAAGGTTGTCGTTAAAGGCGTGGCCATAGCTGAACGGCACCTCCATCAAGCCGAACCCCCGGGCCGTTACCGTGCTCTGGTTGTTTTCAAAACTGTCGCTGTTCACATTATTAGGATCCTCCCCGAACTTGATCAGGTTGACCATCTCCACAGCATCATCGACCAGATCATCCGTCAGATAGCCGTCGTTTTTCAGCTGGGTCAGTTTAAAATCCACATACGCTTCCTGCGCACCGGCAATACCGCTGGCCGCCAGATCACCCGGGTTGATCGAGGTATAGGTATAGCCGACCGCAGAGAAACCATCCTCCAGTGCGGCATCATCAAGGGCGGTGTTAAACTCCGCGAGCGACTGCTCAACCCCGAACCGCTGCGTATCCAGATAATCAATGAAGCCCGCTGCTTCCGCAAAGCCCCGGATGCCCACGCCGAAGTTGCCGAACCGGAAATTCATGCCGGCCGTAGCATCCACATAAAATGAATTGTCCGGATCCGATCCCAGCCCGTAAAGCACACTGCTCAGCTGCAGCAGTGTCTCCACCTGCCCCGGCAACTCAGCCATCGCGCCATCCAGGCCGCCTCCATCAAAATTATCAAAATCGATCTCCGCCAGCGCCGTGACATATTCCGGCATGTCCTCGGTCATGGTGTAACCGACGCCGACTCCCAGCATATTCCAGCCCCAGTCATTTTCCTCAAGCTTCATGTTATCCACGCGCGCCCGGTCCGGCACCACCGTGATATCCACCACCTCATTGGTGTAGGTATAATAGGAGTTGGTAATATTCAGCATCACCACCTGATAATCCGCGGCCGCATTCGTCACCGAAAGCTCCGCCACCTGCGTCTCCATCACCGCATTGGTCACCGTCACCCCGTTTGTTCCGGTCTCCACCACTTCCGACGGCACCTCATTGGTCACCATCACGGTCTCAACCACATTCGTCGGGACTTCATTCGTGACCGCGGACTGCTCAACCTCAACCACAAGATTAGAGACCACATTCGTCTGCAGGCCCGGCACTTCATCCGCCTCGCGGTTGAAGAAACCGAACGCCGCCGGATTGTGCCACTGCGCCGAAGAATCATTCGCGGTCGCCACACCTGCACCTCCTATACCCTGCGCCCGGTGCCCCACAAACGAATACCGCTCCGCAACCGAAACCTGAACACAGGCAACCCAACCGACAACCAACCATGCTCCTAGCTTTTTCATGAAAACTCCCTTTTGTTGTTTTGACTGAACCCAAGTTTATGCCCCGCCCCGCCTCGTGCAACATCTTTCACAAACTCAACCGCGCTCCGGCCCCGCATCATGGCCTCCGGCTAAAGCGGCTTCACAAGGAACCCGGAGAATGACGTGTACTCAGCATGGGCATTAATGCTGTTACCGCTGCTGGCCGAATATACACCGGGCATCACCTTGTCGCCCGCATGGCGGTGCTCAGGTTCAAAGGATTGTGACCATTCCTCAAAACCGAGTATTGCCGGTCGATCCGCAATGTGTGTTTCCACAACTCAAGCGTCGAAGGAGCCGTCGAACCTCCCGTGATATGACACTTTACCTGAAAAGCGTAAATGCCGGTAACAGGTGCCTCAAAGTATCCAACCGTCGTCCCGATGAAGACGGGGAAATCATGCTGACCGTCACGCATCCGCCTGCCACAAAATCATAATCCGAGCTTGTACTCGTCAACACCAGAGGCTGGTTGCTGCCTGGGCTCAACGCTCCTTTAAGCACAAGACTTCCCGACAACACGCCGCTGCCGGACAGGACCGCACCGTCATCGACCGTTACCACCGCCGCATCGAGAGCCGCCGCAACCACCATGGTCACCGCCAACACAGTTCCGGTTTTCAGTTTTATTTCCTTTTCTCCTTTTCAAATCCCGCCCGTTCGGGGTCCGGACCTATAAACTAAACGCTCGGTAAAGATCGACGTACTGCCTACATGCCAGCACCGAAAACGGCAATAAAGGCCATGGAGGATGGCTCAGGAATCACCGTCAGAAACCCGTTGGCATAAAGATCAGTGATGTCCTAAGAAAGCCCTTCAGCAAGGCCGGATTATGTTATCTCAGCCAAAACGCCGGATACCCCTCCATCCCAGTTAAACAGGTCAAAACCTGCACCGTTGGTCGGGAACCCGGTTGCCTCCCCACTCAGTTCATGAGCTGATGCTATGGACACCATAACCATACCGGCCATCAGTCCCCGCAGTACCGTTTGCGTATAGGTGTTCATTATTTTCGCCCTTTATTTATTTAATTTCAGAAAATCCTTAATCCCGGAAAAAGACATGGAATAGGAGATGTAGGTACTCCATGGGTTCACATCCAGGCCGTTCCAGAACTCTCCGCTGAGGCTGAGGGTACTGGTTTCGAATACCGGCAGATCAAACAGCACCTGCGTGTAGGTTCCGAACTCGGTATGGTAAACAGGCCGCCCGTTTGAATCCGCCTCCACCCAGTTATTCGTCCCCTTCAGCTCAGGGATTTCCACCCAGCCGACGCCAATCCGCGCCAGCATGCGCCACGACCGCTTGGTTTCCGTATCGCGGCCCTGCGCAACAAAAGCCATGACCGCTTTATAGTTCCCCGCAATATCAAAATTCTTTTTCTGCGTAACCAATGTGGCCACCACTTCCGGTCCTACACTCACCTGGACGGCATTGCTCTGCCGATTGAAATAGACGGGATTTCCGGCAGCCACTTCGGCATACATATCCCCGCCGGCTGCGATCGTGCTCCCGTTCGCTTCCCCATCCCCGCTGCTGTTGCCCAGCACAAAACCCAGCTTCGCCTCCCAGTCCCACGGGCGGTGGTGCCTGCTAAATGGATTCAGCCCCACCCATGGATTGATACGCCACTTTTCAGATTCATCATCAGGAAATGAAGACCGCCAGGCATACCGATCAGCAAAGGCCACCTCAACAAAGGCGGACCCGTCCGTACTCGATTCATCAAGCAATAACTCGCCCGGATTCGCGGGATCGTCTTTGATGGTATACGGCGCAAAGGAGACATAGCCGACCTTCACTTTGGTCACTGAATTTTCATACGACCGTGCCTCTTCGAGATCCAACCGGGTTTGGGTGACCAGTCTCTGAATTTCAGTAATTTCATTAGTAACCCCTCCCAGATTATTCGTAGGTATGGTTTCAATCACCATATTCAGCTTGGCAACGGTGTCCTGATCGGCCCAATTCCGACTGATTTTTTCCGCAGAAGAGAGAGCTCTCTCACCAGCCCTGATCGACGTAACCAAACCGGCCGACGCCGCAATCATAATCCACAGATAACTTTTCTTTTTCATCTTTTTCCTCCTTTTCATACGGGACGGCGAGCTCGGCGATCCTGCCCGACCTCTTCATTCCCTCATTCAACTTTCCAATCGGTGATCTCTCTGCCTTTAACGACGTTCCGTCCATGGACCCCAAGGTATTTATTCCCTATTCCGATCCGCTTTTACGCATTTCATGTACATGAACGGCACCGGAAAAAAGAATCCTATCTGCAAATCCACTTTTTTCGGCGAAATCAAAGAAACCGGGAAATTCCATGTTTATTCCGTAAATGAAGGCTATCAGGCTGCAGTTGCGGACGTATATACCTCTTTAGAGGTAATACATTACCACTTTACTCTTATTTTGTTTGCCCAAAAGACGCATACGTTCTATTCATATTTCTGTCCGAAGAAAGAAACTCAATGACAACCACTGTTCACCGGTAAAATTTACTCGTTGGTTTAAAATGCAGGAGAAGGCGTTGGTTAATTCAAATAGTTTCAGAAATCTGTCTCACGCGGATTTACAGCACATTCTGCTGACCTGCGAACTGCTTCATCAGTTCGAGCCGGAGCAGTCGTTCCTCCCCCATTGCCAAGCCACACTGGATGGTATTTTCGCCTGCGTTCACCACTCAACCGAACTGTATACCCTGACACCGTTCGCCCTTTCCGAACTGGAAAATCCAACGATAAACGGTCATTGGCTTGACGTTTTCAATCAGCATATGCATGAGCATCCCTATGTATCACGCATGCTCAGCGGGCAACCCAGCCATCTGGAAGCCGTTCAACAGGAAAAGAATCTGGAATCATTCAAGAAGACGGCTCTCTATAATGAGTTTTATGACAAAGTGCAGGGGCAGAACCATCTTTGGCTGGCCTACCGAAATGATACCAACTTATTAAGCTGTGTCTTTCTGAGGGAGGCCGAATTCAATGAACGTGAACTGTCCATGGCCAGCATTATCCATCCACATGTGGAGTCCGCCTGGAAAAACTGGAGCAGAATGCGCTCGTTTAAACAGGAACTCGACTCGCTGAAAGGAAGCGTTTTCCAAACTCCGGAACAGGAAATAGAGGCCGCACTCATCCGCAGCAGCATTGAATCATTAACCGCCCGCCAGCGCGAAGTGGTTGAACAGGTGGCCTCCGGCAAAGACAACCAGCAAATTGCCGATGAACTGAAGATCTCCGTCCTGACAGTTAAGAAACATTTGCAAGCGATTTTCCTATCCCTGGAAGTCCGTCATCGCACCCAGCTGGCTGCAAAATGGCATCAGGCGCATTCCATCTCAATTTATTAATCCGCAACATGTTTGGCAAAAATGGCCGCGGTTTCCGGCGTATCTTTCAGCAACCTATCTCATGAAATCCGCGACAATCATATTTACGATCCGCTGAAATATTCGCTCAGTAATATTCATTTCAGTACCGGCTTCTACGAATCCGAACCTTTTCTAGTCATCGTCACGAAAGTCTATCCACTCAGCTGATATAGAAGACTGCCGTCAAGCAACATGTCGACGACACATTGCGCCGTTTAAATTCTAAACAGGTATTCATCTCTCATTTTTTGTATAAAAGAGCAGATTGCACGGCTCAGATATATTCCCCTCTCGTACAGCATCATCGTCTGAATATATGAATTCATTTTTGTATTATTAAATTTACAATACTACACTAATGAACATTTAATGCATCATTAAATTTTACCGATATAAACCTATTTATTTGATAATATTATACTTACGACTATCAAGAATACTCTGGCACAGCTGATGCATAACAACATCCCATATTTGACCAATATGGTCATATTTAAAAGTGATAATGAACGAAGCGAGATCCATCATGAAAACGAAAAGCCCCTTGACGGGCATCATGAAATCTATCCGCAACCTGAAAAAACCGGCAGCGGAAACTCTGAACGCAACAGCATCCTGGATGCCCATGTGGAATAACATGGGCCTGACGATCTGTCCTGTACAGAACAGCGCTTCAAAACAAACCTCAACCTTCCATTCTCCGGATCAACAACGCTAAACGCGTTTCCAGCGATCGGAAAATCCGAACCCGGAGGGTCATACGCAGTGTGACCACTGAACAAACCGCATCGCACCCCTCCGACTAAAATAACAGTTCACACCGGTGGACTGTATCCCGAAACAACCTGCACCCCTGTTAAATAAGGAAAGAAAAATGAATACGAAAATACTGATGGAACGGGAAACAGAACGAAATCTGAGCGACGCCCTCGCACGAGGTGCTCTGCTCTGGGCTCCGCTGTACTCGGTCGGAGCCGCCGCCGTCAGCTACATGCTGACGGCGGAAAATCCGTCAACAGCCACTCCATTCAGCGAAGTGCTGATGAAGGCGCTGTTGCTCCTGTCTCCGGTCTGCATGGCGGCAGAAGCCGCAGGCTGGGCCGTGTTCAGTAAACGGAAAAGACTCAAACGTCTGGGCGATCGTAAAGATCCGCTTCCGAAGCTGGTGCATTTTGTACCGCCGCTGGAAGCGAGAAAAGTCCGGACAAAACATGCGGCCTGAGTATCTGCATCCGCCAGGTGCGGCTGATATTTGAGCCCCGGCGGATCAGACACGGTTCCTTGATCTGACAAAGGAGAATGCCTATGCAGCAAACCGAAAAACAAAACCCCGATAAACAATAGACACCCTGTTCGGGTGCGCGGAGCTTCAAGCCCGCAAAAATATGAAAAAAGGCGCCGCCACGGCGTCTTTTTCATTTCCTGCAACAGGACATTCTTCGATTTTTAAGCAACGGAATAAACCGAATACGGCGCAAAGAGCAATATCACGGGAACATTTCCTTTCGAAAAAGATCATCATTTTCGTCGCATTGTTTCCTTTTCAACCTGTTTTCACGCCATAGAATGCCCCCCCATGAACACATATCCCGAAATCCCGAAAGATCAGCTGGAAAAATATTCCTCCGCCATCTCCCTGTCCGACATGGAAATTTTTGTTTTCCCGGAACTGCTCTACAGTCTGGTACTGGCCAATATCATGTCGCCCAGAATCTGGAAATGGAAAGAGCACGAATGGTTTGCCAAACTGGATAAAATGAAGCCCTACAAAAAAATCCAGCGGCTCAAACAGTTCATCATCGATAACTACGAATTCAATCTCGACCTCGACACCTGGGGCCTCACCACCAAAGAAGAAGAACTTGAGCGCTTCAAGCCGTACATCGACGAGAAAACCATTGGACGCTCCAACGCCCTCTTCGGCTACGAAGGCGATAAACACTATTTCTCGCTCGATATCCGCAAACACTTCGGTCTCGATAAATACAACTCCAACGTCATCCCCTTTTGGAAAACCGAAACCCTCGAGGCCATGGATGCGTTTCGTCACAAAGAAAACTACCGCGTCGGTGCCGGCGAATGCGTTTCCCTCTCCACCCTCTACGCCGCAGCCCTCTACATCATCTGCGATATTCCGCTGGAGGATATCTTCCTGATCGCCACGCCGCTGCACTCCCAGAATTTTATTCATGTGAACGACGGCGTACTGACCAACAACCGCCGACTCGTCACCAAAAACATGTGGTTCAACGGAACCGACCTCACCGCCAAGGCGCAACGGGCCCTGCGCAACGAACAGGTAACCATCGTGGCCAACAATACCGGCTATATCCACACGGTCTACGATAACGCCACAATCTCGAAACAAAGCTTCGAACGCTTTAAACAAAAACTCGATGCCTTCACCACCTCGGACATCACCTTCGAAATCCTGGCCAATTTCCTGCGCGAACGTTCCGAGTTCCAGAAATGTTTCCAGATCAAATATCTCCGCCACGGAAAAGAGCAGTATCTTCCGATCGAGCGTGCCTATGCCTACGAGCACGGCAGCCCCTATAAGGTTTCCGATAACGCCACGCGCAACAAACTGCTCGAGCAGATCGATGAATACGATTTCTACACCGAACCCATCGAAGACCGCATCCAGCTGACCAAACTGGCGGATTTCCTAAAAGGCAACCCCATCTCGCATTTCGATCAGGAGAGCATGAAAGCCCTCGCGGAAAAAATTGAATGCACACGCGACATGAACCGAAAAATGTCGGTCATCGAAGGCCTCATCGACTTTGTTCACCTCGAACCCGAACTTCCGGATGATGCAACGAAAACCTTTGAAAGCCCCGGCCCGATCGACCTCCCCGTCGGCACCGGCCGCGAAGAAATCATCGAATATATCCGCAGTCTGCGCAACACCCACCCGGTAGCCGATCTCGCTTTTTATGCCAGCCGCGACCTTTCCATCGCCCACTGGGAGCCCTTTATCAAAGCCGGCCTCGAACGCAATCCGGTTGTGGTCGAAGCCACGGCTGAACTTTCCGACGACGAGCTCATCCAGACGTTGGAAAATCTGGAAAATGAATCCATCTATAACGGCTCCCGTATCGCCCAGCCCGACGAAGTGTGGAACTTCCAGCGCGGCGACGGGCTCGAACGTGCTTTCGCTCTTTCCAATGTCTGGAAAAAACGGCATCCGGATTCCGCAGTAAAACTCACCGCCGACGGATCCGCCGTTCAGCTTGATCTCGACGGTCGCCACGTCAGCTTTGAGTCCGCCAAAGGACTCGAAAAAGTGCTGGAACTTTAGATGATCACATCCGCAACCCACACCGGAAACCACCGGGCATTCAGTCGCCGGAAGAAAGTGAATTCATGATCCGCACCCTTGGAAAAATGCTCCTCGCCATTGTGGTGGGCATCCTTGCCGTCAACCTGCTGTACGGCGGAAAAGGGGACAAACGGGACGGACTTTCCGCCTTGGTGGAAGACGGGGCGCTGCTCATCGATACCCGCACTGCGGGTGAATTCCAGCGCGGGCATGTGAAAGGCGCAATCAACATTCCCCACGATACCATTGCCGGCGTCATCGATCAGCACACCACCGACAAAGCAGCTCCGATCATCGTGTACTGCCGTAGCGGAAATCGCTCGGCCCACGCAAAACGGGACCTGATCAATGCGGGGTACACCAACGTGATTGATGCCGGCAGCATCGGCAACATGCAGCGCAACATGCCGAAATAAACGGGACATGCAGAGCGCTTCTTCTTATTAAAGCTGCTCGCGGTAATATGCGTCGAGCTCCCGGATCAGCCGGTCACGCCTGATCCGGCAGCGAAAACTCCGCCGCCGGCTCCTCCGTCAGTACCGTAATGCCCGAAGCCTGCACCCATGGCATCGCCGAAAAGACGGCCACGGGAACAACTAACAGCTTTCGCACCATACCGGACGCCATAATTGATTGAACAGACCGCTCCCAATGTACAAGATATGCAGTTTCGAGCCCATTACGCTTTACGGAATACCCCTTGCTTCTCATGAAAGTTGTCATCACAGAAAAACCCTCAGTCGCTCGCGACATTGCATCGGTGCTCAAAATCACCGACAAAAAAAACGGCTATATCGAAGGCCGCGGCTGCGCCATCACCTGGGCCTTCGGCCATCTCGTCACCCTGCTCGATCCCGGTGAATACGATCCCGAACTGCGCAAATGGCGCCTCGATGCCCTCCCCTTCATTCCGGACACCTTTAAACTTAAACTCATCGAAAACCCCGGAGTTCCGGAACAATTCGAAGTCATTAAAAAACTCTGCACCGAAGCCGACGAAATTGTCTGCGCCACCGACGCCGGGCGCGAAGGCGAACTGATCTTCCGCTACATCCTCGCGCTGAGCGAATGCGAAGACAAACCCATCAAACGCCTCTGGCTCAGCTCGCTTACGCCCGATGCCATTCAGGAAGCCTTCAAAGACCTCAAAGACGGCCACGACTACGATCCGCTCTACGAAGCCGCCCGCTGCCGCTCCGAATCCGACTGGATTGTCGGCCTTAATGCCACGCGCTATTTCACCGTCAAACACGGCCGCCTCTCCGCCGGCGACGACCGCGTCCTCTGGAGCATCGGCCGCGTACAGACCCCCGTCCTCGCCATGATCGTACAGCGCGACGACGAAATCATGAAATTCCGTCCCAAACCCTTCTGGGAACTCACTACAAAATACCGCGAAACCACCTTCAAATTTACCGGCGAACGGTTCGATAAGAAAAACGAAGCCCAGGCCCTGCTCGAAAAGATTACCGGCCAGCCTTTCGTCATCACCAAAGTCGCCGGTCGCCAGAAAAAAGAACAGCCGCCCCAGCTCTTCGACCTCACCACGCTGCAGCGCGAAATCAATAAAAGCCACGGCCTCTCCGCCGCCGACACCCTGGCCGCCACGCAGAATTTGTATGAGTCAAAACTTGTCACCTATCCGCGAACCGACTCGCGCTATCTCAGTGCCGACATGAAACCGCGGATTCCCGGGATTTTTGAAAAACTGAAAGGGCTGCGGAAAGAACAGATCGAAACACTCGACCTTTCCAAACTGCCCTTCACCAAACGCATTGTTGACGACAAAAAAGTCACCGACCACCACGCCATTATTCCCACCGGCATGATGCCCGGATCGCTCGGCTCCAACGAACAGATCGTCTACAACGCCGTCGTCACCCAGTTTATCGCCGCGTTTTATCCCGTCTGCATCAAAAAAATCACCACCGTCGACGGCGAAAGCGCCGAAGTCCCCTTCCAGGCCAAAGGCACCGTCGTGGTCGATCCCGGCTGGACCGTCCTCTTCCCCAAAAAGAAAAAGAAGAAAAAGGATCCGGAGGCCGGCGACGATGACGACCAGCAGCTTCCAACCTTTGGAAAAGGCGAAACCGGTCCTCACGAACCCTCCACACGCGAAGGCAAAACCAAGCCGCCCAAAGCCTTCAACGAAAACTCCCTGCTCGGCGCCATGGAAGCCGCCGGCAAATGGGTTGACGACGACACCCTGCGCGAAGCCCTCAAAGAACGCGGCATCGGCACCCCCGCCACCCGCGCCGCTATTATCGAAACCCTCCTGCGCCGCAACTATATCCGGCGCGACAAAAAACAGATCCGCGCCACCGACATGGGCCGCTGCCTCATCGCCCTCATTCAGGACCCGCTGCTCAAATCGCCCGAAATGACCGGCGAATGGGAGGAAAAACTCAAGCAGATCGAACGCGGCGAAGCACAGCCCGGCGATTTCATGGACGGCATCGTCGGCTACACCCGCGGACTGATTGAATCCAGCACCGCCAAAAAAATCGACGTCGACCGCCTGGGCGACTGTCCCGTCTGCGGCAAACCCGTTATTCGCGGAAAAACCGCCTATGGCTGCTCCGGCTGGAAAGAAGGCTGCGACTTTGTGCTGCCCGTCGAATACAAAGAGTTAACACTTTCCCCCAACCAGATTCAGGTCCTCCTGCAGATGCACATGCTGCCCTACTCCGTCCGCATCGAAAACGAACAGCGCCTGCTCATCCTCAGCAAACAGGGCTTCATCATGGACATCGACCTCCCCTCCGCCGACCGCCAGCAATCCAGAAAAGAAGAAGCCCGCCCCGCCAAAAAGCCGGCGAAAAAGTAAAACTGTGTCCCGCTTGTTCCGGCAAGCGGAATAACGGCCGACTTATAGCGACCGATAAGACGGTTCCCAACCGGAAACCGCATGCTGCATACTTTGTGTCCATGCGGACTATACAATTAACTCTTAATTAATTCGGCCTTTCGGGGATCATACTTATAATCCGCAACAGTTCCATCAATCACCTTATCCACGGCTTCTCTAATGATATGAAGAGGCACTAAAAACCATTCCCGAGGCCGGAACGGTTTTCCGAACCGGTCTTTGATTTCGATATCAAGGCGGGCGGGTGAAAACAGTTTATGAAACACATTTTCCAGTTTGCCCGCATTCACATTATAAAGTTCAAAACTCGCAACCACTTCCACCTCAGCCAATAGATAGGTTGCCTGATTTACCGCATTCGCAATCCGTTTTTCCACACTTCCTGTCGTGAATCCGATTTTATGAATCAGCTCCCGGTTTTCGACAATGTATGGAAGTTCTGATTGGCTGCGAAGTACGTAGATTACACCTGAAGCCTGATCTTCTTCGCATACACGATCTCCGAATAACGGCCCCATATCGGCAGGAATCACGATGCGCCGGGCGGTATCATCCTCCCATAAAAGTTTCTGAAACGAACGTCGCAGCATCCCGCTTTCGGTTCCATTGCTGAAAATCACCCGCAAACGCCGATCTTCCCGGCCCTCTCCGGTAGTAAATGCCTCACCTTCGCTCACGATATAGGCCGTCAGTCCATCCACGACAAACCAATCCCCAACTTTCACATCCGTTTTATCATTGCATCGGATCATCTGCCGCATATCCGCTTTCAGCTCTTCCCGAACCTGTTCAAAGAGCGGCTTGAACGCATCAAACTCTTCACATTTTTCCCGGCCGGCAATCTCCTCGGCCGCACGGATCTCCCTGCTCGAACGAACATGCTTCAGCTGCTGAATAGAACCCACCGGCGTTTCCACCCCTAATGCCTCGAGCAGTTCGTCATCGTTCAGTTTATCCAACGGCTCCTCTGGACACTCTTTTTTTGCACTTAAAAGTCCCTGATGATCCATCGGCAAAAGCAGTGTATGAAATTTTTTCAGCTCCTTCATACGATCCAGCCGCACGGCATAGAGGCGTTCGAAAATATCCCGATCTTCTCCATGCTGAGGAGGATGCCCGGACTCTTCCACAAAACGCTGAATTTCCTCAAATCCCGCAATAACCCGCTCCTCCTCCTTGGTGTACCTGGTCTTTTTCTTTGCCTCAACATCGACCCCCAAGGCCCCGAGCAACGCATCATCTTCTTCGGTAAACTGATTTTTATTCGTTTTAGCCATTTACCGCCTCCGCCTTTTTCTTCGCTAAAAAGGCAATTCCCTCTGCCATTCGCTTTTCCCACGGATCAGCCGACGTGATGCTCGGCAGGCGGCCCCGTTCAACCTTAAATTTCAGAGCCCGTTTGGCTAATTCTCTGGCCTCATCCATTGAAAGATTGATTTTTTTCGCCGCAATAATGGCCTTGAGCTCTTTTAGACGCGTTTCATTCATGGTCTTGGCCATAATGGCATAGGCCTCGCTGAACGGATTAATCCGGTCAATCAAATCCACATCCAGCTCACGAACATCCATGGCAAACTTCCGCACCCCGTCAATGAGCGCGGTATTGGGCGACTCCTCCTGACCGCCCCCCCCTCCCAGCACATCTGTAAGCGCTTTCTTTGCCTGTTGCGTCAGGTTCAATGCCGCCACCGCATGCTGTCGCACGGCCTCCTGATCCTCCGCATCCAGCTCGGGATATTTTTCGCTGACAATTTTACCGACCCGAAGCTGCGTAATCTCTTCCGGAACCATTTCTTCATCAAAAAGACCGCGTTCAATCGTCTGCTTATCCTGAACGACCGCCGTGATGACCTCGTTTAAATCGTCTTTGCAAATCCGCTGGGCCTCCTCGCTCTTCGGTTCGGCCAGCCCCTTGATTTCGATCTGCATTTCACCGGTATTCTTATTATATCCGGCATTACACTCTCCGGATTTATAACCGCCTTCTCCGTAATCAAAACCCTCTTCCGGACCATTGCCCGGATTTTTCGGCTTGAAATTGAATCGCGGAGCTAACACCTGCTCCATCAGCAGGCTCGCCGCAATCGCTTTAAGCGTATCATTCACCGCTTCCGCCACCGCCAGCTCAGAAGCATCCGGCTCCGCAATCAGATTGGTGAACCGCGCCCGCGTTTTACCTTCGGCATCGCGCGTGGTTCGACCGATAATCTGAACCACTTCGGTTAAACTCGCCCGATAGCCCACCGTCAGCGCATGTTCACACCAGATCCAGTCAAACCCCTCCTTGGCCATGCCCAGCGCAATGATGATATCCACATAATCCCGGTCCGTTTTTATTTTCGGATTTCGCAGACTCTGCTGAATCCGTGCCTGATTATCCTGATCAACCAGCTCCGCAATTTTCAATATCCGGCCACGGGCCGTTTTAACCCGTTGGAATCCCGTCTCCGGATCTTCGCCCAGCCACTCCCCGAGTTCCCCGATAATGTGTTCCACCTCTTTATGCTTATCCTTCGTGCTCTCCCGGGAATTTACATTAGGAATATGGATGATGGTCTTTTCAGCCGGATCCAAAACCGACATGATTTCGTCCGTGTAGGCCCCTGAATAAAAATAATAGCCGATATCGAGTGTTTTCAGATGCTCATACCCGTTCAGCTGCTCGTAATACGTATAGGTCGCCGTTTCAAATTTCGCTTCATCTTCCGGCAGCAGCACCGGCACCGCATCCCCCCGGAAATAGGAACCCGTCATCGCCACAATATGCACCTTATCGCGGATAATAAACTCCGACAGATGCGCCCCCAGTTTATTGTCCGGATTAGCCGAAACATGATGAAATTCATCAATCGCCAGCAGGCAGTCATCGAACGCCTCATACCCCAATTCATCCACCGCAAAGCGGAACGTCGCATGCGTACAGACCAGTACCCGGTCCGGGCCCTCCAGAAATTCCCCGACCGATTTCACTTTTCCCTGCTCCGACGTCGGTGCATTGCACAGATTCCACTTCGGCTCCACCTCCCAATCCGCCCAGAATCCAAACTCACTCAACGGTTCATTGGCAAAACTGGCCCCGATCGATTTTTCCGGAACCGCAATAATCGCCTTTTTCAGCCCCTGATGATGCAGCTTATCGAGCGCAATGAACATCAGCGCCCGGCTCTTGCCCGAAGCCGGCGGCGATTTGATCAGCAGATACTGCTCCCCGCGCTTTTCATATGCCCGCTCCTGCATCGCCCGCATGCCCAGCTCGTTGGAACGCGTCGACGCACCGGTCCTCGCATAATTTACCGATACAGACGGGACGGTTTTAATCGTGCTCATCGCTGCTTCCTTTATCCTTTAGCTGCTGTTCCAGTTTTTCGAGTTCCTTCAAATCGTCCAGATCGGCCGCTTTAGCTTCGGCCAACCGGCGGTTTTCATCAAATGATTCATAGCGGCGGTGCACAATACGTTTCATATCGTCATGGCTGATTTTTCCGGTCCCCTCAAGAACAGCTCGACCGTTAAACTCCAACAGGCGATCCACATTCTCCCGCCAGAAATCAAGTGTCAGCTCCTGCTGCTGTTTCACCCGCAGCTCCGCCTGTTCCAGAAAAATCACCACCAGCCGATTGAGAGTATCCACCTCATCGGCCGACAGATAATTCTTAGCCACAATCACATCCTGCTTGCGGACTCGAGAGCCGCTCCAGTTCGTCAGCGCCATATTCGGCTGAGTCGGATCGGCCCGTTCAACAACCAGCTCCGCCGCGGTATGTCCCGTCACGGCATACAGCAGCTTATTCTGAACCTCTGCAAAAAACAAATGCGTCTCCTCTTCTCGAATCCGGTAATCCGAACTCAGCGCAAACAGATCCCGAACCTTCTGATAAAACCGCTTTTCCGACGCCCGGATTTCCCGAATCCGTTCCAGCAGCTCATCAAAATAATCCCAGCCGCCCGGATTCTTCAGGCGCTCGTCATCCATCACGAAACCCTTGACCAAATATTCGCGTAAATGACGCGTCGCCCACTGCCGAAACTGCGTACCGCGCGATGAGCGGACCCGGTACCCAATGGCCAAAATCATATCCAAATTATAGAAAACGCGTACTCTTTTGACCTGCCGCGCTCCCTCCTGTTGAACTGTCAAGGATTCCTTGACAGTTGCCTCCGGCTCCAACTCACCCTCTTCGAGAATGTTCCGTGCATGGAGGCTGACATTCTGCTTCGTGGTCTGAAACAAATCGGCAACTTCAAGCTGATGCAGCCATACCGTTCCGTTTTCAACCCGCAGATCAAGCCGCGTTTCGCCGTCATCCGAAGTATATAAAATCAACTCACTCATAATCTGCCGCACCCCCGTTGTCCTTCGAAGAAGCGGTCGAAAAGGCATAATGTATCGCCCGCAATCTGCGTACCCCGCACGTTCCGTACCGTGTTCAAGCCGGCCGGAATCCATTCAGCCATCGCCCCCTCCATCATGCCTCTCCCTCCAGCTTATTGATGCGAGGATCACCGGTGAGAATCCGCATCTGCTGAATGGCGGTGCGGTTCAACAGCCTTAATCGTTCCGCTTGCGGCAACGCCTGCTGAATCAGATGGGCATTCAGCGTTTCAAGATTCGCCAGACAGACCAGCTGCGAAACATTGGCATAGTCCCGGATATTCCCTTTTTTGTCCGGCTGTTCTTCCCGCCACTGCTGCGCCGTTTTACCGAACAGCGCCATATTCAGCAAATCCGCTTCCGAGGCATACACAAAACTCACCTGCTGTCCGGTCAGTTCCGGCGGAATCAGGTTTTCCTTCACCGCATCCGTGTGAATCCGGTAATTGATTTTCGTAAGCTGGCGCTTAACGTCCCAGCCCAGCTGTTTTTGCTCCTCTTCTTTCAGCCGCTGGAATTCTTTAATGAGGTACAGCTTAAACTCAACCGAAACCCACGATGCAAACTCAAAGGCGATATCCTGATGGGCATAGGTCCCGCCATAACGCCCCGCTTTGGAAGATAACCCAACCGCACCCGTTAGCGAGATCCATTGTTTGGGCGTCAGTGTAAAACTGTTCAGTCCGGCCTGTTTTCTAATCCCGTCGAATTCGACGGGGTTAAAATCGGGATTATGCAGCTGCTCCCAAATCCCCAGCAGTTCCAGCGTGTTGCGGTTCCTAAGCCAGTTTCTAATCAAGTCGTCGGGATGATCCGGATTTTTTGATTTTGCAATGTCGGTTAGACAGATGAAATCACTTTGGTCTGTGGTTTTTACTTTGACCTCGGTGCTCAACACATTGATTTTCTTATTTGCAGGCATGCTCCCCTCCTTTCCGGATTTTAATTACGGCGAATTCGCCATAATTAAAAACGGAATTATATGATCTGCACGATCCAATGGTACCGGATTCCGTTAGATTAAAGTGGGGTTGTGTCCCTGCGCGTAACAGGCTGGACGCGCAGCGAGGCGTTCGAAACGAAAGCAATGACCGAAGAGAATGGCAACCCTGAGAAACGCACGTGTCGCCGCCATCATGGCAGTTTCGAGGGCCCGCAGGATGCGGGCGGTACGGCAATCGTACCGCAGGTTTCCAGCCTGCCCCGCCGAACAGGATTTCCGCATTACCCATCCTTCCCCTCCGTCATCTTCGTGTAGAGCTCAAACAGCTTTTCCAGCCGCTCGGTATCATTCCGGAAGCGCCGGCCGATGTAGATGCGCTCCAGCACCTCATCATTCTGCTCATGCGCCGCCCGCAGGTTTTCGGGCATTTTGTCGGGCGCATACAAATCCGCAATCGTCGCCGGAAAATGCGCTTCCCGCGCCAACAGAATATTTTCCGCACAGCGCGTCAGATCCGCCTTGTTCTTCTCCGTCAGCGGCGGAACAGGAAACGTGTTCCACCCCAACGTGTTGGAATAGCGAAAATCGGTTTTCATTTTCCCGCAAACGGTAGCGATCCAAACCAGATGAATGCGCGAGGCAATCAGCGCCATATTCCACAGCGGCGCGTCGTAGAGGGCGAATGCTTGATTCGTCGTTCCTGTTCGTCCCTCTATTACCGTTGTGGGAAGATAGTCACGAGACTCAGAGGAAACTTGAGGTGCTAAAATGGTAAGCCTTTCGGCAAGATTACGGTCTCGATATTGATGAGGCCGGGAAGCCAATGCATTGTAGCTTGGATCTTTGCTGTCCTTACGAGTTTGCTTCACTCTCTCAATTCTGGATGCAATTTCAGGCACACGAAGTGCCATTTCCAGATCATCATCGTCGATCCATATGCAATAGCGTTTTAGACCTTTTATGAATTCTTGGGCACCATAAAGAGGAAGAATAAGCTTTGCAACCTCAGGATGCTGTCGCAGAAGATCATCCTTTTCTCTTTGAGACAAAGACAGATGATTGCCATCACCAGGTAGATTGCCATAGTTCATTCTGTGGACTTGAGAAATTGGTTTGCTTGCGGTTGTTACAACAACGGCAGAGCCAGACAACAGGTACGGATTTATTTCTGCCACTTCCTGAACAAGTTCTCCATCGTATATTTTTTTAGCCTTCCTGGTTGTACCAACTCCGATAACAACAACCGTAACGCCTGCATTATGAGCAGCGTTGTTTGACCATTTAAACGAGCGATGGGCAAAAGTGATTTCGAGTCCTTTTGAGAAAAGATGCGGCCAATATATTGGAATTTGAGTACCTTGTGTTACTGAATTTGTTGTTACAAAAGCAAATTCTCCACCCTGCTGGACAATGAAGTCCGAAGCCTTTTCCAGCCATCCAAAAACGTAATCCAAGGACGCGCTCGAACGAACTTTGGAAGCTAACAACGCTTTTAGATCCGCCTTCTGTTTCTTATCTTGATTCCTTCTTCCAATATAAGGCGGATTGCCGCAGATATAGGTTTCACCGCCCTCGTTTTCAAAATCGATTTCGGCCTGATCGAGCGGAGTTTGGAACAAATCGTCGGCGCGGTGTTTTACGCCGGTTCCGGTCGGCGGGCAGATGCTCAACCAATCAACCTGCAGCGCATTGGCACAGGTGATCCAGTTGTCGCGTCGCAGCGGCAGAAAATCCTGAATGGCCTCTTTCTGGCCGCGATAAAGCACGTCGCATTGGTATTCGGCAATAATCAGCGCCAGCCGCGCAATCTCCGCCGAAAAATCGCGGATCTCAATGCCGCGGAAGTTGGTGAGCGGAATCACACTGCGGTTTTCAGGCTCTTTTCGCCGCCGATTGATTTCGGCCTCGATTTCGCGCATCTGTTTATAGGCAATCACCAGAAAGTTACCGGAGCCGCAGGCGGGATCGAACACGCGGATTTTAGCAAGTCTTTTACGCAGATTGATCAGTTTACGGGGATTGTCGCCCGCCGCCGCCAGCTGTTCGCGCAGCTCATCCAGAAAGAGCGGATTCAGCACTTTGAGGATATTCGGCACCGAGGTGTAGTGCATCCCCAGTTGTCCGCGCTCTTCATCGTCCGCCACCGCCTGAATCATCGACCCGAAAATATCGGGATTGATCTTTTTCCAGTTCAGGCTTCCGATGTGCAGCAGATAGGAACGCGCAATGCGCGTGAATTTCGGCACGGCCATACTGCCGGAAAACAGCCCGCCGTTGACATAGGGCAGCTCCCTGGCCCAGCGCGCAATTCCGGCGATCTCGCGTTCCTCAAATTTTGTGTTCATGGCGCGGAACAATTCCTGGATAATCTCATGGGTGTTCGAGGCGTCCGACGCACTCATGCGCTCCACCGTGTCGGTAAACAGGTCGGGGCGTCTGAAAATATCGGTATCTTCCGCGAAAAAACAGAAAATCAGCCGCGCCATAAAATGGTTCATTTCGGTCCGCTTGTCCGCCGCGCCCCAGTCGGGGTTGTCTTTCAGCAACTGAACATACAGGCGGTTCAGACGACCCGTGGCTTTGATATCGAACGCACTTTCGCGGATCTGCTGGACCGTGCTGATGCCCGCCAGCGACAGAAAAAAGCCGAAATGATCCGGAAATTTTTTATAATCACAGGAAATCACATCCCCGGAATTAAGGTCTTCCGCCGCGAACAGTTCGCCGTCCGTGGCGAGAATAAACTTCACCTTGCCATTTTTCGTGGCCGGACTTTCGCGCAGGGCCTTCAGCGTTTCATCAACCGCCCCGTTTTCGCAGATTTTCAAATGGATGTTATTCGTCTGCAGTACCCCGCCGATATCGGATTTATTGGTCGAACCCGCCCGCAGCCGCTTAATCGTCGTCGCCTTGTTTCCAAAGGCCGTCAAAAACGCATACGGAAACTCCGCCGCATCAAAAGGGAGCTCCGCCAGTTCACTGATCGCCTGTTCAATTTCTACTGCATTCATAGGGCTCCACTATAAAGCATTTCCGGCAACAGTCAGCAGTAAGAAATCATCAAACCTGCGTTTTCACTATCGAATAAATTATACCAAACGTTAAAACTATCCGGTATAAATTTGATCCCGCGCAGAGGCGCTGAGGACGCAGAGAAATTCAGTCATAAATGGCTTTGCGTCTCTGCGCGGAATAACTCTGTCGTTAAGACCGGAATGTTTTAGTAAATGGTATTACTGTAAGCCACAGGCCGTTCTGAAATTTACCGAAGAGACATGAACCGCCATGTCCGAAACGATAAAAGCTAAACGGACACCGGTCAACGGGGACGTTGCCCCTTTCCAGCGGCACGCGGTTATCGAGCGCTTCAGCACAGATCAGCGCGTCTCAT
This sequence comes from Pontiella agarivorans, assembly GCF_034531395.1. Taxonomy (NCBI): domain Bacteria; kingdom Pseudomonadati; phylum Kiritimatiellota; class Kiritimatiellia; order Kiritimatiellales; family Pontiellaceae; genus Pontiella; species Pontiella agarivorans. Next base: position 465,639 of record NZ_JARVCO010000012.1, on the reverse strand, counting down.
ACGCGCTGTTCAGTCGCGGGATTCGACGACTTTGACCGGGATCGCAGGCGCGGGGTAGTAGATTTTTTCCTGGCCGCGTTTAACTTCGGCGGAGACCACGAGACTGAGTTCGGTGCCGGGTTCGATGGATTCATCGACCGCAATCATGATAGAGCCCCAGGCCTCGTGTTTATGCCATTCATCCCGGCCGTCTTTCTTTTTGGTTTTGATGCGTTTTTTTCCGATCCATCCGTTTTTCGCGGTGGAGAATCCTTCGGGCGGATGATCGAGTTTGACGCTGTAACCGCGCTGTTTCCCGATAATGGTGCCTTCGAAACTGATGCGGGTTTCACGGCCGGCGACCAACTCAATGATTCCGGATTTGGGGACTTTTGCATGAAAAAGAACGGGCGGGCGTTTTTCTACCGGAGCCAGCACCAGCTCGCGGGCCGGAACGAGATGACGATAGAGATAGGCCTGCATCTGGTCATCGACAGGAACCGCCGTATGCACGATGGCTTCGCCGTTGATCATCGCGGTTCCGATGATCTGCGGACTGACCAGTTTTCCGGCCATCTTTTTCGGTGCGGTGATGGTGAAACGGGCGAGATCCGAACCGGCTGCAATCTCGGCCCGGCTCATCACAAATCCTTCGGGAAGCTCGTCCGCCGAAAGTGTGATCTGTTCCCTGAAACCGTCTTTGCGGCTTGCCCTGACGGTGAAAACGGCGGTTCCGCCGGGGCCGATATGCATGCCGGAAGGTTCCATGCGCAACGAAAAGTCGGGGCTGGCTTTGCTGATGCGCAGGCGGTAGCCGTAATCGTGGCCGCCGTTACCCTGAGCATCGGCAATCTCAACATAGTAGGTTCCGGATTCCGGAAGGTTCTGCGTGAGATAGGAATCGGCGTGGTGCGTAACCAGGCCCGCACCGAGATAGAGGTGGCTTTTGTCTTTGACCACATAATCGTCGTTCCGAACCGGTTTTTCGAGCCCGGGTCCCGAGAGACTGATGACGGAATCCAGCGGGGAGTTCAAGCGGCGTGCAATGACTTCAACGGATACCGAATCGCCGGCTTCGGCATAAAAACGGTAGACGTCGCGGTCGCCCTGCTGCTGAATCCGCCCGTTGATCAGCAGCGGCCGTTCCACGGGTTCCCCCTCGGCCGGTGAACTGTTCGGTTCCGCTTCAAAAGCTTCGGGCAGCTCCCCGATGGCAAAAGGCATCGGGTTGGAGCGGTACCCCTCTTTCCGGACGGAGACATGGCGCAGGTCGGTTCCGTCGTCCGGCAGTTTTCCAGTCAGCCGCGATTTCGGAAGATTACGTCCGGTGAGCGCAATATCCACCCGTTCGCCTTTCCGGGCACCCAGCGGAAAAATCGAGGTGATAAACGGCAGTTCACCGATGGCGATGCGGTAGATAAAATCCTCGCGGCCGCGGTAGATCGAATCCCGGATCGACAGGGTGTAGGTACCCGTCTCCGGAACATCAAAAAACAGCACCGGGTCCGGATTGAATTTATAGTCGTCCTGATAGGCCACTTCGTTACCGTCCTCGTCGTACAGCGCAACCACTGCCTGGAACCAGCCGGGCACCGCGTCGGCCAGATAGGGAATAATCCGCCGGGCGTTTACATCGACGACAATGGAATCGCCTTTTTGCGCCTGAAACCGGAAGTGGTCCATATCGCCGGGCCGCACCTGACCATTGATGACCGACGGAACGGGAACGGTCTGGAGATTCGGTTTCATGTGATCGTCGTTGGGTTCGTGTTCTCTCACTTCCTCCAGCGTACCGACCTGAAAGCAGAACGGATTGGAAAGCCCCGACGGCGTATAAACGCGCAGCTCGCGCTCGCCGGACGGTGCATTTTCCGCAACGGTTACCCGTACGCGCAGACGGTCCTGAAGCTGCGGATTAAACTGTTCCTTCTTATTGTAGCCATAAAACTTCCGCATCGCCTTGCGGTCGAAACGGTCTACACCGGGCGGGGCATCGGCCACCCGCAGCTGCTCCTCCGCCCGATCGAAACGCTGTTGGAGTTTTTTGATCTGTTCCGCATCCCCCTTTTCTCTGGCCTCTTTAAGGGAGGCCCGGGTGTTTTCATAGTTATTGAAAAGATTATTGATCCGCCGCGGCTCATAGCGGACCGAAAACTGCTGAATCTCAACAGAGACGCCTTCGCCGCTGACAAACACATTGGTTGCTCCCTTGAAATACTGACCGCCGATCAGCATCTCAAAGGAAGTACCCTGCTGTGCACCGGCCGGATAGGCAAAACCGATGTGCGGTTCATTCGATGCCTGTGCCGCTACAGCCAACAGCAGGACCAACCCGATTTTCCAACCTTTGGAAACGGCGCTCATGACATGATTTCCCGGAGCCGGCCGCCGATGGTAATGCCGTCGGCCTCGGTTGCACACACACGGACATCGATCCCCTGCGGATGCGGCAGTTTTGCATTCGGGTCAATGCCCAGCTGTTCATAGATGCTGCCGATCAAATCCCACGGATAAACCGGACGATCCGTTACTTCTGAACCGGTCTCATCCGAGGCGCCAACCACCTGCCCTCCTTGAAATCCGCCGCCGGCGACCACGTGGCTGAAGCATTTTCCATAGTGACTGCGTCCTCCGTTCCACGGGGCTTCCCACTGAATTTTCGGACCGCGACCGAATTCACCACCGGCCCACACAATGGTGGAATCGAGCAGACCGCGCTGATGCAGATCATCCAGCAGCGTGGCCATACCGCGATCAAATTCCGGCAGACGGGTGCGCATCACCTCGAAATGTTTTTTATGCGAATCCCAATTGGGCGAATAATTATAATTAATGGTGATGTATTTCACGCCCTGCTCCACAAGCCGGCGGGCAATCAGGCAGGATGCGCCGAAGTCGCTGCGGCCATACCGTTCGCGCAGCTTCGGATCCTCATCTTTTATATCGAACACTTTCCCGGCGTCACCGAGAATCAGTTCGTAAGCCTGATCAGTGCACAGATTCATGTGTCTGATCTGTGGATTATCCGCAGTTCTCCGTCCGAAGGTATCCAGTGCGGCAAGCAGATCGCGACGGCTTTCCTGACGTGCCTGAGTGATGCCCTTCTGAATAATGCCTTCAACGGTAAAAGGCGTCTGGCTCGGCCGGCCGCCGGTGGCAAACGGTTTATAGCGCAGCCCCATAAAGCCCGACTCCGAGAAACGGCCTTGAGGTTTGGTCAGAACAATGTAAGGCGGCAACAGCCCTTTATACCCGGCATCGACTCCTTTGAAGCGCGAAACCACAGCACCGGCACAGGGAAAGGTATCGCCGCCGACCGGACGCCCGGTCTGCGTGACGTAGGATGCGGTTTCATGGGCATTAATCCCATGCGTCATGCTTCGAATAATGGCATATTTATCCGCGTGTTTCGCCAATTCCGGCAGCGCCTGACAGATGCGGATTCCGCTGACATTGGTTTCGATGGGGGCCGTGTAGGGCCCGCAGTAATCGGCCCCGGCGTCCGGTTTGGGATCAAACGTATCCAAATGCGAAGGACCGCCCCACATCCAGATCTGAATGACAGCTTTTGCCTTGCCGTCTTTCATTGCGGAAGCCTCCAACGGGGCCCCGAGCATCAGACCGCCCATTCCTGTGGCAGCAAGAGCCATGGCTTCGCGACGTGTCGCATCCAACCCGTTTCTCATTTTCATTGCCCGCCTCCTTCAAGCTCAGTGCTTGAAAATAAATTCTTTGCTGTTGAGCAGCCCCCAGACCAGATCCACCGAAGCGTCATAACGGTTGAGTCCGCTTTCCCGAATATAGGCAATTGCCGTATTGGTTTCCTTTGCCGTCGGGTAGCGTGAAAGAATGGTGAGATACATAGTTTCTATGGCCTCTTCCGGCTTTTTCCACTGAACCTGCGGTTTCTTTTTTCCTTTGACCCTTTTGTACTCCATACCCAACAGTCCTTTATTATTCAGAATTTTGTTCTGAATATGGGAGGAGTTCAACAGGTGCAGTTTCTGCGCGGCGGACGGAGTGTTGTTTCGTTCAGATACATATCCCGTGTCCCGGGACGGGCGACCGTACAGATCCAGAAAAGGACTGGTGATGCTGCCGTCGGAAATTCGAACCGACCGTTCATTTTCCGGAATAAACGTAAACGGCTCGGGAATATCGGAAGAATAGGACTCCGTTGTTTTCGTGATCTGACAGATGGCGTCAATCAGCACCTCCGCATCGAGCCGCCGAATGGAATAGTGCGAAAAATTTTCTTCATCATTGAGATTCCCGGCGGTGTGAATGGATGAGCGCTGATAGGTTTTTGAATTCAGAATAATCCGGTAAATATGCCGCAGATCATATCCGCTCGAAACCAGCTCCTGACTGAGAAAAGCCAGCAGTTCCGGATTCTGCGGCGGATTTCCGGCACGGATATCATCGGGCTCATGAATGATGCCCCGCCCCAGCAGCCAGTACCAAATGCGGTTGACCATATTATCTGCAAACACGCGACTACCGACCAGCCAGTCCGCAAAGGCCACGCGCGGATCCTCATAGTCTCCCACTTCAACTGCGGTTCCATTGGGCAGCACACAGGGCACCGGCTTTGCAGTGCCGGTATAGCAATAAGTTTTGGAGGGATCATGAAATACAATCTCCTCTTTCCATTCCGCCGTACCTTTGTATCCGATCTTCCCGAAAAAGGCGGCCATCCCCTTGAGTTTCTCTTCCTCCCAGGCATCGGTTCGCATGCCCATAAAAGTCAGCGCAACAATGCCGGCAATCGGTTCGGGTTCGCGCTGCGGCATGGCGCGGTAGAAATTAACCGGCGCCGCACGGAAGTTACTTCCGCTGGAAGTGAGCATCAGCCGCGCAAATTCGTCGTAGGGCATATTTTTCCAAAGCGCGGTACGGACAAAACGATAGTAGGCCTGTACGGCATTCGGCCAGAGTTTGCTGGGAAATTCGGCCTTCACGCGGAGCAGATCGCACCACTTCATGGCCCGGTAATCGGCAAATTCCGGACGTTCAAACAACTCTTCAATTAAGGCTTCACGCTTACTCTGTGCGTTGCTGGCCAGGAACTGTTCCGCCTCTTTCACGGTCGGAAGCGTGCCGATCATGTCGAGATAAACACGTCGAAGAAAAACTTCATCGGTGCAGATTTCCGACTGCGGGATATCGAGTTCAACCAGTTTATCTTGGACCAAACGGTCAATCCGGGCACAGGCCAGCCGCGGGACCGCCCCGGAGGTCATACTTCCGGCCGTCAGGAGCACAGCGACGGCGGCCAGAAGGCCCCGACCCTTTGTCACTCTGCTTATGGTCTGTATCCCACTCACACGCTAATGGTCCCCTGTTTTCTAATAGACGTTGACCGCATTCAAAACATGGACGCCCTTCCGGTATTTAAACAAAATATCAAAAAAAAGTTTTCCAACCTCTGGAATCTCCAGGCATTGGAAAACTTTAATCGGAGGGTATAGGCCCGATTTTAGAGAACGCCCTGAAGGGCGTCTACGGCCTTGGCGATGGCATCCTTGGCTTCAACCGCATCTTTGGCGCTCTTGATGATTTTCTCGTAGTCTGAGATCGGCATCTGAACTGCAACAGCATTTCCGTTTCCATCGTAGAAGATCTGTACATTATCGTTATCCATGGCTTACTCCTTATTTTTATCCGTTCTATGTAATTTCATTTATTTCAATTTGCTCAGCAGGTCGAGGTGTCCCCCGAGGAAATCATCCATGTCGAATTTTTCCTCTTCAGATTCGGTTTTGGATTCTGCTGCCACAGTCTTTTCTGCAACCACCGGCTCCTGGACCAGAACTCCGCCCATATCATTGTCGTCCTGCGACCCGGAGGCATAAAGCGCATCATCGAATACGGGGATGTCGAATTCCGGCGGGTCAACCTTCCCGGAGGGATTGGGTTCCCCGTCTTTATCAAGTTCAAGCGGAAAAAAGGGTTCTTCTTTTTTCGGTTCAACCGGAGCGGTTTCGGCCCGAACAGGCTCCGGCTTCGCTTTACGCTTAGGTGCGGTTTGAACGGCCGGAACAATCACCGGCTTTTGTTCAACCTTTTCGACGGGCGCTGCCTGTACTGTTTCAGGCATCGGGATGACGATCTGATCTTCGCCTGTAGCTGTTGCCCCCTGCGCCATTGCAGCATCGCGTTCAACCAGCACTTCGGCTGCGCGTTTCCCGATGCCGAATTTATTCATGATGCTCCATACCGCACCGACGGCCACACCGGCCCCGATGAACGGTAGCGCAACAACATTGAGCAATACCGAAACACCTGCCCTTGAAACCTGGCTGTTTAATCCGGCATCAATTACCAAAAGACCGATGATCACAAAAATAAACGGAACCTGTCCCTTGTTGAAAAAGGCCAGCCGCACCTTTGTTGTGGCGTTGCCAACGGCCAGCGCTCCAAACGCGCCGTAGGTTGCCCCGGCTGTTGTAATCTCTGCCACGCTGATTTCCGTCATATTCCGGACGCCGAAGTAGGCCAGCGCTCCGCCGGCAACATAGGAGCATGTTACCACGAGCGGCTGCAGACCCAGCAAGGTGATGGCCCAGAGGATGGACGCCACATTCAGCACCGCAAATCCGCCCCACAACAAAATGTTGTTGATCGGAGAAACAGCACCGCTTCCTGCAGCCATGAACACTCCCACGTTCAGTGCCACAAGTACTATGGCCGCAGCCACAATCGTTATGATGTTTGTTTTCTTATTCATGTTTTTCTCCCTATTCCTAACTTGCTGTCAGGCCGACCTCCTCGAAGGCTTTAGCCATGACTTTGAGCATCGTGTCATTCAGGTCGTTGACCTGGACACAGACCAGATTCAATCGACTTGAAAGCAGACGCGGCACTTCGCACAGATTGAGCGACTGCAGTGCATCGGTGTACCGCTGATCAAGCGAGATTCTCAGCTGCCTCTCATAAATATCGATAAAGGCAAACTCTTCCCACTCATCATAGTTCCACAGACTGCAGATACCGTCTTTCAGTGTCACCCGGACGGTTCCGCCGCAGGCATCATTAAGAAAAGCATAATACTGTTTAAAAACACTGAACAGACGGCCGGATTCATCGAGTTTATTAAAGTGTACAGAAATATCTTTTTTGATGGGCGGTACGGCCATACCTTCCGGAATCCCCCCCCGCTCGGATGCGGCTCTGCCTCCCGGACGGACAGCCGGTGTACCGGAATCGGCTTCAACCGAAACTGCTTCGGCCGCTTTATCGCTCTGCGGTTCTTGTGCCGAAACATCCTTCCGTGCTGCTGCGACTTTCTTCTGAACCTCGACGGCAGCCACGGCCCCCCCCAGCACCTGCCTCAAATCGGCCATTACAGTATTCTTCACCTCACGCATCCGCCGGCCTTCTTTGACCTTCTCCATGATCGCTACATAATCCTTATAAGGAAGTTGCAAACGACCGTTTTCTTTGGAGACCATAATTTTATCTGCACTGCTCATCGACTCTGACCTTCACTTTCATGTGTGAAATTACGGGTCGATAAGAAGCAAACCGCGTGCCACATATTTGTCACGCCCTGATTTCCTTTCAAATAAAAACAATTTCCGGAGTATCAAACAATAGGCATGCAACCTGCTATATCCAAGGCAACCCCGGTTAGGGAAGAAGTGAGGTAAACGATGAAGAAACTGAGAATAATGGGAATAGCGGCAGCCGTGGTTCTGGGAGGAACCCCGGTCATTGCACAGCAGGTCAATCAGTGGCGCGGCGGCGAAACCGCCGAGAACTGGACGGATAAATATAAATGGAAACAGAACCATACCCCGAATGAAGGCGAATCCGCCCATTTTCGCGAACCGATCAGCGTTATTAATGTCAACAGCACGGTTCAGCTCAGTCATGGCATGCACCTTTATGGTCAGGAACTGTCGCTGCTCGGCAACGGCAACATTAATCTTTGGAGTCAGGTTCCGCATCAGCGCACGGTCAATATTCCGGCCTCCGGCGATGGATTTGCCAGCCTGACCCTTCATGATAATATCTCAATCAACGGACGACTGGCCCTTTCAGCTAAAGGCTTCGGAACCTCGGCCTCCAAAGGATCAGTTACACTCAGAGATCGTTCCAACGTCACCGGCGAGCTGTGCATCGGCAAAGCAGGAACCGGCACCGGCCAGGTTTTTCTGAAAGATCACTCCACATACCGGATCACCGGGCTCGAAATCGGAACTGAAGCCAAATCCGGCGGCTCTGCTGAAATTCATATTCTCAGCGGCACCGTGCGCATTGAAACCCAGAACGACCCGTTCGAGACCTTTAACGCCGACCCCAGCCGCAGAATTATTCTCGGCTCCACAGGCACAGTGCGCTTTGAATACACCATGCCCGTGGCCCACAAAAAAGAAGCCATTAAAGCGATGATCAAAAACAACCGGCTCGTAGCCGCCCCCGGCTGCCGCCTCAAAACGCCGATCATTCAGGAAAAACTGGTGATTGTGCGCGCAGAAGACGAACGGAACGATTCCGCCGTGAAAACCAAGAAACAACTTCTAGCGGCTATTGACCGTATTTCCGCCGCTTCCACAGTCGCGTCAAGCGGCACACAGCCCCAAAAACTGGAATCGCTGCTGAAGAATATGCGCAGTAATAGCCGCAACGTCGCGGCGGCTCCGGCCCCCACTGCGAACTCCACCCCGGTTCCAGTACCGACTGCCGGAGGGAATTCTTCTCTTGCATTGATCATGCAGCAGAAAGGGGTTTCCGCGGAAACGCCGGATGACAACACTCCCGCAACCCGATCCGTTGCCGGCTATATCGCTTTCGTCGGGGCAGCCATGCTCATTCTGCGCCGCAACCCGGCGGTCCCTGAAACCGGGGAAGTCGCGGAGCAGTCCTCCCCGCAGGAAAAAACAAAGACACTGAAAACAAGCAAAAAAAAGAAACGCAGATAAGTTCCGGGCCCCGGCACTTTCCAGATCCGGAAAGAGTTTCTCACTCTGAAAGCCAAGCGGCATGCTTTACAGCATGCCGTTTTTCTGTTCACCCCCCGGTTATACGGGCTCTTTTATAGACTAACCGCCACGAGACGTCATTGGCACATGATCTGCTAAATTGTTTCCGGTTTTACAGTTGGATTTTATAAAGGCGGAATCATGAAACTTTTTTCAGCACAAATGCGGTCTACAGTATTGAGACATACCGGAGCAGCCCTGATGTTCAGCATACTGCTGTTTCCCCGCACGGGACTGGCCCAGCAGGTGGATGCTTTGATCATTCCCCTTCAGATGAACATTATATCCTATCTCTTTATCGGCGTTCTGCTGATCATTGCAGTGACCATGTTTCTGTTGTTTCAACGGCGCTATAAAACGACAAAACGTGAACTGGACGGTTTGACTGAAGAATTGACGGTGACCCGAACCCGACTCACAGAATCCAACGAAAAGCTTGAAGCGGAAATCAACAGCCATAAGGCCACGAACTCCCGCTTCACCGATATACTCTTTGAGGCCGGCACGGGCATGTTCCAGCTCGATCACTCCGGAAAATGCATTTACATCAATCAGGCCCTGCAGGAGATGTCGGGCCTGTATCCCCAGAAAGCGCTGAAAGAAGGTATCCACAGCGCCGTGCATCCGGAAGACAAAGACGAATTTATTGAAGCTTGGCAGCTCTTTGCCGAGCAGGACGAAACCGACTTCGAACATCGTTTCCGTTTCCGGCACTCGCGCGACCGCATCTCGCACGTTGTCTGTCGCGGCCGCCGGGTACGTAATGTACGAAAGGATGTTGAAAGTTATATTTTCTGGGTCACCGACATCACACCGTTCCAGGAAAGGGTCCAGGACAGCGAGGCCGAAGCCCGCCGGATGGCAAACTTTATGTTATCATCTTCCGCCGGATTCTACCGCCTTGTGCCGGAGTCTCCTGTTTCGATGGGTTCCAATCCGGACCGGATTGCTGAAAAAATCATGAAAACCATGGTGCTGGGCGACTGTAACCAAACCTTTGCCGGACTCTACGGTGTCACACCGGATCAGCTGATGGGAAAAACCATCGGCGAAATGAAGGATGGCTGCGGACTGTTCCGCTCCCTGGATGTGCTGAGAGAATTTGCGCGTAATAATTTCAGGGCCGTCAACATTGAATCGGTCCACCTCGACGCCAATGGCACGCGCGTCAACCTCGTCCATGAAGTGAAAGGCATTGTTGAGGCGGGAAAGCTGGTGGGAATCTGGGGCATGCAGCGAGATATCAGTTCCCGCAAACGCGAGCTGGCCGAACGCAACAGCAGAATTCGGTTTTTGCAACGGATTATTGATTCACTGCCAGCCGATGTACAGGTCAAGGACACCCGCTGCCAGTATCTCTATGCCAGTAAAAAACTGGCTGAACGCACCGGAATTTCCCAGGAGGAATGGGTTGGCAAAACCATATACGAGATTATGCCGGGGGCTCCAAGAGACTATGATGTGCTGGCTATCAAGGCCATGAAAACCGGAACCCTGCAACGGTGCGAACGTCAGTTTAATGCACAGGGCCAGAAGGGCTGGATGGAAAACAACCAAATTCCGCTGGTCTCCAAAGACGGCCTGGTTGAAGGCGTGATCAGCCTCTCCTTCAGTATCACAGACCATAAAAACCGTGAAGAAGATGCCCTGAACGAGCGGATGAACATGGAAACCCGGCTCGTCAATACACAGAACGAGCTCGCCGATGAAAAAGAACAGAATGCTCGGCATTCGACTGAGTTGGCAGAGCTACAGAGCCGACTGGACACATTTGAAACCAGCCGGGCTTCCAGAGAACAGGAGTTTGAACACATGCTGGCCGAGACCAGAAAAGTGGAGGAAAGCCTCCGCCGCAGTGAACAGGGATTGCTTACCCGGCAGCAGCAACTCGAAGAACAGCTTTCCAAACGCCTGAACGATCTGAACACCGAAACCGATAAGCGTAAGAAATGGGAGGAACTGCTGCAGATCAAAGAAGATGAATTACGAAAAATCGAAGAGAACTTGGCCGAAATTAAAGAGCACTATACCCAGGAAACCGCCCGTCGCGAAGACAGCGAAAATCAACTGCGCAGTATGCAGACCCAACTGAGTAAACTCCGCGGACAGCTTGCGGAGATTGAAGAACAGCACGAACGCGAGCTGGAAAAGCTGAATGCACAGCACCAGACCGGGCTCGAAGCAGAGCAGAGCGGACGGAAAAAAGCCGAAAACCAGCTGTCCCGCACCCGGGAATTTCTCGAGAGCACACAGGAGCAGGTGAAACGCATGACCGAACAGCACACGCAGGAGCTCGAAGAAGAGGTCACTGAACGTAAGGCTGCGGCCAATAAACTGCTCAACAGTATGAACGAGCTGGAATCCCTGCGCAAAGAGTTCGGCCAGCGACTCGAAGAAGAGACCCGGGCCATTAAACAGGAACTGGCCCAGAAGCAGATTCGCGAAAAAGCCATGCGGAAACATGAAAAGGACCAGGAAAAACGGATCAAAGAGCTGGAACGGACGCTGAACCAGAATAGCAAAGATTATGCGGAGCAGCTCCAGGCGCGCGAGGGAGCCGAAAGCGAGAAAAATGAGATTGAGCAAAAGATGGAACAGCTCTCTCAACAACAGCAGAAGCTGATGAATCAGGAACGTGAAAAAATGAACCTGACCATCGCCGACATCCGTCTGGGTGAGGTGAAAATCCGCAGAAAAGCAAATGAACTCGAAGCGGAAAAAGCCCGACTCGAAGAGCAGATTCATGTGCGTGATGACAGTTTGGAAAAAGCCCGCCGGCAACAGCAGAAACTCGAAGCGGAACTGAACGAAGCTCAGGCCGAAGTGCAACAGCTCTCGGGAAGCCGTTCCAAAATGGTGGCCTCCGAAACCTCCGCCCTCCGGAAACAGCTGGAGAAAATGGAAAAAGCCGCACAGGACATGAAGGTGAAAATCGAAGGTCTGATGGTGGAGAAAAATGAGCTGGGTAAAAATCTGGAGACCCGGAACAGCGAACTGAAAAAAGCCGCCAGAGAATACCGAAAAGTGGTCGACGCCTATAAAGCCGCACAAAGCCAGATGCAGCAAATATATGACAGCCAGAAAGGGCTTGTTGCCCAGCAGACCGGAGATCTCAAAGCCGAGATTAAACGGCTTCAGCGGTCCGAGCAGATGCTTCGCCAGCGCGAAACAGAACTTCAGGGCCGGATCAAAGCTCACGAGGATGAATTTGAAAAACTTAACACTGCCCTGCGTGAGGAAACCGACCACCGTTATGAAGCCGAAAAGAAACTGCGCGAGCTGGAGGTCACCTTGCGCGCCACTTTACAGGACAGCGATGAACTCCTTAAAAAACAGACCGATGCTCTTAAACAAGAGGTCGAACATGCCAAACAGAAAGAAGTCGGCCTGATTACGGAACTGAAGCTGGCTGAAGCCACCGTTAAAAATCGCGACACAGCCCTCGATACCCTGAATAAGGAACAGCACAACATTGCCGAACGGCTGAAAGAGGCCAAACAGAAACTGGCCGATGCAGAACAAACCTATCAGACGAAACTCAACAAATCGCGGGGAGAGATAAAGGCCGTCAGCCAGACCAACGGAAGACTGATCAACGAACTCAGTGGCATGGTTCACGATTCACTTGAACCGGTGGTTGAAACTGCCGAGCAACTGGAAAAATCAAATAACCTTTCCGAAGCACAACGGCATCAGATCGCCGATGCCGGCCGCAACTGCCGCGGCCTGATTGATTCATTAAACTACCGTGCCGAACTCAACCTTTTAAGTCATGGCGACAGCCGGATTAACGAGGATCATCTGGACCTGCACTCCCTGCTGAATGAAATCGACCAGCAATACACGGCACGTGCAGAAGCGCAAAAACTGTTTTTCGCGTTGAGTTTCGCTCAATATCAGGCCTCCAACAATGTGCCGAAACATGTTGTAACGGATAAAGAAAAGATGCGGAAAATCCTCATGATTCTACTGGGTTATGCACTGAAGAAAACCCGTAAAGGCCGGATGGGCCTGCATGTAACCCGGACCTCTTCCGACTCGGAGAACTTCAGCATTGTCTTCGAGCTGGCCTACACGCCCGAAGAGGTAAACGATGAACTGCTGGACGGCATTTTCGCTAAAGAATCCGAAGGTGCAGTTGATATAAAACATGGTCTGACGCTTGCCCGCAAATATATCTCCATGCTCGGCGGTTCATGCAGCACCGAACAGCGGGATGCCGGCATCAGTGCCATCACACTGACCTTCCCCTTCAAACGGGCCAAGTCCGAAATCATTATCCCTAATGGCGATGAAAACTCCAAAGCAGGCGCAGCATAAACACGCATTCTTGACAGGTTTCATGCACCCGCATACCGTGGGTGTATGAATATTATCAGACTCACACTGCTCACCCTCTGCATCGCCGCCAACTCATCTGCCCGGTTCAATGAAACCTGGGCCTATCTGATGAAAGGCGAAGAAAAATATTTCCCTGTCACCTCTCCGATCACCGATATCGGCTGTTTCAGTGCATCAGTGGATCCGGATGGAAACCTGACCGGCGGTCACCAGACACCGCCCCGTCTTTCCGGAGCAAATCCCGGAACGCGCTACCACCTCGTCATCACCATGCCCTGGAGCACCACCCTTTCCCATCTCTATCTCGACCCGGAACTCCCCTTCCGACAGCGCATCATCGATGGAATCACGGAACGCTGCCAACCGTTCGACGGACTGCAGATCGACTTCGAGGCCATCAGCTCCAAAGACCGCGCCAACTATTTCAAATTCCTCGTCGCCGTCAAAAAGGCCTTACCGGAAGACAAACTTTTCAGCGTCGCCGTCATGGCCCGCTGGGCCGATCACAAAAAGAAAAATCCACAGGATGCATTCGATTACTCCTTCATCGGGAAAGTGGCCGACCGCGTCATCGTGATGGCCTATGACGAACACTACCGCGGAGGATCCGCAGGCCCGATTGCCTCACTGCCCTGGTGTACCCGGATCTACAACTATGCCTCGTCAACCATCCCCGGTGAAAAGCTGATCATGGGCATTCCGCTCTACGGCCGCTCCTGGCAGAAAGAAAAAACCACCGCCGCCATGCGGAATCCCGAAGTTTGGACTGATCTTCGCAAACGCGGCGTCGAACTCACCAGCACTTCCGAAAACGGGGGAAGTTATTCCTACTCCACCAACGTAACCATTAACGTCCATTTTGAATCCATGCCGTCGCTCAATGCCAAGATGGACCTCTATGCCTCGCGCCCCACGCAGGGCATCGCCTTCTGGCGCATCTCCCAGGAACCCCTCGGCTTCTGGAATAAAATCGCCGAATAGATTTCGTTCAGAAAAGGGCGCGTCTTGAAGACTTCACATTAAAATATTATCATTTTTAAATATTGAAGGAGATAAATATGAAGATGGAAAACTACATCCGCATCATTGCGGCTCATTCATTTTGATCTCGCTGGCTCTCGCCCACTTCATCAGCCCCAGGTGGCTTTGGTTCACGGTCTTTGTCGGTGCCAACCTGCTACAGTCCGGCATCACCAAATGGTGTCTGATGGAAAGCATTCTCTCCCGAATCGGCGTAGAGAAATAGCCGGTGCTATTCGGGAGCCTCGCATGAGGCTTCCAGCCACGCGGCATATGGTGTTCCGTCGATCTCCCCGGCCGCCAGGGCCAGAGTCTGTAACACCGTACTTTCTTCCGAGGCCTGAAACTTTTTTCCATTTGCCATAAGAAAGATATAGGCTGCCATGAAGCCGGTACGCTTGTTCCCATCAACAAAGGGATGATTCTTCACAATGCCAACCGCATAATCCGAAGCCATCGAATAAATCGTCGGCTCACTATAATGAAACGAATTTTTGGGACGATCCAAGGCCGACTCCAGCATAGCTTGGTCGCGAACGCCGGACAACCCACCGAACCGCGCAAGCAACTCCTCATGCACCGCATGGATTACACGGGCAGAAATCCATCGCGGTTGATTCACTTAGCCAGTTCCCGCAGGGCATTCCTGTAGTCGCGCATACCCTTTTCAGCAATTTCCATCATGTCCTGAAAGTCCTTATCTTCAGGCGTCACCTGAACCGCACCTTCAGCAGCTTCCGTAATATAAAGCGTTGCGCCCTCTTCCACCTTCATCGCCTGCAGCGCTTCTTTCGGCAGCACGATGCCCAGTGAATTGCCGATCTTCCGTACTTTTGTTTTATAAGCCATACCGGCACCCTAGTTATAACTTATGTTATTACAAGCCTAAACCCTTGCGGTTCAGACACAAAAAATCCAAAGGCTGGAAATTTCCAACCCCTGGATCTTCTTGACCCGATCGTTACGAGTCACGGACTGCGAATACTCAATCAGCCGTTAATTTCAGCCTGAAGCGCGGCGTCGGCCGCAATAACCTCTTCGGCCATGGTCTTTTTGTATTCAACCATTTTAGCGCGCAGCTCCGCATCGGCTCCGCCCATAATCTGGACCGCCAGGATCGCTGCGTTGATGGCACCGGCTTTACCGATCGCCACCGTCGCCACCGGAACGCCCTTGGGCATCTGAACGGTGGAGAGCAGGGAATCCAGCCCGTCGAGCGACCAGCCCTTAACCGGCACGCCGATCACCGGCAGCACCGTATGACCCGCCAGCACACCGCACAGATGCGCCGCGCCGCCGGCCGCACCGATAATGACTTCATATCCGTTATCCGCCGCGCTTTCCGCGAATTCCACCGCTTCATGCGGGGTACGGTGCGCCGACATCACTTTCACCGTACTTTCAATGCCGAATTTCTTCAGCGTATTGCGCGTGAATTCCATCACCGGCCAGTCCGTTTGACTGCCCATCACAATGGCCACAGCAGGCTTTTTTGTTGCTTCCATCTTCTTACCCTCTCGTTTCGTTATTTAGATCAATACCCAGACGCTTCAGTTCACGGTGACCAATGTCGTTGCGGTAAAAGTAATCCTTAAAACTGATGGTTTCCACCGAGATGTAGGCCTTCGAAAGCGCATCCAGCAAATCATGTCCCAGCGAAGTAATGCCGAGAACGCGCCCGCCGGCCGTCACCACCTTATCGTCGTCCTGCGCGGTGCCCGCATGGAAAACCACCGTATCATCCACGGCGTTGGCTTTATCGAGATTCTGGATTTCATTACCCTTGGCATAGCTGCCCGGATAGCCGCCGGCCACCATCACCACGCAGACACTGTGCTCGTCTTTCCACGAAATCAGGTCTTCAGAGAGCGTGCCGTCAATCACCCCGTTGATCGCCGGCAGCATATCGCCGTCCCAGCGCGCCAGCACCGCCTGCGTTTCCGGATCGCCGAAGCGGCAGTTGAATTCCACCACGCTCGGCTGATCATTTTCGATCATCAGGCCGGCATACAGTACGCCTTTATAGGTGATGCCGCGCTTTTTCAGCTCGGCCAGTGTGCGGTCATAGACCTCTTCTTTCACCTTTTTCAGCACCGTTTCATTCACAATCGAAGCCGGCGAATACGCGCCCATGCCACCGGTATTCGGTCCCTCATCTTTTTCAAAAATGCGTTTATGGTCCTGCGACGACGCAAGCATCACCACGTTTTCACCGTCGATCAGCGCCAGAATCGACGCCTCTTCACCGACGAGAAAATCTTCGATCACCACGCGCGATCCGGCCTCGCCGAACGCATTGCCTTCGAGCGCATCTTTGATTGCCGCTTCGGCCTGTTCGACCGTTTCGGCCACCGTAACACCCTTACCCGCCGCCAGGCCGTCGGCCTTGATGACAATCGGCGCCCCGCGTTCCCGGACATAGGCACATGCTTCGTCCGGATCGGTGAAGGTTTCATAGGCCGAGGTCGGCACGCCGGCCGCCTTCATGATTTCCTTGGCAAACTGTTTAGAGCCTTCCAGCTCAGCTGCGGCTTTATTCGGCCCGAACACGCGGAGTCCTTCCGCTTCCAGAATATCCGCAAGCCCGGCACAGAGCGGTGCTTCCGGACCGATCACCACCAGATCGGGCTCATTCTCAAGGCACCAGCCCTTGATCCCATCAAGATCGGTGGCCCCGAAACCCAAATTCGTTCCCAGCTCAGCGGTGCCGGCATTGCCCGGTGTACAGAAAAGTTCGGGTTTCGCACTGTCATTCGCCAATTTCCAGGCCAGTGCATGTTCACGTCCGCCGTTGCCGACCACCAGAATCTTCATTCAATCTCTCCTAATTCAGTTCAAAAAAAGCTCCGCGGAACATACCCAACGGAGCTTTCATTGCAAAACACTTTCTCACTCAGGGTGAAAGCACATCCACCGTCACCCCATCCGGAAACACAAAAATCGATCCCCAGTCCCCGTTGGAGATTTCCCCTTCACTGATAATGACCGCTTCCCCGTTTTTCGTGGCATAGGCAAACCCTTTATCTCCAAACGGCTCTTCATCCGCGAGAAAACCGCTGCCGGCATTCATATTCCGGAGAAACACGACCGGCGTATGGCCCGGGGTCGTATCATTTACCCCTTTCAGGATACACCAGGCATTGTTTTCCGGCGAAAAATCCGTCGCACTGCGCGCCGGCGTCATCCCCGGTGCCGCAAAAAAAGCATAATCCACATCCAGATAGCCCTCTTCCACCAGTGATTTCAGAAAAGCGGTGGAAGAATTATACTCCGCCGCCTGGGGCCAGCCTTGACTGAACCGACTCGCCGCCTCTTTCGCCGTAATGGCTTCCACAATCGATTTTGCACGATGCGCCTGCTGCGTCAATTTTCCCCGTAACCGCGCTTTGCCGATCTGTGGAGACACCAGCGTGAAAAGAATCCCGATGATAGCAATCACCACCATAAGTTCGATGAGCGTAAACGCCTGCCGGCGCATGAAAGTCGTGGATCGTTTCATCTTTATTTTCCTCGGGGGATGCGTATCCTTCTGCGGTTTTTGGGAAGCTATCAAATGAAAACCGACCTGTTCAACTATGATCTGCCGCCTGAGCTCATTGCCCAGCACCCGCCCGAACGGCGCGAGCTGGCGCGTATGATGGTGCTGCACCGCGACACCGGAACCATCGAACACCGGCAGATCAGCGACATCGTCGACTATCTCCGCGAGCCCGATGTCGTCGTCGTCAACAACACCAAAGTCATCCCCGCCCGCATCTTCGGCCACAAAGCCTCCGGTGGAAAAGTGGAGTTGCTGCTGCTCGAGGAAACCGATTCCAAGGTCTGGAAAGTGCTCATGAAAGCCTCCCGCCGTCCAAAAGTCGGGGATACCCTCACGCTCTGCTCCGGCAAGGCCTCCGCTGAAATGCTCTACGACGGCGAACAGGGCGAAGCCGTCCTCAACATCCGCTCCGACCGGCCGCTTATGGAAATTCTCGACGAAGAAGGCGTGCCGCCGCTCCCGCCCTACATCGCCCGAAAAGAGCAAACGCCTGAACAGATCGCCGAAGACAAAAACCGATATCAGACCGTCTTCGCCAAAACCCCCGGTTCCGCCGCCGCGCCGACCGCCGGACTGCACTTCACGCCGGAACTTTTCCAGACCCTGGAAAAACAGGGCGTCAGCAAAGCCGAGCTCACCCTGCACGTCGGCCTCGGCACCTTCCGCCCCGTCTCCGCCGAAATCATCACCGATCATGAAATGCACCACGAGCGCTACGAAGTCTCCGAAACCGCCGCCGCAAAAATTTCCAATGCCCGGAAAACGGGCGGCCGCGTCGTCGCCGTCGGCTCCACCAGCGTCCGAACCCTCGAATCACTTCCAAACATTGGAAGTGCCGAAGGCTCCACCAACATTTTCATCTACCCGCCCTACGACTTCAAGCACGTCGACGCCATTCTCACCAACTTCCACCTGCCCAAATCCACGCTGCTCATGATGATGTCGGCCTTCGCCGGCCGCGACCTCATGCTCAAAGCCTACAAAACCGCCGTCGCCGAAAAGTACCGCTTCTTCAGCTACGGCGACTGCATGCTGATTCTCTGATCGCGGATCGGGCACCGCCGCCGGTGCCCGCCGGTTGAGACCGGGAACCACAGTTAATCCAGAAAGGCTTCAACCGTGAAGTAGCCTCTGGGTGCGACACTCATATCTTCGGCCTGGTAATAGGTCTGCAAAATCGTATCGCCTTCATCAATCGGCGCTCCATAGGCCACGAGTGTCGATGATCCGTTTCCGAAGAGCGGCAACGTGTCGGTGGAGACGGGCCGCACGGTCACCCCGGCCGGCGGATTTTTCGGCAGGCGGACCGTCTGCGTGTAATATGTTTTCGCCGGATCCAGCACAGCACTTCCCAGAATTCCGTTTAAAACGGCTCCGGATTCGCTGCCCGCCCCAGGCAACAGCTCGACGGCATCGTTCCCGGCGGAAGGATCGGTTTGGTAGGCCAGTTCAAAGATATTTTTAAATCCGTCGCCATCCGGATCATCCTCTTCGCCCTGCTGCCCGGCGGGCAGGCCAAAGGGTTCCAGATAGAGATCCAGCACGCTGGGTTCCGACTCTTCCCCGACAAACACACGGACCACGCCGGTCTGCCCGCTTACGCGATATCCGCCGCCATCGGAGGAGACGTAATAGACAAAGCCGCGATCATCATAAACCGCATCACCGACGGCCTTCTGTGTATTATAGAACTTGAAGCCTTCTTCCGCGTTGTAGGTCGGATCAAAATCCCCGTTGCTCAGCAGGCGCGCATGGCCGATTGCCCGTTGGGCTCCATAGGCCTCGAACTCGCCGTAGACCACCACTTTGCCCGATGGCTCCGTGATAAAACCGAAAATGGTCCGCTCAAAATCGGTATCGTCCCCGTTGAACCCGGCATCGTACGTTCCATCCGCATTGAGACGCTTCGGCCGGTAGCGGCTGTTGTCCACCGAATAAAGAATCTTCCCGTCCGGCTGCTGGGTGAAGAAACGCAGGGTCCGGTTGGCAATCGGAATATTATCGTTATTCTGGGAAAAACTCAGATCCCGTGCACCACTGCTCTCGAGGCGAACCAGCCCCATACTCGGGATACTATCCCCGTTTGCCCATTTTGCCGACGCAACCTGCACGAGAATTTTTCCGGCGGGCGTCAACTCGAGCTGCAGGG
The DNA here is from genome assembly GCF_034531395.1 of Pontiella agarivorans. Taxonomy (NCBI): domain Bacteria; kingdom Pseudomonadati; phylum Kiritimatiellota; class Kiritimatiellia; order Kiritimatiellales; family Pontiellaceae; genus Pontiella; species Pontiella agarivorans. The sequence goes on along the minus strand of NZ_JARVCO010000012.1, from coordinate 445,622 downwards.
CGCTCGGGGCGTAGCTCGGTGAATAATTAATAAACGGATTTATAAAACCGGGCACCTGGACACCGTCGTAATCCAGCAGAACGAGCGATGGAACCCCAACCCCATTCAAGGTGGTGTTATTATTCACCGCGCACAGGTACCCCTGGCCCGGAAGCTCAATCACATCGTTCAGCCGGATGGTCGTATTGGTTGTCCCGCCGACTCCCGAAAAAGCGACATTGGTAAACGACGGATCAGGCGTCAACGTATCCGGATCGAGGCGCACCACGGAAAATTCGCCGAACCCGACCAGCCGGCCCTGCGAATCAATGAAGCCGCGGCGGATCCGGGAATCGCCAATGAGTTCATTGCGGACCAGCACCTGACCGTTCGTGCTGAGCAGCTGCATGCGCGGGGCCTCAATCTGCAGCACACGATAGTCATCATAAAGCACCAGCGAACCCTGCATGGGAAGCGGCGGCTGCACAAAACGCATATCCTGAAATCCCGGTTCTGCCGGAATCCGTGTAATCAATATCGGCTGGCTTTCAATGGTTCCGCCATCACCGCTCACTTCCAGCGTAAGATTTCCTTCGGTTTCGTCGGTGACTTCAAGATTTAAATCGGGCGCCGTTGCACCGGGGATATCTACACCACCGATTTTCCATTGATAGCTGATATTCGCCCCGCCGGCCAGACCGCTGAAAAAGAGCGTCTGTCCCGGGTTCGCGTACACCGTCGATCCCGCCTCGGACGGATCAACCACAAACTGGGTCGCCGGGCTGAGATTCAGCGAAGCCAGCGTGCGGCGGTATAGACGTGGACCCTGGCTGTCCGTTCCGTAAAGGAAAAGATGGGTTTCCGACGGCTCGATCCAATCTGCGTAAAAATCAGCCGGCAGATTCAGGTCATCGAGCGCATCCCACGTCAGCCCGTCTGTGGCGGAAAACAGCAGCTGCCGCTCCCGGGCCGTAAACAGATGCGTTGAATTTGCACGGATATTAAACCCGTGGCCGAGAAACGGGCTATACTTCCAGTTCCCGCCATCATCGGTGTAATAAACACCGTCGTCCGGGGTAGCGGGCCCGCTGGTAGCATACAGCAGACGGCTGCCGAACCGCACCAGTCCGCCCGGCGTACCGCCCACGCCCCCCGATCGGGTCCAGCTCAGGCCGTGGTCTTCCGATACATACACACCGCCGTTATTCTCGGCGAGAACACTGTAGAGGTTGAGAAACACCTTGCCTTCATGCGCATCCACACTCCGGGCATTCACAAAAGCGCCATAGGGCAGTCCGGTCTCCGGCAGCCCGTTCCGGCGTTCGGTCCAGTGGAGCCCGTTGCTGGAAACATAGCAGCCGGCAAATGCGCTGGCCGCATAATACATGTCCGAACCGGGATCATAACTTACATCGTCCACCGAAACATTAATCGGACCGGTCAGCCCCGGCTGCGCGGCCTGCTCCCAGACCGTATCGCCCGGCTGCAGGCGGTGCATGGCCGTGTAGCCGAGTGTCGCCGTGTAGCTTCCCGGATCGGTGCCGACATAAATATAATCGCCGGCCCGCTCCACAAAACGCAGCGCGGTAAGGCCCAAATCATAGCCCGCCCCACTGACCGTATTCAGCGTGCTAAAACTATTTCCATTATCCGATGTTCGGAAAATCCCGGTGTCGCCGAGCACATAGAGCTCAGAGCCCGTCGCCAGAAGCGGACCAATCTCATTATCGGGTGATAAAGCGCCCTGAACATTGACGGTGATGTCCTGCCAGTCGTTCGACGGTTCCGTTACAAAAGCCGCAACCGTGGCTCCTAAGCTTGAAACGGAACCAGAGGCATTGGAGATCTCCACCCAATACGTCGACGGAGGGTTTGCCGCCGTGACGGTCAGGTTCGATGAATTATTCGCGGGCACCGGCTGGGTGATATCCCCCGGCTCGCCGATATACCATTGAAACGTATGCCCCGTTCCATCAACGCCGACCGATAGCGTAATCGGAGTGCCCGCCGCCAGAACGCCCCCCTGCGGCTGTGAGATAATCGAAAAATCCGCTACGACACATAATTCCATCTCAAAACAAGGGAGAGAAAAATTGTAACCATATGAAGTGATCCCGTTTTGCGTCGAACCGACGGGTTTTAGCCTTCCAACCAGTGTAAGTTCAATCACTCCCGTTTCACCATCGGCAAGAAGTCCGTCATGAACCGCCGCTGTGGCAATTGAGGAGTTCCCAGCATAAAAGTCCGTACCATAAACGAACCCCACGGTTGACCCCGTTACTTCGTAGTAAAAGGGCCCTCCCGACAAACCACTTGCGGTGGCGGGTGCCGGCGTCGGCGTCACCCCCGGCGGCAACGTGGCATGTGAAATGGAAACGAAAAACAACAGAAGAAAAGACAGTACGAATGTTTTCATAATGATTAATGCGGCCCCTTTTAGTCGAACGGCTTCTCTTTGATTGGGGCCCCGCACCCCAAAAATAATTTCAAAGCAGTTTCAAGAATTGATATACCTAAATTCAGTGGTCATTATTTTGTCAAAAAACAAAAAGGAATAATAAACCTGCCCGGCTTTGCAGGCCGTGAATCCAGGCGAGTCTTCCCCGCCACCCTTCCAATGGGCCGCAGAATTACCAGCCCCCGAACTCCGACTTTATTTCGGGACAGATTATACGTGCCTTGCCGATTAAATAATTTATGCTGAACTGGATGAACTTTTACCCAGCCATTCTTCCGGAAGAGACCAACCCCGCCGCAGTTCGGGCATTCCTCTTCCGCAACGGAAAAGATATTCTGACCGACGGAGCATCCGTCCCTATTCTGAATCCCGACAGCCCTTTACTTAAAAATGCGGTTTATCTGGGACGGTATGGCGTTGAGCCGTGTTATACGGCCCGCCTGAACGAATCCGCCGATGTACCCAAAGGATATGAATTGAGCGATATCCGCTCGCTTCACAGCCAGCTTGAGACAGAACTCTATGCTTTGATCGGCTACGCCTCGCAGATTCTAACCTGGCGTGAAAATCATCAGTTCTGTTCCCGATGCGGTACCAAAGCCGAGCCTTCCGAAAAAGAACGGGCTATGATCTGTCCGGCATGCGGGCTTCAGAACTATCCGCGTATTTCGCCCAGCATGATTGTGGCGGTCACGCGCGGCGACGAACTGCTGATGGCGCGCGGTCACCACTTTCCGGAAGGGCTCTACAGCGTCGTTGCCGGATTTGTGGAGCCGGGTGAAAGCCTCGAACAGTGCGTTGCCCGGGAAGTCATGGAAGAGACGGGCCTGGAAATTAAAAATATCCAATACCACTCCAGCCAGCCCTGGCCCTTCCCCCACTCGCTGATGGTCGGCTTCACGGCCGACTATGCCGGCGGCGAAATCCGGATAGACCCCAAAGAAATCGAAGACGCCGGCTGGTACACTGCAGAAAACCTGCCCGAAAAAATTCCGTCAAAATCCACAATCGCCCGCGCTCTGATCGATGATTATCTGAACCGCACCGGAGTTACATCATGAAATACAGCACCGTACTGAGCATTGCCGGCAGCGATTCCGGCGGAGGCGCCGGCATCCAGGCCGACATCAAAGCCATCTCCGCCTGCGGCGGCTATGCCGCAACGGCCATCACCGCCATTACGGTTCAGAACACCGTCGGCGTCAGTAACGTGCACCCGATTCCTCCACAGATCCTCGAAGAACAGATTGAGGCCGTACTGAGTGATATCGGCGCGAACGCCATCAAAATCGGCATGTTGCATTCTGCGGAAATTATCGACGTCGTCTGCCGTGCACTGGACCGGTACGCTATCGAAAATGTGGTGCTCGATCCCGTCATGGTCGCCACGTCCGGCGACATCCTGCTGCAGAACGAGGCCCTCACCGCACTGCGGGAAAAACTCATTCCCAAAGCCCGCATCATTACGCCGAATATTCCCGAAGCCGAAATCCTGCTCGATGCCCCGATCGCTGCCGACGATGATCTGCCCCGCTGCGCCGCTGAGCTGGCCGACCGCTATCAGGTTTCCGTCCTGCTCAAAGCCGGCCACCTCGACGGCGATACGCTGACCGATGTGCTGTACGATTTTGAAAAAAAGGAAAACCTGCTGCTTCAGTCGGAACGCATCCGCACCCGGAACACCCACGGCACCGGATGCACCCTCTCGTCATCGCTCGCCGCCTTCCTCGCCCGCGGCTTCGATCTGCAGGACGCGGTCCAACGCGCCAAAGCGTACATCAGCCACGCCATCATCGGTGGCGCGGCCTACGAGATCGGCAGCGGCCACGGCCCCGTCAAACATTTCCACGAAATGCCCCCCGCCGGCGAATAAAATGCTCCGCAAATGCAGCCGAGGTCCCCGACCTCGCAGGCGGGCCCAGGGAACCCGCCCTACACCTTCCAACCCTTGGAAAGATCAAACCCGTGAAAGTAGAGTAAGCGTCCCGCTTGCTCATCGCTCAGAAGACAAAGCCCGCACCATTCCGCAAACCGCAGCCGCCACTGCAGCCGAGGTCCCCGATCTCACTTCCGGCTCAAAAGCCCACCCTGCAGATTCCGCGCCCTATCCCTTTCACGCTGGAAGGAAGCCTCGCACGTCAGCTATTTGGTTTTGGCGGAAAGCCATTTCTGTTCTGCTTTGTAAAACAGAACGCAGATGATTCCGGTCAGAATGATGACGACGGTGGTGGTGCCGACGGGCGTGTTGTACGGGAGCAGCAGGCGGTACAGAACAAATCCGATGAGCCAGAGCAGTCCGTTTTTCAGGTTGAGGTTCCGGGTCAGGCTGTCTGCACGGCGGAGGATGAAATAGTCGGTAAACAACACGGCGTAGAGCGGTGCAAAGACGGAGCCGATGAAGTAGAGAAAGTTTTCGAACTGCGCCAGCGGTGCCAGCAGGGCCAGCGCCACTCCGGCGATGCAGACGAGGAGGGCGACGCTCTTTTCTCCGGCACGCGGAAAAAGATTGGTGCAGCTGATGCCGGCCGAAAGAACGTCGAGAAACGTGGTGGTTGTGGTGGAGAAAAAGACGACGAAGAGCGCGGGAATACCGAGACCGGCGGCCATGAGGATCTGACCGATATCGGAGGTGCCGGAATAGAGCGCGGCACCCAGGCCGATGATAAACATGAAGGAGCTTCCGACGGCATAGCCGATTACGCCGAAAGCAGTTCCGCGGATTGGACGGCGGGCGGAGCGTGTGTAATCGGCGATGAGCGGAAGCCACGAAAGACTCATGGCGACGCTGAGTTCCACCCCGCCGCCGAAACTCATGGAACCTTCCGCCAGCGGCCCCATGGCCGCGGCGTCGCGGAAAATGACAAATCCAAGCACGACACAGAAGATGAAGAGCAGGCTGACGACGACGGCGTTTATTTTCGCCAGGTTTTTCAGGCCGACAGCAATCCAGAAACAGATGAAGAGTCCGATGCCGATGCTCCACAGCGTCGGGTTGCTGTAGGCAAAGAGCTGCGTTGCGGCTTCGTCGAAAACCGCCGCGCCGCTGGCAATCATGATGGCGGTCCATCCGAGGAGCTGAATGATGTTCAGCAGCGAGAATCCATAGGACCCGTATATGCCGAACGAAAGCCGGGTGGATTCCATGGAGGTCAGGTTTTTCTGCGCCCCGATGACTCCGGCGAGAAACAGGATCAGCGCACCGATAAGGTGGCCGACCAGAATGGTGGCGATGCCTTTGGCCAGTCCCAGCGGCGCAAGAAACGAGCCGGTCAGGATTTCCGCGATGGAGACGGCGGCGCCGAACCAGATGCCGAGCAGGTTGACGGAAGATAATTTAGGGGGTTCCGTGGACATATTGATCTACCTTCTTTTTAAACGTCGTTTATTTCAACCTGCGGCGTTCAGGGTTGTAAAAATGATGCACGGGGACACAGTCTTTCCCCATATTAAAGGTGTAATCGATGGCGGAAGACGTTACACAGCCATTTCAACATCAAAGCGTTACCCCGCCGTTAAGGCGATGATAGGTAAGAGTTCGCCGGAAGATTGTCAACCGCATTCAGTCCTGTCGCCGGATTCCAAACCCTGGAAATTTACCCTTATGAGGCTGCATTAAGCGGATCGCCGAATGCCACTTCGGAGTCACCCCGCCCCAACCGGAAATAGACTGCGTGTTCTTCCGAACGCTGAAAGAAGAAAAAAGGGTATGAGCCGCGCCCATTTCAGCTTTAAAATATTTGAGCGCAGGCTTGAATCCCACCCCCTGCTTTCGTATTTTGCGCGACTGATTTCGCACTAAACTGTAACAAGGAGAGATATAAATGGCTGAAGAAACCATGCAATTCAAGACTGAGTTGGAGCAGCTGCTGCATCTCATCACCCACTCACTCTATTCCCACCGCGAAGTGTTCCTGCGCGAACTGATTTCCAATGCGGCCGACGCGATCGACAAGGTACGATTCGAAGGCCTTAACAACGAGGAAATCCTCGAAGGACATTCCGACTGGAAAATCACCCTGAAAGCCGACGAAGAGGCCAAAACCCTGACCATTTCCGATAACGGTATCGGCATGTCGCGCGAGCAGGTCATCGAAAACCTCGGCACCATCGCCCACTCCGGCACCAAAGCGTTCCTGGCAAAGGCGAAAGAAGCGGACCTGGAAAACAACCCGGAACTGATCGGCCAGTTCGGCGTTGGTTTCTACGCCTCCTTCATGGTCGCCGACGACGTCACCGTCGTCACCAAGGCCCATGGCGCCGATGCGGTGAAATGGGAATCCAACGGCACCGGCGAATTCACCCTGTCCGATGCGGACAAAACGGAGCGCGGTACCGAAATCACCTTGCACCTGAAAGAAGACGCCACGGAATATCTGAACGAATGGACCATCAAATCCACCGTTAAAAAATTCTCCGACTTCCTCGAACATCCGGTCGTTTTGCTGACCACCAAAAAAGACGAAGAAACCGAAGTGGAGGAAGAGGTCGAAGAACAGATCAACTCGCAGAAAGCGATCTGGCTGCGTCCGAAAAGCGAAATCACCGATGAAGAATACGGTGAATTCTACAAACATATTTCACACGACACCAACTCGCCGGCGGAAACCATCCACTACAACGCCGAAGGCGCGATTGAATTCAAGGCCCTGCTCTTCATCCCCGAACACAAACCGTTCGACATGATGATGAACAACGACCCCAAATCGCACCTGAACCTCTATGTGCAGCGCGTCTTCATCGGAAACGACTTCGAAAATCTGTTGCCGGGCTATCTGCGCTTCGTGAAGGGCGTGGTCGATTCCTCCGATCTGCCGCTCAATGTTTCCCGCGAAATTCTGCAGGAAAACCCGATGCTCGACAAAATCCGTAAAAACCTGACATCCCGCGTGCTCAAAACGCTCGCGAACCTGAAGAAAACGGACTACAAGGAATTCGAGATCTTCCACGAAAACTTCAGCACCATCCTCAAAGAAGGTCTGCAGTCCGACTGGGAAAACAAAGAGAAAATCGCCGATCTCCTGCTGTTCGAATCCACGAACAAAGAAGCCGGCGAAAAAACCTGCTTTGCGGATTATGTGGAAAATATGTCCGACGACCAGGAAGAGATTCTCTACCTCGCCGGTGAAAACCGTGCATCCATTGAAAACTCCCCCTACCTCGAAAAATTCAAAGCCGACGGCAAAGAAGTTTTGCTGATGATCGACCCGATCGACGACTTTGTGATTCCGCAGCTGATGGAATACAAAGGTAAAAAACTCAAAGCGGTCAACAAAGGCGACATCGACGGCGATGATCTGAAGGAAGAGGAAAAGGAATTCGAAGGCTACATCGGCTACGCCAAGGATCTGCTCAACGGCGTCAAAGAGGTGAAGCTCACCTCCCGCCTCAAAGATTCCGCGGCCGTGCTCGTGGGCGACGAAATGTCCATGAGCCCGCATATCGAAGAAATGATGCGCCGCATGGGTCAGGACGTTCCGCCGCGCGAAAGTGTGCTGGAACTCAACCCGGAGCACACCGTGGTGAAAAAGGTACAGGCGCTCTACAATGCGAATGAAAAAGATCCGAAGGTTGAAACCCTCACCAAGCTCCTGCACGATCAGGCCGTAATTGCCTCCGGCGCCAAGCTCGACGATCCGGCCGGCTTCGCCGCCCGCCTCAACGAAGTATTGGCAGACTGAAATTTCCAATGATTGGAAATGGAAAACCGCCCGCATTTTTCGCGGGCGGTTTTTCCGTATAAAACATGTTATGCAGTGAACCGATCCCGGAACGTTTACTTTTCAGGGATCGGAATTCCGGAGTCCGGAATCTGCTGGACCGCGCGTTCCAATCCCTGGAAATTTGCTTGTAAGTTTTCATCCTCCTGTTGAGAATTCACCGTAATAATCAACCAAGGAGCTTCCCATGATTGGAAAAATCAGTGCTGTTGTATTCGGCCTCGCGGTGCTTTCCGCCTCGGCCGCCGAAGTATCCCTCGAAAAAGACCTGATGCCGCTGTTCCAGCGTTCCTGCGGGACCTGCCACGCGCCGGACAGCGGGATTCGCGGGGCCATTAAAAACGGCGCCTATTTCAATGAAAAAAAGGACCTCCTGGGGAAAGTCGGCGGAGCGGTCGTGGCAGGAAACCCCGAGAAAAGCGGACTGGTTAAGGTACTTGCCCAGGAAGTGACATTCGGCAAAAGAGCACTCGTTATGCCGCCGCCGAAATCCGGCGTTCCGGCCTTCAGCAAAGAGGAAATTGAAAAGATCAAAGCCTGGATCAACGCCGGCGCGAAAGACAACTGATGAACATCCGGTTTAGGATGGACACCGGTTTCGCCGGTGTTTCCCGCAGCGGTTAATCACCATCCAAAGAAATCGTGCGCCTTGCGTTCGATTTCTTCGTAATTTTCGGGAATGAACTGGTGGGCCTCAATTCCCTGCTCCCGGGCCGTGGCGACATTTTCCGCGAGATCATCAATAAAGAAACACTGGCTGCCGGAGACGCCGAGTTCCTTCAGCACCATTTCATAAATCCGCGGATCAGGTTTACGCACGCCCATGCGGTAGGACATGAACAACCCGGTGGTGCCCTCAAAAAAACCGTTCCAGTTGTTTTCAATGGCTCGAATATGATAGTCGGCAATATTGCTCAGCGTATAAACCCGGGCATCCGATCTCTTCGCCTTATCAAACAGCCGGTTCCCCGTTTCATTCAGGCTGAAAATCTCCTGCCAGATCAGATGTAGATTATCTGTCGTCCAATTGAGCCCTTTGGCTTCATTCAAATAGGCCACATAATCCGCTTCGCTCAGCAGTCCTTTTTCCACACTCACATACATTTCTTCATCCCGGTCGGACTGCGGCTCCAACGAACGGCCGGAGTGGTCCGAATAGGCCTGCAGCAGTTTTTGGAAATCAAAATTGGTGAGTACGTTTCCGATATCGAATAAAAAAGTTTTCATGCAATCACGCTTCCAGACCCCGGAACATTCCGCAATCTCAATTTGAGAGGAATTAACGATAACCTCGTGGTGAAACCCCCATGATTTTTTTAAACAGGCGCGAAAAATAGAAGGCATCCTCGAAACCGAGCAGCTCCCCCACTTCGCTGATCCGCAGCCGGGTCGCCGCCAGCAGTTCGCAGGCCCGTTGAATTTTCAGCCGGTTGAAATAATCAATCGGCGGATGGCCATAGCACCGGTGAAACATCGTTGCATAATGGTTCGGACTGATGCCTGCTACAGCCGACAAATCCTTCAGTGTGAGCCGGCGACCGAGATTGCGCTGCATGAATTCAACGGTTTTGGAAAGACCTTCTTCGGCACCGCGCAACCGGACCTCCACCGCCTGCCTGTTCTGCATTACAGTGACCAGCAGGTGACTCAGCACCCCGCTTGCCGCAATGACTGCCGTATAGGTGTGAACATCATTCATCTGCTGATACAGCTGTTCAAATCCATTTCGAACCGCTTGCGGTTCCGGAAGATGCAAGACCGGATTTTCGGGGTCCGGTGTAATCATCCGCATATAATCCGCAGCCTGCCTTCCCTGAAAATGCGTCCAGTAGGTGCTCCAGGGACAATCCGGATCCGCTCCATAGGCATGCGGAATATGGGCTGGAATGAGAAAACCGGTATGTTTCTCAATGACATGTGTTTTTCCGGAAACCTCGAGCCAGCCCCGCCCGTCTGTGCAGAAAATAAAGATGGTATCCTCGCTGCCCTCCGGCCGCGGGAGATAATGCGTGGGCGGCGCCTGGTGGTGTCCTGCGCGCAGACACAGCAACCCTTCAGTAATCGGCCGTTTCAGGTATTCAGCCTTCAGTTCATCTGAGAGATGAGTCACCCGCATACCGGGAACCGCCCCGCGCTGCGCATACCGGATCTCGGCCGTACTTAGATCGGATAATTGTCCAGCATGAATTCCCCTATCATGAAGAAATTCTAATACAGCAGCCTCAGATCTTAACCGTACGGAATTCATATACCGTAATATAGTCCAGATTTATCTGAAATATGTCCATGGCGTTTTTCGGCGAAATTCCGTTCACTGTTTCGCATCCATCTACCGGAGGTGACCGATGAAAAAAGTAACATACCGACTTTCAGCCGCTCTGATGATTGCAGGCCTGGGCTCTTCAGCACAGACCCATGCGGATAACAACGTGCAGGATGGGGGCATCAGCGTCACAACATCCTCTGCGAAACCCGCCGCAAACCGCCGCATTTTCAAAGAGGAGTGGCCTTCCATTGCGCAGCACCGGACCCCTGAATGGTTCCGTGATGCCAAATTCGGCATTTACACCTGCCTGGCACCTGCCACGGTCGCTACGCAGTACGGCACCACGGAATGGTATGGCTGGGCGATGTATAACACCAATGCGATCTATTGGAATAATGCGCCGAATCATAATTTCAAATGGGATCCCGCACAGGTGTTTAATCTGCATCGTGAAAAATTCGGTGATCAGCATGAATTCGGCTATAAGGATTTTATCCAGCTGTTCCAGCCAACCAACTTTAACGCAGCAGCCTGGGCGGATCTGTTTGAAAAATCCGGCGCTAAATTCAGCGGTCCGATGGGAGTGCATCACGACAACTACTATCTCTGGGATTCCGAATACACCCGCTGGGATATTATGGACACCGTCGGATTCGATATGTGCGCTGAGCTGGAAAAGGAAATCCGAAAGCGGGATATGAAATATGTCATGACCTTCCACCATGCCTTCACCTGGTGGTTTTTCTATCATTCCTACGCCTTCGACGGTGGACAGCCCGGCAATGAGGATCTTTACTGCCGACCGCACGAATTTTCATCGGACAACGACAGTTTTGCAGAATATCCCGATGCGGAATATGAGGAGCTGTGGTTTAAAAAACTGGAGGAGGCCTGTGTGAAGTATGATCCCGACCTGATCTGGTTCGATATGGGACTGGAACTGCTGAGCGACAATATCCGCAAGAAAGCCTTTGCCCGACTGCTGAATAATGCCGAAGAGAACAATCAGGACATCGGACTGTGCTACAAGATTAAATTTGATGTCTGCATTCCGCCGAAGGCCGGAATTCTGGACTATGAAAAAGGGCGCTCCACCGTTATTCGCGAAGATCCATGGCTGACGGATACACCGCTGGGCGGCTGGTTTTACAACGGCCGAAAATCGCGCTCCCCGGAAGCCGTCATTGAAATTCTTGTGGATATTGTCAGTAAAAACGGCTGCATGCTGCTCTGCGTCAGCCCGAAACCCGACGGCACCATTCCGGACGATCAGCAGGCCACCCTGCTCGACATCGGGGAATGGCTTAAAATGAATGGCGAAGCGGTTTATGACACACGGCCCTGGATTATTGCCGAGGAAGGACCCACGAAACTGGCCAAAGACGGTCATTTCAACGAAAACTGGGAAGCCATCTACACCGAAGAGGATATCCGCTATACACGCAGCAAGAATGGCGACACGCTTTACGTGATAGTCCTCGACCGTCCGACGCGGAGCAGCGTGACCGCAACCCAACTGGCCGACATCTATCCCTATTTGGACCGCGGCATTAAAAAAGCGGAACTCATCGGAACCGGCGCGGTTGACTGGATCCGCGACAACAAAGGCCTGCACCTCGACTTCCCGGCTGATGCCAACGGCAAACATGCGTGGTGCTACAAGCTGACCCTGGCTCCAAAATATTCCTATCCTAAAGGCACCGCGCAATTTGATTGGTCGGAAGCCTCTTCCGGCGAATGGTGGAACGCCTATGGATACCGGGAAACGGACAATAACATCACCCTGATTACCGGAGGGCGCACCGCCGCCCATGGCGGCACCGACGGAACCGGCGGTGTCGGCCATGCCATCAAAGCAGCCTATGAAGCCGACTCCGAAGCCGGAACCTTTGAAATCGAATCCGGCGGGGAAAAGAAAACCTTTAAAGTGAATGCCGTCGATATTGCGGCCAACCGTTCCAAGGGAGAGTTCATTCCGTCGCTGACCGGGAAACGAAACGGGAAAACACAATGGACTATCCACCCGGAAACCGATCGGAAATTCCATACATACACCGAAGCAACAACGGGCGATCTCTCAAAACCGATCGACATCATCGAATGGAACACCGGCGTTTCAGCCAACCCCGGCAGCGTTTTAGACAACCTTATTGACAATCTGAATATCTCTATTATGGAGTAGAACATGATCACAAACAAAAAATGGATCCTCCCCGCCCTGCTGACCTTGGGATCTGCACGGGCCCAGCTCGACACCGCACTTCCCTATGCCGATGGTCCATGCGAACCCACGTGGGAATCGCTGGCGGAAAACTACGAATGCCCCGAATGGTTCCGCGATGCCAAATTCGGGATCTGGGCACACTGGGGCGTACAGTGCGTGCCGGGAACCGGCGACTGGTGCGCAAAGTTTTTATACAAACCCACACCGCCCAGAAATGCGTGGTGGGAAGAACGCGGTAAGCAGTGCTACGACTATCATATTGAGCACTACGGCCATCCGTCCGAAATCGGCTTGAAAGATTACATTCCCCATTTCACCGCTTCCAAATGGAATCCGGACCATCTTCTCGATTTGTATCAGAAAGCCGGTGCCCGTTATTTTGTAGCGATGGCCAACCATCACGACAACTTCGATAACTGGGATTCAACATATCAGCCGTGGAATGCGGTAAATATGGGCCCGAAACAGGATCTGATTGCGGGCTGGAGAAAAGCGGCCCGGAAACGCGGGCTTAAATTCGGAGTCTCCGTCCATGCCGCGCGTCAGTGGAGCTGGATGACCCCGGCCTTCGGAGCGGATCGTGAGGGTCCGAAAAAAGGCATCCCCTATGACGGCCACATGACCAAAGAAGACGGAAAAGGAAAATGGTGGGAAGGCTGCGATCCGTGTGATCTTTACGGCCCGCCGCGCACCGCCCGGACACCTCCCTCTCAAAAATATCTCGATACCTTTTATTTACGGACCCGGGAGCTGATTGACCGCTATAATCCGGATCTGCTTTATTTCGATGACAAACAGGCACCCCTCCAAAACGTCGGACTGAAAATCGCGGCGCACTATTACAACCGCGCCTTGGAGCGGCACGGCAAAGTGGATGTCGTGCTGAACACGAAGCTCAACGATGAAACAACCAAACCCGCCCTCGTGGACGATGTCGAACGCGGTTCGAAAAATGATATTGATCCCAACCCCTGGCAGATCGATACCTGCATCGGATATTGGCATTACCGCACAGACGTCACCTACAAAACCCCGGGCAAAGTCATTCACATGCTGCTCGATGCCGTCAGCAAAAACGGCAGCCTGCTGCTGAACATTCCCATGAAACCCGACGGCACCCTTGAACCGCAGGAAATCACCTTCCTCAAAGGCATGGCTGCATGGATGGACATCCACGGCGAAGGCATTTACGGCACCCGGCCCTGGGAGGTCTACGGCGAAGGCGTATTCATTGATGCCGCCGGTCACAACCTCGAAACCAAAATGAATGCCTACACGCAGACCGACTTCCGCTTCACAAAAAAAGACCAAACCCTCTACGCCTTCTGCCTCGCCACACCGAAAACGGATCTTCTGATCAAATCGCTCGCCACCGGCGCACGCAGTAAACCCCACACCGTGAAAACCGTAGAGCTGCTCGGCAGTGACGAACCGCTGGAGTGGGAGCAAACCGGAAACGGTCTTAAGATCAGCAAACCTGAATTTATACCAACGGATTACAGCCTCTGTTTCCGACTTACATTTAAAGACAAAATTTAATCGCAAAAGGATATATACATGAAAATCACGTTTCCAGTGCTACTGATCTGCGGGATCGCCCGTATGAGTCCGGGAATGCTCGACACCGCGCTTCCCTATGCCGAAGGCCCCTTTAAACCGAACTGGGATTCGCTGGCGGAAAACTATGAATGCCCCGAATGGTTCCGCGATGCCAAATTCGGCATCTGGGCCACCTGGAGTGTGCAGTGCGTGCCGGGAACCGGCGACTGGTGTTCCATGTTCCTCTACAGGCCCGAACCGAAAAACAGCTGGTGGGAAGAGCGCGGCAATGCGTGTTATGATTATCACGTGAAACACTATGGCCACCCCTCGGAAGTCGGAGCGAAGGATTACTGCAAGGATTTTACCGCCGCGAAATGGGACCCGGATTATTTGATGGATCTTTATGTAAAAGCCGGCGCACGCTATTTCGTCGCGCTGGCCAATCACCATGACAACTTCGACAACTGGGACTCCACGTACCAGCCGTGGAACTCCGTCAACATCGGTGCAAAACGGGATCTGATTGCGGGCTGGAAAACCGCCGCAAAAAAACACAACCTCCCCTTCGGGGTGTCGGTGCATGCCGCCCGTTCGTGGAGCTGGATGACCCCGGCCTTCGGAGCGGATCGTGAAGGTCCGAAAAAAGGCATCCCCTATGACGGCCACATGACCAAAGAAGACGGAAAAGGAAAATGGTGGGACGGCTATGATCCACGCGATCTTTACGGCCCGCCGCGCCAGTGGAATACCCCGCCGAATCAGACTTATCTGGATACGTTTTTCCTGCGCACCCGGGAGCTGATCGATAAGTACGACCCTTCGCTGCTGTATTTCGATGATAAGCAGGCGCCGCTGGAGAATGTCGGTCTCAGGATTGCAGCACACTATTACAACCGCTCTATGGAGCGGCACGGTAAAGTGGATGTGGTGTTGAATACCAAAATGAATGATAAAATCACCGGCCGGGCACTGGTGGACGATGTCGAACGCGGGTCAAAAAATGAAATTGATCCCAATCCCTGGCAGATCGACACCTGCATCGGCTACTGGACCTACCGCCGCGACGTCACCTACAAAACCCCGGGCAAAGTCATTCACATGCTGCTCGATGCCGTCAGCAAAAACGGCAATCTGCTGCTGAACATTCCCATGAAACCCGACGGCACCATTGAACCCCAGGAAATCACCTTCCTCGAAGGCATGGCGGAATGGATGAACATCCACGGCGAAGGCATTTACGGCACCCGCCCCTGGGAGGTCTATGGCGAAGGCGTATTCATCGATGCGGCCGACCACAATATGGAAACCAAAATGACCGCCTACACGCAGGCCGACTTCCGCTTCACAAAAAAAGGCCAAACCCTCTACGCCTTCTGCCTCGCCACCCCGGAAACGGATCTTCTGATCAAATCACTCGCCACCGGCGCACGCAGTAAACCCCATACCGTAAAAACCGTGAAACTGCTCGGCAGCGATGAAAAACTAAAGTGGGAACAAACCCCGGACGGATTAAAAATCACCAAACCTTCAGTCCTGCCCACCCGGGAAAGCATCGCATTCCGTATTACGTTCGCTGAAAAAATTTAAAGCGAATACAGATCATAAAAAACAAAAGCCGTTTCAGCTCACAAAAAGCTGAAACGGCTTTTGATTTCAAAAACAGTCACGCGAAGCGACTCGGAGCTGTGCGAACGAGAACCCACAACTTGACCAGTCAATTAATGAACCGGGACTTTGTTGCTTCTGATTTCAAAGAACTGTCAATCCACAACGGCGTGATATGCTTGTTTTCCAGGAAAACAGTTGCTTCTGATTTCAAAGAACTGTCAATCCACAACTTTGGGTGATCGGTTTTTGCGTCTGAATCTGTTGCTTCTGATTTCAAAGAACTGTCAATCCACAACAGACACCGAACGCGCCTCTGTTAGAGCGTAGTTGCTTCTGATTTCAAAGAACTGTCAATCCACAACTTCACGGATCAGTGTTTCGCGGTCGTCTTCGTTGCTTCTGATTTCAAAGAACTGTCAATCCACAACCCTTTCCGGGTCTATCTGCAAGTTATCTTGGTTGCTTCTGATTTCAAAGAACTGTCAATCCACAACATTCTATCGATCCATGTTTCTTTACCTCTAGTTGCTTCTGATTTCAAAGAACTGTCAATCCACAACCGCCGGCGCGCAAAAGTGCGACATGTACCAGTTGCTTCTGATTTCAAAGAACTGTCAATCCACAACTAAGGCTTATCGCTGGCCGCAATCTTTGCTGTTGCTTCTGATTTCAAAGAACTGTCAATCCACAACTCGATGGGCAAAAGTTTGAATTCGGCAAAGTTGCTTCTGATTTCAAAGAACTGTCAATCCACAACTATGGGGGGAGGGAGAAAAGTAAACCCTGTGTTGCTTCTGATTTCAAAGAACTGTCAATCCACAACCTGGCAAAAACAATCCAAATTACGGAGCACGTTGCTTCTGATTTCAAAGAACTGTCAATCCACAACCGGATGCGGCGCGGTAATTTCTGCCAATAAGTTGCTTCTGATTTCAAAGAACTGTCAATCCACAACTCACCACGCGCCCTCAACCCCCTAGGCCCTGTTGCTTCTGATTTCAAAGAACTGTCAATCCACAACCCCGCGAAGATATATACGAACATGATTTGTGTTGCTTCTGATTTCAAAGAACTGTCAATCCACAACTAAGCAACCCGTGGGCTGTTGCGGTAAAATGTTGCTTCTGATTTCAAAGAACTGTCAATCCACAACACATGAACACCTGAGGAACTGGATATCTTCGTTGCTTCTGATTTCAAAGAACTGTCAATCCACAACAGCGTGCCGAAGAGATAATCGCTGATCGGAGTTGCTTCTGATTTCAAAGAACTGTCAATCCACAACATAGCCGCCATAACTCTCTATTTTCCAAGGAACTACCAACTAAGGTGCCGAAGGAAAAATGGAATGGCTCCAACCATGAAGTAGATTTACCGTTCATTTTTTTCATTCTACCTATCTCTGCGATACCCGCCAGTCAGAAAAATTCCAATTGGCTGGGTTTCGGGGGAACCGGCGTTGCCGCCTTCCCCCAGAAATTGATAATGCTCCCATACTGTTTGTCGGTAATCCGCAGAATACTGACCTGCCCTTTGGAGGGAACGAGTTTCTTCACCCGTTTTGTATGCACATCAGCACTTTCAGAACTTCCGCAGTGCCGCGTATACACGGAATACTGCATCATGGTAAAGCCGTCACCCAACAACCGCTTGCGGAACACAGCCGCGTCATGGCGCTCCTTTTTCGTGTTCGTCGGCAGATCAAAGAATACAAACAGCCACATGATCTTATACGCGTTAAGCCGCACCTCCGACATTTTCCACCGCCTTCATTAAAGGATAATCCATCTTCTTTTGTTCACCGCGAATACAACGCGCCAGCGAGGCCGTTGTGTACGACAAACCCACCATCAACGGCCGCAGGGTATTCGTCATGTGAACATCCGCAGCGAGCAGCTTGAGCAGCTGCTGTTTGTGTTCCCG
Source organism: Pontiella agarivorans (assembly GCF_034531395.1). Taxonomy (NCBI): domain Bacteria; kingdom Pseudomonadati; phylum Kiritimatiellota; class Kiritimatiellia; order Kiritimatiellales; family Pontiellaceae; genus Pontiella; species Pontiella agarivorans. The sequence continues at coordinate 427,905 of NZ_JARVCO010000012.1, read as the reverse complement.
GGAAAGTTCTTCAATGGGTTCGTCGGCCGCACTCCATATTCCATACACCACGTCATCGGCATACGGCCGATAGGGCTCCATCACATCGTCCGCCAACGCAAACGCATTGTATTTATTGTGATGGTGAATGCCGATGGCCGGATAAAGACCGGACCCCACCAGCGACCGCGCAACCGCTGCACGTAAAATGGCATAAGCATAATTGAGCAGATGATTCGGCGAACCGCCGAACCGTTCGCGCCGAAAATCTTCACCAAACAGGTTTTGCCAGTAGATCCGTGCGGCGGCCCCTTCCCGGTTATCGGTATCGCCGCTTTTCACACTCGCCGCATGACGGCGCAAGGCCTCCGCCCCGCCGGATCCTGTGCGTTCCAGCATAGCCGCCTGGTTTTTAATCTTTGCCTCGACCGTCTGTTTCCACAGCTGCTTTTTCAGCGGCTCCGACATGTCCAGTTGCGCAGACAGCGTTTCGGCATGCGTGGTATTGCCATCGAACGGGACCGACATCGCTGTAGGATGATGCAGCTTATCGCAGAACACAACGGCCGCATTATTCGCCGTCAGCTCTTCGATCAAGCGAAGCGACAGTGTAATGCTGTGATTATCCAGCACCACAAAACCGATATCCTCCACCGGCACCGTCCGCACCTCACCCTCCGGCTTCGGCGTATACACCAACTGTCCGTTCTTAAAGGAAAGATGCGCCGCCGACTCGAAATAGACCGTTCGCTTTAACATGATTGCTGCTCCGTGAATTCGACTTCACCAAGAACACTTAGCCGGAAATCAACACCTTCAACTAACACCTTCATATTCGATGGGCTTACTTTGATCTTACTTACGGGGAGATCGACAGAGAAACTTGCAGTAGCTTTGTCCTGTTCCTTGTCATCTCTTGCCTCCATATGATGCCTGAATTGTACACGGCCATCCAGTCCATTGATCCCAAATGCTTCGTATAATCGACAACTTAATTCAGCCGACGTAAGCACCTTCAGCTCTTCTGGAGATTCAGCATAAACCAAAACAGCATCTCCTATCTGAATCACCTGCTGTAGCTCGCACTCGACATCCCGCACGTCAATGGAATCGGGACAGCCACCCTCACCTGCATAATTAGTGGCGGTGTAATTATTAAGAACCCTAAAGCCAGCCAATGCCCTGCCTTTGGCAGATTTGCCGTTGTACAAGGCAATCATGTAATTCTCGTCATTTTCAACATAGTACTCTTTCTTCCATCTAGCCCCGTCTCGCTTAGACACATCCCGATGCTTCTTGAGAGGAAACGCCCCCTTGGGCTTTGCTATACAACGCACACGCTTAATAGCAATCCCCTTCTCTTTGTTCATCCATATGGGCTCTAATAAGGCATCCTTAAATGACAATCCCGAAACCATGCGTTGCTGCACGGACTTAATAACTTTATCTCTAACTATCGGGTCAACAATCCGCTCAAAATCCTTCGTTTTCCAGTCTTGGCGTTCGTCATACAGCTCATCCTTCTTGTCGTATGCTTTCGAATCAAACCCAAAAACCCCGCCACCCGGATTGTGCACCAGAGGAACCCTGACCACATACCTCAAATCACCATGCTCACTAATACGTCCATAAAACGTATCCCTATGCAAAGACCCCCTTGCGCTCTTGCCTTGCTGTAATACACGCTTACCTCCTACCTTTACCCGTTTCTTCGTTTGCTTAAGCAGATTGTTGGGCGCGTAATAGGATACGAGCATCTGGTTTTTCAGGTCTTTCATATCTTCGGTAAAGGTTGGCCATGGCTTCCCAAAACGAGGTTTTTGCGGGGTAGCAGAATCGCCGAGTTCGTAGCTTTCGTAGTCGTGGTAGTAGCTAGCAAGAGCATCGTATTGCTCCCGCGTAACACAAGCCGCCACAATTGCATCTACGGTGTGGTGCGCATGGTTGTCCCGGCTTTTATCCACCCCCCAGCACCGGCGAAAATCATCGGTCGTTTTACCATTGACGGTATGCACTGTGGCAAAGACGGTTTTCAGGTATAACCGGGCATACTTGGTGATGATTCTCGTATCGACCAATTGACTATTCTTGAATCCTCCCGTCACTTCTTCCATCGTGAAACGGCGGCATTTCTCTCGCAAGTAGTTTCGCTCAAACTCCAACAGAAGACGCTTCTGGATTGCAGCGTCCTTTGCTTCCTTGGTGGTTGCATACCGACTCTTCGGCTTTTGTTTTTCAATTAGTTTGTTCAGGTCATCGATCCGATCCTCCCAATGCGCGATTCGTTGAAGGATCTCATCGTGCCGGGGACATTCGAACGGTATGCGTTTCTTTTTAACCGTCCGATTATACTCTCGATCACACAGCGTCTTGTTTTCCTGTGAGTTGTCGCAGGAGAGACTTCGGGGAATGGTATGTTCAATGTCGAAAACAGGGTTTTCACCGATGAAATCGCGCAAGCCTATGGTTTTCCCCGTATATGGGCAGATATGCTTTTGTTCCTCCCACAACTGGTATTTAAGAATTTCGTCATCCGTAGCCGCTCGGTCTATCCCCTGTGCTTTTAAGTCTTCTTCGATCGCTTCTTTATACGTTTTACGGGTCGTTTCATTATTTCGCTGCCATCTTCGAATTGCTGCCCGTTTGTTTGCGTCGTTCAGTTCGCGCGCCATTTCCAAATGGACTTGCGTTTGATCTGTAATAACGCCCTGTTTGAGCAATTCGTTAACTACGGCCTTAACCCGATGCATCGCCCGCATGAAAACCGGGTTGCGGATTGAAGATATTCGCGGGTCTCCAAGATAGAATTTGTTATCTTCTGCGCGCTCAGCAGCCTTATACGTCTCCTCCTTGGACGGATGGTACAGCCTTTTGACCGCATCTGAACTGGCATTGAATTGCTCTTTCAGATAGTCGCCGACCCGTTCTTCCAACCGCCTTATCGGTAAATACTCTCCGTTTCCGTTGTTTCTACCGATCTGAGTTGAGATCGTTTTACAGATGCTCTCCTCACGCCCATGTAATTGTTCCGGTAGCTTCAAATCCTGTGGTCTGCGCAATTCATACTTTGCCTCAAAGGTTCGCGGACTTTCCTTGTACTCCCTCACGAACTCATTAATACACCGCGATTCGGTAATATATTGGTTGTGCTCATCAACCAATCTCACAATATCCTCTTTCACCCGTTCATTGTCCGCAGCGGAAATGCCTATCACCTGGTCCAGGTTGGCAAAGAATACTGCGTGCGAATAAATCAGCCCCTGCCGCAGAAACGGGAGAATTTTGCGAATCGCCTTGAGGCTCAATGCACCATAGCCTTGGGGTGGATTGATTTTCGCAAACTTTTCCGCCTGTTCGTCGTCCAGCCCCAACCTAGTTTTGGCATATTCCTTGACCTTCTCCACATCGTCGAAAGAAAACAGTACATGCCAAACTTCATGTAAAATATCTTCCACCGATTTGGCATCACCGTTTTTCCGTGTCTTTGCGCACGTATACGAATCGAACAGGGTTTGGGCATACTCTTCACCCAAAAGGTTTTTCAATTTCGCTATAAAAGGGCACCCGGCAAGTGATTGGCTGTCCCTGAAGTTGAATTTCACGTGAGCTTCACCAGAGTCACGCCCCTTATAATAGGCATGCGTCTGGTTTCGCGGCGTCAACTTTTTCGCAATATCCTTGAAATCGAAATGCGCTTTACTCACCCGGTAAAACAGCGGCATGACCTTCCATTTCTCCTCCATCGTCAATGAACGCAATCGGTCATCATCGAGTGTCTGGATTTTGATGTTGTTCAGCGTTTGCCAAACCCGGAACTCCTCGAACAACGGATGCGAGACTGGCGCACGCTTTTTCTTCGGTTCAAACGGGCAGTTTGCCACCAAACCCTTTTGCGATTTGAGTGGCCGTTGAAAAAAGACCGCCCGATGAAGTTCGTCTTTCAGGGTGCTGGGAATGTCCTGTTTCTTGCAGATGAACTCAAATTCGGCCAAATAATGTTCATCTCGGGAAGTATGCACTCTACGGATTGGTGAACTTTCTTGATAACAATCCTCCCAGAAATACTGCCCCAATGTCCTGCCATCCATTTTTCCAGAAAGCTCGGAAATTTCTTTTTTAACTACCCCATCTGATTCCTGCGTCGTGTCCAGACGATTGCTCTTGAATCCTCGTCGTTGCGCAATGTGGTAAAAAGCACGGCCCAATTTAAAGCGATCTGATTCATTATCTAGATCAAGCTTCGTAGTCGCCGCCAGCCAACGGTAGTAGTACGGATTCTTATATTCTCCCGATTCCGTAGTTTTCGGTTCAGACGTCTTGCACCATTTCCGGAACGCCGGGTTTTCAGGATAAACCTTCTTCGACTGCCATGCTTTCAGCTCATCCTCGGTTAGCGACGGACAAAAACCTGCTTCAGACAAAACCTTCAGCGTTTCGATTTTGCGCAATTTGCGACGAAATTTCAAACGACGCGCAGAGCGATACCCCGTCCGCTCAGAGGCCTTTGAGGATTCGTTCCCTTTCTCGATCTTCACACCCTCTTGAAATATGTGAACCCCCCGTTTAACAAGATCAAACTGCCCATTTCCCAAATCATCCACCACGGCCCAGCCGATGCTGTTGGTGCCCAGATCCAAACCCAGAATACGCTTTCCCATGATTATTTCCTTTCAGCTTCGTATTGACCCTTCTTCAAAAAATACATAAAAACTGACTCAGAAAAGAAATTAGAACTGTCTTTTCACAATAAGGCTATATGCCGAAGGTCTTTGACCTATTACCCCGCCTCGGCGGGGTTTTTCTTTATCTCATCCGCAAGATATTGTTCAGTCTAGTTTTTAGAATGAGATTATTCTAAAGAAAGAAACAACAATCAAGAAATCAGTAGATATCACGCTGTCCGGACAGCAAAATTCCACAGTATTTTCCACGTTCGTTTTGCTTTCAGGGCAGAGCCGCCAGGATGGCGGCACAAGGTATCGTCTGCTTTAGCAGTTAAATGATGAAAGCGTGTATTCCGCGGTCTGTTTTTAAAAGCGCTCACGGTCGCCGAGGTAGCGCCACTGGCCTTCGGGGAGATTTCCGAGCACGACTTTTCCGATACGGATGCGTTTGAGGCCGACGACTTTGAGGTCGACCAGTTCGCACATCCGGCGGATCTGCCGTTTTTTACCTTCACGCAGAATAAAGCGGAGCTGGTCTTTATTCTGCCAGCTGACCTGGGCGGGTTTCAGTTTTTTACCGTCGAGGCTGAGCCCGTGATTCAGCAGTTGAAGCCCTTTTTCAGAAAGATGCCCGGTAACGCGCACGAGGTATTCTTTATCGACCGATGAATCTTCGCCGATGAGCTGCCGCGCGATCCGTCCGTCCTGCGTCAGCACCAGCAATCCCTGAGAATCGATATCGAGCCGACCGGCCGGGGCCAGTCCGCGAAGCTGGCCGTGATGAAATTTGCGCGGCGAGCGGTCCTCGCTCCACTGATTCGGCCGGTCCAGCAGATCGGAAGCCGGGCGGTGCCCGTCTTCCGGCTGGGCCGAAACATAGCCGATCGGCTTATTGATCAGAAACGTCGCCTGCGCCGCCTGATGTTTTTCCGCGGCTTCCACCAACTGAATGTCCGCGTCCGGCGACACCTTTGTGCCCAGCTCGGAAACGCGCTCCCCGTCCACGATAACAAGTGCACGTTCAATAAACCGGTCCGCCTCGCGCCGGGAACACATCCCGCGCTGCGCCATAATTTTGGATAATCGTTGTGGTTCCATAAAAAGCAGTGTCAGGTTTTACGTATTAAGTTTCAAGCGACTTCAGTCTATTCCACCGGATGCCCGTTAATTGTAGGCCGTGATCTGGTAATGCGACGCTTTTGAGCAGTGGATGATGTAGTAGTTGGACGGGGTGAATTTATTCAGCAGTTCAGGATCGGTCAAACGGGGTTTATCCGGATCCGGATTTTCATCGCCGATGTATACGGAAAGTACCCCTCCGCTCATGCGGTAACGTTGATGCGCAAAACCGCCGCCGTAGCCGCCGATATATTCCACCACAATTTCCTGACTGCCCTTCCCCCTCAGGTCCTCTACAAGAATCCCGAAACTTCCGTAGGCGGGAATACGGTGTGAACGGCCGGAAAACGTCTGTGAATAGAGCACATTCCGCCGCGGCGCCCTCCGTCGCTTCGCCGCCCGTTTGCGCGCTTCGTTGCGTTTCCGGATTTCCTCATTGCGCCGGGCCACCGCAGCGAGCCGCCGTTTTTCCTGCTCGATTTTTTCGGCCAGCAGTTTTTTATATTCCGCCCGCCGCCGCTCCAGATCCTCGGCCAGATAGTCACTGAAAAGCTGCCCGCTTTCCGTGTAACGCACATCGTCTTTGAAATACTGAATTTCCTCCTCGCCGTTGCGCGTTTTCACAAAACGTCCCTGCCGCATGCCGTCTTCAAACGTGCCGGCAATCGTCAGCGTGGTCTGTTCATCCGTCACAAACGGCAGCATGGTTCCCTGCCCATGGAATTTACCGTTTTTAAATCCGCCGCGGTAAATCCCTTCATAATCATATTGTCCGACACTGAACAGGTCGGCCGAGCCCATCAGCGCCACCCCCTCCCCGTTCAGGCAGTTGCCCTCCAGGCAGTCATTAACAGCCAGCTGGAATGCACCGCGCTTTGCGGCGGCAATGCGCGAGACACCCTCCGGCAGTGCCAGTGTGCGGATATATTCCGGCACGCCGTCATGGAGCACAAAGGCCTTGATTTCGCCGTTCGGCAGCGTCAGCTCGCCGTAGCCCTGCGCCCGTCCGTTTTCAAAGGAACCGGAAAAGGTTCCAAGGCCTGGAAGTTCCAGCATCCCCTCCCCGTTTTGGCAGTCGCCGGAAACCGGTTTGCCGAAATACACGGCAAACGGCGTTTTGATCAGGAAGCCGGCTTCGCGGTCCTGCGGCTGGTGATGCAGCCAGTATTTTTCGGATTCCATCAGCAGTTCGCCGTTTTCATATTCCTGATACAGATGCGGCAGTAGCAACACTTCATCCTTTGCAGTAAAATAGTGGTCGTCTTTGCGGATCATCGCCAGATCATCACCGCCGGAAAACTGATAGGAAATACCCGGACCGTGGCGCTCTCCGTTTTTGAAGTTTCCGATATACGCCGGCAGCGGATCTTCCGTCGGATCACTGTAACTCATAAACTGCATGCCCAATCCGTCCGGCCGGGCCTCTTTAAAAAATCCTTCGTAGCGGTATTCCGGATCGTCAGTGAGATAGCGAATGCTTGCGTATCCGTTGATGCAGTCGCCCGACAGGCAGTCCACATCGGTCAGGTGCGGATATTTTTCCACCAGCGGACGATAGGCTTCCTTCACCATTTCGAGCACCAGATATTCCCGCCCGCGAAACGCTTTTTTCACCAGCCGTTTTGCCCGGCTGTTTTCCGGTCGGGCTGTCCAGCGCCTGTTTTTATGTTCAACCACCCACCCGTTTTCAGTGAGCAGGTCTTCAAGTTCCTCCTGCGGCAGATTATAGGAATCGAAGCCGTATTTCGGAACAAGCCACAGTTCCAGCTCATACCGCATCGGCCCGGTCGATCGCAGCAGCTGACGGGGTTCCTCCTCCGGCGGATTGAGCACGGTTTCCGGCAAATGGAAAATTTCCGGATCGTCCGTCGCAATACGAACATCCCGAAATTCCGTATCGGCCTCATCCAGCAGCGCCAGCAGGGCCTGCTGTCCTTTTTCTGTTTTCAGCACGGGAATTTCCGGTGCTTCATCCTGAATCAGGTTCGGTGTTTCTTCTGTTTTCTGCGACAGCCGGGCAATGGGCGCGGAACCGGGTCCGATGTATTCAACCCGCAACCACACCATGTCGGTTCCATCCACATTTTCGAGCGCAAGAATTACCCGGGTCTGTGAGCCGGACTCTTTTTTGGTGAAGGTATCCGAGCCATAGAAAAATGTATTGGCCGATTCCCTTTCCCATCCGGCCAGCCGGTTCGAAAACCGGTTGCGGTAAGCCTGAAATTTTTCATGCAGCGTCCGGCGGCCCGCCTCATCGATTTCCGCCAGTTTGACCGACGCCATGTAGCGCGCCTCACCGTTACGGACCCATCCGTCAAACCCCAGAATTTCGCCGCCGTTTTCCAACCCCTGGAAAACATCAGTTTCGGCTACGGCGTTAAACCCGTTCGGGGCATCTGCAATCAGATCCGAAACCAGCTGCTCCGTCGTCTGCGCATGAGCCATCAGGGGAAGGATCACCACAACATGGGTTAACCATCTCATCGCGCTTCCTTTTTCAGTGCCAGATAGGCTTCATATTCCGCCGCGTTTTTCACCCCCGACTTCGTTGAATGGATAACCGTTCCCCTCGAATCCAGCACCACCTCTTCGATCTTTTCACTCAGGTCGGGATTGGAGAGATTAATCATGCCCCAGCCGCCGTCGGTCGGAGGAACACGGGCCTCGAAAAAACGATTTTTCACCAGCTTAATATGACTGTATTTCCGCGGCGGAATAATCATTTCACCCGCTTCGCTGTAAACCGCCGTACCCGGCGCATGCACAAAAAGGAAGGAACCCTGTACTTCGAAACTGTCGCGCGGAAACTGCGGCTCCAGAAAAACCTTTCCTGCGGCAAAGGAAAAGACGCCGTATTTAAACTCCTCGTTGCGCAGCAATCCCAAGCGTTCGGTTACCGGCAGGCAGACCAGCAGATACTGATCGTTCAGCGGTTCGACGCCGGCATAGATTTCGGGAATGATTTTATTCAATTGCGTATCGACCGCACCGGCCTGACCGCGGCCCAGTGAAACCCGATAAAACGTTCGTACCGTGTTTAACGGATCGTCCACATTGAATTTTCCGGTCCAGCCGCTGATGGATGCATAAATCATCGGCAGTTTTTCATGGCCCCGCTCATCGACCATGCCCCAGCGTCCGTTCTTTTTCACCCTCGCCAGCCCGTTGGCATCGAACGCCTCGATTTCTTCATACTCCGGCGGAACAACAAATGCGCCGGAACGGTCGACCACGCCCCAATAAAAATCACGGGCCACGACGGCATATCGGTCATTCTCCCCGACAAATGCGCCGGGTTTGACCGCTTCGTATTCCACCGGAAGAATCTCGGAACCGTCGCCTGCAAATACGCCCCATCGATTTTCCTTTTTCACGCGGATGGCCCGGACGTTCCGCATATCCAGTTCATCGAATTCAAAAGGCAGCATCGCATCGTTGCGTTTATTAATGAGCCCGAACTTTCCATCTTTTTGAGCCGGCATGAAGTCGGTGAAAAACATCATCGGGTTTTCATAGACCACCGGAATGATTTCGCGGCCCTTTTCGTCGACAAACCCGTACCGGCCGTCTTTTTCAGCGGCCGCAACCCCGTTATAAAATGATCCGACGTTGTCAAAGTTGTTCTGCCAATCCGGAGCGTCGGCGAACCCCGCTGTGGCAACAAGCGTGAATACGGCACTACAGAAAATAATTTCAGGAATCTTCATCGCCTGCTTTCTTTGACTGACTTTATCTATCCATCCAAATACAGGAGTGAAGTAATAAAGTATTCAGGAATTGTCAAGAAAGGCCCGAACCGCCTGTCGTTCCGCAATATTCCCTTACAGGCGGGCGACTTGCTGATCCCCAAAAAGCCGGCTTACTTTTTCCAGTAGCTGGGCAGAAACAGAATGAGCACCGTGTAGAACTCGAGACGGCCGAGCAGCATGAAGAAGGTCAGGATGGCCTGACCGAGCGGCGGAATGTCAGCAAAGTTCTGCGTGACACCGACGGCATTCAGACCGGGGCCGATATTGCCCAGCGTGGCCACCACCGAAGTACAGGCCGTCACGAGGTCCGGCGTAAAAAAGGTCATAACAATGGATCCGAGAGCAAAGATAAAAACAAAAATCGCGAAGAAGGCCGCAATGTGGGAGATAATTTCCTGCTCTACCGGTTTTCCGCCCAGCTTCATCTGAATGACCGCCGAAGGCCGCATGAACAGTTTCAATTCGCGCAGCATTTTTTTGAACATGATGAAAACGCGGACAATTTTCATACCGCCGCCGGTCGATCCGGCGCAACCGCCCATAAACATCATCACCACCAGCAGCAGCCGGCTGGCATTCGGCCAGAGGTCAAAATCAGCCGTGCCGAAACCGGTTGTTGTGATGACGGACGTGGCCGTGAAGGCGGAATCGCGGAAGCAGCGCGTGAACGATCCATCCGCCCAGCCGTGCGACCAGATATTAAAGGTCAGAAACAGCACCGATCCGAGCAGGAAAAACGTGTAGAAGCGAAATTCCGGATCCTGGAAATAGCGTTTCGGTTTGCCGGTAAGCGCGTGGTAGTGCAGCGAAAAGTTGACCCCGGCCAGAAACATGAAAATCGTAATAATGGTGTCGATGACTGCCGAATCATAGGCCCCGACACTGGCCGAACGCGTGGAGAAACCGCCGGTGGCCATGGTGCCGAAGGCGTGGCAGAAGGCATCGAACCAGTCCATTCCGCCGGCAAATTTGAGCAGTGCAGCTTCCACGACCGTCATCAGGGCATAAACACCCCAGAGCAGTTTGGCGGTGGTGGCGATGCGCGGCGTGAGGCGGTCTTTCGAGGGGCCCGGCATTTCGGCACGGTAGATCTGCATGCCGCCGACACCGAGGAACGGCAGAATCGCCACGCAGAGCACCAGTACCCCCATGCCGCCGAACCAGTGCGTCAGCGCACGCCAGAAATGGATGCCGCGCGGAATCTCCTCCAGATTGCTCAGCACCGAGGCTCCGGTGGTGGTGAAGCCGGACATCGTTTCAAACATGGCCGCAACCGGATGATGAATCACATCGGAAAAGATGTAGGGCAGCGATCCGAAAATCGTGGCGGAAATCCAGCCGAAGGTCACAATGCCGAAGCCGTCGCGCCGCGATAAATTGATTTCGCCGCGGGTGAAAAATCCCACAACAGAGGCACAGACAATGGCGATGACACCGGAATAGATCAGGTCAAGCTGGACGTCCAGCGGTTCCTGATAGGCCAACGAAATTCCTGCACACAGGATCATCGCCACACCGATGACCAGCGTCATGTACGAAACCAGATGAAATACTGCGCGCTTATTCATAGCTTAAAGGAAAATCGACTGAATCTTCTTCACGGCATCGGGATGGCAGAAAATCAGCACCCGGTCTTCCGCCTGCAACTGCAGATCGCCGGTTGCAGTAACCACTTCGCCTTCGCGCATTACGGTGGCGATAATGGCCGTCGACGGAATTTTGATATCCTTGATCTGCATACCGTCGACTTTATGGTTTGCCGCAACAACCACATCAAGCAATTCGCCGGGCAGATTGTGCAACAGCGAGGCGGCGCGGACCTTTTTGGAGCGCAGCCAATGCAGGATCGCATTGGCCGTGGAAATGTAGGGACTGACCACCCGGTTCACCAGATAGAGCGATTCCACCACCGGAATAAAATCGGTGCGGGTAATCTGTGTGGCGGTAAAAGAAGCCCCCTGCTTCTGCGCCATGAGGCAGTTCATGATGTTGCCCTCGTCGTCACCGGTCAGCGCCACAAAAGCGGTTTTATCATGAAGCCCCGATTCTTCCAGTGCACTTTCAGTCAAAGCATCAGCGCGTAGAATCAGCGTTTTATTCAACTCCGTTGAACAGAACCGGGCGCGCTCTTCATCCTGCTCCAGCAACACGGTATCGACCTCGTTTTCAATACATTTTGCAAGCATGAGGCCCAGATCTCCGCCACCGGCGATAATGACCTTTTCGAAGGGCTCGATATCGGGCTGCACCCATTGGAAGAAATTGGCAATATCCGCACGTTTTCCCACCAGATAGACCACGTCATTCTGCATGAAAACCGTATTTCCATGCGGCACCACCAGTTGATTATTGCGGCGAATCGCAATCACGCGCACGCTTTGGATCAGATCCAGCCGATCGCATTCAGCGGGCGTACGGTCGAGCAGCGGGCTCATGGCATTAATGGCAAAACCGGCGACCATCACTTTCCCGGCAAACAGATCAAAGGCTTCGAGGGCGCCGGGCATCTGCAGCATATTGAACACTTCCCGCGCACATTCCTGTTTCTGGTTGATCACCAGGTCGATGCCCATTTTTTTGAGGTCATATCCGGAGGAGGTATCGAGAAAATCGGGATTCGTGACCCGCGCAATTTTTCCCTGCACCCCGGCGGCATGGCCGAACAGGCAGGAGAGAATATTGATTTCGTCGTTATCCGTCACGGCAATCAGCAGATCCGATTTCCCCACCTGCGCCTCTTCCAGCACCCGCGGGTTGGAGCCCGGCCCGCAGACTGTGAGGATATCCAGCCCCGCCTCGGCCGAGGCCAGCGCACGTGCATCCTGATCAATCATAACGACACTATGCTTCTCGTCGCACAACCGTTTTGCCAGCTGACGCCCTGCGTTTCCTGCTCCGATAATCACAATACGCATTTATTTTCCCCTGCCGAAAAGCGGTCGTATATGCTTAAAGACGGCCAGCTTATCAACAAAAAAACATAAGAACAATCGACAGATTCCGGATAAAAAAAGGACTGCAAGGCATAAACCCCACAGTCCTGAACGCCGATTAAGCGCAACAGCGCCTCAGAAATTCCCCTTAATAATCTGCTCCGCTTTCGGGGCCTGGGCATCGGTCATATAAGGAATGCCGGTTTCGGCCTCCGTCTCCCGGTTGGCGGCCATCAGATCTTCGCGGGCGACTTCCGAAAGCGAAAATTTTCGGGATCCCGCCATAAACTGCTGAAGTCCGCAGGCCAGTTTATCGGCATAACCATACATGGCCACTGCTCCGAACGGGATATGCTTCATTTCATCAGCTCCCACCTTTTTCTTCACCTCTTCCCAACCGGCAAAGATCTCTTCCGGATAGGTGCCAACCGCTTTGACGGTGGCCGGCAGATCCTCCCAGTGACCATGCAGTTTTTCACGATTTTCCGGCTGGAACACCCCCTGAATATTGCTGCCCAGAAAACCGGGAATCATCGGTGCACGCCCCATACAGACCAGTTTTGCATAGGGAGCTCCGAGGGCCAGTGCTTTAAAAACATGATCTTCCCGCGCAAAACCGCCGGCAAAGGAGAGATCCGGCACGTGCACTCCCTGCTCCTCCAGCATACGGCAGTATTCATAGGCTTTGGCATGTAGCGGCAGTGAAGGAATCCCCCAATGGTCCATCATATTCCACGGACTCATCCCGGTTCCGCCGCCGGCACCATCGATGGTCAGCAGATCCAGATTACAGTCGGCCGCCAGACGAATCGCCATGGCCAGCCCTTCCATGCCGTATGCGCCGGTTTTGAGCGAGATCCGCTTAAAGCCGAGTTTGCGCAGATAGGCCACCGAATTCATAAAGTCTTCCTGCACCTGTGCCGGCGTGTCCAGATCGGTGCTGCCGAGCCGGCTGTGCCGGGCGAAGGCGGTTACGGCATGGTTTTTGAAGGCTTCCTGCACCGTCGGGTCATTCGGGTCAGGATCCACCACATACCCGCGGTTTTTCAGGAACTGCGCATATTCCAGCGACTTCACTTGGATTTCACCACCGATATTTTTCGCCCCCTGTCCCCATTTCAATTCGAGAATAATCTTGTCGCCGTATTTCTCGGCCAGATATTCTGCAACCCCGTTGCGGGTATCCTCCACATTCATCTGAACAATGATCGCACCGAAGCCGTCATAGTAGCGCATGAACATTTTGATCCGATGGTCCAGCTCCGGTGCCGACGTAATCCGCCCGTTCTCCAGAGTCGCAGCCCGGTCCACTCCCACGACGTTTTCGCCCACCACAATCGGGAAACCGCAAATGGCCGCGCCAACCGCAAACGAATCCCAGTAATGCGCCGCAATAAAGGTGGATCCCAGCGCTCCCGTCATAATCGGAACGCGACATCGGGTTTTAATTTCACCGCCGAACTCAGTCTCGACATTCACATTCGGAAACACGCAATCGTCGGGATCGTGGCTCAGGCCTTCGGAAAGTCCGTTTGCACCGTACGCATATCCCTGAATGCGAAGCGACTGATAACCGACTCCCACCGAAGTCACATGGGCCGATCCGGCCGTCGTCAACGGATAATCCCGCGGATAAAGCAGTTTGCGCCCGACCAGACACGAACTCCAGGTTTCGCATCGCCCCTTACAGTCCGCCCGGCAGAGGGTGCAGAGGCCCGATTCACACGGTACCCCCCGGTTTGTTGTTCCCAGTGCATCGTTGTTCTTGAGCCAGTGTATCATGACATCCATTCTCCATTGGTTAATATGATCCTTTCCCGGCAAATGAATACCGGACAAGATACACAGCATCTTATAATTAGCGCCATTTTTACGATTTAGACTTCATCTAATTAAACTTTTTCGGCATTTTTGCCGCATAACGCAAAAGGACTCCTATGGAAAAACGTGAACGCAAACGACTGGCTATTCTTGATGTTCTCAGCGCCGGCGAACGCCCGCTCGGCAGCGCGAGAATCACCGATATTCTGGTGGCCCGGGGGATGGAAATCAGCGATCGCACCGTCCGTCTTTACCTTCAGGAACTCGACCGTCGCGGCCTGACCGAAAACCTCGGTCGCCGCGGCCGCCGGATCACCGCCGCCGGAATGCGCGAAGCCGACGAAGCCCGGGTACTCGAACACATCGGTTTTTTATCCGGAAAAATCGATACCATGGCCTATCGCGCCGATTTTGATCCATCGACATACACCGGCAATGTAGTGCTGAATCTTTCACTGGTGCGACCGGCCGACATCACCCGCGAACACCGCCGCCTCATCGGCAGAGTATTTGCCAAAGGGTATGCCATGGGAAAAATGATGGCCCTTTTCGAACCCGGCGAAACATTCGGAACCACCGTTATCCCCGAAGAGATGATCGGGATCGGAACCGTTTGCTCCATCACCCTCAACGGCGTATTGCTGCGCCACGGCGTACCCACAGTTTCACGTTTCGGCGGACTGCTTGAACTCAGAAACAGCCATCCGACCCGCTTTGTGGAAATCATCAGTTACGACGGCACCAGCATCGACCCCCTGGAAGTGTTCATCCGCAGCGGCATGGCCGACTACATCGGCGCAGTAACCACCGGCAACGGCCGCATCGGCGCAAGTTTCCGCGAATTTCCGGCCGAAAGTATAGAAACCGTGCACGCCGTTGCCGCCCGGCTGGAGGAAACCGGACTCGGCAGCCTGCTGTGCCTCGGCCATCCCGGACAGCCCATTTTCGGGGTTCCCGTCGGACCGCAGCGGGCCGGTGCCGTTATCATCGGGGGACTCAATCCCATGTCCATTTTTGAAGAAACCGGGTTGCGCATTCACTCCCGCGCCCTCTCCGGCCTCTGCAACTTTCGCCGCCTTTTCCACTATTCGGAATTCCGGGCCCAGCTCGATTCCCTCTAAAACTCCCGTCCTTTTTTCCAGACATTGGATACATTCCCGCCTATAAGACCTTCAGTTTTTCCAATGACGGGAACGAATTGAAAACAGGGATTTTTATGGACCATCTGATTCAACACCCCGCGCCGGGTGAACACACGATCCACTTCCGCGGCGACACCGTCACGTTCACCCTCACCAACCACACGGGCAGAAAAGGCAAAGCCTGGCTGCGTGCCAACATCGGCCATGCTCACACTCGCCACACCGAGATCATCATGCACGCCGAGCAGGGGCTTCCGCCGCTCTCGCGCGACTGGCATGATTTCCCGATGAAGGCCGAAGGCGAAAACCGGTTCACTCTCACCCTGCCCCTGCTCGGCGTCGGACGGTTTGAAGCCAAGGCCTACTTTATTGAAACCGGAACCAAAAAGATCTGCTGGCCCGACGGCGGCAACTCGGTGCTGAAAGTGGAACCCGCCGAAACCTGCGCCGGCAACACAATGTACACCGCCTTTGTCCGCCAGTTCGGCGAAGCCAAATATAAAGGGGCCATCGACTCGCGCGATGAACATGCCATCCACCAGCTGGATCAGGCGGGCTATACGGTTATTCCAAAGGCTGGAAAGTTCCGCGATCTGATCCACGAACTCGATTTTATTGTCGGTACGCTGCGCTGCAAAATTGTGCAGTTGCTCCCCGTTCACCCCACCCCGACAACGTATGGCCGCATGGGCCGATTCGGCAGTGCCTTTGCACCGCTCGACCTGTTTGACGTCGATCCGGTCCACGCCGAATTTGACAAACAAACCACCCCGCTTGAGCAGTTTGAAGAACTTGTCGACGAAGTGCACAAACGCAAGGCTCGGCTCTATATGGACATGCCGATCAACCACACCGGCTGGGGCTCATGGCTGCAGATCAACCATCCCGACTGGTTTGAGCGGAAGGAAAACGGCAAATTTAAATCGCCCGGTGCCTGGGGCGATGTCTGGGCCGACCTGGTAGAGCTCAACCACGAACACCGCGCACTTTGGAAAGAGCTCGCCGAGGTTTTTCTTTTCTGGTGCCGCAAGGGCGTTGACGGCTACCGCTGCGACGCGGGCTATATGGTTCCATTCGAAGCCTGGCAGTACATCATTGCCAAGGTCCGCATGGAGTATCCCGACACCATCTTCATGCTCGAAGGACTCGGCGGCCATAAACATGTGACCGAACATCTGCTGGCCGACTCCGGCATGAACTGGGCCTATTCTGAAATCTTTCAGAACTATGACCAGGGGCAGGTCGACGGCTATCTGCCGGAATCGATCCGCGTGTCGGAGAGCAAAGGCAACCTGATCCACTTTGCGGAAACACACGACAATGCCCGCCTCGCCGCCGTCTCGCATACCTTTGCACGGCTTCGTGCGGCTTTCTGCGCGCTGACTGCCCACAACGGCGCGTTCGGTTTTGCCAACGGGGTTGAATGGTACGCGGATACGCAGATCAATGTGCACAACGCCCATTCGCTGAACTGGGGTGCGGAACCGAACATGATCGACTGGATACGCCGCATCCACGCCATCATGGAAACCCACCCGTCATTCCATTCCGGCGGAAAGGTGGAAATGATCACCAAAAACTATCACAACTCCGCAGCCGTTCTGCGCACCGACGTCACCGGCGAACACCGTCTGCTGGTTCTGGCCAATCTGAATCATGAAGGTAACGGTTTCGTGGAATGGCAGCATGATTTAAGCGCATTTAAAGCCGACCTGATGTCTGCCGCTGCGGTGACCCACAACGGATCCTCTTTTGTGCTACAACCCGGCCAGGTGCTCTGCCTGACGGATAATCCAACCTGGATGGACGATGTTTCCCAAATACTCCACCTCCCCTATACAGGAACCAGGGCGGCGGAACAGCAATTGCTGAAAGCCAAAATTATGGATGTATTCGTTCTATTAACAGAAAGTTCGCTGAAATCGGGCGGCACCACTTATGTGCCGCAGGCTTCCTTCCCGCCGAACTCCGCTGAGTTCATTGAAAACCCCAAAACATTCTGCGAAGAGCTGGCGGGCGGGAAACCGATTGTCACCACCTGGCAGTGGCCGCGCGACCAGCATCGCACCGTCATGCTGCCGCCGGATCATTTTCTGCTGGTCAAAGCGCCGGTCGGTTTCATTGCCGAGATCAAAGATAAAAATGGGAAAACGCTGGCGCATGAAAAATCGCTGACGCAGCCGGACGGCGGAACTTTTGCCCTTTTCCAAGCCCTGGAAATGCCGGAGCAGCATACCGCCTTGAAGCTGAAGCTGACCGTCTTTGAAGATCAGATTCAGAAGATCCATGCACCCCTCTTGCAACTCTGCGCTGAAAAAAATGCAAAAGTGATCACGACCTGTAAAGCGGGGACGATTCACGATAAAGACCGCTATGCCGTCTGTACCAACGAGCACGGCGCGCTGTCGCAGGTGCGCGTCGCCTGGGGCGAACTGCGCAGCAAATACGACGGTCTGCTCATCGCTAACCTCGACCCGGAAGTGCCGGTGGACCGGCATACCATGTTCTCACGCTGCCGTGCGTGGGTGGTCTTCCGCGATTATTCCAACGAACTGACTCTCGACTGTCAGAAACGCTTTTCCGTGGCCGACGACGGCACGGTGATCTGGGACTTTGCAGTCCCGGTCGGGGAAGGGAAACTGATCCCGCTCAAGGCCGCCCTGCAACTGCATCCGGATACCAATGCCGTCAAACTGAGCTTCGTGCGCGAACCCGCCGGCGGCGATCCGGAACACCTCGCGGACCGGCTGCCGGTCACCCTGATCCTGCGGCCGGATATTGAAGACCGCAACAACCACGAAGTCACCAAGGCCATGTACGGCCCGGAAAAAAACTGGCCCGGTGCCGTCCAGCCGCTGGAAAACGGTTTTGAATTTGCTCCGGCCCACGACCGCCGCCTGAAACTGGAACTGAAAAAGGGCGAATTCCATCCCGAGGAGGAGTGGTATTACATGATTCAGCATCCCGTCGACCGCGAGCGCGGCATTGACGGCGAGGGTGATCTCTGGAGCCCGGGCTATTTCCGGATCGACCTCAAAGGCAAACAGACGGCAGAACTGACCGCATCGATCAACAAGGTTCCAACCTTTGGAAAACCGACGCTGGCGGTGAAACAGGAAACGATCTCCATCGAGGATTCGATGAAGCTCGCTATGAAACAGTTTATTGTGAAGCGGGATGACTTCCAGACCGTGATTGCCGGCTATCCCTGGTTCCTCGACTGGGGCCGCGATACGCTGATCTGCCTGCGCGGCATCATTGCCGCCGGCTTCCTGGAAGAGGCGCAGAATATCCTGCTGCAGTTCGCCAAGTATGAAAAGGGCGGTACCATCCCGAACATGATCCGCGGCAACGACGACAACAACCGCGAAACCTCCGATGCCCCGCTCTGGCTCTTTGTCGCCTGCGATGAACTGATGCAGGCGCAGGGGAATAAAAAACTGCTGAAGACCGACTGCGGGGACGGCCGCTCGGTGAAAGAGGTGCTGATTGCGCTGGCGAACGGCCTGATGAAAGGCACCGAAAACGGCATTCAGTTTGATGCCCGATCGGGCCTGATTTTCAGTCCGTCGCACTATACCTGGATGGATACCAACTACCCGGCCGGCACCCCGCGCACGGGCTATCCGATCGAAATTCAAGCCATGTGGAAATATGCCCTGAATATGCTGGCAAAACTGGAAAAATCCAAGAATTGGAACAATCTGGCCCTGCTGGTGGAAAAATCCATTTCGGAACTGTTTTTGATCGAAGCCGATGATTTCACCTATCTGGCCGACTGCCTCTCCGCCGAACCGGGCGAAAGTGCCTTTGATGCAGAACAGGATGATGCCCTGCGCTCCAACCAGCTGCTGGCGGTTACCCTCGGGGCCGTGACGGATTCCGATCTCTGCAAACATATTATTGAAGCATGCGAACAGTTGCTGATCCCCGGCGCGATTCGCAGTCTGGCGGACCGGCCGGTGCAACATCCCTGCCCCGTGTATAACGACGGTCATCTACTGAATGATCCGCAACGTCCGTACTGGGGACATTATTCCGGTGACGAAGATACCCGCCGAAAACCGGCCTATCACAACGGCACCGCCTGGACCTGGCCCTTCCCGTCCTATGCCGAAGCACTGGTGATGGTCTATGGCGACGACGCCCGCAAGACCGCCCAGTCCATTCTGGGCAGCTCCTCCGACGTGCTGAACCACGGCTGCCTGCGCCAGAGCCCGGAGGTGATCGACGGAAACCATCCGCATACCCAACGCGGCTGCGGCGCTCAAGCCTGGGGGGTCACAGAGCTCTATCGCGTCATCAAGCTGTTAAAGACCTGATGTATAAGCTTGTAAACCCCTCAACCTATTGTTTTGATCATGCTAGCGATTAAGGGGAAACAATGGCTGACCAAAAGAAAAAAAAATCAAGTAAGAAAGCGACAGCAAAACCCAGAAAAAATACGAACAAGAAAGTTCACACAAAAAAAGGTCCACGAATTCTGATCGTGACCCCGGAGATCACCTATCTCCCTGAGGGCATGGGCAACATGACGAACAAGCTCTCGGCCAAGGCCGGCGGTCTTGCGGATGTCTCCGCTTCGCTCGTGTCCGCTCTTTATGAACTGGGGGCCGATGTGCATGTGGCTCTGCCGCACTACCGCAAAATGTTCCATGTTGACATCGGCGGATTCATCGACGATGAGCTACTGATCTATAAAAGTAAACTTCCGGACGACCGCATCCACCTCGCGGAGGACCGGATTTTTTATTATCAGGACCGCGTGTACAGTAACTCCGAAGAGGTGGATATGAAGATTGCCCTCGCCTTTCAGCGCGAGGTCATTAATAACATCATTCCCACGGTCAAACCCGACCTCGTCCACTGCAACGACTGGATGACCGGACTGATTCCGGCGGAAGCGCGCATGCTCGGCATCCCGAGCCTCTTTACCTTTCATAACATCCACACCGTGAAAACCACACTGGCACACATTGAGGACCGCGGTATTGATGCCGCCGAATTCTGGAGTAATCTGTTTTTCGGCTGGCCGTCGGCCAACTATTTTGAAGCGCGGGAAAACAATCCGGTCGATTTCCTGTGCAGCGGAATTTTCGCCTCGCACTTTATCAATACCGTCAGCCCGACCTTCCTGAAAGAGATCGTCGATAATGAGCACGATTTTGTGCCGGGAAATATCCAGTGGGAAGTGGCCAGTAAATTCCATGCGGGCTGCGCCCGGGGTATTCTCAACTCCCCGGATGCCTCCTGCAACCCGGAGACTGATGATTACCTGATCCAGCAATACGGTGTGCTCGACCACTATACGGCCAAACGCGCCAATAAAGTCTGGCTGCAGGAACGGCTGGGACTCGAAATGAATCCCGATGCCCCGCTGCTGTTCTGGCCGTCGCGTCTTGACCCGGTACAGAAAGGTTGCCAGCTAGTGGCCGACATTCTCTACCGCATCGTGGATAAGTACTGGAAAGAGGGCCTGCAGGTGGCTTTTGTGGCCAATGGAGCCTATCAGCAGATCTTTCACGACATTGTCGATCAGCACGATCTTTACAAGCGCGTGGCGATTTGCGATTTCGAGGAAGGCCTTTCCCATATCGGCTTTGCAGCCTCTGACTTTATGCTGATGCCCTCGCTGTTCGAACCCTGCGGCCTTCCGCAGATGACCAGCGCGATCTACGGTTCCCTGCCAATTGTCCGCGACACCGGCGGGCTGCATGACTCGATCAGCCAAATGGATATCGAAAACGGCACCGGTAACGGCTTTCTTTTCCAAACCTACGACGGCGGCGGCATGGAATGGGCCATTGATCAGGCCATGGCCTTCCACGCCCACGATGAACATACGCGCGGAACCCATGTGGGCCGCGTGATGAAAGAAAGCAAAGAACGCTTTAACCACGAAGTGACAGCCCAGGCCTACATCGATATTTATCAGGAAATGTTGCACCGTCCTTTAGTAGATGAAGTGTTTGAAAACGCCAAATAGGATTTTTTATGAGAGACCCAAAACTCGCCAGACTTGCTGACGATCCATGGCTGGAACCCTATATGGGACAGATTCAGCAGCGCGCGAAACATATCCAATTTGTCGAAGAGCGGCTGACCGGCGGAAAAATGTCGCTCGATGAGTTTGCCAACGGGCATGAGTATTTCGGACTCCACTTTCGCGACGGGAAGTGGTCTTTTCGAGAATGGGCCCCGAATGCCACCGCCATGTATCTGATCGGTGACTTCACCAACTGGCAACAGCTGGATGAATTTGCCCTGCACTACGGCGACGGCCATGGGGTCTGGGAGATTGAACTTCCCGCGGAAACCATCGAACATCTCGATTTGTATAAACTGAAAATTTACTGGCCCGGCGGCGAAGGCGAACGGCTTCCGGCGTACTGCCGCCGCGCCGTGCAGGATGAAGAAACGCATATTTTCAGCGCACAGGTCTGGAAGCCGGAAAAACAGTATGTCTGGAAATTTAAAAATCCGGCAAAACCGGTCGGTGCCCCTCTGATCTATGAATCCCATGTGGGTATGGCTCAGGAAGAGGCCAAAATCGGATCCTACCTTGAATACAAGGAAAAGATTCTGCCGCGTATCGTTGAAATGGGCTATAATACCATCCAGTTTATGGGGATCATGGAACATCCGTATTACGGTTCGTTCGGCTACCATGTTTCCAATTTCTTCGCCTCCTCCTCCCGCTTCGGAACTCCAGCAGAACTGAAAGAACTGGTCGATGCCTGCCATGAAGCCGGCCTTGCGGTCATTATGGATCTGGTTCACTCGCACGCCGTCAAAAATGAAGAAGAGGGACTCTCCCGTCTCGACGGAACCCACTACCAGTATTTCCATGATGGAGACCGCGGCTACCACGAAGCCTGGGATTCACGCTGCTTCGATTACGGCAAACCGGAGGTACTGCACTTCCTGCTTTCCAACGCCCGATACTGGCTCGACGAATTCAATTTTGACGGCTACCGCTTCGACGGAGTCACCAGCATGCTTTACCACCACCGCGGACTGGGCACCTCGTTCGGGGACTACGGCAACTATTTTGATGGCTCATGCGATGTCGATGCCTATGCCTATCTCGCACTTTCGAATAAACTGATTCATCAGGTCCGACCGGATGCAATTACGGTAGCAGAAGATGTGTCGGGCATGCCCGGGCTCGGCGCCTTGGTTGCCGAAGGCGGCTGCGGTTTTGACTATCGACTGGCCATGGGCGCTCCCGACTGCTGGTTTAAGCTCTCCAATGACATTCCGGATGAAGAGTGGAACATGAGCTGGCTCTATCACGAACTCACCAGCCACCGCGCCGACGAACAGGTCATTTCCTATGTGGAATCGCATGACCAGGCGCTGGTCGGCGGAAAAACCTTTATTTTTGAACTGATCGACAAAGAGATGTATTACAACATGCATCTCGATGCACAGAATTTGGTGGTAGACCGTGGACTTGCCCTCCATAAAATGGCCCGACTGGCCACAGCTGGCGCGGCCGGACATGGTTACCTGAACTTTATGGGCAACGAATTTGGACACCCGGAATGGATCGATTTTCCGCGCGAAGGCAACGGCTGGTCCTACCAGTATGCACGCCGGCAGTGGAACCTGCGTGATGACCCATCTTTGAAATTCCATTTTCTGGCTGATTTTGATCAGGCGCTAATGAAACTCATCCGCGACCATCAGGTAATCGGTTCTGGTGACCCCACCTTCCGCCTCATCAACGAAGCCGACAAAATGATTGCGTTTGAACGACAAGACCTTCTTTTTGTACTTAATTTCAACCCGACAAAATCATTTACCGACTACTCGGTCGATGCCTCGCCGGGAACCTATAAACTGGCGCTCAACTCTGATGCCCCGGAATTCGGCGGTCATGATCTTGTTCAGACAGATCAGGAATACCAAACCTTTCCGTTCAATGACGGAGAAAATGACCGCAACCTGGTCAACCTCTACATTCCCGCACGTTGCGCATTTATTCTCCAGCGTATGAACAACTGATTCAACCGCAATTAAGACCGTTATTGCAAAACAGGATTAGCAATTCTTATACCATTTAATAATTTTTCGTTTTTTATTAAGGAATTGTATTTTCCCAGTATTCAATCACGGAAAAACACAGTGAATCATACTTAAATTACGGCCTACTTAAAACAGGCACGCATCCTGCTAAATCTTGCCTATCTGAAATTCAACGTGAGTTTAGCATGCCATCTGAATCCAAATTTCCGGGCCATCAGTTCCAGCCCATTAAAGACGAAACTCTGGTGAACGCACTTAATGAACTGAGCCGTTCTATCAACATCGCCACCACATACGGGCGGCAGCACCCCGCTGTTGAAGCCGCCGTTGTAACCGCCGAAGTGGCCATGAACAGTCTCTTTACCGATCGAAAAAAAGTACTGCTCGGGTCATTCAACGGCATGCTGACTATTGATGAAACCCCCGTCAGGGCGGTCAGTACACTGCATAAATCACTGGAAAAGAGGCTTTGCCGGCTAAATATAACCGCCCTGAAAATCAGTCAGGGCATCACCAGAAATGAGCTGATTGATCTCATTCAACTGCTATCCAGCAGAGAGGCCGGAGATTTTCAGGCCGGCCTGAACCGGGCAAACCTTTCGCACATCACTTCCGACCAGGCCCGCTACAAAGCCGTTCACGACAACGAAGCCGTCGCACTTAAAACCGACATCGGCAATGCCGCTGCAGGAGAAGCCTACGATCTCGAACGCGATGGAACATTCGTTCTCGACGAAGAAACTGAACGCAGCTCATCCGACATACATGTTGATCAGATCATCGCTTTTCTCAAAGGAAACAGCGGGCCCGACACCGAACAGCATGTTGGGGAAGGTCTGTCTGAACTGGCCTCCGATCCCGCCAAACTGGGAAAAATTATCCTTGAATCGGTCGCATTACGTCAGAAAGTTACCGATCTCTCCGGAGAATCATTGAGTGATATTATTCTGGGCAGTCTGCGAAGAACCTATGAAGGACTGCGCACCCAAAGTCCCTTCAAGGATAAAAACGGAAAAGCAGACCTCCAGAAAGCCATGCTGCTCCTCGAAAAGAACCTGCTCGATAAAATAAGCGCCCTCAAAGGAGAAAGCAATCCTGCGCTCGACCGAGACATCATCCAGGCCATCCGGAATATGAATGAAGAGCTCAGTTTTGAAATGGCCGCCATGCAGTATATGGAGCACCGCCGGGCCGTGGAGCAGCAGAAACATGAACTGCAGGATTTCATCCACAGCCGCGGTACGGCCGCTGCGGAAGGTCTGCTTGCCGATACCAATTTTCCCTCAGCAGAATGGCGGCGCATTGTGGTGGAAAGCGGACAGGCCCACCCGCAGATTGCCGACGGTCTCAATACACTGGCCACCGTTTTCGAGCGCCTCGAAAAAATGATGAGATCCAAGAGCACGGACGGAACCACGGTTAAAGACCTGCTTGGTCAGGCCAATGAAAATCTGGATGACACCATTTTCACAACAAAAGAAAAGCTCGACCTCCTTTCCAGACAGCTCAAGGACGGCGAAGCCGGTACGATCGGCGGACATGGCCGGCATATGAGCCAGGATGAACTCCTGGCCGCTCTCTCTGAAGTCGCGCAGGAACTGATGCAGCCGCTCACAGCAATCACCGCATCACTCGAAATGATGCTCGGCGGCTTTGTCGGCGAAATCACACACGATCAGCGCGACCTGATCGACCTCGCTGCAAACAGCGGAGACCACCTTAAATTCCTCATGAAAGAGCTGATCGATATTGTAGGCTGCCCCACCAATACCGGCGTCGACCAACGCTTCCACACCACCAGCGAAGAAGTCGTTCAACTGCGCGATGCAGAAGGCCAGGAAGACCTCCCGCTCAGTTATTTCCAATAATCGACAAAAAAAACGCGTCGCCCCCAAAAAAAGGACGACGCTTCCAAATTATGGAAAACCGGTCAGGTTAAATCCTGTCCGCGGCTCATCACCACTTTTCCGGTGCGGACAAGCTCAATAATTTTAAATTTGGCAATCATCTCCTCGAGCGCATCGATTTTGTCGGGATTGCCGACCACCTGCAAAATCATCGACTCTGGCGTGAGGTCAACTGTTTTACAGCCGTAGTGTTCGGCAATCTGAAGCGCTTCCGAACGCCCTTCGCTATCCACCGAAATCTTGATGAGTCCCATTTCCTTGGTAACCGATTCATCGTATGTATGATCGATGCAATGAAGCACATCAATCAGCTTCATGAGCTGTTTAATGATCTGGTCCAGACCTTCCGGATCACCACTGCAACTGATGGTCATACGTGAAAACTGACCGTCGACAGCCGGAGAAACAACCAGCGACTCAATGTTAAAACCGCGACGGGAGAATACCTGGGCAATACGCGCCAGCGCACCCGGTTTATTTGAAACGTAAACACTCAGTGTGTGCATGTTTTTATCATGATGAAGCATTATCTCTCTCCTCGATTAAGTGGAACCTGTCGGTTTATCCAGTTTAATGGTCGGCGGGTCAATCAGCATGTCTTCCAACGCAGCTCCAGCCGGAACCATCGGGAATACGTTATCTGCTTTTTCCACTTCGCAGTTAATCAGACACGGGCCGTCGTTATAATTCAGCGCATTCTGCAGGACGCGCTTAACATCGCCCGGGCGGCGCAGGTTGAACCCTTTGATCCCGAAGGATTCTGCCAGTTTGACGAAATCCGGATTACCCTCAAGATCCACCCCGCTCTTGCGGTCATCATAGAACAGCTCCTGCCACTGGCGGACCATGCCGAGATAATGATTATTCAGCACGACGATTTTAATCGGCAGCTTGTGCAGCGCGGCTGTGGCCAGCTCAAAGAAGGTCATCTGAAATCCGCCGTCTCCAACAAAGCAGACGTTGATATCATTCGGCCGTCCGAATGCCGCACCGATCGTGTATGGAAGACCAACCCCCATCGTTCCCGCACCGCCGGAACTCAGCCAGTTATAGCGGCTGTCATTTTTATAAAACTGAGCGGCCCACATCTGATGCTGCCCGACATCCGTAGCCACCACCGCCTTGCCATCGGTCAGCTTGTAGAACTCATCGATGATATGCTGCATCTTCAGACTGCCCTGACGCTTGAATTTCAGCGGATGCTTTGTTTTATATCCATCCAGAGTTTTCCGCCACGCGTTCGTCTCCAGCACCGGAACATGTTTAATCAGCTCATCCAGCGCCGTCTTCGCATCGGCAACACAGGCTATCTGCGGCTGAATCATTTTACCGATTTCAGCGGCATCAATATCAATATGAATAATCGTCGCATCTTTGCAGAATTCATCCGGCTTCCCCAGAATGCGGTCATCAAAACGTGAGCCGATGTTCAGCAGCAGGTCGCACTCACAGATCGCCTTATTGGCATAGGCCGTTCCATGCATCCCCAGCATCCCCAGCGAAAGTTCGTGGGTTTCCGGAAAAACACCCTTACCCAACAACGTTGTCGTCACCGGAATCTGTGCTTTTTCCGCCAGAGCCAGCAGAGCCGAATCAGCCCCGGAAATCATGGCCCCGTGACCCGCCAGAATTAGCGGACGCGAAGATTTTGAAAGCGCCTCAGCAATCTCCAGAACCTTATCGTTATCAACGGCATAATCGATATGGTATCCGGGCAGGTCCATTTCAGCGTGCAGATCCGCCGTACAGGGGCCCGCGCTGATATCTTTGGGAATATCGATCAGAACCGGGCCCGGCCGACCCGTTGTCGAAATATGAAACGCTTCACGGACAATGCGCGGAATGTCGTTGGTTTCCTTAACCAGATAGGAATGCTTAACCACCGGCATCGTAATTCCGAAGATGTCCGCTTCCTGAAAGGCATCCTTGCCCAGCATCCACGAAACCGACTGCCCCGTCAGAACAATCATTGGAACCGAATCCATTTGGGCCGTCATGATACCCGTCAGCGTATTGGTGGCGCCCGGGCCGCTGGTTACCAGCACCACGGCCGGCTTTCCCGTTGCACGCGCATAACCGTCTGCCATATGAGCAGCACCCTGCTCATGACGCACAAGAATAAACTTAATTTTGGTATTGGTTGTAACCAGCGCATCGAAAATCGGAATCGCAGCACCGCCGGAGTAGCCGAAAATATATTCAACTCCCTCACTCTCCAGGCAGCGGATAAGCGCCTGGCCACCTTCCATCGTCTCATTTGTCATTATATTTCCTCCAGAAACACCAGAACCATAAAACAGCTGTTTATTTTGTCAACATTATAGAGTGCAAAATGAAAAAACCAATATTCGCCCAATAAAACAGACTTTCACCCCAAAAATTATCTTATTTTTACAAATTTAAAGCCTAAATGAAGCCACCAAGCCCAGAACAAAGGCCGAATCATACTCACGAGAATATATATTCGCCCCGCTCCTATCATCCAACTCTATTTTTCCATCAAAATTAACCCCAATAATCGCACTAACAAACCCTCCCGGATAAAAAAAGTAACCAACACTTCCAATTATTGGAATATTTCGATCTTCCCCCACCCCATTTGGTGCCAATCCATCACCATTCAGCCGAAACCGCTTTTCCTCATATCGGCCGGTAACTGCATATTTCCAATGTCTGGAATAATCATAAACCAGCGAAAGCCCCGGTCCGGCCGTCGCCGCGAACCCACCGCCCGTTTCCAGACTGAGCTTTTCAGTGATATTCCAGTTAACCAGCAGTACCGGAAAATAACGGGTCGAATCCTCAATTTGTCCAGACACCAAAAAAGCCGGACCCAGTGTCAGCCGATCCCCGAATGTATAAGACACACCGCCGAAAAAGGTACCAACAAAGGCATCATCCAGATCCGTTCCGGCTTCCCCATACGAACGAACCGAAGGCCCGGCAAACAGCGCCCATTTTTCATCCAGCGCCCAGCGCGCAAACAAACCGAGGCGGTAATTATCAATATTGTCCCAGAGCTGCGTGCCTAATCCGTCAAAATTATAATCATCCTGCCCATAACCGGCCGACACCGCAACCATCCGGTCAAAGCCCCACATTCGGGCAATACCCGCCTCCACAAAATAGCGGTTCACCGAAAATGCCCCTCCGCCATCCAGATCCGCAGGAAAGTCATATACAGATCCGGCCTTCAGCGACGGTCCCCACCGGGGAAACGAAAACTTCGGCGACTCATTCGTCTGGCCACAAACCGCACAGGCCAGCACCACCCCATATATTATCAGTCTGAATTTCATATTTTATCCAGTCCTTGGAAGCGCAAAAGAAAACCATAAAATTGCTGAATTGAACATCTCAACCCGATTAAAGTTCCCCCATGAACAAGGAAGCTTACATCCGGGCACTGGAAATTGAACGGGATGGCGACTGGGACGCCGCCCACCGCATTATACAGGAAATCAACACAACCGAAGCCGCATGGATTCATGCTTATTTGCATCGGGTCGAGGGCGATTCCGGAAACGCGGCTTATTGGTACCGACGCGCCGGACGCCCCGAATGCCACTCCTCATTGGCAGAAGAGCGGCAGGAAATTTTCGATGCTTTAAAAAAGGGCGGTCATACCACCGACCCTGCCTGAGTTTTTCACATCCGCACGCGTTCGCTCAGCAGAAGAATATCCTTAAGCTGCGCCTCGTTTTTCGCTCGCGCCCAGCGTTTTTCAAATTCCGGGTGCTGTACAATATGGGCAATCGCCGCCAGCGCCTTGAGATGCATATTGCGCATATCCCTGCTGCCGGCAATCACGAAAAACGCCTTCACCGAGAGATCCCCCTCAAAAGGAATCCCTTCGCGGCTTCGAATCAACGTGATATTGAACAACCCCTCGCCGTCCACGATGATGTGCGGAATGGCGACAAATGGAGTAAGCACACAACTGCCCTGCTGTTCGCGCTCCACAAAACGGCGTCTGATTTCTTCTGCCGAATGATCCAAATCCTTTTCCAACGTCTCCGACACCACCCGAAGCAGTTCATTCTGATCCGCTCCCGGCCCTAAATCGAGAGCCTCTGCACTCTTCAGAATTTCATCAAATTCATCGTGTACCACTTCATCGCGCTTCTGCAGCACATCGTAGAGCTCCTTCTCCAGCGAATCGGCGGTCAGTTCCTTATTGGTCAGACTCTCAACAATATGCAGCAGCGCATACTCCATATCCGTGCGTTTGCGACCGTAGAAAAAATAGATCAGTAAACCGAAGACCACAAAACCAAGGCTCACTTCAATGGCCGCCATCCCCATATCAACAATCAGCAGCGTGAAACTGATAATTCCGAAGAGCGGAAGCCACGGACACCACGGCACACGGAACGTCGGGCGATAATTGGTCAGCTTACTGTGGCGCATCACCAATACGGCCGCTGCGGAAAGCACATAAGCACTGATTACCACGGCCGATGCCGCCTTCACCAGTTTTTCAATATCCAGCAGCAACGACAGCAGAATAATCGTCGACGTCATAATGATCGCCACCATCGGCTCGCCGCGCTTATTGACCTTGGCAAAAAACGGCGGAAGCAGATTATCGCGTCCCAGCGCCAGCGGATAACGCGAAGCCGACATAATGCCCGCATTGGCCGTCGTCACAAAAGCCAGAACCGCCGCAACGGTAATGGCCCCATAACCAACCGGCCCCACCAGCATCCGCGCCGTGTCGGCAATAGGCGTGTAAGAGCCGGAAAGCTCTTCCGCCGGAAGAACCCCGACAGTCACAAACAGCAGCAGCGCATAAAGCAATGTGATCGCCAACGTGGCTGCAATGAATCCTGAGGGTATATTTCTCCGCGGATTACGCACCTCCTCTGCAATCGTCGCCGTTTTCAGAAGCCCGCCGAACGAAACAAAAACAAAACCCGCCGTCGAAAGAATCCCCGAAAAACCCCCGCCCTCTTTCACAAAAGGAGTAAAATGCGAGGCCTCCAGATTCGGCATACCGGCCACCAGATAGCCCCCCATCAACAAAAACAGCACCAGCACCAGCACCACTTCAAATTTTGCCGCAGCCTCAGCCCCCCGAATATTCAACAGCGCAAACAGCACCGTCACCGGCACCGCCGTCGCAAACAGCGGCACCCGCTCGCCACTCAGCAGATAGATAACCTCAGCCAGACCGAAGATCGCAAACGCGGTTTTCAGTGAAAGCGCAAACCAGCTCAATAACCCCGAAACCGTCCCGATCAACGGCCCCAGACTCCGGGTCAGAAAATAGTAATCGCCACCCGCTTTCGGCATGGCGGTGGCCAGCTCGATCACACTCAGCACCCCGATCAGCGCAAGCAGCCCGGCAATCAGATACGCAATAATCATTGCCGGTCCGGACTGCGCAAAAGCCAACCCCGGCAAAACGAAAATCCCCGAACTGATCATTGCCCCGGAGGCAATGCAAAAGACGTCGATAAAGCCCAGGCCTTTTTTCATACGCTCGCATCCTTTTGTTTATGCTGAACCAACTGACCGCACGCCGCGGCAATATCGGAACCCATGGAATATCGGAGTGTAACGTCAAATCCCGCAGCCTTCAAGCGGTTCGCAAACTGTTCACGTTCCGGTTGCGGCGTGCCGCGCAGACTGCTGCCTGAAAATTCATTATAGGGAATGAGATTGATATGTACCGGAAGGCCTTTCAGATAATCCGTCAGAGCCTGAAAATCCTGATCACGATCATTCACTCCCGCAAGCATCAGATATTCAATCATCACCCGACCGTGGGCAGAAGCCGCCACCAGTGTTTCACGAATCCGTTCCAGCGGAAAAACCCGCGCCTGCGGCATCATACGCTGCCGCACCTCCTGATCGGCCGAATGCAGACTCAACGCCAGATGAACATTCGGATAAGTCTGCGTAAACAGCTCCATCGCCTCCGGAATGCCCACCGTCGAGACCGTGATGCGTGAACCGGCCAGATCAAACAGCTTCGGATCCATCATAAAATCCAGGGACCGTAAAACCTGCTCTGTATTCAGCAGCGGCTCGCCCATCCCCATAAAGACCACATTACGGATCGTCCGCCCCTCCGGCTTCACCATCCGGTTCGCCTGACTGACCTGATCCAGAATTTCAGCCATCGTCAGATTCCGCGTGAACCCCATCTTTCCGGTCGCGCAGAATGAACAATAGCAAGCGCAACCGACTTGCGATGAAATACAGATCGAGGTCCGGCCCGTCTTCGGACGCAGCACCACACTCTCGATCAGATGACCGTCATGCGTTTTAAAAATAAGCTTACTCGCGCCGTCCACTTCCGAATCATGACGTTCCGCCAGTTCCAGACACTGGAAAATAATGCTCTTCTCAAAATCCCCCCGAGCCTCTTCCGGCAGCACCGCCAACGCGTCATTCCAACTTCCGGAATTTTTAAACAACGCATTGCGGAACAGCTTCATCCGGTGCGGCTGCACCGCATTCCGGCTCCGGATGTCCTCGATCGCATCAGTATCGTAAATCGTGATCATAACACCTGTGCAGCAGAAGAGCACAACGATCACGAAGAGCAAACCACGCTCAACGGTGCGCCCCGACGGCCTGTTTTTGATTCCGTCTATTTGAAGGTTTTGCGCGTCGTCTTGTTCAGCGCCTTCCACAGCTCTGCTTCATCAGCACAGTTCAGCAGCATTTCACGCGCATCTTTATCCCGGAACGTTTTAGAAAGTCCGGCAATGAGTTTCAGATAAAACGCACTCGTTGCCGTCGGAATAACCACAAAAAAGAAGATGCGCGACAACGTACGGCCGGGACCGCCGAACTTCACCCCTTTTTTACTGATCCCTACCGCCATCGAAAGGCCCCCGCCCTCCACACCGCGTACGTGCGGAAAAGCCAGGCCGTTATCCACCGCGGTACTGATGATGGCTTCACGCTGCAGTGCAAGATCAAGCAGATGATCGCCATCATTCACAAAACCCTCCTGCTGCATCCGTTGACACATTT
This sequence comes from Pontiella agarivorans, assembly GCF_034531395.1. Taxonomy (NCBI): domain Bacteria; kingdom Pseudomonadati; phylum Kiritimatiellota; class Kiritimatiellia; order Kiritimatiellales; family Pontiellaceae; genus Pontiella; species Pontiella agarivorans. The sequence continues at coordinate 395,570 of NZ_JARVCO010000012.1, read as the reverse complement.
CCGCAAGCACCTCCTCACCGGTTCCGCCCTTCAGCGGAAACATCATCAGCTCAGGTGCTGTGAAGCGGGCGATTCCCTTTTTCTGAACTTCGCCGTACGAACGACTTACGCGCTCGCGTTCCACCAGCTGATCCGGATAATACAAAAAGCGGGCACAGTTCGGGCAGCGGTTCAGCGCTTCCGATTTAGCCACACTCTGCACCAAACTCTTGGTCAGCGACATACCGCACCCTGCGCACAGCTCCCCGGAAACCGGAACAATCGCTTCCGGATGCTTCTGCAGCAACCGGTTGAAATGCGACTTAATCTGCTGAGGCACATCAGCGCTCAGCGCCTGGATGGATTTGTTCAGCTCCTCCAGACGGGCATTCGGCTGCGAAACCTTTTTCTGCATGTTCGCAACGATCAGCTCCTGAAGCTGAATCAGCTGATTAATCAAACTATGCGTCGTTGTCATATAAATTCCTCTATGGGTTCAAAAGCTGGCAAATTTTACTAGGGCCAACGCAAAAGAAAAGCCCGGAGCTCATCTTTTCCAAACATTGGAAAACCTCCACCCGCAATTGTTCAAAAAGAATATCAAAATAAGCCGGCTTCATCCCCTCGAAAACCGGTTCAACCTGCAGATGCCTGTAAACGCCGTCAGTTGTCCTGCATAAAATGCTCCTCATACGCCGTTTCAAAACTGAGTTTATGCCCGGCCTCTTCCCGGGCCAGCTTTTCAAACATGGCCTTAAGTTCCGCATTCGAAATCCGGCTGGCCATATCCGCATAGAGCTCCATCGCCGCTTTTTCCCGCTTCATGGCCACCACCAGCGCATCCTGAAAGCTCATCTCCGGCCCCGCATCAACCTCCACCAGATAATCCCCGATTTTGAGATCAACCACGCGACCGCCCGGTTCACCCACGGCCAATCCGGCCTCCTTCGCCGCCAGCAGTTTTTTCTTATGCCCCTTCTCCACACCGGCAAACGCCGTCAGCGCCTTTTTCAGCTGAAGATTATCCGTCCGTCCGGCAAGGTTTTCATAAAACTCAACCGTTTCCTGCTCCCGCCGGACCGCAAAATCAAGCACCGCTTCGACAGTATCAAATGTGTCCATCATTCATCCTCCTTCACGTCAAGAAAAGCACCCGGCTTCAGTGTGGCCACCGCATCGCTCTTCAGGGTCAGAGCACCGACGGGACAATATTCCGCCAACTTCGGAAGTTCCTCGCTGTTAATGAGGCACAGTTTACGATCCAACGCCGGTTTCACACGGGCATCAAAACCGCGTCCCGAAAACCCAACGCAGGGGTCATTCAACAGTTCATCACAGGCCCGCACACAGGTTCCACACTGAATGCATTTATGCTCTTCATATACCAATACCTCATGGGAATCGTCCCGGCGATAACTCCGTTTATCTCCCGCAAAACGCTGAGGCGATGCATCAAATCGCGTGGCAAAATCGCGCAGTGCACATTCATGCGCATCACGGCAGCCGCACGCCATGCACCGCGCCGCCTCTGCCCTCGCCTGCTCTTCCGTAAACCCGATTTCCACCTCCCGGAAAGTCTGGGCCCGGCGTTTCGGCTCGAGCCGCGGCATCACCGCGCGATCCGCGGTATCGAACGGAGCAACAACCTCAGCCGGGATTTCAGCCAGTTTTCCCATGCTGTGATTATATCCTTTCGGATCGCCAACAATGTTTTCGCCGCGCAGATACTGATTCATCGCAAATGCAGCTCGCCGTCCGGCAGCCACTGCATTCACCGCAATATCTGCGCCCGTCACACAATCGCCTCCCGCAAACACCTTTTCAATCTGTGTCTGCCCCGTCTGCTCATCCGCTTTCAAGGAACCCCACGGCGTCTGCTCAATTCCGGAGACCATCGATGCATCCACATGCTGGCCAATTGCCGCAATGACATCATCCGCCGCAACCGTGTATTCCGACCCCTCCACCGGAACCGGCCGGCGGCGCCCTGATACATCGGGCTCGCCCAGCTCCATTTTAATACAGGTCAGAAGCAATTCATCGCCGCTCTGCTCAATCCTCACCGGAGCCGCCAGTGTTTCCAGCATAATTCCCTCCTCCAGAGCATCATCAATCTCCTCGTCCCACGCCGGCATCTGCTCCCGTGCACGTCGATACAGAATACTCACCGACTCCGCACCCAGCCGCAGCGCTGTGCGGGCCGCATCAATGGCGGTATTACCTCCGCCGACCACCACAACCCGGCGCCCGACCGGCAACGACTCATTGCGCGAAACCGCACCGAGAAACTCAATGCCACTTCGAACGCGCGCGAGTTCCTCGCCGGGCGTCCGCATCCCCGAAGCCTGCTGCGCACCGAGCCCGAGAAAAACCGCATCGAACTGTTCCTGTAATTCTTCAAATGTGATATCGGTCCCCAGCCTCGTGCTGTAGCGGAACTCCGCCCCCAGTTCCTCAATCACCGCCACCTCACCATCGATCACTTCGCGCGGCAGCCGGTACGAGGGAATCCCGTAGCGAATCATACCCCCCGGAGCTTCATGCGCATCAAACACCGTACAGTCGACGCCGAATTGCTGCAGAAAATACGCCGCCGAAAGCCCTGCCGGCCCCGCACCGACAATTGCCGCTGTTTTCCCGATATCCGAACATTTTTCCGGCGTCATGTTCCACCCACCTAAAACAGCCTGATCCGCCGGAAAACGCTTCAGCTGACAGATCGCCACCGGCTGTTCGACAAGTTGACGCCGGCAACCCTCTTCGCACGGCCGCGTGCAAACACGGCCCAGACAGCCGGCCAGCGGCATGTTGTTTACAATCAGCTCCAGCGCCTCGCGGTCCCGCCCTTCCGCGATGTGGTTCACAAAACCCGGGATATCGATCCCCGCCGGACACGACGTCATGCATGGGCCGAGACAATCCCCCACGTGGTCAGAGAGCAGCAGATCCAGACACGTCTTCCGCGCATTTTTCACCCGCTCGTTCTCAGTATTGACCACCATGCCCTCCGCCACTTCGGTGGAACACGATGGCACCAGCGTCCGCCGCCCCTCCACCTCTACCGCACAGACAAAGCAAGAAGCAAACGGCTTGAGATCATCCCGGTGACAGAAGGTCGGAATAAACAGCCCCGCAGCCTTCGCCGCATTCAGGATGGTGTCCCCCGCTTTCGCTGCAGCGAGCTTTCCATTTAAGATAAAATTCAATTCCGCCATGACTACACCACCTTCACCGCATCGAAATTACAGACATCACGACAGACTCCGCAGCGCACACAGATGTCGAGATCGATCACATGCGCTTTTTTCCGCTCCCCGGAAATAGCACCAACCGGACACTTGCGCGCACAGACGGTGCAGCCAGTACAGGCCCGCCCATCAATCACATAATCACAGAGACTGCTGCATTTGCCCGCCCGGCATTTTTTATCATTGATGTGCTCTTCGTACTCTTCCCGAAAATATTTCAGCGTCGTCAGCACTGGATTCGGTGCCGTCTGACCCAGCCCACAGAGGCTCGTATCCTTGATCTGCACCGCCAGCTCGTCCAGCGTCTGGAGATCTTCCGGCACCCCTCGGCCTTCACAGATACGGCTAAGCACTTCCAGCATACGGCGCGTACCGATCCGACAGAAGGTGCATTTTCCGCACGATTCCAGCTGCGTAAAATCAAGAAAGTAGCGAGCAACATCCACCATACAGGTCGTTTCATCGAGCACAATCATACCGCCCGAACCCATGATGGCTCCGGTACGGTTGACCTCATCGTAATCGATCCGAGTATCGAGCAGCGATTCCGGAATGCAGCCGCCGGACGGACCGCCCATCTGCACCGCCTTCACGGCACGATTTGTACCTGTTCCTCCGCCGATTTCCTCAACCACTTCACGGATGGTGATACCCATCGGCACTTCCACCAGGCCACCGCGTTTGATTTTTCCCGCCAGCGCAAACACCTTGGTGCCTTTCGATTTTTCCGTACCGATGGAATTATATGCAACCGCCCCGTTCCGGATAATCCACGGCACACTCGACAGTGTTTCCACATTATTAATGGTCGTCGGTTTCCCGAACAGTCCGGACTGCGCCGGAAAGGGAGGACGCAACCTCGGCATTCCACGCTCCCCCTCAACCGAAGCCATCAACGCGGTCTCTTCGCCACAGACAAAAGCTCCCGCTCCCTCTTTGATATGGAGCTTAAGTGAAAAGCCGGTGCCCAGAATATGGTCCCCCAGAAATCCGCGTTCTTCCGCCTGAGTAATGGCAATTTTCAAGCGGGCAATCGCCAATGGGTATTCGGCACGGCAATAGATATAACCCTCGTTCGCGCCGGTTGCAAAGGCCTGAATTGCCATGCCTTCCAGCACTTCGTGCGGGTCCGATTCCAGCTTACTGCGGTCCATGAACGCCCCGGGGTCGCCTTCATCGGCATTGCAGATCACATATTTTTCATTCCGCTCTTCGGCCAACGCAAACTTCCACTTCATCCCCGTCGGGAATCCGCCCCCCCCCCCGGCCCCGCAGCCCGGAAGCCAGAACGGTTTTACAGATCGCCATCGGGTCATTCTGCTTCAGCACAGATTCCAATGCCTTATAGCCATCGGCAGCCAGATATTCATCGATATTTTCAGGATTAATACGGCCGCAATTACCCAGCACGATGCGCCGCTGCTTACCCAGCAGTTCCGGTCCGATTCCCTCATCGGACTTAAACAGCCACTTTTCGATCGGGGTACCGCCGCGCAAGTGATCACGGATGATCCGGTTAAGTTTTTCCGGATTAAGATCCTGATAAAGAAATGTATTATTCCGGGAATCAGTGATCTGAATCTGCGGTTCCGCATGGCACATGCCCAGACAACCCATAATGCTCAGATCATCGCCAAACCCCTCTTTTTCCAGAGTTTGGAAAAGAATGCGTGATCCCGCCGCCATATTGCAGGTCGACATTCCGACAGCAATGTTGAAAGAATTACCCATCGAGTGCCTCCAATTCGTCGATCAGCTTCACCACGGCGCCGCGATCAACCCTCGCACTGATATCATCATCCACCGCCACCACAGGCGCCAGCGAGCAGCAGCCCAGACAAGCCACCGATTCCAGCGTATATCGTCCATCCGCCGTCGTCTCGCCATCGGATATTCCCAAGCGTCTTTCCAGCGCTTCCGTCACACCTTCTGCACCGGCCACATGACAGGCGGTGCCATGGCACACCTTGATGATTTTTTCACCCACCGGCTCCAAACGGAACTGCGAGTAAAACGTGGCGACGCCATACAACCGGGTTTCGGTCATTTCCGTCCGCGCGGCAATCTGCTCAATCGCCTCAACCGGAATATACCGGAATTCGCTCTGCACCGCCTGCAGCAACGGAATCGCCAGATCGTTTGCTGTGCCGATGCGGTCAATCATCCCATCGACTTTTTCCCTGATGTCACACTTACAGCTCATAGTATCCCCACACTGAATTCAGTAGGAAAACAGAGTAGAGCGTGACGCCTCGCTTTAAAAGGCCTATTGGAAAATCGGACCGCGTCTAAAGAATCAGAGATTCAGCTCACCGATAATTCCGACTCCCCGCAGTGTGAGTTTGGGATCAATGACCGCCGCAATATCCCAGTCTTTGAAAATCCACCCGGCATAACCTCCGGTGCAGCAGACCGGAAGCTCCGTGACACCGAAATCGTTTTTCAGCGACTGGAGAATTTCACGCACCATGCCCCGATAGCCCAGACGGGCACCGATCTGCATCGCCTGCTTGGTATTGCGGCCGACGACCGCTTTGGTTTTGACCGGTTCCACATGCGGAAGCAGTGCGGTTTTTTCGGCCAGATAATCAAACATCAGCGGCAGACCCGGGCAGATAATACCGCCTTTGTACCCCTTTACCGGATCGAGAATATCAAAGGTCAGTGCCGTCCCGAAATCACACACCACCGAGGGCGTCCCCATCAGCTTTGCCCCCGCCGCCGCATTCGCCAGACGATCCGCTCCGATATTTTCCGGCTTCGGATAATCAACCGGAACACCCAGCTCAAGTTCACTCGAAACAAACAGCGGCTTCGGCAGCCCGAGTAATTTCACGGCTTTTTTCCACCGGGCATTCACCGGCGGCACCACCGAAGCAATCACCACGGCCTCAACCGGTTTCTTCGTAAGAATCGGCTCAACGTCTTCCAAGGATTGGAACCGCGATGCACACCGCCCCACCGACGTCACCTTCCCGTTCCGATAGTAACCCACCGAAGAACTGGTATTCCCAATATCTATGACCAGTATCGCACTCATCTTATTTTTCCCGCAGAAGCGCGGAACTCACAGAACTTAAACTGATGTTCCCCTGACCACACTGTGACACTGCGGAATCATGTTACTCCACAAAATCGAGCGCAAGATCGATCGATGGAGCCGAGTGCGTGAGAGCACCCACCGAAATGGCATCCACGCCGGTCTGGGCAATGTCATAAATCGTCTCAAGATTGATACCGCCGGAAGCCTCCGTCTTGCAGATGCCTTTGCACAACGCCACACATTCGCGCAGCACCGGCGGCGGCATATTATCCAGCAGCACCCAGTCCGGCCGGGTGGTCAGGGACTCCTTCAACTGCTCCACCGTATCCACTTCCACTTCAATTTTAAGCCCCGGATATTTGGCCCGCGCAGCCGCAACACATTCGCCGACACCGGTACCGTGTTTCTTTTCCCACGAAACAAGATGATTGTCTTTAATCAACACCGCATCATACAGCCCGATACGATGATTCGTCCCTCCGCCGCAGAGCACCGCATATTTTTCAAATGCACGGTGTCCCGGTGTAGTTTTCCGGGTATCCAGGAGCATGACGTCAGGATTGCCGGCCGCTTTGACGTATTCTGCTGTAATCGTCGCGACGCCGCTCATCCGCTGAATAAAATTCAACGCGGTACGTTCCGCGGTCAGAATGCTCTGCGCGGCACCTTTAATCTCCAGCACCGTAGTCATCGCCTCGACAGCACGCCCATCTTCAACCAAAACGTCGCACTGAAGCTCCGGATTAACCCTTCGAAAAACTTCCGCCGCCACATGAATACCAGCCAGACGACAGGCTTCGCGCGCCACCATGTGCGCAACAGCCTGCTCTTCGGGCGGCACCGTTGAATCGGAGGTAACATCGGTATTGATCGGGCCGAGGTCCTCCGTAAGTGCCAGATCGATCAGCTGATTGACTTCAGGTCGTTCAAATATATTCGGTAGTTCCACTGTTCTATTTCCCCTGGGTTTCGTGGGTTTCTTTCCACAGGCTTTTGCCTGAACCCATCAAGATACTGATTGGTTTAAGCGCGTCGATATTTTCGCACACAATTTTAATCGCCGCGGCAATCGGCACCGAAAGCAACGCACCGGTGATTCCCCACATCCACCCGAAGAAAATCAGCGAAAGCAAAATAACCACCGGACTCAGATTCAGGCTGTCGCCCATAATTTTCGGCTCCACCACATTGCCCATCGTCATCTGGATCACCAGCAAAGCCAACGCCGTAAACACGGGTGTCCAAACCGACGGGTAATACTGCACAATCGCCAGCAGAACCGGAGGAATCGAGGCAATGATTGAGCCGATGCTCGGAATGAAATTAAGGAAAAACGACAACGCCCCCCAGGTCAGAGCAAACTCCACTTTCAACAGTGAAAGCACCACCCAGACCATTACGCCGGTAGTCCCGCTGATGGCCACCTTCACCACAAGATACTGCCCGATCTGCTTGGAGATCGACGCCGTCATTTCAGTAAAAACCGTAGCCCGTTCCGCCGGAAAAGCGGCCGCCACTTTATATTTGAAATACGGTTTACCCAGCAGCATAAACACCAGAAAGATCAGGACCAGCATCAGCTTACCCAGAAAGTTGGTCATAAATCCGGCGAGCGTCACGGAGGCTGATGCAATCTTCGGATACACCTGCTGTGTCCAGTTGATATCCGCCAAATAATCCTCAGGAAGATCCAGCCCGGAAACCAGATCCTGATAAATCACATTAAGCTGCTGCAGATATTTCGGCGATTCCGCCAGCACATCACGCACGCGGCCCCCCAGAAAAACGCCGCCCAGATAACAGACAAACAACACCAGGACCAGCACCGCGAAAACCGATAAACCCAGCGGTACCCGCTTGTGCACCAGCCAGTTAACCACCGGTCCGCAGATATAGGACAGCAACCAGGCAATCATCAGCGGAAGCACCACCGTTTGCGCCGCCTTGAATGCCGTTGCCACGGCAAACAGAACCAGCACACTCAGCAGTCCCGCCATTAAACTCGAACGTTTCATTCAAAAACCCCTTTAGAAGTGGCCTATAGATAAACCACATTTACGGACATTGGAAGGGGAATTGATGCGGGATAAAGAACGGGTATACCACAGGTCCTTACCGAAGAAAAATGAGCAAGCTGTGACTACAGACGCTCTGAAATGCACTTTCGGTCCATAATAAATTCGGCGGTCCGTCAATCTTCGAACCCACCCCTACACACGCTGACTGACCATAGACGGGTGCACGATCAATAAAGTATTTTATAATTTTTACATCTTATCCTATACAATAATTCATGCACTACTCATTCGGGGTGAGTTCGAGGGTGCAAAATAGGGCGTCAATGATCTCTGCTTCTATCCAGCTATCAATTAGGAATATAAATGCATCTTATTCCACCCAATCGATCTTCACGCAGTAAAAACAGCTCGGCAAAGCAGCTGGGTTGATTGGCAGAGAATTGAAAATAAAAGCAGGAACCGCCGTTGGCAGGATTGTTTCCCCGAATATATTCCTGTCAGTTTAGATTGCCGTCACCATCCCCATCTTCTTGGGCGATGACCGCTGTTGAGCGGCTCCAATAGTTTCCGTTTTTTTATGCCAACGAATGGGTGACCAAGAGGCAGGACTACACCAATCTAAGAGTGATCAATAAGGCTCATAAGTTCCGAAATGGAGGAACAACGCCAATCAGAATTCCCTGCATCGCACAGAGCATAACAGAAGTTAATCGCATTTGTCCAAGTAGTTGCCCCACTCCCCGATTAGGAATCGGGATCCTTAATCCACTCTAGACCTGTTAGTTCTAGACCTGTTAGTAAATCTGTGATGTAGCCACTTCCCGAATCCATGAAGCGAAGGTTAGGCCAAACCATTCCCTTTTACAAAGCACCATCATCTGCCAGATAACAACTTGTCGTTTGCCCGGTCTGGGCGATTATTGTACCAAGACTGAAAACAGCACCCCCATCATTAATAGTCAAAGTGTCATTCTGTTAAAGAATCATCCCAGTTCGTGCCCGCATTCCCAAACACTTACTTCAAAGCTCCCTTAACAATGCCGGAGCCTACATCTCCAGAAAGAGTAAGGGTCATGAGCGCTGTGTAGAATGGTTAGAGATTGCGGCATTCACAGCAACTTCATTCGTCACATCACTGAAAGCATCATAATAGATGTAGTCCCTTCACGTTGGGCAACCGATAAGCTCGATACGGTTACCGTTGCATTAACCGATATCGAGATAATCTAAAATATCATGATTAATAAGGTTTATTTTTTTAGTGTGCACTTTTGTCTCGCTGCATTCAGCGCGCCCTCTTGCGAGGAGGCACGTCCCACAAACTGCGGCACGTTCGCCACGTGAGCCGAGCTGGACACGCCACCACGCCTCACTCGGGCGAACGAGCCCGGCCTTTTATTCATCCAGTTTCACATTTATGCTGTAGAACCCTTCGCCTTCCGTTGAGTGGACGGTGTCGGTAAAGCTGTTTTGCGGATAGGCGATGCCATTGGTTAGCACCATCAATGAATTCGTCAGACTATCGGTCCATTTAACCCCGTAGCTGCGCCCTTCAACGGCATTCCAGCTGAGTACATATCCGGCGGGACTTGCGCCGGAATCAGAAACTTCGAATACGGAAGCCCCGTTAGTCGGGTTGGTGCCCGCAACAAATTCAGCCCGGTCGTCCAGCTCGTCGCCATCACCATTTCCGCTTGCAGGGGCGTTGGTGGGGTTGCCGTAGTATTGCTGCTCCCAAACATCGGGCAGACCATCACCGTCGAGATCGGAACACTGCGGGTCAACTACTCTGGACAACTCAAAATCACCAAACCATGTCATCGTGTTGCCGCTGACCACACTGGACACGCCGCTTTCGCCATCCATACCCCATTCTCCACAGGTGTCGGTGAATGCCTCCATCGACAATGAAGCACCATCCCAGGAATAGACTCCGCGCTCCATGCCGTCGTATCCATTTGGATCGAAACTCGATTCGCCATCCTGTGCAAAGAAGTAGATGCCGTTTGGCAGGAAAGTGAACACCACATTATCATGGTTGTTTACGGTATCCAAATGGTACCAACCACCTATGATGGATGGCGGAGTGGACGGGCTATAAACGCGCTGGAAGGGTGTAGTACTTTCTGAGGACGACGAATAATTCAAGGCATCACCGTTCACTGTGACGGTAACGCTTCCACCAGGATGCGATAGTCCCCCTTGACCATTAGTATCCACAGTTACAGTCGCAGCAAATGCTCCAGTATTTCCATTCCACGTATAGGTTCCTCTTTCCATCCCAAGTCCCCCGGCAAACCCGGCTGAACTATCGTGAGAAAGAAAATAGGTTCCATCAGCCATGAAGGTAATCATTACCGTGTCCTCGGTGGTTGAATCGCCCGTTACCCAACTGCCCACAATGGAGGAACAGGGAATCAGCGCTTCTTCATTCGGCGGCACAGTTCCAATGTATGGAAACAGTTCCAGATTATCGCCATAGACCGCTCCGCTCGGAATAGCCATCCCCCGGTCACCGCCACCGAGATTCAGCGTGAAGGTGTCCTCATCCGTCATGCCCCATGCGGTGGTATTAAAGGAGGTGAAGGGGAAAAAGCCGTTACCTTCATCATAGAAAAGATGCAGGTGCTTCGTTTTGGAGCTGAAGGTCAATTTAACAGCCAAAAAGTCATTGGTTAGTCTTTTGGTGGCATCCAGCACCTGCACATCATCAACAGCCGCTCCAACACTGAAATCATGTTCCGCTATTCCATAATTTGATTTATCCCGCGAAAAGCTGAAATAGTTTTTTGAAGAGACAAACGTTCCGTTTGATTCGCTTCCGGTAATCCAGAATCCGATCGAGCACTCATTGTTTACAATCGATGTCTCATCAAGCGTATTCATCGTTTCATAGGTCATGGACCAGTCCTGCGCATAGCTACCACTGTTAAGAATCCATGTACGACTGACCGGTCGGAAATCCTGCGGGCCGGTTGAAGAAACAAGTTCCAATCTTCCATTTGTCTCTTCCAAGGCGCATCCTACTTGGGTCTCTGTGTTAACCCATTTAGCCCCATCCATCGAGTTACCATTAAAATCATCCCCTCCGGAAAAGTTGGCCATGGCCGGGATGGCAGCCATCGCAATAATGATTACGGAATTTCCTGTTTTCTTTTTCATTTCCCAACTCCTGCTTGATCAATCTGTACTGTTTTCTGCATTTAAACGTGCGGCGTCATCAGGCCTTTCTTTCGACAACGACTATAAAACCTCTGGGAAAAATGGCACATACGTCCTTTTGCGTAGTTTAATTATCGTATTACTCATATTTTATTGATTTATCCTGTTATCAAGGTAATTTTTTACTGCTGAAGGTGTTATGCATTCCGCACAATCTTCTTTTATTTCACAAGCACTATCGTGGGCATCTCCACTCTTAGCTGCACAAGACAAGGGAGGAAACGATGGAAAATTTTACGAATGCAGGTTACCGGAATCTGTCAGAAGCCGATCTCCAGCGGACGGTTAAAGTCTGTGACCTCCTCCACCAGGCCAATGAAAACCGGTCCTTCACAAAACATATGCATGCTGTTCTTATGCAGATGTTCAGCAACGTTCACTTTTCATCGGAACTCTACCAGCTCGAGCCGTTCACCCTGCTTGAGCAGGAACTGCCCACCGTGGACGATCGTTTAGTCCCTATTTTTAAAAAATGCATCTTGGACCATCCGTACGCATCACAAATGGTCAGCCAGACCGTTCCCGAACTCAGTATGACGCAGTTGGAACCCTCCATGAAAGAATTACTGAAAACGGCTCTCTATAATGAATTCTACAGTAAAGTTGAGGCTCAGAATCAAATATGGATTGGCCTGCGCGATGGCAATGAACTGCTGACCGGCGTCTATTCCCGTGAACGGAAATATTCAGAAAAACACCGTTCGATGATGGGCATAATCCTTCCCCACCTTGAACTGGCCTGGAAACACTGGAAACAAACCCGATCGCTAAAGATGAAGCTGGGCATGCTGAAAGATGCACTTTTCCAGTCGGAAGAGCAGGAAGCGGTGGCCGCCCGATTACGCAAAGCGATCGATGCCCTGCCCTCCCGCCAGCGGGAAGTGATTGAGCAGGTCGCCGCCGGCCTCGATAACCAGCAGATCGCCGATGAATTGAACATCTCGAAACGCACCGTGCAAAAACATCTGGAACTCATTTTCCGAGCCTTGGAAGTCCATCACCGCACCGAGCTCGTCGCCAAATGGCACAAGGCCCATTCCATCCAACTCTATTGAATCTACCCGCCTCGCTAATACCGCTCGTTCCAGCAAAACCCGCACCGTTCCATACCCCTGACTATCGATACGGATTTATTGTTCGCTCTATACAAATCCCTCAAACGAAAGCGAAGGGCATGAATCAGAAGATCGACATACCCGACGTTTCTCCCCACCAGGCGCAGAACTTGCGCCACCAGTTTCCATCGCGGTATTTTTCATAGTCACAGGTATAAATCCGGTTCGGCTCATTGCTCCACCACCGATCAAACGTCTTGCACGCCTTTACCAGATTCGGATCATCCCGCGGCGCGGTAAAAGCCAGATCAGCCTCGCAGTTGAAATTATTCATATTCCGCCGCGTGTAATTACACGAACCCAGCAGTAACGTGGCCGATCCATCCGGATTCTCCACATAAAGCATTTTCGCGTGACACTGTTCCCCGTGCGTATCGGCCCAACGCAATGGAATCCCGGCTTTTACCAGTTTCGCACCGCTCTGCCGGTTCGGCACGCCGTTCTTTGTCCGCCCGAACGAATCTCTGGCCGGATCAAGGATAATGCGTACATCAACCCCGCGTTTTTTGGCGTTGACGAAGGCTTTAATCACTTTTTTTTCCGACATATAAAACATACACAGGTCCACTCGGGCCCCGGGCTGTGCGTTTTCCAGCAGTTCAAGCACCTTGTCGCGAATCCGGATTTCAGATAGCAGCTCGACCTTGTATCCCTCTGAAGGGCGAGGCTCCGTCCGAGCCATGGAGGACGCTGCGGCTCGGACGGAGCCTCGCCCTCCAAACTCCGGAACAAACTTTTCTTCACCCGAAAACTCCAGAACCGCCGACTCCATTTCGCAGGCCTCGGCCATCCCGGCATTCACTTTCAACGCCACATTGCGATGCGCCGAACTCGCACTGTGCGGATTGGCACTGGTCATCAGCAACGCCTGATCCGTCACCACCACCTTCCGATGGTTGGCTTTAAAATTCAGCATCTTAAACATACTGCGCAGCGAGATCCGCCCCTCACCCATCGGATTCGGCAGTATATTTCCCGGCCCGGTCCCCCACGGCTGCGCCAGAATCCTCCAGGGTTTGGAATAAATCGGATTGCTGTCGCGCAGTTTATTCAGATCCGTCACCACCACCTGCACACCGGCCTTTTCCAAGGCCTGGAACTGCGGCGATTCAATTGAACCATATACCGTATTCACCGGATCGGTAATAAAGATAATTTCAACATCCGGGCGGTTGCTCCGTTTCACCAGCAGTTTTTCCGTCAACTCCGGCCCCAAAGCCCGCATGCATGGACCGACCTCAAAACCGAACTCATTCATCAGGAACAGATCGATCAGCACAAACTGCTCGGCCTCATCGATCATTTCATAGATCGCATCAAAAATTTCCTGATCCACATACCGCACACCATTCGTGTCCACCCACGTTTCATCCACCAGAAATTCAACTTCAGACGCACGGGTTTCCGCAGAATAGGCCAACCCGCGTTTTTCATAGTTTGAGACACAGCCGTTCAGAATTGAGGCAAGAAGAGCTGCACCCAGTATCAGAATCAGTTTTCGCATCGGTCGCTCCATCATAAAAGTAAAAATCTTAGCCGGACTTCGAGCTATTGGAAATAAAAAAGAAATCCATGCAATGCGGTAATCGTGCAAAGAATAGTTCCATCCCGTTGCCGGGATCGGACGCCGACGCTCCTGATCGCCCCTATTTCATCAACGTGCCGGACTCATCCCAGAACTTCTTTTTAACAACGCTGCCGTTTCCCATAAGCACCTCGGCCTTTTTCGAGCTGTCCTCATACCAGGCATAGGAGATTCCATGGGGCGTGCCGTTACTGAATCCGGCATCCTCAGCCAACTGACCGTTTTTATGCCAGCGCCGAAATCGCCCATGAATCTGACCGCTGACGATTTCTGCTTCAGACTTTTTTTCACCGGTGATGTACCACTGGGTTCGCAGCCCATGTGAAATTCCATGAGTGAAATATTCGGTCACCTGTAACTGCCCGTTGGTGTACCAGCCCTGAGACAGACCGTCCGGAACACCGTCCGCGATTTCCGTACGGCTTCGCAATTCGCCGTTTGCATAATAGCGCTCCTCAACCGGCTTTCCCGGGGCGGCCGAATGAGGACGCATCAATGTCCAGAACAGGACCAAGCCGATGAAGATGACTCCAATCCCCGCAAAAAAAAGGGCTCTGCTGGTACGAGATGAAAATTCAGGTGCACTCATATCTCTTTTCGCAGGCCGGCACTATTGTACGACACCCCGGTAAAAGACTGCAGGATTGGTTGAGTTCACCTCGATCTCAACAGTCCCCACACGGGATGCCGGATAGGCAATCACCTGATTCGTACGGATCGACGGCACAGAAAATTCCGCGATGTTCCATTCCTGAAGATCGTCAGTTTCCTCGATGGTATAGGTTCTCCCTCCAATAGCCAGGAACTGAAAAACGGTCGCATTCGTCGTGCGTTCCTTCAGATGGAGTTCAAACAGATCGGAATGATCAAAGGCATACGTTCCGGCAATATACTCTTCAAAGTTAGTCATTCCGTCTCCGTCATCATCTCCATCCGGTTCAATATCGCTCAGCGTTAAACCGCCGCCTAAAATATCGATCAGGAACTGCTCCCACGCATCCGGCAGACCGTCTCCGTCCGAGTCCACTCCGAGCGTGAGGTCCAGACGCGTTTTCCGCCCCTCATCTCCCAGCAGCAGATAGTCGCCCTGCATTTGAAGCGGGACATGGGTGGAAGCACCGATCACCACATAAATCCGGAACGGCACCTCGGGAGCTAGAGCATTTTCGTGGTAGGGATTCGACGGATCCACATCCATGGGCACAATCATTTCATAGTTGATCCCCGGTTCAAGATTCTCCGATACCGCCCCACTGAAAGTCTGCCCTTCCGACGTTTCAAAGACGATATACGAAGAATCATTCACCGGCTCACCGTCTTCGCCCCGGATCATGCCATAGAGGGTATGCGGCGGGGCCGGAGGATATGCCATGGCCGCCCCGGCACTGAGCAGCAGACCAACCCATGCCGTTCGCAGGATATTTTTTTTTGCAGTTTTCATAATTACCAACCTCAGGGCACGTACGCTTAGTTTCCGGAATACGAATACGTTACGAAGTGAATCTTAATATCTTCAAGCGCCCGGATTAAGCGACTCAAGCCCTCTTCCTCATCATTGAGCAGGGTTTTTCCAGGAATCACAATTTTCCAGCGGGTATTCCAGACTGAACGGGCAATCAGACGGTTGCTGGTATACTGCGACCGGGCCAGCCCTCCGCTACCGACATAAATATCCGGACTGAACAGCGACGCATCAGATACGGGCCGGAAGGCCGGGTGTTTGCGCACCGAAAACATGGTTTCAGAAAGCGTATCTCCAGACTGGTACATCGGCGTAACCGAAAAGTCGGAGCTTCCGATATTAAACGGCATAGGAAGCGCCACATCATTGACGATCCACGAGCGGATTTCATCCGCATCACCCAACGGCGGACTTCGCATGCTGTCAGCCCCCACGGGAATCAGATAAACATAGGGCGTGGCCGACAATCCATCCGGATTCAGGTACGAGGTGTCCGGATCATCCGGCGATTCCCCCGATCCCTCATTCGCAGCAGGATCATCCATGCCCACATAGCCCTCCAGGGCGAGACCGGCAGCATGGATCTTAGTGGCAAAGGAGCTGCTGCTGAAGGCATGGTCGCCGGCAGCCAGCGGTTTTCCGAACAGGTTGTATCCATCCTGTATCGTTGTACTGAACTCCAGAACAATACCCGGAACCGGCAAACCGTCATCATTGGCAATTTGCATGCAGTGTCGCCGGATATCCCCGTCCTCCATCAGATCGCGTTTTCGGGCCAGATGCAGGATTTCTTTCCAGCGCGCATCACCTTCATCGTCCTTTTTAAGACGGAACAGCTCCTGCCGTAATGAAACCGTCGTGCCGTAGCTGTCCGGATTATTGAAGCCCAGCCGCGTTTTCACAACATCCCAGTCGGCCTTCATTTCGGCCAATGCACTGGAGAGCCCCGGATCCCCGGTGTTACTTCCGGCAAACTGAGGGGTTCCGTCTGAGCTCACCACACCAAGCGCCCGCGACTGAATGATCCGCGCAGCAAAATCGCGTCCTTCATCACTGCCCAGCAGACCGGTTTCGTAGTCATAGGCATTGGCAGCGAGCAAACTGTAACGCGCTGCGAGATCGAACAATGTTTTATAGCGCTCAAGCTTTTCGTTGCGGAAGATCCGGAACGCAGCATCCCGTGTCCGATACCCCTGCACCAGGGCAGCCGAACGTTTGCGGAAAATTTCACGCTCTTCCAGAAGCCGGTCCCCCGATGCAATCACCGCTCGGGTGACCTGTTGCGCATCCTCATATTCACGTGCGGACTTGTTGATACCCCATAGCTGGTCCTGCATATCGATCAGGATGTCCGTGATACTTGCCACAGCATCGCGCATCGCGATATCCCGCTCCAGCGGCTGAATCGAATTAAACTCTGTCCAGCGGCGCGCCGACGACGTTGCCCCTTCCAGAGATTGGATCACCGATTCACGAATGACCGCCGCCACCCGGAATCCGATTTTAATCGAAGCACTGATCGTTTTAATTGCTCCCGAAGCCGCAAACCCGACATCACCGCCCGCCGCAAGCCCGGCGATGAAGCTGTCCGGAACCAGTTCGAGCGATGTCTCTTCGGCTTCCTCGGTCGCAAATTCAAGATTATCCTGCAGCGACTGGAAGATGGCATTGGCGATTTGAGCTTTTTCCAGCACCTCATCCGCAATCAGGAGGGACTCGTTATATTCCCGAATCTCCTTCTGCTTGCTTATTTCACCTTCCAATACGGTGAGCTGGCGCTTCAGGACCGCCTTCGTGCCATCCTGGCCGTAAAGCGCTTCATAGAGCTGGTTCCGCGCAGCGATCTCTTTCGAAATTACCTGCTGGACCTGACCCGGCGACGCCCGCTGCCCGGTCCATCCGGACGGTTTTTCCAGATAGCCGTTCGAACCGATGTGATACGCGATGACCTCTGTAGTGGGATCTTCACCGTCAAAAATGTTCAACGCGTCGTATCCGTAATTGTCCTGGAAATCTGCCGGAAGATCCTGCACGCCCAGACTGAAGGTATAGGCTTCAGCAATGTTGCCGGGATAATTCCAGAGGCTTTCAAAATCCTGCTCCGGATTTTCCACATACATATAGTGCACCAGGTCAGGCCCGTCATATTCCTGATTCCAGGTTTTTCCCGGGCCCATATCGTCGGTATACGGCGTGCCGTAGAGCTCAATCAGGGCATTGCGATATGCCAGCTCCTGCTCTGCAATACGGTTCTGCAGGTTTACCAGCGAATCCTGCTCAGAACGCATCAGACGGGTTACATCCTTGGCATCATCAAAGGCCACCAAAGCATTTTTCAGCGCAACCGTCGCCCGGGAATAGACCTGTTCAAAATGAGTTTCCCCGGAAGCACCGACCACATTCGGGTCAATATCGAAGACGACGGAATCCTCCGGAACACCGAGCGGTGAAACACCGGATTCCGCATTATCCATGGAAATTTGAAGATCATCAGCAAGTACCGGAAGCTCACTCAGTTCCGCCACCGTCGTACGATCGACCTTCTGAATCCCCTCGTGAGACGGATCCGGATCTTCATAGGGCACAATCGCATTACCCACCACCCAGTTCAGGTAACTGCCCTGCCCAACCCGGCTGGCCCATTGATCCATCCCCCAATGACGCGTCACGGCATTCGTCTCCGCCCCGGGGGCCGTATAGGTCCGTTGCTCATTTTCCCGAGTGTCGGAGAACTGCGACCAGCCGACCTTATCCACCGGTGCATAATCCTGACGCCACGTCAGATCAAACACCTGCTGACCGGAACGGGACACCGCGGCCGCGGCCGCAGCAAATTTGCGTTCATCCTGATAATCGACCGAAACCGGCTTCCCGAGAATGTTGACCGCCTCGATTCGCGGCACCCAGTCAAACTTCGAATTCATCAGTAGCGAATAATAGCCCTTCAACGCCGTCAAATAATGGCCATAAGCATCGCCGTGGCCCTGCGGGTACATATACGCCGCATCCTCGGCATCAATCACTCCGTCCGGATCATCATTCGGATTTTCCTGAATATTATAATTCAGGGCATAGATAGACTCACCGGCATCAATTCCCCGGGTGTAGTTCCAAATCAACCGGTTATACACAGGCGTCACCTCAACCCCCGGCTGGAAAACATCATCCCGCCCGCGCAACAGCGCAAGTTCTTCATCAAGCAGCGAAGCCTGCTGCCCCTTGAAAGAGAACAGCGCCGTGGCGATATCCCCGTAGGTGTTATCCGCAGTTCCGATTCCGATCGTCGGATTGGCGGCATCCGCCCAGGCCTCGTTGCCCAGCATCATATACAGATCGCTCAGATACCCCGCAGCCAGCAGCAGCGCATCATTGGCCGGACCGTAATTATAACCCGATTCAATACTCAGTGAACGGCCGCGACGCAGCACCGTTTCGTAGATTTCAATCAAGCCGTAATCGTTGATCGTTTCAAGGTTGAGGGCAATATCCCCTTCCCAGCGCGGGCCGGCCTGCGTGAGGATACTGACATCCGTATTCACCCGATTGTTAAAAAGATCCGTCACACGCTGATTAAAGGGATTGATTCCCGCCAAAACGCGTTTGATCCAACCTTCAGCCAGTGCCGGATCCGTCCACTCCGACCATTGATTATAAAGTGGATGACCGGGTTTCCTGGCTCGATAACGCATAATGACATAGTTATCGCCCAGCGCCTGAATCCCGGCTCCGCCCAACGTGTAGCGGGTAATATCATCGCCGCTCACGAGATCAAGATAACCTGAAGGATCCGCAGGCGGGAAGCCGTCAACCGGCGCTCCGATTTTCCATTCATATTCAAATTCGTCGGAATGCCCGCCCAGATCAGCCGTGTGCTGGAAGGTCAGCAGTTCACTGAGCGGATTCTCAGCCGCAATCACTTTCAGTTCTCCGGGATCCAGTTCATCACCCCCCACTTTGAATACGTGCAGGGCGACCGGATCGCCCGGCTCAGTAAAGGCATCCCCTCCGGATTCTACCATCGTCACATAACCGCTCCCCGGACCAATGGCACTGACCGCATAGGAATCGCGCGGAATATTGTCATCCACAATTTCAACAATATCACGGTACCCCGCGGAGTAGGTCAGCAACTCGTCCGGAATATAGGAACCGGGCTGAAGCGGGTCCTCATGGAAGGTTTCCACAACGGTACTGAGCGCCATAACAACAGCATCCCACGCAACCTTATCCGGATCAGCATCCGGACAAAGTGCCAGCACGGCGTCAAGATCGCCGCCTCGCAGCAGGTTCAGTTGCAGATAATCCCGTCCAAGTGTTTCCTCCTTGTATTCGCCTTTCAGCACAAGGCTTCCGTTCGCGCCCCGGTCAGGATCGAAGAACAGCCGCTGTCCGAGATGAGGCGGCAGATTCGGGAAGTAGATTTTGCCCAGATAGTATTCCGTTTTCACTCCGCCCGGAAGACTATCCAGCCCCTGCCCGGAAATATCAGAGAGTTTGAATACGGTCGGATCGTGCAGAATGGCGCTGTACTGCTCGGACACCAGATCAGAGGCAATCGACTGCTGATACAGCATTTTCGCGGTTCTCCAATCCCTGACGCCGGGGAGGTTATACGCCGGCTTAGCCAGCGTTGCCCCGTACGGAAGCAACGGCAGCGGCTTGGCACTGTCTTTCGGATCCGTCACCGGCCAGACCGGACGATAGACGATTTCCAGCGCGGCAGTGTCCGCAGAAGCACCGTCACCGACATATTGCCCCGTTCCTTCATTGTAGGGGCGCAGATAAGGCACAATGCTGCCGGTTTCCGGCGGATGCTCCACGCCCGGCCAGGCAAAGCCCTCCATGGTTTTATAATAGTAACGCATGGTAAAACTATTGGTCGGCGAGGGAGAAGCCGCCAGGAACGGAGGCCGATTGGAGAAGGTCGTGACCGAACCCGTATATCCGTTTGTACTGTTGAGTACCAGCGCGCCTTGAGCCATCGTGCTCAGATTGGATGAAACAGAAAGCGAAAGCTGATTCGTCACCATGTCGCCTTCATATCGATCTTCGATCAGCAGCGAGAGTGTATCGCTGTATCCCGCCTCATTGGTTGAAGGTGTACCCACCAAAGCCAGCCCTTCGATGCTCATCCAGCCTGGAAGATTCTCCACCGACAGGTCCAGGTACTGATCCTGCCTTGAAGCGTGAACAACATACCGGAACGGTTCATTCATCACAGCCACGGCATCCGGCAGCGGATCAAATGTGCCGCCTGCTTCATTGAAAGACCCCGCCGCTAATTCAGGCCGTCCGGCATGCGGTCCGCGGTAAACCCAGAAATCATCTTTGCGATCCCTGTAGGTAAACCCAATGTAATGCGCATAGGTATTCGTGTTGTCCGCCGTCGCCCAGTTTCCGGGGAGGTCGCCGACCGAGGCCGGCTCCGTGTTGTAGTTGACGGCCGTTTCACCTGTTCCTTCCACCGGTTTAGGCAGCAGCGGCAACGGCATCGGGGCCTGCAGCAGCTGACCGGCCGGAACAATGTAGTCAAAGACAAACCCTTCGGCGGGTTTTTCACGGAGCACTTTGAAGACCAGCATCGCCGGTCTTAAATCACCCTCCACATAATCGAGCAGCACATACGGTTTCGAGGAATAGTCCGGGCCGGTTGTAATATTCAGATCATCACGGGTCGCAAACGGCGTCCCGCCGGACATGATGGCATGCTCTTCGTTCGGATTATAACCATGCAGTTCCGGATCATTCTGGGTATAAATGCTGCCTTTTGCCTGAAGCGAAGACAGCGCCCCGCCGCCTTCATTACTCGCGAGAATAATTTCAGGGGCTTGATCCGGCCACTCAATCGTGTAGCGCCCGATGGCTGACGGCCAGTAAATCGGAGAAAAGCCTTTCGCCCCGTCACCGGCATTGTAACCGGCATTCCCGGTATTCTTCCGGAACCACCAGGCTTCCAGCTTATTTGCTCCCGGTATCGCATTCACCGGAATAATCGCACCCAACGCGGCGGCCTCAAAACCGGCACTGAACGGATCAATATAGGCCTCCGGATGATAAGATGTGCCGATCTCCGGATTCAGGTATCCTGCCTGATCGTCTTCTCCTACTGGGGCCTCGATCCGCTGCCCGACATATACTGTTTCAAACAGAATTCTAGGTGATCCCGGGGTATTTACCCATGGGCTCGATGCATTCGCCGGGGCTTCCGGTACAGCCGGCATTTCATATACCGGATCAAGCAGTTCATCCAGACGGCTGACTGTCGGTCCGGGCACCCCGGGCGGAAGGCTTTCGCCGGCCTGATAATCCGTGGGACGATAAGTCCCGCTGGCAGGAGTCGATACGGGCACGGATATGGCCTGGTCTTCAAAGGACAAATTCAACCCGCTTATTATCGCTCCGCCGCCACCGGCATCGGACAGCAGCGCACACCCCCGTCCCGATGGAGATGCCAGAAAGATATCCCAATCATTCAACCATGCATGACTGATGTCCTGAAGGTGAACCTTAATCTGCACAACAGCACCGGTCAGTCCGGATACCGCTACCACTGAAGGATATGGCGATGCCGTTGCTTCCGGCGCCGGTATCAGGATCGGGGTGGCCTGACTGAAAGTGTTCGTTAAATACACATCCTCATTTTCAAGATAGGATATAACCTCAAGACTCCAGTTTGAAATAGACCCGCCTTCGCTACCGGAAACATCATCACTGACAAACAGGCTCCAATCTCCGTTAACCCCTCGGGTTACATCACTGATATAATTGGTATAGTTCCCGAAATTTACGAGGTATTCGGCATACTCTTCCAGATACTCCGCATAGACTGCCGGATAATTCGTATAATCCTGCCAGGCCTGCAGATCTTCCACAATGGTATCCGCAAAGTTGGTGCCTTTGAGATTATCGTCGAGCCAGGAATACACGCGTTGAAACGCAATGTTGTCTCCAGATGAAAAACGCAGCAGGGTACGGTGTGCCGGAACCGTTGAATCCAACATGGTATAGAAGGCCGATGTCGGCGAAATTTTGGCCCGCGGGCGATCAAACGGATCCTGATACTGAATGAACGGAACATTATCCGGATTCAACTGAACGGCCGTTGCCAGAGCTTCTTCATCCGTCGGCGCATCCGGACGGACATAATGACTGTAGCTGCCGATATCCGTCGGCCAGTCCAGTTCATACCGGGCAAGCCGTTTGGGCCAGCGGATCGATGCCACCCCTTCCTCCATCCAGAAGATCTGAAGGTCAGACTGGTTCAAGGTTTTCCGGGCGGCATAGTATTCAACCTGTGCACTGCCTTCTATGACATGACGATAAGCAAAATTTAATGCATTCAGCTGATTCAGCGGTTCCGGCGTCACCTCATCGACGGTATCCGGAAACGGCGGATGAATGCGCTCACCGAGCTCAGTCCATTCATCCACCGGCTGGGCCTGCCGATAGACATCCACAATTTCAAACCCGAGCTGTTCCCGGGTCACATTGTCATCACGCAGATCCCCGAGAAGCTCAACAAAGACGCGGCCTTCCACGTTATAGGCATACAGGTAACCCTGTTGCTGGTTATACCAGAGCGTGCGCAGTTCCGGCAGCGCATTGGTGGCCGGTGAAGTATCTCCGATAGCCTTATATTCCTCCGCCACGCTTTGAGGGAATGTCACCTCATTGTAAACAATATTCACTGCTCCTACGGAGCCCCCCGGTATCTGGACCGGCTTGCCCCTGGACAAAAATGATTTCTCGGTCCAGTACATATTTTTCGGCTTTTTTACCGGGCTTCCGGATACCAGATATTGCTGCGTATAGAGCAGGTATACATTAGCCCCGTTCGTCACAAAACTTTTGCTGCCCAGTTCATTCACATAGGCCGGTTCGGCCCCCTGAGCAAAAGGAACCCGTTTTCTCCATGTAATGTTCATCGGTCCCGGCTGCACCGTATAAACTTCGCCGGAGTGAGGGCTCCAGTAATAGCCCTCATTTTCATGACTGTTTTCGGTATAAGGTTCCGCATCCCAATAGAGCAACCCTTCGGCGGTATCGGACAGCAGCACACCGGTTTGATCGGTTTCAGGTACCGCGACCACCGAACCGAAAAGATAGGTGATCGGCCGATTCAGAAACGGTGCGCCGATCTGGACCCGTTTAAGAACAAATGTCGCGCTTTCCGTTGAATCTGCCGGTGCCGTGTCATTGACCGCGCCGCCCAGACTGAGCAAAGAGCTGTATTGTTTTCCCGTAGCCGGAGGAACCTCAGGGGCCCGGCCATCGGACCCCGGCGGTGACCCCACAACATGAGAAAGCGGAACTCCATTCGTCGACTGCAGATTATACGTCGTTGAATCCTGAACAATTTGCAACGGAAGCACCTGAGCCCCCGCAGGGGAGGATGTCATAAAACAACCGGTTAAAAGTACAACCTGAAAAAGTTTGCAGATGCCCTCGCTCAAAACCGTTTCGGCCGGAGTATTTTTGGGCACACCCATCTTTTCCTCAGTGTATTGATGATGTCGTTTTTTCATGAGCACCCTCGGGAGGCTAAGTCAAAGAAATGGATTATTGTTCCAGAGAAAGAATGCGGGACTCCAATACATCCAGCCGATCTTTGAGGGCCCTGTTTTCCGCCTTCAGCATTTCCACCTTTGTATTGAGTTCTTTAATGGCGCCGATCGCAATCACTCCGACACGGCCGTATGAAAGACCCAGATATTCTTCCCCATCGTCCACAATTTCAGGAAAATAGGGTTGCACCTCCTGAGCAATAAAACCGAGCTGGAGTTCTCCATTCGGATTATCTTTAAAACGATACAGACGGGGCTGAAGCTGTACCGCCCGATTCAGAACCGAATCCATATCCGTGATATCCTGTTTCAACCGGGCATCACTGTTCCCTTTGAACCCGGACCCATCAGCATCAACCCAACCCTTTAAAGAGCCATTCAAATAAAAGAACAGATCCTCGTCCAGACCGCCGGAATCGTCGGTATCAATTCGCAATGACCAGTCATCCGTGCCGGAATTCGGTGTCGTACAAGACAAACGCAACACCTCAAGACCGCTGGAATTATAATCCACACGACGGCAAATACCCATTAAGCCATCTGCATTTTGAAATAAGGTATAAGTCCCATCCTCATAAGCAACCCAACGCGAATAGTTATCACCGACCCCCGGCTTGATCGTCAGGGCAGTATTAAAGTAACGCTGGTTTATCCCGATACTCCCATTCAGCGTTAAATCACTTTGCAGCTCGGAGTTACCCACCGCATTCGCTGCAATTTCGGAAGCGCCCACCGCATTCGCCGCGAGATCAGTGGCCGTCAGCGAATTATCCTGCACTTCTGAAGTGCCAACGGCTCCGGTCGCGATTTCAGACGCATAAACGGAGTTGGGAGCAAGGTCCTGATACGTAATGGATTCATTCTGAATATCAGAACTGTTGATGGTATTACTCAGAATATCGGCGGAAGAAACCGTGTTATCGGCAATATTTGCACCGCTGATGGAATCCGGGGCAACGTGATGCGCCATAAAAGCGTAAGGAGCCGTGACCAGTTGGAGCCGCGGCAGAATATCCGCATCCGACCCGCCGGACCCGATTCCTTTAACACTGATGCCCATAAAACGCTCTGAAGCATCGCTTCCCGAAAATACTGAAGAAAGAGCCGGCCGAAGCTCCCCGTTCACCTCAGTACCTTCTCCTAGCAGCACACTGAAGTAGCCCTTATCCACCGTCACGGTCTGCTGTTCCGACCATTTCAGGGTCCCGCCGGACTGCGCCGTCCAGATCCTGAAAATAATTTCGAAATTTTCCGGAGCACTGTTGCCGAGTGCGGATCCGTTACCATCTACCACAAAACCCTGATAGGTCATGCGCTCCGGCGGCTCCTCTGCAGCGGAAACCCGGGCAGGCAGGCCAAGCAGCACACTGGCGGTCAGCATTGAAAACAGGATGTTCGGCAGTTTCATGTTGATCTGAGTTTTCATTGTTTTCTCCGTTTCAATAGTCATTTCAAAATTCTGCAGGTTAACATTTCGGCGGGAATCAAAGCGGATCAGTAATTTCTGAAATCTCAGAAACACGACCCATACTGAACAAACCGTGCACTTCAAAAATCTGGGTATCATTTGTTCCGCCGGCACGCGGAAGACCCATGACCCGGATGACTTCCTGATACGATCCGGTCAGCTGCTGATGGGCCTGTACCCGATCCGAAAAGTTGGTACCCGGCGGGGCCACATTCAGCATAATTTCACGTTCAATCGTGTAGGACTCTGCCCCTTGCCCCAGTTCCTGTTTAAAGCGGCTATCCAGATTGTCATGATCCGGATGATAGGTATGCAGAAAAGGATTCGAACGCTGATCATTGAACGCGGTGATTATCCGGGCGCTGATGGCACCGCCCCGCTCCAGCGTTCCATCAAACAGCCAGCCCGGATTTTCCTCGCTCCAGGGCAGATGAATAGCCGTGACACGGCGGGCCTGATCATACTTTTCCGGATCCAGCACCGACTCCTCGCGGGTAATCACCGGCCGGGAAAAAGCATCCACTCCGAAATAGACCTGCTGCATCAGCAGCGCATTTCCCGATTCCGGGCTGTGCACAATCAAACGCAGAGGATAGGGCCGCGCGACCGACTCGATATTGCGGTTAACGGAATCGACAATATAACTGCCCTCTTCCGAGATCTGGAGGTCGTTGGTTACCACCAGATCCGCATTGGTTACAATTAAAGGATCCGTCGATCCGGCCGCATAGGTTTTCAGGTATTGTCCCACTTCGGTAACCAACGCCTGTCCGACCCATAGACCGGCATCCGAAGAAACGTCGGCCTGAATCGGAACATGGATGTCCAGCATCCCGCCCGAATCGGAGAAATTCAGAATACCCGCGAGCAAACTTCCCGGCGGATCTGTAATCGCCGCCCGATCAAGCCCCAGCACCACTTCAATTTCCGAACCCTCTTCATCCTTTTCCGCAAGTGTCCATTGCGAGCCGTTTCCAGCACCCGGAATCAGGATCTCAAACCCGGCCGTCAGTGTTTCCGGATCCGTCGGACCGCGGACCAGCAGTTGAGGCAAACCGTCAATCATCGGTTCCCCGGCGGGCGGATTCTCCGATGGAAGCAAATCCATCTGTACTGTAACCGGTTGTCCGCTCATATTCCGTATGCGTAAACTGAGTGCACTACCGGAATCGCGGTAATTCAGCCCCTCCCTTCCCGATAAATCGACTTCAAAGGGCCCGAAATAGCGATTGAACGTCTCCCCGCCAGACATCCAGTAAGCCTGCCCCCGGTTGAGCGCTTCATTGCGGTAAAGAAAAGGGTGGATCTTTTTCGGATTGGTCGAATCCAGTTGAATTCCGTTGTAGCTGTAAAATGTATAATCCGTCGCCTGAAGTTCCGCCGAAGCATTGAAATAATCTTCAAAAGTCGCCGGGCTCGTTTTGTCGGTCGGAAATCCGAAAAGGTTCAGGCCGTCCACATTCCAGTCATAGGCCGGAACGACCGGACGTCCCTTGATTGCCCAGGAATAATCGCTTCCCGTTTCCACCAGATAAGCCATACCACCGACCATCGTCTGCAGGCCCTTGAAAGGATCGCTGACAATCCACTGCTTCCACCCCGTTGCAACCTGCGTATATTCAAACGGATCCTCATAGAAATTTCCCGTCGACGGGGCATTCCAGCGCCAAATCTGTGTGATCGGACTGTTAATATCCCGGTCCAGCAATTCCGGAATGGATACATGGGAGGGATCAATATGTAAAAAAACCGCATTCCAGCCCTGCTTCAGCTCATAGGTTTCCGTAACCCACTGTGCCTGCACATTGAACAGAGCCAATGCAAAGAAACCGATCAGCGCTCCTGGCCGAAATATTGACTGTTCATAAAAAGATCGGCTACGGGCAGTTGCGAATGCAGTAAAGATACTAGTTTTATAAAAATTCATCGCTGCCATCCTTTGAATTGGAATGGCGACTTTAGGTCTCTTTTTTTGCAATGCAATTTATAATAGTTTAAAATATGATCAGGATTTACTAGTTATTAATAAGCCTATAATTACTAATTATTTAGAAAATCATTACCCGTCCCCTTTACTGAAGAACAGTACAATTCAGCCCACCCTCACCGCCGACTGCGACGAAGCAGCCTGCTGCCAATCCTAGGAAACAAAAAAAATCGGCCGCACCATACCAGAAACAGGACCGATAACGGACATTTCCTGAGGCTGTAAGATTTACCATCCTCAAAAAAATTGGCCCCGCCAGCGGGGGTGCTGACGGGGCCAGGGGGTGGGGTGTTAACTAACCAGGGGAAGTTAGATTTTTCCTACGAGGTCGAGACCCGGAGTGAGGGTATCGCTACCCGGCTGCCAGTTTGCAGGACAAACCTGATCGCCGTGCTCGTGTACAAATTTTGCGGCTTCCAGCTTGCGCAGTGCTTCTACAGCACTGCGGCCGATACCGAGATCATGAATTTCTGCTGTTTTGAGGTTTCCGTCGGGGTCGATGATAAAGGTGCCACGAAGCGCCAGACCTTCTTCTTCAATATAAACACCGAACAGTTTGGAAACCTCTCCAGTCGGGTCAGCACCCATGAGATAGTTCACTTTGCCGATGGCATCAGATTCGTCATGCCATGCCTTGTGAACAAAAGCGGTGTCGGTGGAAACAGAGATAACTTCAGCACCGGCTTCCTGGAATTTAGGATAAAGCGCAGCAACGTCTTCCAGTTCGGTCGGACAAACAAACGTGAAGTCTGCCGGATAGAATACAACCACTACCCATTTACCTTTAAAGTCTGACAGCTTGATATCTTTAATTTCATCATTCTGAAACGCCGCCATTGCAAATTCAGGTACTTCCTGACCGATCTTGACCATTTTTACTCTCCTTGGTTAATCCATTGTTTCCCAAACAACGGATCAAACAGTACCATTTGCGTTCGGTTTGTAAATAGGAATATGGATACTTTTTTAACGTTTTAACAAAACCCCTGTTTTTATTACCTAAAACGGCGAAAATAATTTCTGCGGCATTGATAAAACAGACAAAAACAGGTGCTTCCCACAAATCATATGCAAAAAAACACTCCATTAGCCTAATGAGGATCGATATAATTCTATCTATAACACCTGACATCGCGGGCAGAATGTGGTGCCCCGCTGAGCCACAATCCTTTTTTCAAGAACCGTTTTACACCGAAAGCACGGTCTGCCGGCTTTTCCATAGGCCCTGACTTCACCCCGATTTTCTCCGGAGTCGCCATCGACCTGCCGGTAGTTGGTCTTACCGTCTCCCAGCGAGGTTCCGCGGTTTCTGACCCCCTGCCGCAACACCTCTTTAACGGCTTTGAACAGTTTTTTACCTTCCGTATCAGAAAGTGAATCAGCATGTCGTTCCGGGTGAATCCGCGCATACCAGAGCGCCTCGTCGGCATAGATATTTCCAAGTCCAGCCACCACAGACTGGTCCAACAGTAACGCTTTGATCGCGCGCTTACTTTTCTGCAGTTGCTGCGAAAAATAAGTAAGGGAAAAACACCGCGTCAGCGCATCGGGCCCCAGAGCCCCCAGAATTACCTGCGGGTCATCAACGAGTTTCCAGCGGCCGAACTTTCGGGTGTCCCGATAATAGAGCGTCAGTCCATCTGACAATCCGAGCACAATCCGGTCATGACTCCCCTGCTCCAGTGCAAACGAACCTGCCATCCGCAGATGCACCATCAGTGTCTGTCCCGAACTCAGCGAAAACAGCATCCATTTCCCGACTCTGGAAATGGTTTCAATGGTGCAGCCATTTACATCCTGTAAAAACTGTTCCGAACTCAGCGGCTCAATCATCGGAGCCCAGTTCACCGTCACCGAAAGAATCCTCTTTCCCTCAACACCCCTTCCCCGCAGCTGCGAAGCAATGGTTTCAACCTCTGGCAGTTCCGGCATATCCTCTCCTGTTTTCTTCCGCTTAAACCATCCTTCCGGAAAGACTGGAAAGAAAGCAATTTAAAAAGTGGGCTACCCTAGTAAATTTGACTAGACTAACTTGTTATAAGCTAGGAGAATATTAACAACGGAGTTGATCATGCCCTACCCCCGCCCCAAAAACGAAGTTGAACGCCTTCAGGCATTGAAGAACTACGCCGTTCTGGACACGCCTCCGGAGCAGGAGCTCGACGATCTCACACAGCTCGCCTCCTACATTTGCGACGCGCCGATCGCACTCATTAGCCTGGTGGATGAAACCCGTCAGTGGTTCAAGGCCAAGGTCGGCATCGAGGCACCGGAAACACCGCGCGACATTGCTTTCTGCACCCATGCTATTCTTCAGTCCGAACTCTTTGTCGTTCCCGATGCACTGGATGATGACCGCTTTATCCACAATCCCCTCGTGACCACCGACCCGAAAATCCGTTTTTATGCCGGAGCACAGCTTGTTACTCCCGCCGGCCATTCGCTGGGCACCCTGTGTGTGATCGACCGCAAACCCCGCGAGCTGAGCCGGAGTCAAGTTGACGCCCTGAAAACGCTGGCCAATCAGGTTATTGCACACCTTGAGCTCCGTCATTTAACCTACCGCCTCGAACGGACCAACCAGGAACAGGCCAACCTCATCACTAAGTTGCAGCAGGCCGCCCGCCACATCAACATGCTCGAAGACATTATTCCCATCTGCTCCAGCTGTAAAAAAATTCACAACGGAAAGGGTGACTGGCAACCGATGGAAGACTACATCAGCGCCCACTCCGACACTCGCTTCAGCCACGGCATCTGCCCGGAATGTGCAAAAAAGATCTACCCGGACTATTGCGAACCCAAAGCCCCGTAGAAATTCATTGAGCTCAGCCTGTCGGACAAAAAAAGCGGGATTCTGCTCATTGACCGATGATAATCCGTTTTCATAGCGCAAGAAGGCACGTGCTCTGAAGGACACCAAGAAATTGAGACGTGCGACACTGCACCAAGCACCAAACGAATGAGTTCTAAAAAATATATGAATATAGCTGAGGAATGATCGGCGAGGTAGCACAGCCTAAAAGGAGAAGGATATACATTCCCAATACCGCATACATCTCCATTCTAGATGCAGGAACCTCCCAGGCCCGGTCCCAGATTTCTCGAAGAAAGTGAGCCTGATTCACTTCATTCTGGATATCAAACAGGTTTAAGGAACATTCCATTCTCTTCAACATTTCCGGTCGATAACGGCCCATTTCAAAATCTCTTTTACCCTCTTTTCTGAGCCGTAAAATCATCCCGGACATATTGTCCTCCCTCTTTGCTCCGGCAAACATCGCCATTCCCAGAACAACGAAAAAAACGCATATGTAGGTTGATCATGGCGGCAAAAGGACTTCACATAAAAAAGACTCATCAACAGACCGGTCACAATCCGATAGGCCAACCGTGTATGAGGTTTGTGCAGAAAAATCAAATGCTCAACGACGGAGTATCCATCGAACGGTTTCACCGGCACCAGATTCATGGCGGAGACAAAAATAAGGGCAATTTGCAAAAACAGTAAGTCCGTAAATTCCACTATAAGAACCGCTGATTAAACATAATACAGCAATCCCCCAGCCGAACAGAGGGCCAAACAGGGATACGAACGCCTTCCTTCCGGCAGACAATCCCTCAACGCCCAAAGCAAGTGGACCCAAAATACCGATCCCGAATGATGCGGCCTCGCTTCCTGTAATACGCATACCAAGGTAATGACCTGACCAGAGCGACCACTGTCCATCCCAACGAGATCTCATGGTGCCCCATAAGATTGAGCATTCCGGCTAAATCAATGTAAGAAAATTAGCTCCGACTTTATTCCATTGCGTCGCAGAGACGGACAGTGACTGCAAGCAGTCAAGAATATCGTCTGCAGAATACAGCCTCCCCGACAAGCCTGAGCGTTATTCCCGGATCTTCTTCAGCCATACAGCAGCATCATCCGAACGGCTGAATGATCCGGAGGTCTGGGAAGGCGGCGATTACATCGGAGGCCACTGATTCCAGAAACAGCAGTTTAATATTCGGACCGGCATCGATGGTGAGAAAAAGTTCAAGCCCCTCCCCGCGCAGACGCTGAACGGTGTGAATGATTTCAAGCGATTCCGGCTGCAGATAAATAAGCGGCGGCCAGGCAGCCAACATTGTGGCATGCATTGAAAGCGCATTGTGCTCTGCCGTTTTTCCAAGCATTGGAAAGTCCTTTTCCCGGATAGAGAGACGAATGGCTTCAAGATCGGCATCCGCCTGCGCAGGCCAGCTGTTATACAGCTCAGACGTTGCGACAGTCCGGTTCATACCTTCACGCGAACCGACCGGCTTGTGAACATTGGAAACTTCAAGAATACCGACCCGCAACTCCGGCCATTCTGCATCAATCCGCTCTGCATAGGAATCGCTGCCGTCATCATCGGTACCGGCATACCACTGAACAAATCCGCTGTAAACCGAGCGCGCAGCACTGCCGCTGCCGAGCCGGGCGATTAATGACAGCATGCGCCGGCCGAGCCCCCAACCCGCCAAATCGTTCAATGCCAGAACCAGGGCCGCGAAGCCCGATGCTGAGGATGCCAGCCCCGCGGCCGTTGGAATACTGTTCTGCGTCCGAACTTCAAAATGCGCTCCAACCATTGGAAACAGCTTCAGAAAATCAACCGTTCGTTTATAAAAGAGCGTTTCGGACCCCATCGCTTCACCATTCAGAAAAACCGAATCCTCAGCGGCCACGCGGATTTCAGTTTTTGTTCCGAGATCACCCAGCGAAACCGACAGGCTGGACGTTGCCGGCAGGTTGAGTTCGGCATTGCGTTTTCCCCAGTATTTGGAAAGCGCAATGTTCGCCGGAGCAAAGGCCGAGCCCTTCTCCGACAGCTGCGTCTCAGTACCGGCCAAGACGTTTTTGATAAATTGGGTTTGAATCTGGCTCATGAATTCCCTGTGATATTATGGATTTACTAAAAGGAATACCGTTCTATATGAAGAAAAGCAACGTCACATTCATTGCCCTCGCCCTTATTGCCATTCACGTTCTCGTCTTTATGTTCGTCATCGGCACAAAAAATACAAATTCCCAACCAGACCGGACCAAATCCACACCACAACCAATCGCAGCAGCAGAACCCATTGAGCTTCCGGAATTTAAGGTTCCCGAAGTGGCCATTCCTGAAGCGCCCGCCATTGCCCCGATGCCGGAACCCGTAATCATGCCGGTTGAAGTGGTGGAAATGAAACCTGAAACACCGCTCGAAACCATTGCAACAACTGTAAACGCCGCCGGCTACCTCCGCTCCGACCGCCCGGACAAACGAACTAAACAGGTTTTTGCAGAACTCAAAAACGATCCCTACCAGAGCGCCATCGTCATAAATGCCCGCACCGGAAAGATTTTATATGAAAACCGCTCCGCCGTGTATTCCTACCCCGCCAGCGTCACCAAAATGATGACAATGCTTCTGACCCTGGAACAGATCGATGCCGGTGTCATCAGCCTGAACGACCGCGTAAAAATCACCCAGGAAATTGCCGGCATCGGCGGCTCGGGCGTCTACCTCGATGTCCGGGAATCCGGCGCGTTTACGGTCGACCAGATGCTCGAATGCCTTATGATTCACTCCGCCAACGATGCCGCCGCCGCACTCGCCGTACATGTCGGCGGCTCCATTGAAGGTTTTGTGGATATGATGAATCAGAAAGCACGAGAGCTGGGCATGAATTCCACCAAATATCATTCACCGCACGGCCTCCCGCCCTCCGGCGGGAAACAGCCGGATATCAGCAATGCCTACGACATCGCCATCCTGTCACTCGCCTGCCTCCGCCATCCGCGAACCCTGCATTACACCAGCACCAAACTCTCCTGGCTGCCCACCAACAGTTTGCGCAAAGAAAAGTTTATGCTCGCAAACCGAAACGCCCTGGTCGGCAAAAAGCCCTACCAGGGATGCGACGGCCTGAAAACAGGCTATCACTCCAAAGGCGGCTTTTCACTCGCCGCCACAGCCAAACGAGGCAACAACCGGATTGTCGCGGTGATTCTCGGTTGCGAAAACCGCAATACACGAGATATTGAAATCCGCAAACTGCTCGACAAAGGTTTTGCCGCATTAGAATAATTCAACAACACTTCAGTATATTTCACACATTGCAATGTGTGAA
The DNA here is from genome assembly GCF_034531395.1 of Pontiella agarivorans. NCBI lineage: Bacteria > Pseudomonadati > Kiritimatiellota > Kiritimatiellia > Kiritimatiellales > Pontiellaceae > Pontiella > Pontiella agarivorans. Next base: position 361,735 of record NZ_JARVCO010000012.1, on the reverse strand, counting down.
ATATTTAGCATGCGAAAGCATATTTTTCCTTATAGGACATCTAACTGAACTTTTCCGCTGCACGTAGATCTCGCACCCAAAATTATGAGCGCCAGAGAAAATTTTTCAGATTAGCGATAAAGGCCCTTTTCACAGGAGCTCACAAAACTTTCCGCAGAAGATTTTAACTCTTCCCATTCCCGTCGGATTTTTTGCGATTCTTCAGGATCAATTTTCCCATCATTTTCGATACTTTCCGTAAGCACGTCGAGCAAATCGGAAAATTCGCGAACGATACGGCGGGTCATGTGGAGCAACGGAATTTTATTAATTTCGGCGGGTGGCACGTTTTCGACAAAATAACCATCAGCATGCTGGCAGAGCCATTTCACCGGCCCCCGATCTCCGGTCAGCTCATAGATGCGGGCCAGCCGATCCAACGGATTTTCAGCACCACTGGCATCTTCAGCACCGGTTGGCTGGCACCATTTATAAATCAATGACGTAGAGAGACCGAGGTCCGAAGCGACAGACTTAACCCCTAAATCGCTGACCGATTTTTTTAATACTTCATGCGATGGTTCCATTGTGATCTCCTGACGAGCGCAACCTATACCTCTCCGGCGCTCCATCCCCTATTTATGATTTCAAAAACTGTCTCCACTCTCGCGCAGATTCACCCATCGACTGGCACTTAAACTGCTATAACTCCAGCTTCATGCTGATTTAGCATAAACAATACAGGCCTATTATCAGATTGATTATTATAAACACATACTTTACAACATTTATAAAGGCGCATATTTACAAATCCGCTGCTAAAAAGGAGACTACCATGCGAAACATGCTGACTTCATGCACCATCATCCTCCTGTCCTCAGCCGCCTTCGGCGCGCCCCCTGTTAATGACGACTTCACCAATGCGACCGTCATCATTAATTACACTAATGGTGTATCCACCGCAATAGAAACGTCCGAGGCCTCAGCCGAACTTGGTGAATCCGCGCATGCCCAAAACGGGCCTTTTCACTCCATCTGGTGGGCATACACCCCGTCCAAAAACGGCGTACTTGAACTGAATACCTTCGATTCTGATTTCGACACTTTGCTGGCGGTTTACACCGGAACAGTGGTTAGTGCTCTGGGAGAAATTGCTTCAAACGATCAGGCTAACGACAGTGGGCAAAGTTATCTTGTTGCTGAAGCTGAACAGGATATTACGTATTGGATAGCGATCGACGGCTTTGATAACGCCACAGGCAATGCCGTTTTAACCTGGAAACTCCGGATTGGAGATACGCTGAGCCCTCCGATCAATGATGACTTCACCAATGCGACACTCATCACACAAAACGCCGGCACATCAACTGTCAACACGCTAACAGCAACGGCAGAAAACGACGAACCGGACCATGCTGCTGTCGGTGCGTTCAATTCAGTCTGGTGGCAATACATGGCTGCCGCAAGCGGGGCTCTTGAAATAGACACCTTTCTATCCGATTTCGATACTCTCCTTGCCGTTTATTCAGGAAGCAATTTAAACTCACTATCAGAACTTAAAGCCAGCGATCAGTATCAACATGACCAGAGTTATGTTCTTATTCCGGTAGAAAACGGTTCCAACTACTGGATCGCGGTCGATGGATATTTCGGTGAGTCTGGCGATGCCGTATTGCGATGGAATTTCTCAGGCAACAACGATACTGACAGTGACGGGGTCGGCGATGCCAACGAAGTGATTGCCGACACAGATCCTGACAATCCGAATGATTGGTTTCACATCACTGCCCTCTCAAACAACACGATCTTTTTTACTTCGTCCACCAACCGGTTATACACGCTACTATCCACCACCAATCTCATGGAACCACTGTGGATCCCTGTAACATCCGATCAGAGCGGCTCAGGCGGGCCCGATTCACTCATCGACCCCGCACATATCCCAACGCTGAAAAAGTATTACCAAATTAAGGTCAGCATCCCTCAGGAAGATTTAGCAGAACCTCTGTTCATTCCATAGCCGCGCGTCCTTCAACATCAGATCTTCCCTTCCTCTCCGTTCCTGAATCCCCAGTTTTCCAAACCCTGAAAACTGTTGGCATTTGATGCAAATCGCCTTGTCGACGGGCTTGACCTGACAAGCCGCTATGCGTATTGTGCGCTTTCTTTGACCAAAAAATCAGTAAGCCGCTTGTCCGATGCTGTCGGAACAAAGGCTGTTATATAGGATTCCGTTATGGGTTATCGGAACAAGCCTTGCCAGCAGATCAGTTGACCTGATTTCCGATGACCCCTAACCGATAACCGGAACTGGAAACCTGCGGTTTCCGGTTCCATTTTACAGGAGAAGAAGAATTTATGAACGTTTCAGTTAAAGACGACAGCGCTTGTCGCAAAATCATGACCATTGAGATCCCGGCCGACAAAATTGCCGAGGAGAAAGCCGAAACTCTCAAGGCTTATATCAAATTTGCGAACATTCCCGGCTTCCGAAAAGGTAAAGCACCGAAACACGTGATTGCCAAAAAATATGCTTCCGACATCAACAAAGACCTGCAGGAACGCGTGCTGCCTAAATTCTACCACGAGGCATTAGCTGAAACGGAACTCAAAGTGGTGAACGTGGTTGATGCCACAGAACCGGAAATCGCAGACGACGCTCCCGTTTCGTTCGACGTCACGGTTGATATTGAGCCGGAATTCACGCTCCCGAAATATACCGCCATTCCAATAAAGGAAGAAAAGGTAGAGGTCACCGACGAGCAGGTACAGGCCCAGATCGACATGATTCTGAACCAGCACGCCAACTATGAAGAAGTGGAAGGCAAAGCCATCGAAGCCGGTGATATGGGCCAGCTGACCTATGAAGCCACCACCGAAGGTCAGCCTCTGCAGGATGCCATTCCGGAAGCCAAAGGCATCGGCTCCGGCGAAGGCTACTGGGTGTCCGCCGACGAGCATGCCTTCATCCCCGGTATGGGTGAAGCATTGGTCGGCCTGAACATCGGCGACAAAAAAGAGGTGGAAGTCACCTTCCCGGAAGACTTCATGGTAAAAGAACTGGCCGGTGTCAAAGCCCTCTACAATATTGAAGTTACTGCTGTGCGCGTCCGCACGGTACCGGAACTGAACGAAGATATTCTCTCCAAACTCCAGGTGGAATCCGAAGAAACCCTGCGTGCCAGCATCCGCGAACAACTCGAAGCCCAGGCGGCCAACGCGGCGCTCGGAAAAAAACACGAACAGATCGTTGAGTACCTGATCAAAAAGACCAAACTTGAAGTTCCTGAAAGCGTAGTGCAGCAACAGACCCGGAACGTAATCAACGACATCGCCAACCGTCGTATGATGATGGGCGAAACCCAGGACGCCATCATGGCCGATCTGGAAAACCTGCAGAAAGAAGCTGCTGATCAGGCACTGGAGAACGTAAAACTTCGCTACATTGGCCTTGGAATTGCTAAAGAAGAAGGATTCGAAGCTTCTGAAATGGAGATCGACGAAGAAATCGCATCGATGGCGATCCAGCAGCGCAAAGATGCTCAGGCCCTGCGCAAAGAAATGATGGAAAACGGATCGATCGACAGTGTAGGAGAACAGATCCGCTTCAACAAAGCGCTCGACTACATGGTCGACAACGCGAAGGTCAAATAACCCCGACCTTTTCGCCGATTCGGGAGGCTGGATTATAGGGTTGATGGGACGCCCATTTAGTCAGATAATTCGGCCATCCTTGCAAAACCAACATAACGGAGTGTTTTTAATGAACGAAATGGCGAACTATCTGGTTCCTACTGTGATCGAACAAACCGGCCGCGGGGAACGTGCTTTTGACATCTATTCCCGCCTGCTCAAGGAACGCATCATCTTTCTGGGAACCGGAATCGACGACAATGTCGCAAATCTGATCATTGCCCAGCTTCTTTTCCTCCAGAGTGAAGATCCGGAAAAAGATATCAGCGTCTACATCAATTCCCCCGGCGGTGTAGTGACAGCCGGACTGGCTATTTATGATACGATGCAGTTCCTCAAGTGCGATATCACAACCTACTGTGTCGGTCAGGCGGCGTCTATGGGTGCAGTGCTTCTCGCGGCAGGTGCTCCGGGAAAACGCTTCGCCCTCCCCAATGCCCGCATCATGATTCACCAGCCGCTCGGCGGTGCGCAGGGTCAGGCCACGGACATCAATATCCAGGCGCAGGAAATCATGCGTATAAAGCAGATCCTCAACGGGATTCTCTCGAGCCACTCCGGCCGAAGCCTCAAAGATCTCGAAAAAGATACGGACCGCGACAACTTTATGTCCGCCGAACAGGCCAAAGAATACGGTTTGATCGACGAAGTTGTCACAAAAGCAAAATAAGGTAAGGAATCTCCCATGGCAGATAAACACAACACTCCCGAATGCTCGTTTTGCGGAAAAAATGAAAAAGAGGTTAAACGCCTCATTGCCGGGCCGGGTGTATTTATCTGCGATGAGTGCGTCGGACTCTGCGATGCCCTGCTGGGGCATCAGTCCGGCGAACATGATGAAGAGCCCAACTCATCTCAGGAAATAGGGGTTCTGGCTCCGCACGAAATCAAAGAAAAGCTTGATGCTTATGTCATCGGTCAGGATCTGGCCAAAAAGGTCCTTTCCGTCGCCGTACACAACCACTACAAACGCATGTTTGCAGAACTTGACGAGGACGGCGTTGAAATTGACAAATCGAACGTTCTGCTCATCGGCCCCACCGGCAGTGGAAAAACCCTGCTCGCCAAAACGCTGGCGCGTTCGCTGAATGTGCCATATGCCATCACCGATGCGACCACCGTTACTGAAGCCGGTTATGTGGGGGAAGATGTTGAAAACATTCTTCTGCAATTGCTTCAGGCGGCGGATTTCGATGTCGCCCGCGCGCAAAAAGGCATCATCTATATCGACGAAATCGACAAGATCGGCCGCCGCACGGATAACGTATCTCTGACGCGCGATGTTTCGGGCGAAGGCGTACAGCAGGCTCTGCTGAAAATCATTGAAGGCACGGTAGCCCGGGTTCCGCCGAAAGGCGGACGCAAGCATCCACAGCAGGAATATCTTGAAATCGACACCTCCAACATTCTCTTTATTTGCGGCGGGGCATTCGTCGGCATCGAAGAGATCATCAAAAGACGCGTCGACAAGAAAACCATCGGCTTCGGCCCGAGCAGCAAATCGGAAGAAGAACTCTCGCCGAACTTTGTCACCATGAACGTTGAATCCGAAGACCTGTTAGGTTTTGGATTGATTCCTGAATTTATCGGCCGACTTCCCGTAGTTACCCGCCTGCAGGAACTGACCGAAGACGATCTCATGCATATCCTCACCGAGCCGAAAAACGCCATGATTAAGCAGTACAAAAAACTGCTCGCCATGGATGATGTTGAGCTCGAATTTGAGGAAGACGCCCTGCGATCCCTCGCCCGCATGGCCATTAAGCGTAAAACCGGAGCCCGCGGACTGCGAGCCATCATCGAACATCTTATGCTCGACGTAATGTACGAGGTGCCGATGCGCGACGATGTCACCCATTGTATCATCACCCGTGATATGGTTGAACACGGACTCCATCCGCTTGAAGGACTCAAACTGATCGAAACCGAAAAGAAATCGGCCTAGTTTTTCCAAACACTGGAAATAAAAAACGCCTTCTGCATCCACTGCAAAGGCGTTTTTTCGTGTCCGAACCCGCGCAAAATCAGAAGGCAGCGGTACTCCTCACCGTTGATCGGCGATTTTAAGTTCAAGAACCGGGGCCTGCTCACTTTCATCCGCACTGAACCAGAAGTCGTTCCCCCCCTTATCCATCGTCAGCACAAACGCATTCCTGCCGGCGGAAAGCAGCGAGACATCCAGATCCAGCTCCAGGTCTTTTCCTTTGCCGGCACCGCCGCTGAAATGGGCAATGGAAATACGCCTTCCCTCCCCCTGCTGATCGGGATCCACCCGATACAGCCTCAGATCTCCGCGTCCTCCGTATTCCTTCTGCCACGCGGTCACACGCAATCTGAGCCTGGCCTCCAGAATACGTCCTTTCACCGCGCCGATATCAAAGACCATGAACCCCTCTGCATTGCGCTCGGGATCAACCACCATAAATTTTTTACGGCTGAAATTCAGCGTCTGCACCAACTCCGGCTTGATCCGCAGTTTCATAAACGGCAGCGCCGGCTCCAGCTTTTCAGAGGTATCCGAAAAATATCCGGCGCTGACGATGCGACTTTCGGAACGGTCGAGCGAAGTAAACTGCACCTTGCCCCTGATCACCGACAAACGCGTACGCTCTTCCGCCACAACTTCGAAGGAGGTGCCCAGCACGACCACCTCGGCATCGCGCGTAACCACGCGCATTGGCCGCCCTTCCGGCTGTCGGGCAACCTCTGCCGATAAATACCCGTGGTCCAACCGAATGCGCTTCGCCCCCTCAACATCCTTCACATGAACCAGCGAATTCCCGCCGAGACGGATATCCGTCTGCTCTTCCAGATATTGGAACGAAAGCTGGCAGCCCGGCGGAATAATCACACGGTCCCCCGAACGAATAGCTGACGTGGAATTCAGTTTGCGAACATGCCCGTTGTTCACCACAGAAATCGCCTCACCTTCCACCGCAAAATAATCCGTAACATTGGCGATCACCGGAGCTGACGGTCTGGAGGAAGCGATCATTTCCGAAATAGTGGCCGACTGGGAAAAGATCAGCATACCAAGCGTTGCAAACAGTGCCGCAGCCGCGGCAATAACCTGAATACTCCGGCGACGGCTCCGACGGGATAGCAGATGAATAATCCGCTGCCCTTCCGCATGGTGCATATGATGAAGCAGCCATTCATCCCGCCCCACGCGCACAAATTCTTCGCGAGCCCCGACATCCTCGGCAAGCAGATCCTGCAGCGTCTTCAGTTCGTCGGCACTGAGCGTACGAAGATAATATTCCGAAATCAGATCGGGTTTGTTTTTGATCGGACTCATTATATCTCCGGTTGAGAAAGCTGAAATTCAACGCATTTCCGCAGCCCCAGCTTCATCCGCTTAAGCAGCCCGTAAATTCCCTGAATCGAACGACCGATCGTTTTCGAAATCTGAGAACAGTCCAACTCCTCGACATAGCGCATCTGCATAATACGCTTCTGCTTTTCCGGCAATTTCTCCACACAGTTTTTCAAGGCCAGCTGACGTTCTGAAATCTCATCATTATCGTACGAGGCATAGAGCGGCATAAAGTCTTCAAGAAGTTCAAAACTGACATTGGCGGCTTCCCGTCCTTTCGTTCGATAAAAGCGGTGAATCTGATTCCGCGCAATACCCATAAACCACGGAAGGGCCGGACGTTCAGAATCATAGGTTACGGCCTTTTTAGCCACAACAATGGCAATTTCCTGCAGAATATCTTCTGTGGCATGATAATCACGCGTCGCGGAAAAAATATATCCGCGCAACCGGCCCTGGTTCGCATAGAACCGGCGCAGCAGGGTTTCAATTAAAGCGGTTTCCGTCATAACACTCCCAATCAGACGCTTATAGCAACTCGTTCATTCCTAATTCACAGAAACAACAACGATTAGTCACCGAAAAGTTCAAATTACACCCCCGCCTTCCCGGCGCTCACCCTGCCCCTACGCACCACCGATCCTTCCGGACTCGATTCTTTCACGAAGCTTTTTAAATTTTTCAGGCAGCTTCAGCGGGTCATAATTATTGCGCTGACGCATATTCAAACGTTCCCAGGCATTCAACTGCGTCCATGCCTCATCCCAGCGCCCGGCCTTGATCAGCACCCGGACGAGGGTGTCATAATGTGGCTGACACGCATCTTTTCGGATGGCGGTATACGCATAGGCCACAGCCTGATCAGCATCCCATACCTCCTCATTTTTGAACATCAGCCAAGCCAATTGGTTTTCCGCACCGGAATCCCCCCATTTTCCGGCCAACTCATAGAGTTCCATTGCTTTTTCAAGGTCCTGCTCCACCCCTTTTCCCTCGGCATACAGAATCCCCAGGTTTCTCAGTGCAGTCACATGCCCCGATTCCGCCGCCCGGCTCCACCAGACGTACGCCCGGTTAAAATCTTTCGGCCGTCCTTTTCCGCGGTAATAGGCCAGCCCCAGATCCAGCATCGCACCGTCCTCACCCAGCTCTGCGGCAGTTTGATAGAAAGACAGTGCTTTTTGTAAATTCGGCTCTATTCCGGGACGACCATACTGATAATAATCACCCAGCTTTTCATGGCACATCGCCCGGGAATAAGCCGATCCCGAATCCTTCAGCTCAAGGAGAGCTCTGACCGTATTGGTATATCCCCCGTACCGGCCGAAACGGGCCCCTTCATAATACGGTTCAGCTTTCGGCAGTTTTTCGTCACCGGCATAAGCTTCGGTCGATCCGGTCAGATCCAGGTTCCAGTCAACTTTCACCCAGGGACTGTTCGGATTTTTCAGCAGCCAGTAAACCACCGGCCGAATCTCCTCCCCGCCGGTACGAAAATGATAGGACGACCAGAACATCCGGCCCGTCACATAGGCCTCGCCCAGCTCCTCCCATGACCCATAAATCCTCTGAATTTCCTGCGCTGCGGGCATGATCCACTGCCAGGCCTCCTCTTCCTCCAGATATCCTGCCGCCACCCCCCACCGGACCAGAGAAATGACACGCGCAAGATCCCAACCGATCAGCGACCGTCCCGCCAGCTCCTCCGCATACCGTTCGACAAAAGCCACGCGATGGGGGCGGAACGCATAACCATATTTCAAACGATGCAGAAAATTATTGATCCAGTAAACGGCCGGCCCGGCCTCCAAACTGTCATGAATCTGCTTAAACGAGCTGCGATGCCCGGTCTTCATCACACGCTCTATCGTCTTGATCAGATCCTCGCGACCGCTCACGTCCCAGCCGTCTCCCTCCAGAAATTCCCTGTTCCGTTCCTGCTCCCACACAGAGTCCGGAACGCCGCGCAACGAAAACAGATCGTGCTCATTTTTTTTCGTGAGTACCGCCGACGCGGCAATACCCCACTGCTTCTGCTCCGCTGAATAGTAGAGGCGCTCTTCGTCGGCAACCCCGCAACCCAGCATACCGAAAACCATAATAACGATGAAACTTTTCATATATTCACGTTAGCAAAAGGTTGAACCCGGAGCCACTCGCATCTATTTTTTTGCCATGGAAAACATGATCAATCCGGCCATGCTGAAAACCGCGACCGCAGAGCTGAAAGCGATGTGGCCGAAGTCCAACGTCAGATGCGGCATCATCCTCGGCTCCGGCTGGGGAAAAGCCGTCGAGGATTTTGACGGCATCGAAATTCCCTACGACCGCATTCCAGGCCTTGGAAACACCGGTGTAATGGGGCATGTCGGAAAACTGCGCTGCACCATCATCGATGACATGGAGGTTTTCATTTTTCAGGGACGCCGCCACTGGTATGAAGGCGAAGGCTGGACTCCGGTCATTCTGCCGGTCTATCTCCTGAAGGCAATGGGAGCCGACACAGTCCTGCTGACCAACGCATCCGGCGGTATTCGCGAAGACCTCGCGCCCGGATCCCTCGTCGCCCTCTCCGACCACATCAACCAGATCGGCTCCAATCCCCTCATCGGCCCGCACCTTCCAGAGCTTGGAACCCGTTTCCCCGACCAGAGTGAAATCTACCGCAAACCCCTCCGCAAAAAACTGATCAAAGCCGGAGCCGCTTCCGAAGGCGTTTACATCGCCACCTCCGGCCCGACCTTTGAAACGCCTGCAGAAATCCGGCAGTACAAATCCATGGGCGCCGACCTCGTCGGCATGTCCACCGTCCCCGAAGCCATCGTAGCCAACGCCATCGGCCTGCAGGTTGCCGGTCTCTCCTGCGTCTGCAACTGGGCCGCCGGTATTGCACAACATCCCCTCACCCACGAAGATGTCAACAACACCGCCCACGACGCCATGCCCCGCATGAAATCCACCATCACCCATTTTCTCAAGGATCTCGCCCGTGACGCCTGAAAAACTGATTCTTCGTGCGTTCCAGGCCCTGGAACATGCACACGCGCCCTATTCCGGTTACGCCGTCGGCGCGGCATTACAGTGTGAAGACGGAACCGTTTTCACCGGATGTAATGTGGAAAACGCCTCCTACGGACTGACCAACTGCGCCGAACGTTCCGCCGTTTTTTCCGCCATTTCCGGCGGACACAAAAGCTTCACCGCCATCGCCATTGCATCATCCGCTGCCCCGCCTCCCTTCCCTTGCGGAGCCTGCCGTCAGGTACTCGCTGAATTCTGCAGTCCCGGATTCAAAGTCTATATCGCCGATGGCGACGGCTTCCAAACGGTGACGCTGGGCGAACTGCTTCCCCACGCTTTTGACCTTGGAGATTCCAATGCCTAAAACCCTCTACCTTGTCCGTCACGCCAAATCAAGCTGGGTCAACCCGAGCTACAGCGATTTCGACCGGCCGCTTAACGACCGCGGCCGGCACGATGCCCCCGAAATGGGACGGAGGCTTAAAGAGAAAGGAATTCTCCCCGAAATCATCATCTCCAGCCCTGCCCGCCGCGCCACAGAAACGCTGGATGGTCTAAACCGCGAACTGCAGGTAAATCCTGATTCCGTTTTCATGCAGAAACGGCTCTATGAAGCATCAACCGAAATCCTGATCGAGATCATCCAGGCTCTGAACAATACCGCTGATTCAGCACTCATTATCGGCCACAACCCCTCCATGAGCTGGGCCATTGAAAAACTCAGCGCAGAACCGGGCGGCAACCTCCCGACCTGCTCTGTCGCGGCCATCAGGCTCGATTCGAACGACTGGAATCTGGCCGGAATTTGCACCGGCGAACTGCTTTTTATCGATTACCCGAGAAAACCGGCCTGATTACGGACCGATTTTCCGAACTTTTTCACCAGATAAGGGTTGCGTCGATGAAGGGGGGTGTGTAGGTTCCTCGCCTTGATTTTTCAACAAATGAATTGAGGTTTGCCATGAGAATTAGAAGAGCAATGCGTAAGAAGCCGCTGCGTCGTCCGGTCAAAAAACCGCGTCTGAAGCGCTACCGCATCAAGCAGCAGAAATCCCGCTTGGAGGGCGCCGGCTACACAGAAGAACAGCTGGTGCACATGAACACCAAGGAGATTCGCGCAGCAATTCGCGAAACCGGTGCTTAAGCAGTACGCTAATGCAGTTTGAAAAACGCTCCTGAACGGAGCGTTTTTTCTGTCTCGGGGGTCATTGTAAGGAGATTGGCATGAAAAACATTGTGCTCGTAGGCTTTATGGGCAGCGGAAAAACCTGGGTAGGCAAACTGATTGCCGAACGCACCGGTATGCCCCTGCTTGATATGGATTCCATTATCGTGGAACGTGCAGGAAAATCCATCAATGAAATCTTTGCCGATGAAGGCGAAGCCCACTTCCGAAAACTGGAACGGGAACTGGTTCAGGAACTGGCTCAGACCGAGGGCAATATCATCTCCACCGGTGGAGGCATTGTCCTGAATCCGGACAACATTGCCGATTTTGAAAAAACCGGTCTCGTGGTCTGTCTGCTGGTTGATGCCGAATCCGTCCTCGACCGTGTGCGCAACGACGACACCCGTCCCCTGCTCGCCGGCGACAAAGAAAAAGCCATTGTAGAGTTACTCGAATCCCGCAAACCGCTCTACGAAGCCGTGACACACAAAATAAACACCAGCGGCCGGCCGTTCCCGCCGGTACAGACCGCGGAAGAAGTTATTGCCCTCTACAACACATTCAATTCTTGATATTCGCAGGATGAATACCGAAACTGTGTTGACCTTTAATTTGATTTGAACCACTCGGGGTACGTTTGATGAGCGAAGAAAAAAAAGAACAAAAGGACTTTCTAAGCGGTCACGAAGCACTGCTGAACAGCATCAACAGTAAAACAGAAACGCCGGAGGAAGAAAACGCAGCGGAGACAGAATCCACTGAAAATCCAGTCCCGGAAGAAACGACCCAGAAACCGGCTGAACAGCCCCGCAATGAACCGGAGCCCGAAGAAGTCACCGCGAAGCCGGTGGAGAGTGAATCTGCTGTAGCCGCAAAAGAAACGGCGACGGAAGAAAAACCGGTTGAAGAGGAGCAGGTCGTCGAGCAGAAGGTGGTCGCCGAAGTGCCTCCGGTCGTCACGGAAGTCCCGGCCAAACCGGCTCCGAAAAAGAAAAAGCCGGCCAATCATGAGCAGGCTGTGAAACAACGGCACGAAGCGGTTGAAAAGGCTGAAGTCAAAGAGGTTCTTAACTTCTACCTGAAATACCTCAAACCAGCGGCCGCCGTCATTATCGTAGTCTGCATTGCGGTCGTGGCCTCCAGTCTCATGCGCAACAACCGGATTCAAAAAGAAGCGGCGGCCGATTCCGCGCTCATGAGTGCCCGTACGGCCGAAGATTATCAGGCGATTCTGGATCAGTATGAAAACACCCCCTCCGCTCCGATGGCCTTGATGGGTCTGGCGCAGAGCATATTCAACGATGCCCGTCCGGGAGAAGCCGCCAAACTTTACAGCGACTTTGTCAAAAAATATCCAAAACACGAAATGGCGGTCCAGGCGGAATTCAATTCCATCTCCTGCCTGGAAGCGGAGCGGAAATACAGCGAAGCGGCGGCAGCATTTGCTGCCTTCCGGAAGTCCCACGAAAAATCACACCTTGCCCCCGTTGCTTTGCTGGGCCAGGGCCGTTGTCTCGAAGCAATGGAAAACTATGCTGAAGCCAAACAGGTCTATGAAGATATCATGGCCTTTTACCCGGACAGCGGATGGGCTCAACTGGCTCAGAGCAATATCAGCATTATCGACAGCAAGCTGAAATAGACACCCCGGATCCTGAAAAAAGGCAGGCTCACATGGGCCTGCCTTTTCATTTAAATCTGTAAATTGCTTTACTCTTATTCCCCGAACTCAGCATCTTCAAGCAGTAGCTCACGCGCGCTGATGAGCGGCCCGGGAAACATCTCAAGAAATTCACCGTCGTTCTCTTCATAGAGCTCAATCATGGAATCATAAGCCGCTCGGCCGTAACGCAGAATCTGTCCAAGCTCCTGACTTTTCGTATTCTGAAGCACAAAACAGAACTCCTCATCCGTCGAATCCTCCACATTCAGTAACAGACGGTGCGTTTTAGGATCCGCCTTTTCCGGATTCCGGGTAAAAATGCTGTATTTAACATATTCCACCACCCGCTGATTCAATCCCTTTTCCAGCATAAAGATCAGCTCCACAAGCTCCACGCGGGTCAGCACCAGACGCACATTGGGCGCCTCCTGCCCTTCCGGCATCTGCTGATGCATGCGCTCAAGCGACTCTTCGAATTCATCGAGAATTTCCTCACGCCCCATCTCCTCCGTTTCCGGTACCCAATGAATCAGCATACCCAGTTTCGGATCATTATACATGAGCGGTTTATCCACACGGAAATTCAAATCACATCCTTTGCAATGAATACGATTGAGCATGTTCTGCATCAACGCATCCTTCAGCTCCGGATCGGTATTCACATTGATAACATCGTAGAGACGTACATCCTGCTTTGTCCCGCAGGAAGGACAGGTGATATTAACTGTTCTGCTGATACTCATACACTGTTTCCCATACCGCCGTTAAGGCGTTCATCATTTAAAATAGCATGATACTGATGCTCCAGATCGGCGATCTCCCGCTGCCAGAACATTTCACTTCCCCAGTCCGGAAAGTTAGCCTGGAACTTAAAGTCGTCCACCTGCGTACTGCACCATGAAAGAAAGTAAATAATACGCATTGCCCGCAGAATTTCAATCAGCCTCAACTGCCGGTCGTCAAATTCCATAAACTGCTCATAACCATCAAGAATCAGATTAATTTCAGTGCGGGTCTGATTCGCATGGCCGGGCAGCAGCAACCAGATATCCTGCACCGCCGGGCCCATAACCATATCATCAAAATCAATTACCATCAGCCCTTCGCCGGGCCGCTCAAGGATATTTGCGCGATGACAATCCCCGTGAATACGCTGCAGCTCAATGCCTTCAAATTCCCGCAGAGCAATCTCTGTAATGCGAGCGGTAACGTCTTTAAAACGGTCCGCCTGATGCCGCGACATAAAGCCGCCATCAAGCAGCATTCCGATCTCCGGAAGCGTTGTGGTTTCCGGATGCATCTGCAGCCGATGCTTCGCAGTCCGCTCCCAGCCCGCCTGATGAATCCGCCCTACCAGACGGCCAAGACGCACCCAGCCCTCGCTATCGCACAGATCCATTTCACGACCCGATTTTTTCGGAAAAACCGCATAAAGAATCTCATCAAAACTACCGATCGTTCCACCCTGCGCCAATTCCAGCGGAGCAACCACCGGAATTTCATCCGCAGCACAATCGCGGACAAAATCATGCTCATCCTGCAACGCCGCGCGCTCCCAGCGCCCCGGGCGATAAAATTTGGCAATAAGCTTCTCCCCGCCAACCGTTTCCAGTTCATAGACCCGGTTGATATAACTCGGCAACGGCGCGGTCAGACCGGTCAACCGGCAGTCCATGCCGGTCTCCACAGCCTCAAGAATGCGATCAGGTGTCAGATCGTCAAATACACTCATACATCCAATGCCTGGAAAAGATGTTCTGCATCCTCAAATGAGTCGACAATAATATCCGGATTCTCACCTTCAAGCATTTCGCGGGTAAACTGACCGTTACAAACCGCAACGGAGGTCATTCCATTGACCCGGGCCGCCTCGATATCCGAAGGTGTATCTCCCAGCAGAAACGAACCGGACGGCTGACCAGCACGCTCAAGGGCCAGTGCCGCCATGCGATTGCGATCACTGTTGTCATCGCCAAATCCGCCGATATCGGAAAAATAGTGTTCCAGTCCGCCGTGCCTGAGCTTCAGATAGGCGGTCCGGCGAATATTCCCGGAAACAAGCCCGAGTTTCCAATGGCTGGAAACGCGTTCGAGAAAACGGCCGACCCCCGGAAAAACGATCGGCGGCCACTTACGCATATTTTCGTCGAGATAAACCGCCATGCGCTCAAAAAAAAGCGCCGTTTTTTCTTCTGACAGCTCCTGCCGGTTTTCCCGGGCCAGCCGGGCCAGCACTCCGAGATCGGTCGCTCCGGCAAAATTAATATGATCCACCGATATCTCAACGCCGTACACATCAAAAAAGGCCGCTCCGAAAGCGGGGCGACCCGACCCTTTCGCATACAGCAAAGTGCCGTCGATATCGCAGAATATGAATCGGTTCTGCACCGCAGTCACCAGCCCTTAATCCACCAGATCAATCAGTTCATTGATGGCATCAGATTCGGACATATTGTCCTTCGGCTTGCGTTCAGCTTTGGGCTTATTGTTGTTATTCCCGTTATTATTGTTTTCGCCTCCGCCGTTTTTCTTCTGACGGCGGCGCGGAGGACGATTGCCTCGCGAACGGTTATTGTTTCCACCTTCGCTGCGCTCATTGCCCCCGTCATCACCTCCGGTGTCGAATGCTTTGCGGAAGGTGCTCACCCGCATCTTTTTCACCTGACTGCCGACGAGCTTTTCCGCGGCGGCATTCCCGGAGATCATTACAGCACCAGCACCTTTGGATTGAGCGGTTTTGACGAGACATTTCGCATGCTCATCCATGGAAGCACTGTAAGCCACAGCAATCCCTTCAAAATTTTTCCCTGCCGGGGCCTTGTTGAGCGGCGTACCGCACAACACAGCAATCACTTCCAGCTTTTCGCGCTGAGCAAAACGTGCGAGGCGACGCAGCATCTGCAACTGATTACGCGGCGGAATCTTGCCTTTCTGACCCGTGGCCTCGTTAAGCGATACGACGTCGACAACCAGCACTGTACGGGCCGGCTTAAATAGGTTGAATAAACCCATATTTATTTCCTTTATGTTGGCTTTTCACTTTTCCATGCACATGCATCGTCGTTCCGGCTGTAAGCGTCTGGTTGAGATTTACAGCGGTGGCGATGTGCTGCCGTGCGTTTAAAGTTCAAAAAAGTACCTCAACCCACCAACCGGCGCAAGCCCCGATTTCCCAACGTCTGGAAGCGGAAGTCCGTCCGTTATTCCGGTTTTTCTACGGCCCGCACCACCTCCCACCAATCCGCTCCAGCCGGATATGAAAGTCTACAATATGGTACCGGACGGAATTACGGTATTCTTGGGAATCACCATGATCCCATCGCGAATCCAGTAAAGATCCGTCCGTTCATTTTCAGGTTTCTCTTCGGGAGAGATGGTTACGCCGTCCCCTATACGGACATTTTTATCGATAATCGCGTTTTTAACGCGGCAGTTTTTCCCGATGCCAATGGGAATACCGGAAGGATCATCCACCAGTCCGTGCTCGTAAAAATCAGCACCCATAAGAATCGAATCTTCAACAACCGATCCTTCCCCCACCAGCGCCCGCAAACCGACCACACAGTGATCAACCCGCTCGCCGGAAATAATACAGCCGTCAGAAAGCAGACAGCGGCTGAGGTTACACTGATTGATCTTGGAAGGCGGAAGATACCGCATACGGGTGTAGATCACCTTGCTCATATCATAGAACGAAAACTGCGGCAACGGCTCCGTCAGCGCCAGATTGGCTGCCCAGAAGGAGCGAATGGTTCCGATGTCCTCCCAGTAATCTTCGAAGATATAGCTGTATACTTTAAAGTTATCAATCGCACCGGGAATAATGTGTTTACCGAAATCGGAATCATCGCAGTTGCAAAGGAGCTCCCGCATCACGTCCATATTGAAGACATAGATCCCCATACTTGCCAGATAGGTCTCATCGTCACGCAATGCCTTGAGCTCATCCAGCAGCCCTGAGTCGCCCGGCTTCTCAGCAAAGCGGACAATTCGACCATTTTTGTCGGTTTTCATAATACCCAGAGCTCCGGCCTCTTCCCGGGCAACGGGCTTGGTACTGATCGTCAGATCCGCCCCTCTTTCAAGATGCTCGTTAATCATTTCCTCCAGATCCATCCGATAGAGCTGATCCCCCGAAAGAATTACCACAAGATCCGGATCTTCATCCCGGAAATACCGCATGGAACGCCGCACAGCATCGGCCGTACCCTGAAACCAGCCAGCGGAATCCGGCGTCTGCTCGGCGGCGAGAATCCGGACATGCCCGCCGCTGAACTGATCAAACCGATAGGTATTCCCAATATGTTGATGCAGCGAAACACTGTTAAACTGAGTAAGCAGGAAAATATTCCGGATACCGCTATTGATACAAT
This sequence comes from Pontiella agarivorans, assembly GCF_034531395.1. NCBI lineage: Bacteria > Pseudomonadati > Kiritimatiellota > Kiritimatiellia > Kiritimatiellales > Pontiellaceae > Pontiella > Pontiella agarivorans. Next base: position 344,522 of record NZ_JARVCO010000012.1, on the reverse strand, counting down.
TACTGATCGGAATATCGACCAGCCGGTATTTCCCGGCAATCGGCACCGCCGGCTTTGCTCGTTCAGCGGTTAGCGGCTGCAAACGGGAACCGGCTCCGCCCCCTAAAATAAGTCCAACAACGTTCATTCCACTCCCCTTGGGTTGTAATTGCCGAGGCATAAACTGAGCATAGGAGAAGTGAGTATTTTTGCGAAACAAAAGAAAATAAAAATAATCGCTTGCGTCATCAGGGGGGGTTCTGTAAAACATGCGCTCCTTTCACGGGAAAGACCTCACAAACGGTTCGTGAAAAGAAAAAATTTTTGGTCCGGTAGCTCAGTCGGTAGAGCATTTGACTTTTAATCAAAGGGTCCTGGGTTCGAGCCCCAGCCGGATCACCATATTAAACCCCGCCATCGGTAACGATGGCGGGGTTTTTCTTTAAAATCAGATTCCCGTAAAATACGGGGTAAGGGCGAAAATCTATTCGCTTTCGGCTTTAGGGGCACGGCCCATGAGAGCAACAACCGCTTCGCGGGGATCCCTGCCTTCATGAACAACCGCGTTGACCTGATCGGTAATCGGAACCGGAACATTCTTTTCAGCCGCCAGCTCGGCTGCGGCCTGACAGTTCCAGACACCTTCAGCCACCATTTTCATGGAGCCCATAATATCCTCGAGTGTTTCGCCTTTACCAAGACGCTCACCCACCCCGCGGTTGCGCGAATGCTGACTCATGCAGGTGACCATCAGATCGCCGATACCGCTGAGGCCCATAAATGTTTCGGGTTTGGCGCCGAGTGCGGTTCCGAGCCGCGTAATTTCCGCAATTCCGCGGGTCATCAGGGCCGCCTTGGTATTATCGCCGAAGCCCAGCCCATCGGAAATCCCGGCCGCCACAGCAACCACGTTTTTCAGTGCGCCGCCCAACTCGACACCGATGACATCATCGAGGGTGTAGACGCGGAAGGTATCGTTGACAAACAGTTCCTGAATCTGTTCGGCCACAGCATGGTCTTTGGCCGCAATCGCCACAGCACACGGCACACCGCGTGCAACCTCTTCGGCGTGGCTCGGACCGGAGAGCACCGCAACATCGCGCTCCAGAATTTTTTCAGCCACTTCACTCATGCGTTCATAGGTCTTTTCATCAAGCCCCTTGGTGGCACTGATAACAAGGGCGCTTTCGGGAAGGTAGGGTTTAAAGGCCTCGACCGTGTCTTTGTAATAACGCGACGGCACAACGATCACGACCAGTTCGGCTTCATCGACGGCATTTTCATGACACGATGTCCAGTGGATGGAATCGGGCAGCTTCACGCCGGGAAGATAATTTACGTTCTCCTTGAAAATCCGCATTTCATCCACATAACTTTCGAAGGGTCCCCAAACGGTTACCTCGTGTCCGTTGCGATCCAATACCATGGCCAGTGCAGTGCCCCAGCCTCCGTCTCCAATTACGGTTACTTTCATGCGGATGTCTCCTTTTTCTTTCCAAAGCGGTTTTCAGTTCCATTCATCAGTCGTTTGATATTGGCCCGATGCAGCCAAATAACCAGCACGGCCAGAATACTCAGTGCAATACAGACAATTTGACTGTCTTTAATAAACCAGACGCTGATACCGACAGTCAGAGCAGCCAGAATCGAGGCCAGCGATACAATACGCGAAAGCAGCAGACAGATCAGCCAGACCAGGAAGCCGATCCCCACCGATGCCGGAGCCACACCGAGCAGCATCCCCGCACTGGTGGCGACCCCCTTGCCGCCCTTGAATTTAAGATAAACCGGAAAGCTGTGCCCCAGAATGGCCACCATGCCGAACAGCACGCCGTAATCCCCGTTAAGATTTCCAATCATTGGAAACACAAAAGAAGGAATGAATCCCTTCAGCGCATCAAGCAGGAAGGTGAACACCCCCCACCCTTTTCCAACCACCCGAAAAACATTGGTGGCACCGATATTGCCGCTGCCCTTTTCCCGGATATCCACGCCCCGCGATTTCGCCACCAGCAACCCGAAGGGGATTGCACCGAAAAAATAGGCTGTAATTGTCAGTAGTGCTATGGTCATTTAATTCTATGCTTTCTGCCGCAGAACGGATCTGTTCTGTTTAAATTCATTTACGTGTTTTTACGGCTCCGATCATTCCCCGAAGAGCCATTTCCCCAGATTTTTGAGCTCCTGCTTGAGCGCTTCATCTTCGCCGATCTCTTTCACCTCTTCGCCGAGCATGTCAACAATCGCATCCGACACAGTCGGAGGAGGCGCGTTTGTAGCGGAAGGCTCTCCGCCTGCCAACCCCTTTAAAACCTTCTTTACCGCTTCGTTTTCGCCGATTTCCGGAACGGCTTCGCCCAGTGCCTCCACGGCGGCATCAACATTCGCCGGCACGTCAGCAGGGTCCACCCCGTGCTTTTCCGCCTGCCCTTTAATCCACGCATTAAGCAACGAGCCCGCATTCTGACTGATCGCCGACATCAAGGCGCCCTGAAAATCACCGCGCGGTTTACGGAGCGTCCCCGTAATTGGAACCGACAACTCGAGCGACTCCACCGTCGCCATACCGCCGAGCTTACGCGATAATTTATCCTCCAGTTCAATTTCCTGCATGGCCATTCTGATCGTGGAATCCACAAAACGATGTTCACGCACCTGAAGAAGCGGCTCAATGGAAAAAGGCTCCGGCCGAATACCGGCCCGCTTCCAGAGCGATTCCAGTGAGCGCGGATCAATTTCCATGATTTTGCCGAACAGATCAAAAGACAGCTGCTCAACATCCCGCACAGGTGCCAGCCTCAGATTCAGCTTGGTGACATAACTGTTGTGATCATTGCCCAGGGCACCTTCAATCACCGCTCCCCCCCACGGAGCGGCCGAATCCGAAAGAGTTGAGAGATTTGCCGCTTTCAAATTGAGATCCAGCACAATATCCAGCTGATCCAGATCAAAATCGAGATAGCGCACTTCTGCATCGCAAACAATGCGCTCAAACAGCAGCTCGGGCAGCGGCTTCTTCGGTTTTGGCGGAACAGACTCCTGCCCGGATTGCGGCTCCTTTTCAACCGGTCGTTTTCCGGACTCAGGAAAATCCGTGGAGGCTGCCGGATCAGCGGACGATGCCGTCAGCCCCTCTTTTAATTTGTTGAGATTGATCTCGCCGTCTTCATTACGGATCACATTAACGACGGCATTTTCAACCTCGACATATTTCACCACGAGCGGCTTCTGCAGCAACATGGATTTGACATCGACATTCACATTAATACGTTCAATCGAAGCCAGATTCTCCAACAGAAATCCCTCGGGATTGCGCACCTCGACGTCGTCAAGATACAGCATCCCTTTCGCTACATTGATGGACAGCCGACCGACCCCGGCATCAATACCGGTTTCAGCTTTGATCCTCGGCAGCACCACCTCGCGCATTGCTTTTGTCAATCCAAACAGCATCACCAGATGAATGATGATTAAAATCACCGCTCCCAGTCCGAATATCAGTCCCAGAACTTTAAACGTCGCCTTCATAAATCACCATTTGAGAATACCCGAGCCCTGCGTTTTCACCACCAGAAAAACTATAAACTAACCGCCAGCGCCAACAGCTCTTTGCTTAACCCCTCATCCGGCTCCGACAAATGCAGCTTCTCGCCGCCACGCTCCACGAAATTACGGGCTTCAAGTTTTCTGAGATGCCGATAAAGCGCCTGCGGCGAAATTCCCGTTTTCATCGACAGCTGCAGCTCCGCCAGCTCACCTCCGGAAAGCGCCCGTACGATCTCAATTCTACGCTCATGCGTAAACGCCGTCACGGACCGTATCACAGCAGGAACCGGCATAAAGGCATCATATGCTCCCCGCAAAGCTTCCAACAGCCGATCAGCCCCCGCAACCTCCGGATTGGCTAACGGCCGATACAACACAAAATTCTTCTGCCGGCGCGGAAGAATCAGCCCCCGGGCATTCAATGCGCGCAGATAGGAACTCGCCACCGGTTCAGTCAACCCGACCGCCTCGCCCAGCCGGGACACACTCGATTCCCCCTCCTGAAAAAGCTTCCACAGCAAATGCAGCCGATTTTCGTTCGCCAGAACCCGGCATGTTCGCCACAGCGATGGATGTAAATCAGTCATTATTTCCTCCATATTATTCACACATTGCAATGTATGAAACAGCGGAACGTTTATAAAGAAATGAATTTTATATTTTTCATACATTGCAATGTATGAAATCCGCATATCAAACCACGGACTGCTGCTGAAACTCGGATTGCACCTTGTCTCCATTCCATCTATCTTCCTCCCATGGGATTTTTTGAGAAGAAATTTACAATTGTCGTGGCCTGCAAAGCCAACATCACCCGGAGTGCCTATTTGCATGGCTATATGGAGCAGTATTTGAAGGATCATTATCCATATGCCCGAAAAAGGATCCGCATCAAGTCCGCCGGCGTACGTGCCCGGCGCGGCAGCTCGGCCAACTCGGTGGTCAAACACGTTGCCCGGGTCAACGGCTTCAGCCTGAAAACACACCACTCCGACCCGTTCACCAAAAAACTGGTGAAAGAAGCGGATGTTATTCTCGTGATGGAGCAGTGGCAAAAAGAGGAGCTGCTTGAACGTTTTCCGAAATTCGGCGATAAAATCTTCCGAATGATGGAATATCTCTGGCACGAAGATCCCTCTGACATCCGGGACATCCCCGACCCTACCGGACAGAACACCGCCGATTTTGAAGAATTTATCGAAGTCGCCCACGCCGAAGTCGAGCGCATCTTCAGGGAACTCGGACGGGAAGGCATTATTTAAACACGGCTCACATAAACCCAACATTTCGCGGCTAAAGTTCAATCAAACCCAATACAAGGACATTGATTATGAAAAGATCAATTGTTTTAGCCGCCCTGCTCACCAGCTCAGCCTTAGCCCACATCGGCGAACATTCTATGCGGCACTGGGAGATCCCGAGCCCGGATCCCGACCGTATTTTCCTTACGTTCCATGGTGATCCAGCGACCTCTCGAGCGGTAACGTGGAGGACCGACCAATCTGTCGAACAGGCCTTTGCGGAAATTGCTCCGGCGTTGGGAGAACCGGGCTTTATCCATAAAGCCATGCGGATCAAAGCCAGAACAGAAACGGTTGATCTGAGCCAGATCATCAGCAAAGACCGGGAACCCGTCCATTATCACAGCGTTATTTTCCAGGATCTGGAACCGGAGTCCCTCTATGCCTACCGCGTGGGCGACGGCAAAAACCGCTGGTCGGAATGGATTCAGTTTAAAACCGCTTCCGACAAAGAAGAGGATTTCCGCTTTGTTTATTTCGGGGATGCCCAGAACGATGTATTCAGCCGTTGGTCGCGGGTCATCCGTATGGCCCATCAAACCGCTCCCGACGCCGCGTTTGCTCTGCATGCCGGAGATCTGATCAACCACGCCAATGCCGACCCCGAACGGGCTGGCTGGTTCAAGGCCGGCAGCTACCTGCATGCACAGTGGACCGGTGTTCCTGTGATTGGAAATCATGAATACAATCCGGTGGGCGGTGCCAACCGGGCCGATAAAACCATGTCTGCACTGTGGCAGCCCCAGTTCACCCTGCCGACTGATGAATCTCTTCCGGATTCACTGAAGGAAACCGTCTATTCGTTCGACTATCAGGGCGCGCGTTTTATCATTCTGAACTCCTGCGCCGAAAATGCAGTGCAAACCCGCTTTCTGGAAAAAGAGCTGAAGAAACCCGGTGCTCGCTGGAAAATCGTCTCCTTCCACCATCCGATTTTTGCCCCCGGCGGACGGAGCAATTATAAACCGGAAGACCGCGAAGCCTGGCGCGATCTGTTTGCCGAATACAATGTGGACCTTGTGCTGCAGGGTCATGACCACAGCTATCTTCGCGGACAGGTTCCGACCCTTGGAAAAAACGGGCAACCGGAAGATGACTTCAAAACGCTCTACGTGGTCTCCGTCAGCGGTCCCAAGCAATATCCGACCCAAAAAGAGTTTTTAAAACAGTATGAACCGGAACACTACGAGCCGGTTCGCCGCGGCGAAAACTCGCAGTTTTTCCAGGTGATCGAGGTGGGTAATGATGAGCTGGTCTATGAAGCCTATATCGCCACCGGTGAGCGGTATGACCGCGCTGTGATCCGCAAAAATCACAGAACCGGCAAAAAGAAAATCCGGCAGGATTTTGAAGAAATCGAACAGCGCACCATGATCAATACCATTGAGTATTCAAAAAAAGATCTGTAGCGGATTCAACTTAACCGCACGCATCGGGTCCATAGAAAGAGTTTGCGGGAGCCGTTACCGAAAGGTACGGTTTCCTGAGCTTTTATTCTGGAGATTTGTATGAAGAGTTTGTTGCGCGCCGGCTTTACGGTTTTCACTGTTTTTCTGTTCACCCTGCCCCTTTCAGCCAAAGAATTTCTGAATCTGGATACGATCAGAAAACAGGCCGAAGCCGTCACCGTCGAAAAATATCCCGATTCCGATGAAGTACTCGTTGATGATGTAATTGAAATCGAATATCAGACCGACGGAACCTCCGATTCCTGGGACGACACCGCTGTAAAAATACTCACCGAAAGAGGCAAGCGTAACAATCGCACCATGACGCTGGGCTTCGATGTTGCCTACGGAACAAACTATTTCACCCGGGTCCAACTGCTCAAACCCGACGGATCGATCGTCGAAATCGACCCCGAAGCCAACAGTAAGGTGATGACCGATCCCGGGCAGATGAATGCCAACATTTACAATCCGAATTCCAAACAGATGACCCTCTCCATCCCCGGCCTCGAAATCGGTGATACCCTGCGCTATGTCATCCGCCGCCAGCGCCATAAAACCGTAGTACCCGACTCCTTCAGCGACTATCAGACCTTCGAAGGCGCCACGCCCTATGAACGAATGACCTATCGCATCATTGCGCCCAAAGAACGCCCGCTCGTAAAAATTGCACTGAAGGATGAAATTCCCGGCACCGTCGAATTTTCCGAACAGAAGAGCGAGCAGAGCGGAAAAATTGTCTACACGTGGAAAGTGAAGGATGTTCCGCGCATGTTCGACGAGCCGGATATGCCGACGCGCTACACGGTCGTCCAGCGCCTGCTGGTGAGCACCATGGAAAGCTGGGAAGATCTGTCCAGATGGTACTGGGAACTCTGCCTCCCCCGGCTGCAGACCACTCCGGAAATGAAGGCGAAAGCCGAGGAGCTCGTCGAAGGCGCCGAAACAACACAGGAAAAAATCAACGCCGTTTTCAACTTTGTCTCTCAGGATATCCGCTACATGGGCATCACCACCGAGGACGAAGCCCCGGGCTATGAACCGCACGACGTCAGCATGACCTTTTCCAATCGCTACGGCGTCTGCCGCGATAAAGCCGCCCTCCTTGCCGCCATGCTCCGCGATGTGGACGTAGAGGCTTTTCCGGTCATCATCATGGCCGGCCCGAAAAAAGATGAAGAAGTGCCGCAGCCCTTTTTCAACCATGCCGTCACCGCCGCACTCGATGATGACGGAAACTATATTCTGATGGATTCCACCGACGAAAATACAAAAGATATTTTCCCGACCTATCTGCAGAATATGAGCTATATCGTAGCCCGTCCCGAAGGCGATACACTGCGCACGTCACCGATCATTCCGGCCGATGATAATCTGCTGACCATCAGCTCTGCCGGAACGCTCGACAAAGCCGGCAACCTCGAAGCCGAAAGCACAATGGTTTTTGAAGGCATCAACGACACCGCCTACCGCGGCTATTTCTCAAAAATCAAACCGGAAGAACGCCGGCGCTTTTTCGAAGGCCACATTAAACGATCCATGCCGACGGCCGAGCTCCAGTCTCTGGAAATTCTTCCGGTTGAGCTGCGCGACACCACGCAGCCACTAACCATAAAACTCCGTTATTCCGCCGATAATCTTCTCGTCGAAGGCGAAACCAAAAAACTGCTGAACCTTCCAAGGCTTGGAAGTTCGCTGGGCTATGCCAATTTTCTGATCGGCCAGACCGGCCTCGAAAAGCGCAAATACCCGCTTTACACCCGTATGACCGCCGGCATCCGGGAAACTCTCGACCTCAGTATCCCGGACGATATCGGCACGCTGAACATTCCTGATTACCAGATCATCGACAGTGACGAACTGACCTGGAAGATGAAGGTCACCCAGCAACCGGGAATGTTGACGGCCACCAACACGTTTCTGCTGAATGCGGTTGAATTTGCGCCGAAACAATATCTTGCGCTGAAGGACAACCTGAAAGCCATCGAATACAATCTCCGTAAAAAACTGATTCTTGATGTCCCAGCTCCCGGAAATTCCACCGAGCCCGACATCCGTATCCTGTCGCGCGAAACCACCATCGACCTCGAATCTTCCAGTGTCTGGAAAGAGACCCAGCGTTCCCGCATTGAAATTCTCACCTATGCCGGAAAAAAATCGAACTCGGAAATCAAACTGGCCTACAACCCCGCCTGGCAGCACATCGAACTGACCAAAGCGGAAGTCACATTGCCTGACGGTTCCGTGAAAGTGCTGAACGAAGACGAACTCAACATCATGGATGCAGGCTGGGTCTCGGCGGCCCCGCGCTATCCCGCCGAAAAACTCCTGGTCGCCAACCTGCCCGGTGTAGAAGTCGGCAGCGTGCTGGACTATGAATTTGTTTCCACCGTGAACGGAAAACCGTTTTTCTCCACGTTGCAGGCATTCAATGCCCACGAGCCGATCGACCGAAAAACGCTGACGCTGAATGCCCCGGCGGACCTTGATCTTAAAATCCGCAACACCGGCATCGAAGAAAACCGCACCGAAAGCAAAGGAACGGTTTCCTATGTCTGGCGTGCGGCAAACCAGCCGGCGGTTGAAAAAGAAGAGGCCCTGCCCCCATGGTCCACCTTCAATCCCGTCGTCGCCATCGCTTCCAGCGACTGGAAAGGCTACAGCACCATCATCCGCGAAGCCCTGCTCAGCCATACCCGCAACCAGACCAATGCAGTCGCACTGGCCGAAAAACTCACGGGATCGTTGAAAAGCGAAACCCAAAAAGCCGTGGCCCTGCGCAACTGGCTGGCCGAAAATATACGGCAGGCAGGCCCGTCGCTGACGCGCCTTCCTCTTTCCGCACTCAGTGCAGCCGACACCACCCTGACCGATCGTTATGGCAACAATGCCGACCGCATGATCCTGCTGTTCACTTTGTTTAAAGCCTCGGGATTCAATCCGGAATTTATTCTGTCCGGAAGCGTTTCCCTGATTCCCGAAGCAGCAGATCTCCAGCTTGCAGTTCCGTCACGCCGCGCCTTCAGCAAAGTCATGATCAAAGTGGAGATTGACGGAGAAACGGCATTCATGGGCGGCGAATCACAATATGCCGAACTCGGCACAACACCGTACGACCACCGTGCTTATCTGGATCTCCAACATGGCACCACCGGCACTATCAAAGTCGATGGTGAAAAGGAAGACCGCGGGCATCAGATCTATGACATCACCATCACTGCGGATGGAAAAGCCGAAATTAAACAAACGTCTATTCAACAGGGGACCGCCTTCGAAAATTTTCACCGCGGCTATGCGGAAATTACGCCGGAAAAACGCCGGCGTCATTATCTCGAACTGGTGAACAGCGTATCCCAGTCTGCCAAAGCAGCATCAGAACTGATCACGGATTATGCATCCTATCCCGGAAAACTGGAATACACCGTTTCGGCCGAGCGCTATGCCGTCGCCGACGGTGAATACCTGTACTTCAGTGTTCCGGGCGGACTCGGCGGCCTGCTCTCCTACCGTTCCAACGAGCGCACGTTGCCGCTGGCCTGGAATAACTACATCGACAGCATTGTGGAATACACGATTGCCCTTCCGGAGGGCTACGAACCGGTCATCCAGCCACGCGCCTTTTCCTGGCAGGCCCCGCAGGGCGCCGGACTCGTTGAAATGGCTGTGGAATATTCAGAAAAGAACCACACGATCCGCATGGTGCAGATGGCCGACCTCAAACCGACCCTCATTCCGGCCAAGGATTTTCCTGACATAATCCAGGCCATGAAAAAGCTGGCCCATCCTGATATGCGTACTATCCTTTTGAAAAAAACAAAGGAGTAGGGAGTAGAATGAAAAAACTGCACTGGCTTCAGCATGTTCCCTTCGAAGGCCTGGGTTATATCGAAGACTGGGCGGAAGATCAGGGATTCAACATCACCTGCACGCGGCTTTACGATGAAGATGATGAATTTCCCGATGTGGACGACTTCGACTGGTTGGTCGTTATGGGCGGTCCCATGGGGATTTTTGATTATAATGATTATCCCTGGCTTACCGACGAAAAAGAATTTATCGAAACCGCGCTGGATGAAGAAAAGACCGTCATCGGCATCTGCCTCGGTGCCCAGTTGATGGCCGATGTGCTCGGTGCCGACGTCTATCCCGGCCCTCAAAAGGAAATCGGCTGGTTCCCCGTCACCCGCTCACCCGAAGCCCCGGATCTGATCCCTGAACAGATCACCGTTTTTCACTGGCACGGCGATACTTTCGATATTCCCGACGGCGCTCTTCCCCTCGCAACCAGCGAGCCCGGGATTAATCAGGGCTTCATTTATAACCATCATGCGGTCGCCCTCCAGTTCCACATGGAAATCACCGAATACGGAATCGACACACTGATTCAGGAATGCGGAAATGAACTCGTCGATGCGCCCTATATTCAGAATCCCGCCGAAATAAAAAACGGCCGATCAAACATCGAAAGCGTCAATACGGCCATGAATAACCTGCTCAACGCCCTCCTCTGATTCCCCTTTTTACGGGCTTGTTCTCCTCCAAAGGACCCGACCTCATCCCTCCCCCGTCTGCATCCGTCGAGCACATTCGCGCTCGACCGGACGCAGGGCGAATCAATCCACGAGCAGTTGACACCGGCCCGCGCCGTTTGTTACCTTTCATGACAAATTAAGGATTTGCTATGAAATTTGGTATTATCGGTCTCGGCAACATCGGCCGGGTTCACGCAAAAAATATTCAGGACGGTTTAGTAGAGGGTGCCGAATTGGCGGCTGTGGCCAACCAGCCGATTGATACAACCGACGACTTCAAGAAACAGGGTATTGCCTGTTTCGGCGATGCTTCGGAACTCATTGAATCGGGACTGTGCGAAGCGGTGATTATTGCGCTTCCGACACACCTGCACGCCCCTATCGGCATTCAGGCACTGGAAGCCGGGCTGCACCTGGTTATGGAAAAACCGCTGGCCTGCCATAAGGCCGAAGGAGAGCGTATTCTGGCCGCCGTTCAGCGCGAAGATCAGATTGCATCGCTGATGATGAACCAGCGCACCCACCCCTGCTATGTCCGGATCAAACAATGGATCGATGAAGGGGAACTCGGTGAATTGCAGCGTATCTCATGGACCATGACCAATTGGTTCCGGCCCGAAATCTACTACGCTTCCAGTCCCTGGCGCGCCACCTGGAAAGGTGAAGGCGGCGGCGTTTTGATGAATCAGTGCCCGCACAACATTGACGTCCTGCAATGGCTGGTCGGCATGCCCGTAAAAGTCCGTGCGCAGTGCTCTTTCGGTAAATATCACGATATTGAAGTGGAAGACGAAGTGAACGCCTATTTCGAATTCGCCAACGGCGCAACCGGTCAGTTTTCCGCCAGCACCGGCGAATGTCCGGGCAGCAACCGCCTCGAAATTGTCGGAGATCGCGGCACCATTATCACGGACGGTAATGAGGTGAAACTCATTCGCACCAGCGAATCGGTTTCCACCTTCAGTAAAAATACGGATGAAATGTTCGGCACCCCCGAAACCACCGAGGAAATTTTCCAACCTTTGGAAGAGGTAAATCAGCACGCCGCGATTTTAAACAACGTTGTAAAAGCCGCCAGCGGAGAGGCAAAACTGATTGCCCCGGCGGTTGAAGGACTTAACTCGCTTGAACTGGCCGGTGCTATGATTTACTCCACCTGGATCAACGATGAAGTCTGCCTGCCGCTCGACAGCGCAGCCTACGAACAGGTGATTAACCAAAAAATAGCGGAATCCCAACCCCGCAAAATCATAAAAACCGCCGCCAAAGTGGATATGTCAAAATCCTATCGATAACCGAAGCGCACACCTGCGCAGGTGTGCACTTATAAAAAAACAGCATTCAGGAAACAGCATGAGTAAACACCAGATTGCCAGCGGGGCGGATTATGCCCCCACGGCCGAAACCGAAAAAGTCGTTGCCCCGGGCGAATTTGTTTTTGCATCGGCCTTCCTTGATCACGGCCATATTCACGGACAGACCAATGGTTTGCGCGATGCCGGAGCCACCCTGAAATGGGCTTACGATCCCGACCCGAAACGACTCACCGATTTCCTTGAAAAAAATCCGGAGGCCAGAGCGGCGGAATCTTATGAACAGATTCTGAATGATCCGGAAGTGAAACTGGTCTGTTCCGCGGCGGTTCCATCGGAACGGGCGGGCATCGGTTTCCAGGCCATGGAAGCCGGGAAGGATTATTTTACCGACAAATCCCCCTTCACCACACTTGATCAACTGAAACGTGCCCGGGAACTGGTCAGACAAACCGACAGGAAATACATGGTCTACTATTCCGAACGGCTACACAATGAAGGCGGTATGGCGGCCGGGAAACTGATCGATGAAGGGGCTGTGGGAACCGTGCTGCAGGTGATCAATCTTGCCCCCCACCGGCTGAGCAAATCCATCCGGCCGGACTGGTTTTTCGAGAAGGATAAATACGGCGGTATTTTAACCGATATCGGTTCTCACCAGTTTGAGCAGTTTCTGCATTACACCAAAGCCGCAGATGCCACGATCAATTTTGCGCGCGTGGAAAACTTCAACAATCCCGACAAACCGGGTCTGGATGATTTTGGTGAAGCGTCGCTGACGGCGGATAACGGGGCCTCGTTCTACTGCCGGATCGACTGGTTCACGCCGGATGGTTCTCCGGTCTGGGGCGACGGCCGAACCTTTGTGGTCGGAACAGAGGGCACACTCGAAGTCCGGAAATATATGGATGTTGCCCGCGAAGCGCCGGCGAGCAAAATTTTTCTGGTTAATGGGAAAGAAGAGCAGGAAATCCAATGTCTGGAAAATACCGGCTTCCCGTTTTTCGGCGACCTGATTCTCGACTGCATCCATCGCACCGAGAACGCGATGACACAGGACCATGCCTTCAAAGCGGCGGAGCTTTCCATGAAGGCACAGGCCATGGCCGATGGAGTCAAATAAGCCAACCATCCGACTCCATTATCCCGCAAAGAAAAAAGCCCTTTTCCAAACCTTGGAAAGGGCTTTTTTCATAATGAAGCATAACGCTTCATCTATGTTTTACAGCTTATAATACTGCTCCCAGCCCTTGCGGACCTCGTCTTTCAGCAGACTGTCGGCCAGTTTATTATTGGTAATCCGGCGGGTTTCGCGGTCAAAGTGCAACTCACCACCAAGCCGCTGTGCCAGACAACCGAGCACCAACACCTGCGAAAGCGGCCCCGAAACGGAGAACGGCGAACGGGTTTCCTCTTCGCCCTTACAGGCCAACAGGAAGTTGGTATAGTGGTCGGAATTCTTGCCGAAATTTTTCGGCACATTGCCGGCTTTCAGCAGTTCACGGTATTTTTCGTAAGGCAGAATCTGAAGTGTGGAACCGTGGCTGTCCCCTTGGAACACATAGTCCTTTGAATAAATAAACTTGCCCGGTTTATCCTTCTTCAGCTCGCGACCGGCAAATTCTTTCGGAATCGGCGGAAGATTTTCCTGCCCGTCGTACCAGTCGATATCCATCGCCGGCATGTCACCACGTGCCGGAAAGGCAAAATTGATGGTCGTCGCCAACGGAAAAATCAGATCATTGGGCTGAACCCATTTTGTGGCCGAAATTTTCTCCGGCATGCCCAGCTCAAGGAAGCGGTGGATCGTGTCCAGAATATGAGCGCCCCAGTCCCCGAAACAGCCGGTACCGTACTGATACCATCCGCGCCAGTTGCCGGGATGGAATTTCGGATCGTAAACATTCGGAGTCGGCGTGACGCCCAGCCAAATATCCCAATCGAGTCCGGCCGGCTTTTTCGCACCGGTCGGATAAGCCTGCAGATCGCCCCACGGATGCCAGCGGCGCCATTTGTTCATGTAGGCATCCACATGCGTGACATCTTTGATGATGCCGGCCTCTTTCCAGGCTTTGAACTGAAAATAGTTATCGCCGGAATGGCCCTGGTTTCCCATCTGCGTCGGAACCCCGTATTTCTTTTCAGCCGCCATCAGCAGGTCAATTTCCTGGAAAGTGCGGGCCAGCGGTTTCTCGGTATAGACCGGCTTTCCATGGGCCATCGAAACCATCGAAATCGGAAAATGCTGATGGTCCGGCGTCAGATTAATGACGGCATCAAACTGATTGGACATTTCATCAAACAGTTTCCGCCAATCCTGATAGACCTTGGCATTGGGATATTTGGCCTTCATGGCCTGCATGTTCTTGTTATCCACATGCACATCGCAAAGGGCTACGACATTCAGAATGCCTGAACGCTCGAAATTGCTGATAATGCGCGGACCGCGCCCGCCTACGCCGATCCAGGCCACATCGACTTTTTCATTGGCCCCAAGCACCCGGCCCGGAATCATGGATAGCGAAGCCGCAGCGCCGCTGGCAAATAAAGCATTCCGTCGGTTTAAGTTCATATTTTTTCTCCTGTTAAACGGGCACCTCTCCTTTTGAAAAATGCCGATCCTGCTTACACGTTATAATACTGTTCCCAGCCCTTGCGTACATCATCCTTCAGCAGAGCATTGGCCTTTTTACTGTTGGTAATCTGCTGCGTTTTGCGGTCAAACTCAAACTCGCCGCCCAGCCGCTGAGCAATACAGCCGAGCGCAAACATCTGACAGAGCGGTCCAGCCACCGAAAACGGGGAACGGGTCTGCTCTTCACCACGCACCGCATTGATGAAATTCTGATAGTGGTTGGAATGCTTCCCGTAATCCTTGGTAACAACTCCATCGACCAACATCTGTTTAAACTTATCGTATGGAATCACCTGCAACGGACGATGATGACTGTTGCCATGAAAAACGAGCTCTTTGGAATAGATGAATTTTCCTGGCCCGCCGGGGTTGCGATCGCCCATTTCCTTCGGCTTCGGGCACCAGTTTTTCTGTCCGTCATACCAATCGATATCCATCGCCGGAAGTCCGAGGCCGCGTTCCGGGAACTGGAAATTAATAACCGACTTCATCGGGAAAATATAATCGTTACGGCCTTCGATCATTTTTGTGCCGAACTTTTCGGGCAGTCCAAGTTCGAGGAACTGATGAATGGTATCGAGGATATGCGCACCCCAGTCACCGAAACAGCCCGTGCCGAACTGATGCCAGCCACGCCAGTTTCCATAGTGCAGCTTATCGCTGAAATCAACGCTCATGGGCGTGGTGCCCTGCCAAACCTTCCAATTCAACGTGGCCGGCACGTTCTGCCCGGTCGGGTAACCGGTCACATCGCCCCACGGATGCCAGCGCCGCCAATTGTTCATATAGGCATCCACATGCGTAACATCCTTGATAATCCCCGCTTCACGCCACGCTTTGAATTGGAAATAGTTATCGCCGGAATGGCCCTGGTTCCCCATCTGGCAGATCGCATCATATTTTTTTTCGGCCTTCATGAGGAGATCACATTCCTGGAAAGTGCGCGCCAGCGGTTTTTCCACATAAACCGCAATGCCCAGTGACATCGCATGCATCGCAATCGGAAAATGGGAGTGGTCGGGCACCCCGATACAGACCGCATCGATCTGATCCCCCATTTCATCGAACATCTTCCGGAAATCGCGGTATTTTTTCGCCTTCGGATATTTTGCGGCATTGTGGGCCGGAGTGATGGTCGCTTTGCCCCAGCCCAGCTGTCCTTTGGAGTCCTCTTTCACCGGCGAGGAACTGTCGATATCCACATCGCAGATAGCAATCAGATTGACGTATGGATTTCCGGCGAACGCACCGGTAATCCCCCCGCCCTGCTGCCCCAGTCCGATCGCGGCAAAATTAACTTTTTCATTTGCGCCGAGCACCCGGCCCGGAATCATGGCCCAGCCGGCTGCAGCCGCGCCGGCCCCCAATGTCGTTCTACGTGAAAGCTTCATCATCATTTTCCTAGATTTTATAATACTGCTCCCAACCTTTGCGGACCTCGTCCTGCAGCAGGCTGTTTGCCCGTTTATCGTTGGTGATCTGCTTCGTCTTTCGATCGAACGTGTATTCCCCTCCCAGGCGCTGGGCAATACAGCCGAGCGCAAACATCTGGCAGAGCGGTCCTGCCACTGAAAACGGCGAACGCGTCTTTTCATCACCGCGTACCGCATGAATGAAATTGGCATGATGCGTCGAATGCTTGCCGTAATCCTTGGAAACCTGACCGGACCGCAGCATATCCTTGAATTTATCCAGCGGAACAATTTGAAGCGGACGCCCATGGGTTGAACCTTTAAATGTGAGATCGTCGGAATAGATGATCTTTCCGTTCCCCCAGAGTTCCTTGCCCTCGTCTCCGCCCAGCTCTTTCGGCATCAGAGACCGATTGCCCACGCCGTCGCGCCAATCGATGTCCATGGCCGGCAGGCCCGGTCCGCGTTCCGGGAACTGGAAATTAATGGTCGATTCCAGCGGGAAGATATAATCATTTCTGCCCACCAGATGCGTCGCGGAAATTTTTTCCGGCAGGCCCAAATCCAGAAATTCGTGAATCGTATCAAGAATGTGTGCGCCCCAGTCGCCGAAACAGCCCGTGCCGAACTGGTGCCAGCCGCGCCAGTTTCCATAATGAAGCTTATCGCTGAAATCCACCGGTTTGGGCGTAGTGCCTCTCCAGACATTCCAGTTGACGCCGGCAGGCATTTTTTCACCGCCCGGATAGCCGGTCACATTGCCCCACGTATGCCAGCGCCGGATCCCGTTCATCTGGGCATCAACATGGCGGACATTTTTAATGATTCCCATCTCGGTCCAAAGTTTGAACTGATGATAATTATCGCCGGAATGCCCTTGGTTGCCCATCTGCGTCGGCACCTTGTATTTCTGTTCCGCCTGCATCAGCAGTTCACACTCCTGAAACGTGCGCGCCAGCGGTTTTTCCACATAAACCGGTTTACCCATCATCATCGCCGCCATTGTGGCCGGGAAGTGGGAATGGTCTGGCAGGCCGATACAGACCGCATCGATCTGATCCCCCATTTCGTCAAACATCTTCCGGAAATCGCGATATTTTTTCGCCTTCGGAAACTTTGCCGCATTGGCGGCCGGCGTGGCATTCGGATTCATCCAGCCGCGAACCGAATATTTCGGGTTCACATCTTTCGGAACCACCGGAGAATCGCTGTCGATATCCACATCGCACAGCGCAACCACATTCACACCCGGCTGCCCTCCAATTGCACGCAGAATATTTCCACCCTGCTGACCAATCCCGATCGCCGCAAGATTCACCTGATTATTTGCGCCAAGCGCCCGGCCCGGAATCATGGCCCAGCCGGAAACCGCAGCCCCCGCGACCAATGTTGTTCTTCTCGAAAAACTCATCATCAATCTCCTTGTATATTCAGCCGGCCACTTCTAATGCGCACAACTATCAGAACATTTATCAATTGAACCTTGCATACTCAAATCTAATTTGTAACTTTTAATTACAAATATTCCCCGCGCTGTCCAGTTACACGGTATGGTGAGCGTTGGGTGCATGAACTGTTTAATGAATAAACGCCACGGAAACGGAGATTTATACCATGAAAAAGCTGTTATTTTTCGCCTTGTGCGCAACGGTGCTGGTTCCTGCAGTACAGGCCAACACGATTTCTGAAAGTCAGCGGAAATACATTAAAAAATATGAAAAGCAGAAAACCATTCCGACCCCGGAGGAGATGCTGATCAATACGGACAAAGAGCCTGACCTCTGCTGCGGCTTCACTCCGCTTTTCAATGGGAAAGACCTCACCGGATGGACCCCCCGCGGTGGAAAATCAACTTTTGAAGTCGTCGACGGAGCCATCAAAGGATCCTGTGTCAAAGGTTCCCCCAGCACCTACCTCTGCACCGATAAATCGGATTTCAAAGATTTTATTTTCACCTGCGAAATGAAGTGGCTGGTCGACGGCAACTCCGGCGTCATGCTGCGCGCCATTGCAGCCCCCGGCGGAAAACAGGGCTTCGAAAACATCAAAGGTCCGCAGGCTGAAATGGAAGGTTTCAAACCGAATACCGGCAGCCTCCGCGGCTGGTCCGGCGGAATCTACGGACAGGGCTACGGCGGATGGGAATATCCGCTCTGGCTCGAAGCCCACAGCGAAGTGCGTAAACAGCTTAAAAAAGATGACTGGAACCGTCTAACCGTCAAAGCCGAAGGCGATACCATCAAAACCTGGCTCAACGGCGTTCCGGCCGCACACTGGAAAACCACTGAATATATGCAGGGATTTTTCGGTCTGCAGGTCCATGCCGGACATCAGGGAACCATTCTGTGGCGCAACCTTAAAGTGAAAGAACTCTAATGAAAAAACTGCTGATTCTTCCTGCCGTAGCCCTGGCCATCGGCACCTGCGCCAAACCCGCGCCGGTCCCCTCCTACTCCTCTGTGACCGAGGCCGAAAAGGCTCATCCCGATTTTTCAATGGTTGGAGAATATATTTCCAACGATGGGAAAATTGCACTTCAAGCCAACAAACTGCCCGGCGGCAAATTCCTCGTTGCACAATATGCCGGCGGACTCCCCGGCATGGGCTGGAATCAGTCCGCCATCGTCTCCGCCCTGAAAACCCCGGACGAACTGAAAACCGCCGTACAGAATTTCCAGAAGGTGGAACGCGTCTCTCCAACCCTTGGAAAACCCCAGCCCGACCATGCCATTCTGAAATTTCCCGAAGATTTCACCAATGTGAAAAACGGATTTCTGATGGCCGGCGGAAAAACCCGGAAAAACATCGGCTCGTTCTCGATGCATCTGGAATTCATGCTTCCGTTCAAACCGGACCGCAACCTCTCAAGCCAGGACCGCTGCAACAGCGGTATCTACATCTTCAACAACTACGAACTGCAGGTAATGGATTCATTCGGCCTCGACTTTGAGCATCCCGAAAACAATGCCAATACCATTAATTCCAAAAATTATCAGTGGTGCGGAAGTCTATATAAAAAGAAACTCCCCGATGTAACGATGTGCTACCCGCCGCTGCGCTGGCAGACCTACGACATCGACTTTACCGCACCGGTTCTGAAAGACGGCGAAAAGGTTGAAAACGCCCGCATCACAGTCCGGCACAACGGCGTACTGATTCACGATGACGTAGAGCTCGAAACCGGAACCGGCCTCGGCGCAAAACGGCCGCAGCTTGCCGAAGGCCCGATTTTTTTCCAGTCTCACGGCACCCCGGTCATATACCGAAACGTCTGGGCAACCCCGCTGAAAAATTAAGCTGAAATGACTGAGGTGCGTTGTGCAAAAAAAGCACCGCACCTGAATCGTCACTTGTCACACACATCGGCAATCTCTACCTTTGGCGCATGTTTATTCTCAACAGCATCGCCCCGATTTTTCTGCTGATCCTGCTCGGCAAAACACTTCAGAAAACCGGTTTTATGCCTGAGGTGTTTTTCAAGAGCCTCAGCCGTTTTGTCTTCTGGTTTGCCCTGCCGTCACTGCTGATCAGCAGTATCAGCCGGGCAGATCTTAACTTCCCGACCATTTCACGGATTCTGGGAATCTTTTCCCTCGGAACCGTGCTCAGTCTGGCCTTTGCGTGGGGCGTCGCCAAAGTCTTAAAACTTCCTGCACCGAAAACCGGAGCCTTTATTCAGGGATCGTTTCGCGGCAACGGAGCATTTGTCGGCCTGCCCGTCATTGTCTATTCCCTGGGCAGCATCGATGCCTCCGCGGAACAGCTCGCCACCGTTGTACTGGCCCCCGTCGTTGTCATATTCAACATTCTTGCCGTAACCGTTCTGCTGCACTATGGAAAAGACAAACACAGCACTGGAGATTCCATTTCCACCTTCTTTCTGCAGATGGTAAAAAATCCGCTGATTATGTCCTGCGTCACCGGCATTGCGCTCAACCTGCTGAAACTGGAACTCCCCCTTTTTCTAAACCGTTCCCTCGAAGCCCTGGGGCGCGCTGCACTGCCCATGATTCTGATGAGCATTGGCGCAAGCCTGGCCGTCGAAAAACTTAAAGGAGCCGCCTCGCCCTCCCTGATCGCCTCGCTCATCAAAGTGGCCGTCACCCCCGCCATCGGATTCCTGCTGGCTGGATTTTTTGATTTATCGGTCACTGAAAAAATGATCGCCATTTTCTTTCTCGGCTGCCCCACCGCCGGCATGTCCTATGTCATGGCTGATGTAATGGGATCCGACTCCACCCTCGCCGCCCGTATTATCGCGTTGAGCACGCTGCTCTCCGCCATCACCCTGCCTGTCATTATCGCGGTTGGACTATGATTCATTTTGAAAATATAACCCTGAATGTTCCCGGACAGACCCTGCTGAAAGAAACCGGGCTGCGGATCGCACCCGGCGATAAGGTTGTCATACGGGGACCATCCGGAAGCGGCAAAAGTTCACTGCTGAAAGCCGTAGCGGGCGCACGTCCAATCCTTGGAAAAATTTCAGTCGGCGGCATCGCACTGACCGCAGAAAGCATCGCGGAAATTCGCCGCCGCATTGCATTCATCGGCCAGGAACCGATCCTCGGTGCAGAAACCGTCCGCGAGGCACTGCTCCTGCCGTTCACCTACAAAGCCCACCGCGGAAAACAACCGGACGATCAAACAATTTTCCAAACCCTGGAAAAACTGCATCTCAAACCCGGGATTCTGCAGAACGAAGCCAAGCGTATATCCGGTGGTGAAAAACAGCGCATCGTCATTGCTCGCGCCCTGCTGCTGAATAAAACCCTTTTCATTGCCGATGAAATCACCTCCGCCCTTGATCCTGAGAGTAAACAAGCCGTGATAACGCAGCTTCTCCACAGCGAATTCACCGTCCTGTCCGTTTCCCACGATCCCGACTGGATCAAGGCCAGCACCCGCATCATCGACATCATCAACAGCAAACTGCAGGAGGCCGAAGTATGATCGTCGAAATGGATATACTTTCCACACTTTCGATGTTTGCGCTGCTGCTCATCCCGATCGGCATCTTCATCTGGCTGCATCTCGGCCTGGTCCGTGAAACCGTCATTTCCGCCATTCGAATGGCGGTTCAGCTTCTGCTCGTCGGCATCTATCTCAAATATATTTTCCAGCTGAACAACGGGATTATGAATCTCATCTGGGTACTGATCATGATGGTTGCCGCAAACCTAAGCGTACTCGGAAAATCAGGGCTTAAACGAAAGATTTTTTTCTGGCGCACCTTGACCGGGATTGCAGTCAGCACCTTCATCGTCAGTGCATGGTTCATTCTGGTCGCCATTCGCCCGGAACCCTTCTACGACGCACGCTATATGGTTCCAATCATTGGAATGATTCTGGGCAACTGCCAGCGCAGCAATGTCATGAGTCTCGAACGCTTCTTCAGCGGCATCCGAGCAAATGAACAGGAATTCATGACCTACCTCATGCTCGGTGCCTCCCTTCACGAAGCCATCCGCCCCTACCTGCGCACATCACTGAAAGCCACCGTCAACCCATCAATTTCCACCATGGCCACCATGGGCATCGTCTCCCTGCCCGGCATGATGACCGGCCAGATCCTCGGCGGCGCACTGCCGATGCCCGCCATAAAATACCAGATCGGCATCATGCTCTGCATCTTCACCGCCATGGTCATCGCCGCCCTCATCAACATCCTGCTCAGCCTGCCCGCGGCATTCGACGATCACCAACGCCTGAAACCTGATATTTTTCAATAAGCCGAAACCCGATCCTTTAATTTAAAAACCACAAATTTCATACATTGCAATGTATGAAATACCAATTCACTCAATAATATTTATTCATAATAAATATCATACATTGCAATGTGTGATTTTTTCATACCCAACAACTTGTAGAAAAATCCTGCTTCCGGCATTTTTCCGAAGACAAATTCAGCAAAAATAAAAACGTATGTTATGCTGTTCCCGGAGCGATTTTATGAAAAGCAACACACCCTATATCCTGATTGGAATCGCGTCTTTTGCGGCCCTGATCAGCATCGGAGCGGCCATGACTCTGGCGGCGAAGCATAAAGCGGTCAAAGCAGAGAATTTTAAACTTAAAACACAGATTGCCCAAATGGAAGCGACGCTGCCCGACGTTTCCAAAGAACCGGAAATCATCTATCTGACCCACAACGGCGACACCAATGACATCACGGCACTGAAGTCTCAACTGGCCGAAAAGGAAGCGTTACTGCAGGCTTTTCAGTCGAATACCAACCGCCCGGAACAGCGGGACCGCAACAATCGGCAATCCTTTGAAGAGCGTATGGCGCAAATGAAAGAGGAGGATCCGCAAGGTTATGCCGAAATGATCAAGCGACGGGAAGAACGCTCCAGCCAGATGCGCTACAATCTAGCGGAACGCACCGCGACATTTATGGATATCAATACCTCATCCATGACAGAGGAGGAGCTCGCAAACCATGAACAGCTCATTGCCCAAATGGCACAAATCTGGGAAATGACGGAACTGTTTCAGGATCCTGAAGCCGCACCGGACCGCGAAACCATGCGTGAAATGATGGAAGTGGCCCGCGATACGCGTCCTCTGCTTGAAACCGAACGGGAAGTCATGCTCAAACAACTGGGCGCAGATTTGGGCTACGAAGGCGAGGACGCCGAAGCTTTTGCTCTGTATATTGGTGAGATCTATGAAGCCACCACACTAAATATGCCGGGTGGCCGTGGGCGCGGAAGCAGTCGAGGGCGCTGATCATCCTTCCAGAATCCAGAAAAGCGCCGGATAATACGGGTTTGCACTATTTGCAGGTCCACGTATAATTCCGCGCTTATTTTTTAAACAGCCGCAGGCGCATCTACGGATTTCCCTGCGGCAGTTATGTGTTAATCGTTAAGGTTATCCGTTTTCCAGATAACCATTAACTAATAACCGGAGCGGACAGGCTCCAAGAGGAAGAATCATGTCCAGATCATACAATATTACCCTGCTTCCGGGCGACGGCATCGGCCCTGAAGTGATCGCGGAATCCGTCAAAGTACTCGACGCCGTATCGGAAAAAGCCGGTTTCAGCCTGAATTACACCGAACAGAATGCCGGCGGGGCAGCCATCGATGCGCACAGCGACCCGATGCCTGATTCCGTAGTCGAAACCTGTAAAAAATCCGACGCCGTCCTGCTCGGTGCGGTAGGCGGCCCGAAATGGGACGAACTCACCGGGGCCATGCGTCCGGAAAGCGGTCTGCTCAAAATCCGCAAAGAACTCGGTGCATTCGCCAACCTGCGCCCGGTCACGGTTCCCGAATCACTGGCGGAAAATTCCCCGCTGCGTCCGGAAACCGTAGCCGGTCTGGATCTCTTCACCGTTCGTGAACTGACCGGCGGCATCTACTTCGGCGAGCCTCGCGGTACCGAAGGAGAAGGCGATGAAAAAAAATCATGGAACACCATGGTCTACTCCGTTGCCGAAATTAAACGGGTTGCCCGCGTGGCATTTGAATGGGCCCGAAAACGCCGCAACAAAGTGACCAGCGTCGATAAAGCCAACGTACTCGACGTTTCCCGTCTCTGGCGCGACACCGTGATTGAACTCCATGCCGCGGAATATTCCGACGTGGAGCTGGATCATCTTTACATCGATAATGCCGCAATGCAGATGGTTGTGAATCCCCGTCAATTTGACGTGATCCTGACCGGAAATATTTTCGGTGATATTCTTTCCGACGCTTCGGCCACACTCGGCGGTTCACTCGGACTGCTGCCATCCGCCTCCGTCGGTGGTCCGGTCGGCATCTTCGAACCGGTACACGGCTCAGCGCCGGACATTGCCGGACAGGGCAAAGCCAATCCGTTTGCCATGATTTTATCGGCCGCAATGATGCTCGACACTCTGAACGAAAGCGACGCAGCCAACGCGATCCGCGCCGGTGTTGATAAAGTTCTGGCCGACGGCTACCGCTCCGGCGACCTGTGGAAAGAGGGCAACACCCTGGCCTCCACCACTGAACTGGGTGATCTGGTGAAAGATGCCGCTCTGGCAGCGCTCTGATTCATGAACACATGAAAAAGAAAAGGCGTCCGAGCGGGCGCCTTTTTTATTGGTTTCGCAGCGCCGTTGAGCTGATATCCGCCCGGAACAGGTCTTCCGGAACTGGAATAAACAGCGCCTTGAATTCTTCAGGAATGACGACATTTTCCAATGTCTGGAACCGTCCGCGGTGAAGGCGGCCGCCCACAATAAACTTCGTTTCCAGAGTTTGGAACTTTTGCAGCATCGCCGGGACGTCGGGATGATATTTCGGGTCGATGAGGCGAATCGCGGTGTCATAGCCCAAAACAAACCAGGCACCGGGAAAAAGTTCGGCTTTTTCAATAAATGTGGGTGAACGGGTCAACACCACCGGCAGATCAATTCCGGAAAGCCGTCGATGAATTTCTTCGCGTTCCAGCGCAGGCTTATCCACATTTTTTACAGAAAGTTCCAGCACGCCGTTCCGTCCGCTTAGGTTTTCGGCGGTTTTCAGCAAGCCCCGATGTCCCGGATGCAGCGGATTGAAGGAACCGGGATAAAACAGCGGATTTGCAGGCAGTTTTTCACAGCCCATCAGCACATGGTCAATTCCGCCGTCGAGCAGCTGCTGCAGTTTATCGTTCATCGTGTTCCCCTACAAAATCGGCGAGCAGCGTAAGGAGTATTTCGCTGAGCGTCGTATCCTGTTCGGCACGCGTACCCGGCTCCAGATCAATCCGTTTGCAAACGGTCTTTTCCAAAGACTGGATACAGATATAAGCGCGGTCAGCCCCTTTGCGCGCGCGATTGGTTTGAAGTGCGGCCGTGCAGGCAACGCCCAGCGTTCCCGATTCCAGCGCTTTTGCGGCCATCAGCCGCGCGGCGGCTTCAGAACAGGCGGAGACCGGCTTATCCCCGAGAAATTTTTCGAGAGCTTCGGCGCTGTAGGGAATGCGCACATCGAGCACAAAACGCGAGGCACCGGGATGGACCAGCATGGCGTGCACGGCGGCAATGCCCCCGCCGGTAACCGCCCAGACCGAGCGGAAACCGCTGGCCTGGATTCGTTCGATGGTTTTGTTTCCAATCATTGGAAAAAAATAAGGCGCAACAGCCGGTGCTGTCACGCCTTGGTTTTCCAATGTTTGGAACTATTTTCAGTCGATCACGGTGACTTCGTTGATGAATACGGGCTCAACCGGCACATTCTGGTGAGGACCGGCGTTACCGGTTTTCACGCCTTTAATTTCGTTCACGACGTCCATGCCTTCAACCACTTTTCCGAAGACGCAGTAGCCCCAGCCGTCCTGCCCGGGATAGTTGAGAAATGCATTATCGTTTACATTGATGAAAAACTGGGCACTGGCGCTGTGCGGATCAGGCGTACGGGCCATGGCAATGGTTCCGGCATCGTTTTTAAGTCCGTTTTTCGCTTCATTCTCAACGGTATTCGGAGCGTCTTTCTGATTCATGTTTTCATCAAAACCACCGCCCT
Organism: Pontiella agarivorans; assembly: GCF_034531395.1. Taxonomy (NCBI): domain Bacteria; kingdom Pseudomonadati; phylum Kiritimatiellota; class Kiritimatiellia; order Kiritimatiellales; family Pontiellaceae; genus Pontiella; species Pontiella agarivorans. The sequence continues at coordinate 318,871 of NZ_JARVCO010000012.1, read as the reverse complement.
GAATCATGAAACCGTCCATTACGCGGTGAAAGATGGTGCCGTTGTAGTGGCCGGATTTTGCATAAGCCAAAAAGTTAGCGACCGTTTTCGGGGCTTTTTCGGCATCGAGTTCGAGGTGGATATCCCCCTTCGACGTTTTCATTAAAATCATAACAGTATTCCTTTCTTCTGGCTTGGGTTCGTCAACAGCGGCCGAAGCGGGAGTCGCTTCCACGTTTTCAGTCGGCGTTACAGGTTCCGCAACAACAGCTTTTCCGACGGATTCATCCGTTTCAGCAACGGGATCGATACGGGCGGTTCGGCAGCCGGACATCAGTCCGGCCACGGCCAACAACAATATAAAACGCTTCATTCTTCACTCCTGTTTCGGGGTTACAGCAATGTGTCGAAAAATATTGGTATGTCTGAGGGTTGTCGATAAAGTTTCCGCTCATTTTTGGATCTCACTATGCCGACCCTGAAGAGAAAAATTAAAAGAATCATTCGGAAAATCCGACGCGCAGTACGCCGTCCGTTTGAGGCGGCGGGATATGTCTTTCTGAAATGGACGATTCCCCTGCTGCCGCGGAGGATGGTGATCGGGCTGGCCCGTTTTGCCGGATGGGTCGCGTTGCGGCTGCCGATCCGGGAACGGGAGGTGGGGCTTAAAAATCTGGATGCGGTTTTCGGCGATTCCAAAAGCACGGCTGAGAAAAAGGCGATTCTTGCCACTTCGCTGGCCACCTTCACACAAACCATGTTTGATGTATTCTGGTTCTCAAAAAATCCGGCGAAGCGAATTGCTGATTTCGTAACGTTTGATCCGTCACCGCTCGTAGAACGTTTTTTTGAAGACGGGGCGGTAATCTGCATTACGGCGCATATGGGCAGCTGGGAGATTCTCGGGCAGGCTACCGCCCTGCGTGGAGCGGATCTGGCGAGCATTGCGGCAACCGTGAAAAACAGAACCGTGGACCGCGTCCTGATTGAACTGCGGGAAAAAACAGGGCAGACTATTATTCCTCAGAAAGGGGCACTGAAAACGCTGATTTCCAGACTGCGGAAAAAAGGGAAAACCGCTTTTGTACTCGATCAGCATACCGCCCCGGAAAACGGTGGCATTACCGTCGATTTTCTGGGGCTTCCAATGTCTGTTTCCGCCGCTCCGGCAGCTTTGGCTTATCGCACGGGAACGCCGGTTTATTTCGGTTTCAGCATTCCCGATTCTACAGGCGGTTACCGCATAGAAATCACCGATTCGCTGAAACCGCCTGCCTTTCAAAAAGAAGCGGATATGGACGGCATCGTGCAGCAGCTGACGCAGAAAATTGAAGACCGGATTTCCGCACAGATTCATAAATATCCGCAATTCTGGCTGTGGTCGTATAAACATTGGCGCAGGCAGGCTGGCGGCAACTATCCCGCCAGCTATCCAGACTATTAAAAGCGTAGACTCACCTCCCTCAAATCCGTATGGTTTGCCGCAGCTTTAAATGAGTTAAAACATGTCGGACGTCAATCGGATCAAAGAACGGATCAATTTCTGCATTAAAGGGGAACTTTGGGAACAGATTCCGAAGTTTTTCGAAGAACTGCATCCCGCCGACATCGCCGAAATCATCAACCACGCGCCGGCCAGTTCATACAAACAACTCTTCGAAATGCTCGGCGACGAGATTAAGCCGGATGTGCTGGCCGAACTCGATGACAAAGTCGAGGCCGATATTCTTGACGAGCTGACTGATGAAGAGATTTCGGACATCGTCGAAGAGATGGCTCCGGACGACGCCGCCGATGTGCTGGGCGAACTCGAAGATGAGCAGCGCGAAGATATTCTCGGACTCATGGAAGAGGAAGAGTCGGACGAAGTTCGCGAACTGCTTCAATACGATGAGGAAACCGCCGGGGGGATTATGACCCCCGACTTTGTGGCGGTGCAGGCTGATATGACCGCTGCAGAAGCCACCGATTTCATCGGCTCTCTGGATCTTGATGAACCGGTTTATTATGCCTACGTCGTAGATTCCAAGGGCCGGCTGACCGGCTGGATTCAACTTTGGGAACTGCTGAAACATGGAAACCGCAACCAGACGCTCGCGGATCTGGCAGAATCCGAAACCATTTCCGTTCATACCGACGCCGACCAGGAGGAGGTTGCACGACTGGCTTCAAAATACGACCTCAGCGCCCTTCCGGTACTGGACTGGCAGCACAAACTCGTCGGCCGGATCACCATGGATGATATTATGGACGTCATGGAAGATGAAGCCTCGGAAGATATCTTCAAACTGGCTGGTTCCAGCGAATCTGAGCTGGAATATACCTCAGCTCTACATGCCTCAAAAAGTCGTCTGCCCTGGTTGCTGATCACCCTGACAACCGGGTTTTTCAGTGTACTCCTGCTCAACAGTTACCATGCCTATCTTTCCTTTTCCCACGCCATCATCCTCGGAGCTTTTGTTCCTGTGATCCTGGCCATGGGCGGTAACACGGGCATCCAGTCATCCACCCTGGTGATCCGCGGTATCGCGCTGGGCACCGCCCACACCAAAAACATCCCGAAAATTCTGCTCCACGAAATTACCGCCGGAGCCATTATGGGGGCCATCTGCGGTATTGTATTCGGACTCTACGCCTTATTCGTCATCGGCCGGGAAGAGACCGCCTTCGGACCGCCCTATCTTGCGCTTACCGTGGGCAGCGCTCTTTTCTCCGCCATGGCCTTTGCTGCGGTTTTCGGCGCAGTGGTCCCGGTTATTCTGAACCGGATGAGAATTGATCCGGCTGTTGCATCCGGCCCTTTTGTAACCTCTTCCAACGATATTCTCGCTTTGCTGATCTATTACGGGGTGACCTTTCTGATGATCAGTCTAAGGAGCTGACAGATCACCATGATTATTCGGGCCACAGCTATTCCGCTTGCGATTTATCCCTATTCCAGTACATCACACATTGTCCACTGGATGACCCGTCATCACGGAAAAATATCCACTCTTCTCAAAGGAGCTCTGCGCGCACAGAGCCGGTTCATCGGCGAATATGAACTGTTCAGCACTTCGGAACTGCTCTACTTCGCCAAATCCAGCAGCACCCTGTACACCGCCAAAGAATGTGCCCTGCTGGAGCGGCGCAGCTCGTTCCGGACCAACTGGCGCGCCATGCAGGCAGCCTCCTATCTGGCCGCCTTGTTTAACCGGACCTCGCCGGAGAACGCCCCCCACCCCGAACTGTTTGCGCTGTTCGAAGAACTGCTCGACCTGGCGGAAAACTTCGGCGACCGGCCGCAGTTCATCCCCTGGACAGAGCTGCAGTTCTGCGATGCCCACGGCCATGCCCCGAATCTCGGAAGCTGCATTTTCTGTTCTTCGACGCAATCCCTGAACTTCTGTGCCTCTCAGGGCGGCACCGTCTGCAGCAGCTGTTCCAAAGACCGGAAACTTCCAACCCTTGAAAGCCCGCCGGAAATACTGAGAACTTTACGAAACCTACAGCGAACCGACTCACCCGATGTTGCGGAAAAACCGATTCCGCCGGAACAGGAAAGCGGCATCAGCATCATTCTAAATGCATTTATGCAGGAGCAATTCAACATGAACCCCCAACACCGAATGGCCATCCCTGCAGCATGACCGCTAAAAAGAAAATAGCCTTTATCCACCGTTACGGACTTGAGGGATGGATCTGTTGCGGCGGCCATGCCGTTCCGGCCATGGTGGAACAGCTCCTGCCGGAAACGGAAGTTTATTTCTTCGGCCCCGAAACCACCGAACCCGCAAATGATGCTCTTCGTTCCCGACTGAACCTGCACCTGCTGCCCTGGACATTTGACCGGGCAAATCCGGACCATAAATGGAGCAGAACACTCAAATTCTATCTCGCTCTTCCTGCGATTGGTAAAAAGTGCAGAAAACTGGGTATCGACTTTATCTACTGGGAGGAAACACTCCCGCTCGGTGCCGGAATTCTGCAACGGTTCTATGGCTCAGACATCGGCATCATGGTCATGGACTTCTTTGTTCGCATTTATGCCGAACAACATCCCTGGCTCAATTGCTTCCGCGACCTGGTCGAAAAGTTCGATTGCAAAAACTGGAAAAAAATTCCAGTCGTCTATACTCATGTTGAATATGCAAAGCAGTTTCTGATTGAGCGCGGCCTGCCCTCTGAAAACATTCACGTTGTGCCCAATCCGTGCGATCACTCCAAATTTCACCCGGTCGACGAAAAAGTGCGACGGCAAACCCGAAAGCAACTGGGGCTCTCGGATCAGGACCTGGTGCTGAGTCACCATGGCATCCTCCATCCCAACAAAGGAAACGACTGGATTTTTGAACGTATTGCCGAAGTGAAAAACGAACTCCCCCATCTTAAATTTCTCCTCATCGGCAACGGCCCCGAATACAGCCGACTGAAAAAGCTCGCCGCCAAGCTCGGAATTGAAGACCGCATCATAATGACCGGCTGGCTGCCCGCCGAGGCCGACCTCAATAACGCCCTTGCCTCATCCGACATCGGTCTCGTCATGCGCATCGGCCAGGAAACCGACCATTTCCATATGACCGACACCCTCAACCATGAAATGGCCTGCGGAAAACCCATTCTCGCCGTCAACTTAAAGGGGATCGCCGAATTTATCGATGACCGGACGAACGGCTATCTCTTCAGCGGATCGGAGCCGGAAGCATTCCGCAGCAAACTCATTGCTCTGGCGGGATCAGCCGAAAAACGACGGCAATTCGGCCTCAACGCACTGGCCTTCAGCAAACAGACCTGCAATTATCAGAAATGCGCAGAGCAAACGCTCGCTCCGATTTTAGGTCATCTCGAAGAGGACGCATATCGCGTATGAGCTATCTGGAAAAATACAAAACGGGCTCGTGTCTTTTCCGTACCTTATCCGAAGCCCGCATGCGCCTCCAGGCGGCCCGAAATGCTTTGCGCTACTCGTATCCGGCTCCCGTTGCACTCATTGGAGTACATGACTCCGGGAACGACGGTTCCTATAAAAAATGCACCGATTCCTCTCCCATACCCATTGAAAATACTTCAGTAGTCATTCCGGCAGAAGCCTCCCGCATACTCGAAACACACACGCCTGCCACCTATCCGGAATCGTTTATTTTCCGGTTGCATAACGGACACGTACTGGGCGACGGCACCGTCGTGACCCCCAAAAACAAAATCCTTTCAGAAAGCACCACCGATTTTCATCGCAAACAGAAATACCACCATCTCATCTATGAACGCCGTGTTCCCGCACCGGAACGCTTTAACGGCCGGCTTGCCGTCATTACCTCTCCTGGAAGCGATAACTATTTTCACTGGACGCTGGCCTCCCTGCCACGCCTGAATCTGCTCAATGACATGGACGATGAAATCGATGCCTACTACATCGACTGCTCCAGTCGATTTCATCAAGAATGGATCAGCATGCTCGGCATTTCCGAAAATAAGATTATCGCCGCCGCACCGAACCGCCATATAGAGGCCGACGAACTCATCGTCCCATCTTTCGCCGGACTGCCCAGCCTCCCCACCCCCGCCGGGCTCGATTTTCTACGCAACTTTATACCACCGCACAGCAAAGGACGCCGGCTATACATCTCCCGCGCCGGAGCCCGTCGGCGCCGAATCCTCAACGAAGAGGTGTTACCTCCCGTTTTGCAGAAATATGCGTTCGAAACCATTGAACCCGGCCGAATGACGGTAAAACAACAAATGGAAACGTTTGCTTCGGCGAGCGTAATCATTGCTCCTCATGGTGCGGAACTCACTAATCTGGCCTTCTGCTCAGCAGGAACCCAGGTCATCGAAATGTTCTCGCCCTATTACCTTAATCCCTGCTTCAAACAGCTCGCCGCTGTTCGCGGCCTGCGCCATACCGCACTCGTTGGCAAAGGCGGAACCCGTGTCGTGCGTAAACAGCTCGATGCTCACCATGTGTGGGCCAATATAAATATAGATGCTTTAGCGCTCGAAACAGCACTGGCAACCATGTTGTGATAGAAGGATGGAATCTAGATTTAAAATCGCTATCGTTGGAGGCTCTCTATCCACCTATGGAGGAGGTGCCCCACGTTCCATGGCGCAACAGGCAACGGTGCTGACCGAACAAGGGCACCATGTAGAACTGTTTGTGGGCTTCAGCCGAAAGTATCCGCTGACCCAGGAACAGTTCAGCTGCAGGGAGACGCCGGTCAATGCATCCGTTCTCTGGGGCCCGAGCGTACTGGGACTGTTTCCCCGCGCTTTATTCAAGCTCTGGAAACGGGCCGGTGAATTTGACTTCATTCATCTCAACGGAGCATGGAACCTGACCACCGTTCTCGGGGCCCTCATTGCCCGTTCAAGGAAGACGCCTTATATCATCACCATGCGGGGGCATTTTGGTGAATACCACTTCCGGAGAATGCCCTCACTGAAAAAACTGATCTTCCGGATTTTTGAAAAAACAAACATCCGACACGCCTGCGCAATGCATGCCACAGCACAATGGGAAGTTGAAACGTCAGCGATGGCCCTGCAATACGCCAGACAGGTAATCGTTATTCCCAATCCAGTTGATTTAACCGACTTCAGGAATCCCCCTTTGCGTCAGGAGGCCCGACAGAAACTGGGTCTTTCAGATAAGGACTTTCACATCGTGCATTTAGGCCGACTGGCCAAACAGAAAAATCTGCCTTTTTTAATCGATGTTTTTGCGCAGGCGAATTTAGGAAGCGATTCGTTTCTTACTTTTATCGGCCCTCCGGAGCCGGACCTGAAGTGCGAACTTCTTAACCAGGTTGATGCACTCCAAATTAAAGACCGGGTACGCTTTATAGATTTTGCCAAGGGCAAAGAGCGCAGTAACTGGCTGGCAGCGGCCGATTTATTTGCCCTTCCATCGTTTGACGAAAACTTCTGTATTGTAGCGGCAGAATCCGTGGCCTGCGGAACACAGACTCTCCTCTCCCCTCATGTCGGAGTCACAGAATTCCTGCCGGCCCAGTTGACTCATGTTGCAGAACTTGATCCGAAAAAATGGATTTCTGCTCTTCAGCAATTTAAAGCGGACGCCCTTCCCCAGCGAATCCCGGACCCTGCAGATCTAAGCGGATTTTCAACAGCAAAAGTGTATGCTGAGTGGATGAGCTTCTATCATTCGCAGCAGAGAGCAAACAGCTATGAAGATCAATAATAAGTTATTCCATCAAGTCGACACAGAATATGAACGGTTTCTGGAATCCTTCCGCTCCGTATCATCGGATTACGGAGACAACAAAGCGCACGAATATTTAGTCCGGTATAAAAAAAGAATCAGCACACAGATCACCTGTCAGCTGGCGATCATCAAAAAAGAAAACTTTGAAAATCAACGTATGCTTTCCCTGGGCGGCTGGCCCGGCATTGCCCCTATTATCCTGAACCGCCTGACCGGCGTTCAGAGCACTCTGGTTGATCACCCCGCTCTGCTGACCGGAAATATGGCCGGCTTTTACGAGAAGCAGGGGTTGAAAACCGCTGCCTTCGATTTTGCTAAAGCAGCCGAAATGCCCCTTCCGGTTTCGGGTCCCTTTGAAATGATTGAATGCTGTCAGTGTATCGAGCATTGGAATTTCTCGCCGATCCCTGTATTCCGACAGCTCTTCAGCCATCTGCTGTCGGATACCGGGCGCCTGCTGGTGACCGCACCGAATGCCGCCAGTCTCTACCGCCGGCTGGCAGCCCTGAGCGGCCGGAATCCCTATCCATCGATGCAGTCGTTCATCGATGTAGACACCGAAAAACCGGGAGCAGAGGTTTCCCCGCACTGGCGCGAATATACGCTCGACGATCTGAAAATGCTGGTGGCCCATTGCGGCGGAACCTGCGTTGATACCCGAACCGCCTCCTATCCGCCGGCCAGCTACAATTCACCGGCGCAGCGACTTTACTCCCTGTTCAACAATCTTCATCCCGGCCTCAAAGAAAATGTTGAAGCCATCTGTTCAAAGGCATGACGGCTCAACCTGTCCATCCAGTCGACTGTGCTCCGGTTCTGATTTCCGTCTACGACCGCAAGGCACATCTGCAACGATGCATTGAAGCCCTTTCAAAAAACAGAGAAGCGGCCCGCACCACGCTCTATATCGTCTCGGACGGGGCAAAGGAAGAGCATCATAAACCGGCCATTGATGCCACACGTGAATACATCCGGACGATCGATGGATTTAAAGCTGTCAAGATGCGCTTCCGCGATAAAAACTGGGGCATGCGCGCATCGGCACTGGATGCCATCAACTGGGTCATGAGTGAAAACGACCGGATGATCCGGATGGAAGATGACATCATTTGTTCGCCCTATTATCTGGATTTTATGAACCGGGCCCTATCGACCTTTGAACACGACCCGCGGATCTTCGGAATCTGCGCACACACACATCCCAGATTCACGCCCCCCGAGTCCTACCCGCACGACATCCATTTATGGCAGTCCTTCTCCACCTGGGGATTTGCCATCTGGAAAAACAGATGGACCGCTTTTCTCGCCGATTCAGAAACAGACCACTTACAGCTGAAAGATCCCCGGCAGTGGAAAAAATTCCGCAGTAACCGGCCCATTCTAGGTACACAGGCCCGCTATACCCGCGGAAACCTTCACCTGGATGCCCGTCTGAATCTGCATGTTTTCCTGACCGGCCGCTATGCCGTTTTTCCGAACCGGACACTCACCGTAAACAGCGGATTCGACGGCTCGGGAACCCATTGCGGAACAGGAATCACTTATGCCCGTCAGACACTGAATCCGCACCCCGTCAACCTCCCCGCACATATCGAGCCGTCAAAGAAAATACAGCACAGACTATATAACACCCATTTTTCTTTGCTGAACCACGGCGTTGGAAGTGTATTGCGGAAACTTGGAATTTTTGATCCTCTGTTTAATGCATACAAACAGATAACCGGAACAAACCGCACCGCCGCCGAAAAATAAACAACGGATATAAAATGAAGCCCATTGAAAATATGCTGCACGTCGGAGCTCCAAACATTGGAAGCCGCGATCGTTTCTTTGACCGGGCCAACGAAATGTTCGATCGACGCTGGCTGACGAATCGCGGCCAGCTTGTTCAGGAATTTGAACAGAAGGTGGCCGACTACCTTGGAGTGAAACACTGCATCTCCATGTGCAACGGAACCGTTGCACTGGAAATTGCCATCCGGGCACTGGAACTCAAGGGAGAAGTCATCATGCCTTCGCTCACGTTCATTGCCACCGCACACGCTCTTCAGTGGCAGGAAATCACACCGGTATTCTGCGATATTGATCGCGAAACCTACTGCATCGACCCCGCGGAAATCGAAAAACACATCACCCCCAGAACGTCAGCCATCATGGGCGTTCATCTTTACAGCCGGCCTTGCGATATTGAAGCCCTTCAACGCCTGGCCGACCGGCACGGCATCAAGCTGCTGTACGATGCCGCACATGCCTTCGGCTGCTCCCACAACGGCACAATGATCGGCAATTTCGGCGATTGTGAAGTCTTCAGCTTCCACGCCACCAAATTTTTCAACACCTTCGAAGGCGGCGCGGTGGTCACCAACAATGACGGACTCGCAGAACGAATCCGACTTATGCAGAACTTTGGTTTCAAAGGCATGGACAATGTCATCTATCTCGGCACCAATGGAAAACTGAGTGAAATCTGTGCGGCCATGGGCCTGGTCAATCTGGAGGAGATTGACGGTTTTCTGGAAACGAACCGGCGGAATTATGAAGCCTACCGCGCCGCTCTTGAACATAAAAACGGACTGCATCTGATTGATTTCAACGGTGCCGAAAAATGCAACCGGCAGTATATCGTCATCGAGGTAGACGAGACCTACCCTCTTTCCCGCGACGAACTGATGGAAAAACTGCATGCGAACAACATCCGAGCACGACGCTATTTCTGGCCGGGGTGTCATCGTATGCAGCCCTATGCCGCACTTCAGCCGAACGCCGGCATGATGCTTCCGATTACGGAAGAGGTTGCCGAACGTATTCTAGTACTCCCCACCGGCAGTGCCATACAGCCGGAAACCATCGAACAAATCACAGCACGCCTATGACCCCGTTTTTCATTATTGGAAACCCCCGCTCCGGAACCACTCTGCTCCGGCTCATGCTCGCCAGCCATCCCGATCTCCTGGTCACCCCGGAATGCGGTTTCGCCCTGTGGTTGGCCGGTGAATTTTCCAATCAGGACTGCACCAGCAAATCCGTACGCAAGGCATATGCCCAGCAGGTATGCAATTGCAGAAAATTCGACACGTGGGGGATTACCGCTGAAGCGCTTGAAAGTCACCTTCTAAAATCCACCGCCGGCAATTATGCTGAACTCGCGGCGGAGGTCTATCATTGCTACGGAAAGTTAATCGCGAAAAAAAAATATCTGCGATGGGGAGACAAAAATAACTTTTATCTGAACCAAATTGATCAGATTGCATCTCTTTACCCGAAGGCTCAGTTCATCCACATCATCCGCGATGGCCGGGATGTGGCCTGCTCATACAAGGAACTGCATAAGAAAAATATCACCAGCCGCTTCACCCCGGGCCTGCCCATTAAAACGGAAGATATAGCCAGGGAATGGCGACAGAACATCTTAACAATCCAGACGGGTCTGGGCAAACTCAGCCCCCATCTGGTCCTGGAACAGAAATTTGATTCACTGCTGAATAATCCATCACGCGACCTATCCCTGATCTGTGATTTTCTGGGAATTAAATACGATGACCAGATGCTCAATTATTATCTGCTGAACAAACAAAACCAGCTTGAACCCCGGGAGTTGCTCCCGTGGAAAGAAAAAACACTTCAGCGTCCCCAACGGGACCGATCCGGCCGGTATCATCAGGATTTGACAAAAAGTCAAATCCAGCGATTTGAGAAAATTGCAGGAGATATCTTATCGCATTACCATTTCCTCTGAAGAACGAGAGCATTGAATTATTCCCGGAAGAGCAATTGAAAAAAATCAGCGAAACCTCACAAAAAACGGCCTGTTAAAATATGGAAAACCTCCCGGCAAATAAACAATTTTACAACCGTGCAGGATCCGAAAACGGATTCTACTATCCCTCGAAAGAAGAAAAGCAAAACCATCCATATGCGGATTATCTGAGAGGTGCCATTGCCCGGCATCAATTGAAAAACCAAAAGGTCTTGGAGATCGGCTCCGGCATAGGAGCCTTTCAGGATTTCATTGCCGACTACACAGGCACAGATTTCTCTGAAACCGTGACCAGCAATTACCACAAGCCGTTTTTTTGTGCAGACGCAAAGACGCTGCCGTTTCCTGACAATACATTTGATGCCGTGTTTACCCACGCAGTCTTAGAGCACATTCCTGATCCGGAGAAGGCCTTGAAAGAAATGAGACGGGTCTTGAAATCAGGCGGAATCCTTTTATTGCATGCGGCCTGGCATGTTCCATGGTTTGCTTCCGAAGGATATACAGTCCGCCAATACGCGGAACTCCCCCCTGTTAAGAAAGTAAAAAAAGTCTGCGCTCACCTATGGAAGCATCCCCTTTCCAGAGCACTTGATATCGTAACATGCAGATTCATAATCTTGCTTCGGCATCTTCTATTCGGCTCACCAAAACTTCATTATAAAAAGCGCACCGCAAATTATGAAACATTTTGGTGCTCCGACTCTGATGCCTGCAACTCCATCGATCAGCTGGAAGCAGGGATCTGGTTCGTCAAACAAGGCGATGAGTGGATCGCACCGGGCAGCGCACTGAAAAAGTTTTTTATGGTTCGCGGGGAACTGGAACTCCGAATAAACAAAGACGATCCAGCTATTCAGAGCACCCTGTAAGCCGCTTCACCGTGACACCGAAAACAGCCGGAGCACACAATCCGACAGCGGCAGCAAGCGCCAAAAGCAGCCCGGCTATCTGCAGCACCGGGCCGGTTATATTTGCAGTACACCTGAATACAACCCCGTGAACACCGGCGGGAACATGTACGCCCATGGAGAGCGCATTAGCCCGGTACACCGGCACCTCTTTCCCGTCCACAAAAGCCTTCCACTGAGGCTGAAAACGCTGGGTAAAAAGCAGCACGGCGTCCTGCTTTGCTTCCACCTGCACCTCTACGGAACTGGTCTTCCATTTCACAGAAACCGGTTTAACAAACCCCTTTCCATCCGTTTGGGGAAGATCAGCATCAATCAGGACCTGTTCCATCAAATCATTTTGTTTAGAAAACAGCTCATCCATCATGCGTTCCGGCACCACCTGTTTCCAGCCGTTGAACAAAGCCAGCCGCGGCAAAGTCTTCTTCAGCTCCAGAATCACCTGATCCTGTGCACGCTCCGGACGGGCCATCGACTGAACCATCAGTTTCTGATCCGCTCCCATGCCGAAACGATAGAACATCACCGGTTTAAAGACATCGCCAGGCAGCTGGTTCACCGCACCAACCGGAGCCAATGCGTATTTAACCGAGGAGGACTGAAGCAGCGCGACAATATTTTTATTCGCACCACCCAGATAGTCTTTATATTCCTGACTCAGCCGCGGGGCCTGCCAGAACCAGAATCCGTTAATGCCGTGAAGCAGAAAATCAACCCCGATCCACCGGTTGTAAATCCCATTACGGTCAAAAGTAAATACCCGGTAATCCCCCTGATTTTCCTTCAGGTAATCAATCACCACATTACTGCGCCGCATCTCGGCAAGATCATCAGCCCGGAAATACGGTTTGGTGAGATAGAGCGAATCCACCACCGGAAAAAGACAGATCAGACCGCAACAGTAAATCCCCGGCTTTCTGCATCCTTTCGCTGCCAGCAACGCAAAAAGTCCGGCCGATACTGCGGCATAGAACGAACTGATCGCCATCCGTTTGACAATCAGCGGAGCCACTGCCCCCCAATCGGCCAGATTTTTTTCGAATCCCGATGCCCCCGCTTTCAGGACCAGAGCGCATAGCAGAAAACAACCGCTCAGCACCGCGGAAACTATCCACGCCCGCCGCCTCGCCGCCGCCGAGGCCAGTATGGTGTCGACGCCATATGCCGAAAGAATCCCCAGCACAACGCCGAGATTGTGAAGAAATTTAATGGGCGCCCGAATACTTCCAATCAGTGGAAGCTCAATGACCAGTCTGTACAATGGAGTGAATTTACCGAATGAAAGCACCAGCAAAAGTACCGCAACTCCCCACCAGAAAAGCAGCATTGCGCGTTCGGCCCTTTCCTCTTTCCATACGCCGAGACCCAGCAAAGCACTCAACGCCGCGATGAATGGAACAAGACCCAGATAAACATTATCCAGCCGGAAATTCCGGAACCCCTGTTGCGTTTCCGGCCACTCCGCCGACTGCCCGGTTTTTCCCCAGTAGGGCGCATCCGCATCACCGGTTTTCCAGCCCATAAAACCCGGTGCCAGCAAATCCGGAAACTCTTGCGGCGGCTGGCTCCACTGAGTAATAAAATTCCAGGTACTTTCCGAAGATTCGTTGACGGAAGAGGCCTGCACCACACTGGTTTTATAAGCCGAAAGTGCAGTTCCAACCGAAAGCATCAGGCCGATGACCGCAATCGGCAGCAGAGTCAGAATCCAGTCCATCGGTTTTCCGGAAGCCGTCTGCACCAGGCGGAATAGCGCATAAGGACCCAGCACTAATCCAAACAACAGTCCGATGTCCTGCTGGGAAAGCAGCATAAAACCCACAGCGGTTCCGCAAAGAACCGACCAGCAGAGACGCCGAACACCCTGTGTTTGAATACTTTTTTCAAGTAATACCAACGCCGCTGAAAAGAAACAGGCCGCAGCCAGTTTTCCATAGTGTCCGGCCGCAGCCAGCGTGGCCGACCCCAGCCAGAATGCAGATACCGATCCGAACAACGCAGCCCCCCAGCTTCGCCCACGCAGACGCAGGAAGAGCAGCAGAAAAAAGGAAGAAGCCACCAGAGTCAGCGGCGCAAAAAGATCGTTGAACAGAAAAGGCGGTATTACCGCCTGCAGAAATGCCTTCGGAGAAAAACGCGGTGCCCGTACATTGCCCTGAATGTATCCGCCATAACTCGAAGCAAACATCTCTCCCATCTGAGGACGGCCCGAAACAATATGGCCGATATTGGCATCGGATGCCGCGAAGGCCTTATCCGCCCCCCACGAACAGCGGAATACCACCGCGGCCAAAATCACCAGCAATCCCAGCGCAACCGCATAGCCCATCCAGTTTTTTTTAAAAAAAGCGGTATTCTTCACTTAAACGTCCTCTTCGGTCTTTTGTCGCAGAATCAGCCATGACGTTCCAATCAGACCCAGCAGATTGGCCAGCCCGGCAACAGCGATAATTTCAAATGTACTGTCATGAAAAAGCTGAACTCCGCCATAATAAAGCGCAGCTGCCGCCACTACAATCGCCGCGGCTTTGAAATACCGCTGGGCCAGCAACAGCGTGGTATTGATTCCCAGCAGCACCGCAATCCCCATCACCACCGCCATCCAGCGTGTCTGGGCAATCAAATCGGGCGAAGGTTCCAGAACCCGGAACAGAAACCGGTGCAGAAAATGTGGAAAAAACACACAGAATAAAAAGGAGCCCGTCAGGAAAAGCGCGGTATAGGCCACACCGCGCAGATAGATCTTTCGGTGCTCCTGCGTAAACTTACCGGCCGAGGAAACCTTTGGAAACATCGCCATGGTGATCGATGCCGTCATGAAAACCACCATACGGCCCAGCGTCGCCGCTTTGGCGAAATCGGTTTCCTCCGGCAGAAAATGCTTCACAAAAACCACATCTCCATTGAGCAGCAGAGCCATGCCGAACTGAATAAAAAAGCATTGAAACAGATACAGTCTGAAACTCGGAAGCGTTTCTCCATCGGCGGGAAAACGGTACACCAGCAACAGCATAACTGTCAGCGAAATCAGCAGATTGAGATAGGCCCCGCTCACATGCCCCAGCAGCGCCCAGCCGCAGGCGGGAAAAAGCAAAAGTACCAGCGCAGCTCCAATGGCCACACGTCCAATAGCCCCCGCAACAGAAGAAACCGCCAGCCAGCCGAACTGTTGCATACCCCGCATGGTTCCGCCGACAACAGGCGTCAGAAACAGAGCCGGCAAGGCCGCCGCCGAAACCACCACCGGAGCAACACGCTCCAGGTCGAAAAGCGCGGCAATCTGCCGGGCAAACACAATGCAGACGGCTGAACAGATAATCGAAGGAATGCCGCCGATCAGAATCCACTTGCGCGCCAGCCGTTTCACGCTCCCGGAACGGCCCTCATTCATCAGCAGACTGGTATAATGCGTCGTGGCCGTTGCCAGCGTTCCCAACGGCCGGGTCACAATGGCAAACAAGGACAGGAAGGTGGCAAGCAGCGCATAATCCACCGGCGAAAGCGCCCGCACAACCACCATTTGAAAAGTAACATTGCAGACGTTGGCAACCATCGACGCCATGAAGAGCATCATCGCATGGCAGAACAGAGAATCCTTTCGCAGAAACTCAACCAGCCTCGATAGAAAACGATCATAGATGTGCACGGTGCATTTCAGCGGGGAATAAAGCAACCGCATCCGAACCACGGCAAGGAACATATCCAACGAAGAATTAAAGAACCGCACCTTGGACCCCTCGACATCTTTCCAGACGGTGGGTTCCTCCGCGATACTGTACTGATTCCGTTTCAGTTGATAGAGCAGGTCCACATCAAATGCAAAACGGGTGATCCCGATATGCGGCAGAATGGATTTCCAAGCAGCGGAAGAAAAAACCTTCGCTCCGCACTGGGTATCCTTATATTTCAAACCGAGCAGTATTCGAATGATCCAGTTGAACGCGCGCGACGAAAACAGACGCATCGATTTTTGTGGAATCGTGACATCAGCCCCCTTGATCCAGCGAGATCCAATCACCCCGGCCCGGCCCTGCGACTTTTCATAAAGACGAAAAAATTCCTCGGGCGCTGTCGCTCCGTCGGCATCCACAAAACCGATGTAATCTCCTACAGCCTGCTTGACCCCGAGAATAACCGCGCCGCCTTTTCCAATGCGTTTGGATTCATCAACAACTCGGATATTTGAATTCCGGCGCGCAATATCCTGTGCAACCGAAGCCGTCGCGTCTTCACAGCCATTGGCCACAACAATAATTTCCGCATCATTGCCCATCTGCTGCTGGAAAAAAGATGCATAGGCTTCAAGTACCGGCGGAAGCCGCTTTTCCTCATTATGGGCCGGAATGACGATAGAAAACTTCATTCAGCCTCTCTCCGTTTGAGCATGATAAGCTCGGTATGCGCCTGTCCAAAATATGGAATTTTTTGGAGCAGATCAAAACGTGATTCCAGCACTGAGGAAAAAGATGCCCGCTCCGCCGGACTGATTTCAGTAATGGCCGGAGATTCAATGGCGAGGCCATAGCCGGAAAAGGCGGCAACGGGAGCTGTGGAGGTTTCCAGAGTTTGGAAAAGAAGGTCGCGATTGAGGAGGTGCATTTTTTCAGCCTGCTCAGTCGGCATATCGGGATAGTAGGAAAACGGACCCATTTCCATACCGCGCGGCACCGAGCGGTTGGCCTCAATCGCGAGATAGGTGTCCTGCGTGAGGAGCTCGGACCCCTCCGGCGAATGCTGTTTCACAATTTCCGCCGCATCGCGCAACAGCGCCAGATCGCTCTGCTCTTTAAACTGCCACCAGATCCGGTCGCGCCCCCGCACAAACCAATCCTGATTGATCGGCGATGAAAATGCGGCGGCGATCGATGCCAGCAATAAAAACGAGAGCGACGGGACAACCCATGGGTTTCCAATCCTTGGAAGAATCGTCAGCATCACGGCGGTGGCGAGAACCGGATAGGCAATCGCCTGATAATCGTCGTACGGAAACGCCGCAATGCCGTGAACCAGCGAAATACCGATGCCGCAGCACCAGAGCAGCGCAGCCGTCGGATTCCGCTGTTTTTCCAACGGCCGGAAAATCAGCGCGGCGAGCGTCAGCAGCGTAAAAATAAAATAGGCCTGCACAAAGCGGGAGATAAACCCAACCTTCAGCGTCAGAAGAGCCCCGAGTCCGCCCGGATCGCGCCCCGCGTGATAACCGAGCAAACCGAAATGCGCCTGTTCCGATGATTGGAAAAACGGTGGCGCATAAACGGCCAGCAGCATCACGCCTCCGCCGATGCCGAACCAGAGCCAGTCGAGCTTGCGCTCCGTCTGAAAAATCAGCCAGACGCCCGTAATGGGCAGTACGATGCCCGCCGAAAGCCGCGTCCCCGCCGCCAGCGCCAGCAGCGCACCGCCAACCACCAGCGCGGCTTTGTTCCGCAGCGTCAGCAGATAAAAACCCGCCATCAGAAAAAAAGCCGTCAATCCGTAGGTTTTAACGACCGTCGTGAAATAGCTCTGGTACACATTACCGGCAATCAGCAGCACGACCGCAATCAGTGCAACCCACCGCTTTTCCGACGTCCGGAAGGCCAGCAAGCCGGCAAACCCGGCGGCCAGCAGCCCGAATACCGTAGTAATCGCCCGTCCGCCGGCGACGCCGAATTTCCCAACGATTGGAAACAGCGCGGCATATACCTGCGGCAGCACCGGCCCCTGCGTGAAGGCAAAGTCGGCGTAGGGTTTATGCCCTTCGGAAACCATTTTCGCGGCATAAAGATACCAGCCCTCGTCCTGATTCAGGTTTCCGTGCTGCAGGTTCATACAGGAAAGAAGCAGTGCCAGCAGCACCGACAGACTTCCAAGGATTGGAACTGCTTTTCCCATTATTCAGCCCTTGAATACAAATTTCTTGCGCATGGTGAAGTTTGTCATCATAGCACAGGTGAAAACAAAAAAGTAAGCCCAGGTGACCTGCCAGTCGTAACGGGCAATCAGAAACCGGCTCAGTAAGGTAAAGAAAACAAAAGAAGTCGTGGAGAGTACGTAGAACATGACCACCTCCTTGAACTTCTGATGCCGACCGTCATTAAATACAAAAAGAACGTTGGTAATGTATGCCACCGTATTCGACGAAAGAAACGCCACGATTTTGTTGATCACAAAATTCCGGAGAAGAATATCCTCCGGAACAATACGGATCTGACCGCCCAGCACACCAATGATCATACCGAATGGATCGCCTTCCCGAAGACTTGGCAGAACGATCCAGGCCATTAGATAAAAAACCCCTACATCCACAACGAAGGTAAGGCCGCCGCAAATGAGGTATTTGAAGAACTGAGCATGGATGCTTTCCTTGTTCTGCAGGAAAGAGCTCAAACTGGATAGTAGATTCGCCATAGATAAAAATTTCAATGAGAGTATGCAAAAGCACACCGCTATTGCGAGTGTTTTATCCCCTGCGAAGTATTAAAATACCGGTGATATGGGGCCGAAATGAGCCCCTCACCGCACCGGATGCAAACTTGACCTTAAAACTCATTACTCTATCTTATGGGTTCATTTTGCAAAATGAGAGGTATGCTTTGAGTTCTGAAAAGTTTTTCCGCAAGTCCGACTGGGTTGCCTGCTGGGTTACCTTCGCTGTTTCATTGTTCGTCTACACGCTGACGCTGCAGCCCACATTGGGGCTGGAAGACTCCGGCGAACTGATTGTGGCCTCCGATTATCTCGGCGTACCCCACCCCCCCGGTTATCCGATCTGGACCCTGCTGACCTGGTTTTTTCAGTGGGTCTTTCATTCCGTCACCTTCCACGGTCAGCCCAATCCGGCCTGGGCCGTCAACTGGTTCTCGGCGGTTTCCGGAGCCGGTGCCTGTGGTGTTATCGGACTCCTGATCAGCCGTTCGGGCATGGATCTGCTGCGTAGCTTGCACCGGGAATCCCGTATTCTTGGCGAAAACACCGAACGCCTTTTCTGCACCGCCGCCGGTATCTGCGGCGGCCTGCTGCTGGCTTTTGGTCAAGGCATGTGGTCGCAGTCCGTGATTGCGGAAGTCTATTCGCTGAACATTTTCTTTCAGTCGCTGCTGCTGATCTTCCTCTACCGCTGGATCCGCGAACCCGGTAATACAAAATGGCTCATGCTCTGCGCCTTCGCTTTCGGCCTCGGCATCACCAACCACCAGACTCTCATGTTCATGGGACTGGCCCTTGCTGTGGCGGTCGTATTCAACGAACTGGAAATTTTCCACAAAAAACATCTCGGCTTCACGCTGGGCGCATTTGCCGGCGTAGTGGTTTCGCTGGTCGGAATCTACTTCGGCAACCTGTTTCTGCAGGTGATCGGAATTGCATGCTGCATCATCTCGAGCCTGCTCATTCGCGAAAAGTTTCTCGTCCGCGATTTCATCATCACGGGCTCGATGTACATCCTGCTGGTCGGATTCAATAAAATGGCGGCCGGAAATCCGGAACTGGCTGATTACATGTGGGTTTCCGGCCCGGAACATGCCGGTTTCTGGATCTGGACGATCTATGCCCTCGCCATACCGCTGATCGCCACTTTCGTACTGCCCAACGGTAAAGTGGTCGGCCCAACTTTTCTCGTCATGTTCATCGGCCTCGGCTTCTACTTTTATATGGCCTTTTCGTCAGACCAGAATCCGCCGATCAACTGGGGCTATCCGCGCACATGGCAGGGCTTCATGCATGCCATCACCCGCGGGCAGTATGAGCGGGTCAAACTCGCCCACGTTTTCACCCCTCGTTTCCTTGAACAGGTCGGCACCTATTTAATGGATCTTCGCTCTCAGTTCCTCTGGCCAATCGCCATTCTGGCCATTGTCCCCTTTGGCTTTATCTGGAAAACCGGGAAACGCAATATCGGCTGGTTTGTAACCACATTAACCGCCTTCCTCTCCGTCGGGCTGGTCTTCATGATTCTGCAGAACCCGAAAACCGACATCCAGAGCCTCTTCATTGGCCGCGTACAGTACATTCAGTCGCATGCCATCTATGTAATCTGGCTGGGCTACGGGATCCTGTTTCTCATGGCCTCGCTTGAAGCTCTGGTGAAAAACAACCCGTACACCAAAATCGTGGGCATCGCCGCTGTACTGCTGCTGCCGTTCACCCTCGTTCACAAAAACTATTACAACAAAACTCAGCAGAAAGTGGTCGGCGGATCTGAGCAAAACGGCCACGATTTCGGCTGGCAGTTCGGTAACTGGCAACTCCGCGGCGTCGAAGGCATTAAAGACGACATGAAATACTGGTACGGCGAGGATACCGAGGAATTCAAAAAGCAATGGGCCGCCTACCCCAACAAAAACTACCCGGAACCAATGGGTCCCAATGCCATCTTCTTCGGCGGAACCGACCCCGGACGATTTGTCCCCACCTACATGATCTATTCCGCCAAAGTGCGCCCGGACGTCTATCTCATCACTCAGAATGCCCTGGCCGACAACACCTACATGAACGTCATGCGCGACCTCTACGGCGACCAGATCTGGATCCCCTCGCCGGTCGACTCCAACCGTGCATTCCAGATGTATGTACAGGGCGTGCAGAACGGCACGATCAATGCCGGCGCTGACGTAAAAACCGAAGGCGGAAAAGTACAGGTTCAGGGCGTAGCCGGTGTGATGCAGATCAACGGATTCCTTTCCAAAATGATTTTCGACCACAACCAGTACATCACCGAAACAAAAACCGACGAAGAAACCCGGCCCGTCGGTGCCGCAGTCGTACATGAAGATCCGGTGCACGATCCGCAGACCGGCCTGCCGCCTCTGCGCTCATTCTACGTCGAAGAAAGCTATGTCCTGCCCTGGATGTATCCCTATCTCACTCCGCACGGCCTGATCATGAAGATCAACAATAAACGAACCCCGCTGAGCGCCGAGATCATCAAAAACGATACCGATTTCTGGAACTGGTACTGCGAACGGCTGCTGAACGATGAAAAATTCATCCGCGATATTGTCGCCCGCAAATCATTCTCCAAACTTCGCAGTGCCATTGCCGGGCTCTATGCCGCACGCGGAAAACCCAAAGAGGCCGAAGCCGCATTCCGTCAGGCGGTTGACCTTTATGATCTCAGTCCGGAAGCCAACTTCCGTCTGGCCGATCTGATCTCCAAACAGGGCCGCTATGACGAAGCCATCAAAATATTTGACATTTTCCTGGAGAAAGATCCGAAAAACGACAAAGCCGAAGCCTTCCTGAACAACTTGAAAAACATGAAGAAAATGGGCACCCGCCGGGCTGAACTTCAAGCCGGTTTAAAAACCGGAAAAATCACCTTCCCGGAAATGATGGAGCTCGTTCAGATTCATTACGCCATGAACAGTTCCCGAGCCGGCGAGGCTCTGGTGCGCAACATGTTGAATTCCCCCAACCTACCCCCAGAAGGGATGATGAGCATTGCCCAGTTCATGGCCCAGAAACGGCAGCTCCCTCTCGTCGAACTTGCCCTCAAAAAATATACCGCCGCCCGCCCGAAAGATGCTCAGGGCTGGATTAACCTTGCCGGTCTGCAGCTGGCCCTGAATAAACGCGGCGAAACGTGGCCCTCGTTGCGCAAAGCGGTCGAAGCCGGCGGCGAACCCGCCCGCAATGCCCTCCGCAAAGACAAACGCTTCGATGCGGTCCGGAATACCACCGAGTTCAAAAAAATAGTACCGCCTCTTCAAACCGCAAGCCCCCTGGGCCTGGCTCCCATTCCCGGCCTCCAATGAACATTCTGGTTTATGACGACAACCCCGACTTCGGCGGCCATCAGATTATGGCCGCCCGAGGTATCGAGGCTCTCGTCGAAACCCCGGGGCTGCATATCAGCCTGATGTGCAACCCGAAAAACCGGAAACTCATCCGGATTCTGGAACATCTGAAACACCTCACAATCCTGGAAGCCGATGCAACCCGTATCCAGACCCTGGAACCGGATCGTGTGCTTGTGATTCAGGGCGACATCGCGCAGTCCACCGCCGGCCTATGTGCCGCGCGCGACGCCGATATCGAATGCCTGAGTTATATCGCCATTCCCCATCGGCTTGCAGAAATGGGAGCCAAAATGGGAAAACTTCGGGACATTAAAAACCGACCGCTTTTCCGGAAACCCGACCGCTTTATCACCATCTCCGAAAGCATGGCCGAACGATTACGCGAACGCGGTGCCTGCCAGCCGGTCACCATCGTTCAAAACGGCATTCCCGCCCCGCCCATACCCCGCCTCACCATACACGACACCAAGTTCACCATCGGCATAATCGGCCGCATTGAATTTTCGCAGAAACAGCAGGATTTTTTTGTCCGCACCTTCCGCAGACATCCCTCTCTCTTTAGCGACTGCAGAGTACTTTTCATCGGCAGTGGGCCGGATGAGGAGAATCTAAAAAAACTGATCAAAGGCGACCATACGTTTGCCCACCTGCCCTGGCAGAAAAGTATGGAAGAGACCTACGAAGTACTCGACATGCTCGTGATCCCCTCGCGCTACGAAGGGGTCCCGCTCGTCATGCTCGAAGCTCTCGCCCGGGGAATCCCCGTCATTGGAAGCCGCCGCGACGGCATGCAGGACATCCTGCCCTCAGACTGGACCTTCACCCCCGAAGATGCCGCCTCACTCGCCACCACCTTTTCCAGCGCACGCCAAAACTGGCAACACAAAATCGCAGACCTCCAGAACCGCATTCTAGAAGAACATTCTCTGGAGCACTTCAACACCAACTTTGTGAATGCTGTAACACAGAAATAGCGAAGCTATTTATACGTTATCACTCGCAGCCCGGTTTCCCGTCAAAAAATCCGAACCCATCATGGGCAGAAGACCACAAAAAAAGGCGCCCCGAAGGACGCCTTTTTGTATTTCCAGTGATTGGAAACTTATTCGCCGGCTTCAGCGGCATCGTTCAGCGCAGCTTTACGGCTGAGGCGAACACGGCCCTGATTGTCGATGTCGATACATTTGACCGTCATCGCATCGCCCGGCTTGCAGATGGAATCAACAGAGTCGATCCGCTCGTTCGCCATTTCGGAGATGTGCACGAGACCTTCTTTGCCCGGCATACATTCCACAAATGCGCCGAAGTCTTTAACCGCAATAACCTTACCCTGATAGGTACGGCCGATTTCGATTTCAGCGGTCAGGGCATTCACTTCGCGAATCGCAGCATCCATCGCTTCAGCGTCTACCGCAAAGATGTTGACGGTTCCGTCTTCCTGAATATCGATCTGAGCGCCGGTGCTGTCGGTGATCGCGCGGATATGTTTGCCGCCCGGGCCGATGAGGGCACCGATCTTTTCCGGATCGATCTGAACCGTGGTAATACGCGGTGCGGTTGCAGCAAGCTCCTCACGCGGATTGGCCAGTACGTTTTCCATCTGGTCGAGAATGTCGCAACGTCCCTTGCGGGCAATTTCGAAGGCTTCTTCAACCTGATCCCAGTCCATACCGTGTACTTTCAGGTCAACCTGGAAACCGGTGATGCCCTTACGGGTACCGACCACTTTAAAGTCCATATCGCCGCAGTGGTCTTCCACACCGAGGATATCGATCACTTCAACCGATTTAGCCTGACCGTCTGTAAACAGACCGACGGAAATACCGGCAACCGGTGCTTTCAGCGGAACCCCCGCATCCATCAGTGCCAGGCAGCCGCCGCAGGCCGATGCCATCGAGGAGGAGCCGTTGGAGCCCATCACTTCGGAAACAACGCGCACGGTGTACGGGAAGTCTTCCGGCATAACCGGAGCAATAGAACGTTCAGCGAGATTACCATGGCCGATTTCACGGCGGCTGGTCATGCCGAGACGTCCGCACTCACCGACCGAGTAGGGCGGGAAGTTGTAGTGCAGGATAAAGTTCTTTTCATCTGCACCACCGGTCACTGCGTCGAAACGCTGCGCTTCTTTGGTGGTACCGAGTGTCACCGTACAGAGCGTCTGCGTTTCACCGCGACCGAATACCGCAGAACCGTGCAGCTGCGGGAATACACCGACCTGAATATCGAGCGGGCGGATTTCAAGCATGCCGCGGCCGCCGATACGGGTGTTGTCTTCCAGCACGTTCAGGCGAACGGTTTCCACTTCCAGATCATGGAAGGCATGGAAATATTCGTCTTCCGTCATTTCCGGGAAGAGTTCCTGCATCTGCGGCTTCAATTCTTCCTTCAGCGCACTAACCGCATCCTGTCGTTCCAGCTTGCCGCCGATCTTCATCAGCTCTTTGAACTTTTCGCCGACGAGTTCGCGGGCTTTGTCCAGCAGCGTGGTATCTTTCGCTTCCGGTGCATACACTTTTTCCGGCAGGCCGAGTTCAGCACGCAGCTTCAGCTGGCCATCGATGATTTTAACCACTTCGGCGTGGGCCGTTTTCATGGCTTCAACAAATTCCGCTTCCGGGATTTCCTGTGCGGAACCTTCGATCATCATGACCTTTTCGCGCGATCCACAATAAGTCAGATCGATGTCGGACGCGGCCAGCTGGTCGTGATTCGGGTTGATGATCCATTCGCCATCGTTGCGAACGATGCGGACTGCGCCGATCGGGCCGTCGAACGGCAAATCAGTCAGCGTCAGCGCGGTGGATGCCGCGTTCACACTCAGAACATCGGTATCGAGCGTCTGGTCCGAGCTGACGAGCATGTTGTTGATCTGAACTTCCCGGTGGAAATTGTCCGGGAAGAGCGTACGGATCGGACGATCTGTTACACGCATGGTGAGGATTTCCTTCTCGGAAGGACGGGCCTCACGTTTGATGTAACCACCCGGAAAACGGCCGGCAGCATAAAATTTCTCGCGGTATTCCACCTGAAGCGGGAAGAAATCCACACCTTCTTTGGCTTCTTTCGCGGAAGTGACTGCGGAAAACACGACGTTATTGCCGATGCCGCAGGTAACGGAACCGTCCGCCTGCTGTGCGAGCAGTCCGGTTTCGAGGGTCATGGTTTTTCCACCGACCTCGAAGTCTACTTTGGTTGTACCCTTCATAACTTAATCTGCGCCCTTGCTAATTTCTGTTCTGAAGAGCGCACCTTTCCTTGTTGTTTTTGCCGTCCCGTTGACGGCGATTATATACGAAGCAAGCCCTTTACTTGTGATAAAGGGCTTACGAACGAATTACGGATTGTCGAACATCCGGTCAAACGACTTATTTACGAAGTCCAAGCTTACTGATCAGCTCTTTGTATCGTGCGTCGTCTTTTTTCTGCAAATAGCTCAGCAGCTTACGACGCTTGTTCACCATCATGATGAGGCCCCGGCGCGAACTGTGATCTTTTTTATGAACTTTAAGATGCTCGGTCAATTCCTTGATGCGGGTGGACAGCAACGCAACCTGTACCTCTACGGAACCGGTGTCCTGTTCGCCACGCTTGAATTCGTTTTTAACTTCAGCTTTTACTGCTTGATCCATGAGTATGGACTCCTGTTGATATAGTTCTCTCTCAAAAAGTAAGAGCGGGACTATACGCACCGCCCCACCCCGTGTAAAGCACAGTTTCTCAAGGTTTTTTCGCCAGTTTTCCAACCCTCGGAATACAGACCGGACCGGCAGCGAATGCTGAAAAAAACAACGAATATATATGGTTACAACCCATTCGTTGTTTTTCCTGCATTCGGTGCGCCTGAATCGCCAACCTATTCGATCACAAAATCCGGCTCGGCATCATGATTATTAAATTCCGGCAGGATGTTCTTCAGTTTATCACGTTCTGCACGGTGCGCCGCAGAGACCTTTTCCCAGTCGTTAATTTTTCGAAAACTGATCAGATCATCCGGCAACCGCCCGACATCCCACCATTTTCCATAGCCGTCCTTCATCACCTTTCGGCCCCGGATCAACTGCATTCCGCCACGATAGGCATAGATCCATTCGCGGTGCTCTTTCTGATCCGTGGTCAGGTACGGCCAGAGACTTTTTCCATGGATCTGATAATCGGCCGGCAGCTCATACCCCATAATATCCGCCAGCGTCGGCAGCACATCGGCAATATTCACCAGGATGTCCTGCTCACCTTTTTTTGTAAAATCCGCCCCCGGAGCATATACCATAAAAGGCACATGGCAGCCTTTCTGACGGTCCGGGCTCGCCTTGCCGTAGCCACTTGTCCCGTTATCCGCACAGAAAATCAGTACCGTATTATCCGCAATGCCCAGTTCCTCGAACTTTTTCAGATACTGCCAGATCTGAAAATCGATATATTCCACATGGGAATGCATACCGGGCTCCGTGACCGTACCATGCGTGTCATACTTCCCGTGGTCCCCCGTAACATTCGGTTCCGTCCGGATATATTTTTTTCCATCCCATTTAATGACCGGTGTTCCCGGCCATTTATTCCCCGACTCCGGATGCAGCCAGTCAAAACCGTCGTGCCCCAGATGGGTCGTGTGATAGACGAAGAACGGTTCGTCCTCTTCATGCTTCCGCTCCATGAAGTCGAAAATAAAATCGAGTTCCACATCCGGACCATAGGTATTGACGCCGTAGTTTTTACGGTCCTCTTCCGAAACCGGCCAATAGGTGCAATTCTGTTCTGCGGTAGCCGGCGGAACCGACGGATGATTCATCAGTGCCACAGACGGCTTCCAATACCACGATGTCTGAGCATAGTGCGACAGCTCAACTCCCGTATCTTCATTGACCTGCGTTTTCTTTTTTCCCTTCACCGTGGTCAGCACAAAATCGGTATAGGGATTTTTCGGGAAAAGATAGGAACCCGGTGTAAAAACGCCCTCGTCGAATCCGAACATTCGATGATCACATTTTTTCATCTGGGTTTTACCGGTCCACTGCGTTGCATATCCGGCCTTTTGCGCCACATGGCCGATCAGCAGCGGGGACGAAACATATAACGGAACCACCCAATCGGTTTTCTTTCCGTTTTTAACAATCCCTCCGAGATCACCATTGTGCCACCACTTGTGAAGATTGGCATAGCGCCCCGTCATCATCATTGCCCGGCTCGGTGAACACACCGTCGCCGCCCAGGCGGTTTTAATCCACACCCCCTCTTCCGCCAGTTTATCGAGCACCGGCGTTTTTGCCCGATAAGCTATATCCTGCGTATCCCGGCCCTTCGTATCACTCCAGACCGAACTTCCATAGAACGGAATTTCGCGCGCGGAAATATCATCCGCAAAAACCACGACCACATTCGGCTTATCCAGCCTTGCCGACACACTGACGGCACCCGCGGCCAGCAATCCCAATAGAATTCGTTTCATCATCTCATCCTTTCCAGAAGTTGGAAACCAAGCGATGAACGTAGCATGCCGGCACCCCGCCGCGTCAGCTGACCGAAAGTATTACCCCGTCCGCTCCCGCACGGAACGAATAGCTCTCCCCCTCGCCTTTTCCCGTCAGCGCACCGCCCACCGGCGATTCCGGCGTAATGACCGTGACGGCACTGCCGTCCACCTGCACCTCCGTACCGCCGCCGCACTCCAGCAGAATAAACCAGTCGGAATATCCATCCATCTCGGTTTCCACCAGCGCACCGACGCCGATCGGCCGGCCGGAAAAATCCGCCGGCTGAAAACTGCGCAGCTCCATCACGCCGGCCGAAAGCGCTTCAAACTGTTTCGCCAGGCCGCGCGCCAGATACGACTGCTCCAAACCGCACGTATCCCACTTGCTCTCCGCTTTGGCCTCCACATGCGTTGCGCCTTCCGCCGCCATTGCCTGGCCCTTAAGCTGCACCCGCAGCTCCTCTTCCAGTGCCGCAATCACGGCCTTCAAAATCTTCGCTTTATCCATTTCACCACTCCAGCTCTTCGACCGGGTCGATCGAAAAAGGTTTGCACTGCGCCGCAAGCTGCGGCGACACCCGGACGAGCAGTGCCGCATTCGGACCGTCATATTCCTCTTCAAGAATTGAGGCGTTTTTCTGCAGCGTCGAAAGCAGCTTGCCCTCGCTCAGCGGCACAGAAAGATTCATCTCCACCTTCCGGCCTTTCAGGCAGTCGGCCAGCTCATCAAAAAGAACATCAATATTTTCGCCCTCACGCGCCGAAACCGCCACCGATTTCGGGAACTGACGCTGCAGTCGTTTTGCTGCATTCCGGCCCTTCTCCGTGTCAATTTTATTGAAAACGTAGAGCATGGGTTTATCGAGTCCGCCGATTTCGTCCAGCACTTTATGCACCGCTTCAATCTGCGTATCCACCTGCGGATGCGATGCATCGATGACATGCACCAGCAGGTCGGCTTCGACCACTTCTTCCAGCGTCGCCTTAAAGGAATCCACAAGGTGATGCGGCAGCTTCTGAATAAAGCCCACCGTATCGGTCATCAGCATCGGCTCATGGTTCGGCAGTTCCACCTGCCGCGTCGTCGGATCCAACGTAGCGAAGAGCTGATTCTCCGCATAAATATCCGCGCCCGACAAGCGGTTCAGCAGCGTCGACTTCCCGGCATTGGTATAACCGACAATCGATACCAGCGCCCACCCATGGCGTTTACGCCCGCGGCGCTGTTCGGTACGACGGGTGCGCACCAGTTCGAGATCGCGCTTCAAGGTGCGGATCAGATCCTGCAATCGTCGACGGTCCATTTCGAGCTGTGTTTCCCCCGGCCCCTTCAACCCGATTCCGCCCTTCTGACGCTCAAGGTGCGTCCACATATTCCGCAAACGCGGCAGCAGATACTGATGCTGCGCCAGCTCAACCTGCAGACACCCCTCTTTGGTCTGGGCCCGCTGGGCGAAAATATCAAGAATCAGCTGCGTTCGATCAAGTACGCGGGTCTCAAAAACATTCTGCAGGTTGCGGCCCTGTGCCGGCGTGAGATCATCATCAAAAACCACCAGCGAAACCCGGTTTTCCTTAATCCAGTCGGATATTTCAGCCGCCTTGCCGGTGCCGATATAATGCCCGGCCTTGATCTTCTGCTGGCGGACCATAAAACGGCCCTTCACCTCCGCACCGGCACTCTCGGCCAGTTGCGCCAGTTCATCCATCGTATCTTTAACCCGCCACTCTTCCTCGTTTCTCAAAACGACACCAACGAGCACAACGGTTTCGACACTCTTATCTTCAGTTTCTAAAAGTTCAGGCATAGTGATTATTTAAACCATTAATTTTCACGAATGGGCACTCATTAGTGAAGTTTAGTGTGAATTAGCGATTAAAAAACAACAGGCGCCGGGCCGGTGTCTTTCCAGACATTGGAAACAGCGGCGGCCAGTTTTTCCAGCGATTGGAAAGCGGCGGTATCAATCCATTCCACATTCAGCTGATTGCGGAACCAGGTCATCTGGCGCTTCGCCAGCTGACGGGTACGGATCACCGTTTTTTCCTTTGCTTCATCCAGCGTCATTTCATTGTTCAGCACGGCAAAAGCTTCGGCATAGCCGATCGCCTGCATCGCGGTCTGTGACAGCTCGAGCTTGATCAGCGCTTCCGCCTCATCCAGCAGCCCGGCGGCATACATGGCATCCACCCGCATCTCAATCCGCTCCAGCAACACCGGCCGCTCAACATGCAGCCCCACCAGCTTCGGCTTCGGTCTGCTGTTCCAGGATCGGTCATACCGCCCGCTTCCGGCCGCCCGCTCCAGAATCCGGATCAGGCGGCGCGGGTTCTGCTGATCGTCTTCGGTCAGATTATTATAAAATTCAGCAGCTTCAGTTTGGGCCTGCTTTTCCAAGGTTTGGAAATCCAGCGCCTCCAGCTCATTCCGAAGCCTGGAATTTTCGGGGGCCACATCGTCGAACCCCTCAGTCAGACATTTAACATACAGCCCCGTTCCGCCGGCAACGATGATATCGCGCCCCGATTGGAACGACGGGCGCACGGCATCCAGATAGGCCGCAACATTGAATTTTTCGGTCGGGCCGGCGAGATCAAACCCGGCATAGTCCGCTTTTTTCCGATCCTCGGAAGTCGGCTTGGCGGTACCGATATCCATGCCGCGGTAAATGTTCATCGAATCGGCCGAGACAATCAGCTGCCCTTCCCGCTCCGCGATATACTGCGCTACGGCACTTTTCCCTGAAGCGGTCGGCCCAATCACAAAATAAGCATGCAGGCCGGCATCAGGCATTTTCCGCTTTCTCTTCCTGCTTTTTCTTATCCAGAAAACTCATCACCAGAAAAACCACAAATACAATGCAGATGGCGGAATCAGCGACGTTGAAAGAGGGATATTCATAGGTGCCGAAAGAGAACGAAAGAAAATCGGTCACCCAACCGAAACGGATACGATCAATCAGATTTCCGGCAATCCCGCCGAAAAGCAGCCCCATCAGAATTTCATTCCGGCGTTTCCCCTCAATGATCTGATTACGAAACCAATAGAGCGCCACCATCACACCGAATGAAATCAGAAT
This sequence comes from Pontiella agarivorans, assembly GCF_034531395.1. Classification (NCBI taxonomy): domain Bacteria; kingdom Pseudomonadati; phylum Kiritimatiellota; class Kiritimatiellia; order Kiritimatiellales; family Pontiellaceae; genus Pontiella; species Pontiella agarivorans. The sequence goes on along the minus strand of NZ_JARVCO010000012.1, from coordinate 288,691 downwards.
AAGGATAATGCCGTGCCCGGCAAGCAGATTCCATGCGGCGCCGTCATTGCGCACATAGACAATATTAAAAAAACCATCGATAACCGGAATAGAATCCCCGTAAACCAGATGGGCACGTATCCCCTGCTTCGTCAGCTGATCCAGAAAAAGAACGGCCAAACCTATGATAAGAATGAGCATTTCCCCTCCAGAAAAAATCCGAATCCCGAATGTTGCAATTCAAAACAAGCCCAATACGCTAAACGACAAAACCCGAAACAGTTTCTGTCATTTGAGCGCTCCAAATTTCATCCTGGTTTCGGGTTTTGTTTTTCGTACTTCGGATTTTTCCGAAGCGGTACACCACGTCTCGGCTACATGCCGTGCATGGTGCTGCCGAACGGACGGTAGGTTGTGGCCTGACCCTTCTCAATTTCGTTCTGTGCCTTGATCGAGTAGCGAACGTACGGCAGGGCCTCGAGGCGTTCGATATTAATCGGCTCATCATACATTTCGCAGATGCCGTATGTGCCTTTTTCGATGCGACGGATTGCTTCGTCGATTTCGAACAGCACATCCTGCTCATTGGAAAGCTGATTGAGCGCAAATTCGCGGTCGAAGGTGTCAGTGCCCTGATCGGAAAGCGACGGATCACGCTCCGTGGAACTCAGAGAATCCCGGTTGATGGAGAGAATTTCACCAGTCACCCGTTCACGCAGACTCAGGAGACGGTTAAGCTGCTCCTTCAACTGCTTGTTGGTAAAATGTTTGTTTTTCCCGATTTTTCCGCTCAGCGGACCGCCGGACGTCATTGCCACGGGCGAAGCTGATTTCCCAGCTTTCTTTGCCGCGGTCTTTTTTGCGGCGTCTTTTTTAGCAGTCTTTTTTGTAGCCATTTTCGGTTGTACTCCAGTCAAAATTCAGTTCCGAACCCAAATAAAGGGTTGCGTATTTATCATCTGCCCTATGCCCTGTCAATCAGCATATCGACCTCATTCAGCCGTCGTAATGGACACCGCACAGGCGTGTCCGTTCAAATCTAATTCCGTACCGTTTTCCACACCATTTTCCGCAATTTCACAGGAAAGCGCCAGCGTTTCCCCGGCGATATACGCCCGGTGTCCGGCAACCGCTTCCGCCACCTCTTCATCAGAGCTGAAAGCGACATGGATGCGCTGGGTAATCTCCAGATCCATTTCTTTACGCAGATTCTGTACCTTATTTACAAATTCCCGCGCGAGCCCCTCCGCAATCAGGTCATCGTTCAGTTGTGTATCCAGCCCGACCACCAGTGCGCCTTCCGCGCTCACCGCCATGCCCTCTTTCGGATTGCGGACAATTTCAATATCGGCCGAAGTCAGCTCTACCGTCTGACCTTCCAGCTCAACCGCAACGGTTTCACCGCCGGAAATCTGCGCAATCTGTTCATCCGTCAGACTGTTGATCAGCGGAACGGCCTTTTTCATCAACGGACCTAATTTGGGACCGAGCTGTTTAAAATTCGGCTTCGCCTGAATGGTGGCCAGTTCCGAGGAATCGGTTCCGAATTCCACGGCGCGCACATTCAGCTCGTCGGAAATCAGACTTTCCAAGGCCTGGATATTGGCCAGCAGATTCGGGTCATCGCAAACCACATGCATTTTGGCCAGCGGCTGGCGGTTTTTCAGTTTGTACTCGGCGCGCAGCGTCCGACCCTGCTCGACCGCGCTCATCACCATGGCCATCTGACCTTCAAGCACTTCGTCTCGCTTGGCGTCGGCAGCGGTCGGGAAATCATTCAAATGAACCGATTCCGGCATATCTTCGGTTTTCAGATTCTGATAGATGGTTTCCGAAATAAACGGTGTAAACGGTGCCGCAATTTTGCAGAGGCCCAGCAGCACATCGTAGAGCGTCGAATAGGCCTGCACCTTATCGGTGTCGTCTTCGGTTTTCCAGAATCGGCGGCGCGAACGACGGATATACCAGTTCGTCAGATCTTCAATAAATGCCACAAACGGGCGAACCGAAGCCTGCAGATCATAACGATCCATCGCTTCCGTCACCTGCTGTTGCAGACGCGCCAGCGAGCTCTGGATCCAGCGGTCCATCAGATTATCACGTTCCGGCACCGACTGCGCCGGCGTCCAGCCGTCGATATTGGCATAGGTCACGAAGAAGCTGTAGGCATTCCACCACGGCAGCAACAGATGGCGGAGCGAATGCTTCACTCCCTCTTCTGAAAAACGGAGCGATTCTGCCCGAACCACCGGGGAATAAATCATATAAAGACGGAGCGCGTCGGCACCGTATTCGTTGATCACGTGAATCGGATCCGGATAGTTTTTCAGGCGCTTGGACATTTTCAGCCCGTCTTCCGCCAGCACCAACCCATTGACGACCACATTTTTGAACGCCGGCTTATCGAACAGCGCCGTGGAAAGCACCATCAGCGTGTAGAACCAGCCGCGCGTCTGATCGAGACCTTCGGCAATGAAGTCGGCCGGAAAGTTGGCCTCGAAATGAGCTTTGTTTTCAAAGGGATAATGATTCTGCGCGTACGGCATGGAGCCGGACTCGAACCAGCAGTCGAGCACCTCCGGCGTGCGTTTATAGGTTTTTCCGTCCTTTTCGATGACGATTTCGTCGACGTAATGCTTATGCAGATCCTCGACCTTTTCGCCGGACAGCTCTTCGAGCTGCTCGATGGACGAAATGCAGATCATGTCGGATTTATCTTCAATATTCACCCAGACCGGAATGCACGAACCCCAGAAACGGTTGCGGCTGATATTCCAGTCCTTCGCGTCGGCCAGCCAGTTGGCAAAGCGTTTTTCGCCGACATAGTCCGGCATCCAGTGCACGCCCGAATTATTCGCCAGCATTTTTTCGCGCAGGTCTTCCACGCGGACATACCACGCATCGATGGCGCGGTAGATCAGCGGCGTGTCGGTGCGCTCGCAGAAAGGATAGCTGTGCTGAATCGTACTTTGATGAATCAGCTTTCCGCTATGCTTCAGCGCCTTAATGATCGCTTTGTCGGCGTCTTTGCAGAACTGACCTTCATAATCAGGAACCCTGGATGTGAAAACGCAGTCCTCGTCAAGCGGGTCAATCAGCGGAATATCGACAGCGCGGCAGATGCGGTAATCGTCTTCACCGTAGGCCGGGGCCATGTGCACGATACCGGTACCGTCCTCCGTCGATACAAAATCATCGTTCAGCACCTGAAAAGAATTCGGGTTATCAGAAAAGAAATCGAAGATCGGCTCGTATTTCAGCCCCTTCAATTCGGAGCCCTTAAAGGTTTTGAGGATTTCGTACTCCTCTTCCTTTTTATAGTAAGCCGACAAACGCGCTTCAGCCAAAACAAAGATCTCGTGCGTCTCTTTATCCTTAATAGCGACATAATCGATATCCGGACCCGCGCAGATAGCGAGGTTGCTCGGCAGCGTCCACGGCGTGGTCGTCCAGATCAGCGCCGACGCATTTTCAAACTCGAAATCGAGCAGTTTCACCCGGACCGTGATCGCCGGATCCTGCACATCCTGGTAGTTGCGACCGGCCTCGAAGTTGGACAGCGGCGTGTTCAGCTTCCAGCTGTAGGGCATGATCCGATGGGCCTTATATATACGGTCCTGCTTCCAGAGTTCGGAAAATACCCACCAGATCGTCTCCATGAACGGTTTGTCCATGGTTTTATAATCATTCTCAAAATCGACCCAGCGCCCCATGCGGGTAACGGTTTTTTCCCACTCTTCCACATATTTGGTGACCATCGAGCGACACTGCTCGTTGAACACGTCGACCCCGGCCTCCTGAATGGCCGGCGCTCCGGCGAGCCCCAGCGCTTCCTGCGCCAGCGCCTCGATCGGGAGCCCGTGGCAGTCCCAGCCGAACCGGCGGGAGACATAATGGCCGCGCATCGCCTGATAGCGCGGAATAATATCCTTGATGGTGCCGGCGAGCAGATGACCGTAGTGCGGCAGTCCGGTGGCAAAAGGCGGTCCGTCATAAAAAACAAATTCCTTACTGCTTTCACGAATTTCCAGCGATTTCTTAAAGATATTCCTCTCCTTCCAAAGTTGAATAATCTCCTCTTCCATCTGCGGAAAACTGACTTTGCTGGATATTTCACGGAACATACGCTATACCTCATCTGTTAAAAGAAGCGGAGAATGTAGCGACTGCCCTCCCCCTTGACAAGAAGGCAGATCCGCCAATTTCCGCGCAATGACACCACGAATACCGTCTTTTTATTCAATGGGACGAACAACAGCATATTTCCGGATATCAAAAAATCGGAGTTGGACACAAAATCCCAATTTACGTTCGATTTCAATTGATCGGTAACGGGGCGGGGGTTACATTGTGCTATCTTTTTGTAAGAAGTATTTCGACCAACTACCGAGGGGAAATGGAATGAAGAAGCAATCTATCGTCATCTTTTCATTAATCTGCTCTATGAGCAGTATGGCTATTTATCAGGGGCCGTCGAGGAAAGCTCAGACTGACCAACAGATCGAACTGTCATGGAACGCCCGTTTCAGTTATAACAGCGGTGGAGAGAACTGGAGCAACACACTGGAAAACCAATACTCTGGCAGCTGGGTATTTGGCATAGACGACACGACTGTGGAACAAACTTCGGGCGGCAATGTTAACTTTACCCGGGGCGGAGCAACCACCGATCCCACCACCTTATATCTTAAGAACAATGTCAGTGGCTACATCGGCGGAGTCAATAATGGCGGTTCACAGACCACAAGCACAACTGTTCTGGCTGATCCCGGCACAACCTTCAGCGGATCTGATCGCGCTATTGTACTGATGACGTATTCCACCACCGGCAACGGCGGAAGCCATGGTAACTGGGAATTTATCGGCGGAGATTACAGCGGTGCGAATGAAGCGGCCTATATTGAATCAGTCGGCAGTATCGTATTCGACAGCGTCACGTTTTCCCCAGGCAGCGGCGGTTACTCTGCCGTCCAAATCCTCAACTCATCATCAACCACCATTAAAAATTCCAGAGATCGTAACGATATCAGCTACATTGCTTCAGATGCCTCATCTGGGGATGGCCGCTCCGGCCTGCACGTTGGAGGCGGCACCGGAGCTGTATCCGGAGGCGGCACTTTTATCGGGGGAGATGCCGGAGGCGGAGATTCGAGCCTGGTCAACAATACAAGCGAGCAGGAAGCATTCGGCATGGGGGGTAGCGGCATGTATTTTGGCGGAGCGGTTACCTTTAGCGGAAGCAATAGTTACACCTTCGCCGCTGGAGATGCTGCAGATGCCACGGTTGGCGGAACTTCATCTGAAGCCTGGGCAAATGGCGGAAGCGGAGCTTCCGTCGGTTCAGCCAAAGGTAATATCGATAATTCGATTTTCCGCGGTGCCAACGGCGGAGAAGCCGAAGTTTTAAAGCTACAATACCTGACCGCCAAAGATACCATCGTGGAACTGGCCAACGACTCCAAAGCTTTTGCACACGGAGGCAGCGGCCTCTTCGTGGGAAGCGGAAGCGATACACTGATTTTAAACAATGCAGATGCCAGCGGCGGAACTGGCGGCAGCGCGATTGTTGCGGGCACAAACTCATATGCCGATGCGTCGGGGGGCAACGGCGTCACCAGTGGAGGTAATCTGGTTATCAACCAAGGATTTTTCAAGGGAGGAAATGCGGGCAGCGCGTCCGCTCGAGACGGCGAAGCCTACGCCATTGGCGGCAGCGGCGTTTATGCCTCAGGAACGGTTGAAATCAACGGAGGAAGCTTTACCGCCGGTAAAGGAGGAACAGCTACTACATCAGCTTTTGATGGAGCTGGTGTTACCGTTATTGATGGAGAACTCGACATTAACGGAGGCACATTCAAAGGCACGAGCCGGTCATCCCGGGGTCTAGGGTACGGAAATGCCCTTTGGTTGCAGGACAGTGATCTCACTATTGACGAATCCGTTGCGGATACGGTCATTGAAGGTAATATTCTGATCAACGACAGTACCGGAACATCGGCTACGTTTGACGCAGGGCACATTACCGGTGACATCATAAAAATCGGCAGCGGAACCACTGCCCTCTCCATCAGTGAAAACGCCTCCTATACGGGATCATTCATTCAGGATGGCGGAGGAGCCGTAGACGTATCCCTCACCTCCACGAATGAGAGCAAATTTTTCTCTAACGTAGATATTTATGACGGCGATCTTTCATTTTCCGGACAGGAAGTCGTTACTATGGAGGGAGCCCAGTTCACCCTCTACAGCACAAATAACAACACGCTAAGCTTCAACAATGGCGCAACCCTTTCTCAGGGCACATTAATCGATGCTGGATTCAACACAGCTTCTTCAACAGGCGATTTAAACCTCAAGAAGGATTCTACGATCAGAGTAGCTTATGACGTTTCGCGCGGACTCGAAGGAAACCTGACCGTAACCGGCGGAGATTTGAATTTTGAAGAAGGATCCAAATTCATCTTCGACGGTATTGCAGATGTTGCTTCAGGAACTAAAAAAATCGCAACAGCTGACAATGTCGGTTACACCGGAGACATCAATGACTTTATCGACGTCAACTTTGGATGGCTGACGGCGGTTGACACCAATGCAACCAGCACAGCGGGCGGCATCACAGTATCCTGGAACTACAACTCCCTCACCAACTCCTCGCTGAGCGATCTGGATGAAAATGTGCTGTTGCACGTTGACTCCGTAATTCTCAGCACCAACGTTGACTTCTACTCCCTCAATGCTGCAGGTCAAACCAGTGGCGAAAAACTGTTCCGCTACAACATCTCCCAGCTGCCGGATGCTTCCGAAGCTGTATTCCAGTCAGGACAGCAGGTGAACAAACAGATTGCAGCCCGCGGAACAGAATTCCGTTCAATGAACGGATTTGCATCCACCAAACCTGACTTTGCTCCGGAAGGGGTGGCCGGTCCGACCACTAAAACGGATGAGGAAAAAACCATGCAGGGCTGGGTCCGGGTTTACGGCTCAAAAGGTAACCGCGACGCGGAAAATAACTTCGTTGAATACGACAGCACCGCTTGGGGCACTGTGATCGGTGTTGACAAGAGTTTCGGTAATCTACTGGCCGGTGTAGCCGGCGGATACGGCCGTACCGACATCGATGCCGGTACCGCATATCAGTCTGACATTGAAACTTACCACGGGTCTATCTACTCCACTTATGGCGGGGAATCCCTCTTTATTGACCTGGCCCTTACCTATGGCTGGGGAACCACCGAAGAACAAAGCGACATTGTCAATAAGGGCGAATTCGATTATCAAACTTACAGCCTTTATGCCGGAGCGGGATATGCATTCGACCTCGGCGGAAAAATCGCCCTCACCCCGGAAGCATCGCTACTGGCTTCGTTTTACGATCAGGATGAATTCTCCCGAACCAGCATCCTTGGTGACGCAACGGTTAAGGAATATGACACATCATCCTATCTCGGCTCTATTGGAGTGAATCTGGCTACCCAGCATCAGATCGACTGGCTGAATCGGGGTATCGCATACATTCCTGAAGTTCGCGCTCATTACATCCATGAATTCAATGCAGACCCGGATGACTTCACCTATGTGATCGGCGGAACGGCCGCACCTTTTGCAGTACGTCCGCGGGATGAAAATATCTTCCGCGTAGGATTCGGACTGGATATGTGGAGCTGGAAATATATGAACTCCAAATTTGAAATTGATTATGACGCCCTCTTCTCGGACACCTATTGGGAACATATCGTAAGCGGCAAAGTTACTTGGCGTTTCTAATATTTCCAAAGAGTGGAAAAACAAAGGCGATCCTCCGGGGTCGCCTTTTTTTATGCCGTGTCTCTTTTTTCGCTTTTACAGTCCTCCCGAACAATGCCCGATAAATTACCGGGGCATGGATACGAACGAGAACACTGCAGCGCGACGAATTTGATATACAATGGAGACGCCGAGAGTGGATTGAGAACTTTAAAACGTCTGACTTGACGCCCGTTCCATTTTGCAGGAAAAAAACTCCATTGCAAAACGCTGGCCACAACAGTTGTGCAGGGAAAAATAAGTTTTTTTTTGCGCGATGAAACCGGGTCGTGAAATGGTTTCGGCACATGAGGTGCGGGTTTCACCTTCCGAATCAAACTAAGGAACAACTCCTTCTCAGGAACATCCGGCCATCTTCTGCGGCGTCGATTCCGTGTTATAAGGAGTGTGCTACTGAATCATTACGCTCTATTGCCTATGAGCAGCCGTTGATCTATAGCGGGGATCGCTCAAACCTAGGCATTACCGCTGATATTTTTCATTTGCTTGATTTTGACACCCCGTTTTACAGAGACGTTTTGATCAGATTCCCGCCGAAAAGTAAATCAGACGGCCGCAAGAACGCGTCTTCAGAAAAAGATTCAATGCCTGATGAAAAATACCAAGGTCCGAAAAAGCCCATTATCCGTACAAATACCCTTGAGTCCATCGTTCGCCACCCCAGGGCGCAGTACGCTCAGAATGGCATAAGAGACCGACTCCATATTGATTACACCGGGGTATTACAGACTGACGGCTACGGCACACGCGCCTGCAGGAAATCAAACCACTGAAAACCCCGCTTCGTAAGCCACTCACTACTGATACCCGAAAAGACGGGTACACTATATCCTATACATAAAAAAACTCCCGACTTACACCGGGAGTTTCAATAACATGCACTCGTTGTGCAATTACTTATCAGTCAGAGCAACGATGCCCGGAAGCTGTTTTCCCTCCATGAATTCCAGGGAAGCACCACCGCCGGTGGAAACATGGCTCATCTGATCCGCAACACCGGACAGATTGACCGCCGCAACGGAGTCGCCGCCGCCGATGATACTGATGCTGTCGGATTTGGCCACCGCTTCGCAGACGGAGAAGGTACCTTTCGCGAAGGGTTCCATTTCGAAGCAGCCCATCGGTCCGTTCCAGACGACGGTCTTGGCATTGGCTACCGCTTCACAATAAAGATCGATGGTCTTCGGACCGATATCCAGCGCCATCCAGCCTTCTTCGATAGAATCCTCGACCACTTTTACGTTGGCATCCGCAGAAAATGCATCGGCTACGGTGTTATCGATCGGAAGCAGCAGCTCAACGCCCTTTTCTTCCGCCTGTTTCAGAATCTGGCCGGCCAGTTCAACTTTATCTTCTTCCACCAGCGATCCACCGATGGCCTTGCCCATGGCTTTATAGAAGGTGTAGGCCATGCCGCCGCCGATGAGAATCTTATCGCATTTGTCCATCAGGTTTACGACGACGTCGATTTTACCGGAAATCTTCGCTCCGCCGATGATGGCGACAAACGGTTTTTCCGGCGCTTCGAGGGTTTTGCCGAGATACTGGATCTCTTTTTCGAGCAGGAAGCCGGCGGCGCACTGATCAATAAACTTGGTAACCACAGCCATGGAGGCATGCGCACGGTGGGCGGTACCGAATGCGTCGGAAACATACACGTCACCATAGGAAGCCAGCTCTTTTGCAAATGCTTCCTGTTCTTCAGCGGTACAGCCTTTACCCTCTTCTTCTTTATAGAAGCGGACGTTTTCAAGAACCAGAATTTCACCGGCCGGCAGGGCTTCAACAAGGGCTTTCACTTCGTCACCGATCACATCGGGAGCGAGCGTGACTTTGGCTTCGACCAACTCAGCCAGGCGGTCGGCGGCCGGCTTGAGGGTGAACTCCATGTTCTTTTCGCCTTTCGGGCGTCCGCAGTGGCTCATCAGCACCAGCGAACCTCCGTTTTCGAGCACATAGTTTATGGAAGGCAGGGCGGCCTGAATACGTGTGTCGTCCCCGACAACACCGTCTTTTACCGGAACGTTGAAGTCGACGCGCATCAGTACGCGCTTACCCTGAACGTCCAGGTCCTTAATGGTCATTTTATTCATTTCTAACTCCTGTTGGTTAAACGTCCTTTAAAATAAGCCGTTGACTATAAGCATATCGAAATCCGAGTCAAACGAAACAAAGCTGTTGTCCTGCGTTACGAATCCGATAAATTGCATTCAAACAACGCCCGAGGATTGAAAAATGAATCTAGAAACCGCAACTGACCGAATTGAAGCCAATCTGAAAAATCTCGAAACCGCCATTGGTGAAGCTGTTTTTGATGAATGGGCTATTATTGAAAAAACGTCCGAGGGCTGGAAACTGGTGGAATACCGAGGTGATCGGCACGAAGAATTTGTAGCTGACTTTGGTCGGGATATGGCTGCACTGAAAGAAACCCTTGATCCCTCCAATATCCAGATCGGGGATTTTGCCTTTTCCCACGAGGGCTACGGCTCCGGATTTGACGCCCACATCTGCGCCGGAAAAAATAAACTGGTGATTTTCAACAACACCAGGAAGAGCACCGATGAAATCACGGCCAATCCCAAATGGACATCCGCTCAGGTGCATTTCAACAACCTGCTGGAAGCCTTTATTGCGGATCCTCTGACGTAGAATATTTCGGCTGTATTCAGGCCAATCCCGACCAGAGAAAATAGCCGAAGGCGGCCAGCAGGAGCACCGCCGCAATCCGCGGAAGCTTCCCGAGCACCCCGACAAACAGCAGGTGCGCCGCACTGAGCCCCATCAGAATCAGCAGTGACTGCTGCAAAAAAGCGGACGACGGGACATCCCGGAAAACAGCAAAGATTCCGATACAGAGCGGAATGCAGATATGCGCATCGCCCGACTGAGAGGTATAGACCACATCCATCCGGGCTTTGGAAGCATAGTAAAAAGCCAGAATCGCATTCGGCAGTACCATAAGTACCCCGCTGGCCCAGCCCAGCACCTGTGGCGGGACCGTATCGCTTTCCAGAGATTGGAACCACTGCACCAGCCAGTCCGTCGAAATAAAAACACCGGCAGCCCCGATCAACAGCAAAAGAACTTCAACCGGGAGCGTCAACGGATACCTTTTCTTTTTCAGCAAATTGGTCTTTTTCACATCATAAACGTGGAAACACTGCCAAAAGACAAAAAGAAGCAGCAGCACAAATCCGTCCATCCGTCCGATTTTTCCGTCGGCGGCCAGCAGCCAGACAAACAGGGAAAAGAACAGTGCCGCCACCAGATTGAGCGCCAGCGAAAGACGTCCCATTTTATGCTCCAGCACCACGGCCTTGCTTTTTTTCCGTGGAATACTGGCCATGCCCCAGATCAGTACCGGTGCACCGATCAGCAACGTCAGATTGGTGATGTTGTTAAAGAGGCAGTTGATCAACATATCCTCGCCCGTTCCTGCATTCCGGGCAAGAACCAGCGCAAAAACGATATTACCCATGCCCGAACAGAACGGCATAAAAACGGTACCAAGCACCGTACCTTCCACCCCCTGCCCCGATAGCGCCTCCAGCCGCCAAACCACCAGCAGACTGGCCAGCAGAAAAAGGAGAATGCAGGTGACAGGCGCGTAGGCTCCGAGCGATGCGATTGTTTCGTAAACCACTTCCATAGATAAAAAATATAGCAGGAATAGAACCAGAATGAATCCGAATTCTTCAGCCCTCCACCTTTTGCTGGATGACATCCCATTATCGCTTATGCTAAATGTTAACGTTATACATTCTGGAGTTGTATAGCTTAAGGGGACTTACAAATGCATGTAGTGGACTGGATGATCGTCGCCGCGTTTCTCGGTGTTAACATTGCCATCGGAATTTATTTCAGCCGGCGCGGCGGAAAAAATGTGGATTCCTTTTTTGTCTCGGGCCGATCGCTGAAGTGGTATGTCGCCGGCGCCTCGATGATTGCCACCAATTTTGCCTCTGATACCCCGCTCTGGGTCGGCACCTGCGTCCGCGAATCCGGACTGCATGCCGTCTGGCGCTACTGGTCCCCATTCATCGGCTGTGCGCTGGGCGTCGCGCTCTTCAGCCGCCTCTGGCGACGAACCCGCGTAGTGACGGATAATGAAATGCTGGAACTGCGCTACAGCGGAAAAGGCGCACAGCTGCTGCGCGGTATCACGGCCGGTGCCGGCGCCCTGCTGCTCTGTCCGATGATTATCGGCTGGGTCTGCAAAGCCATGATCACCATTGCGCAGGAAGCCCTGGGCGTCTCCGGCCAGACCTTCTCCATCCTCGGTATGGAAATGCCGGCCGAAATGGCGGTTACGATTGTCGTAATGGCCTGCGCCATTGTCGTTTCAACCTCCGGCGGTATGATGGGCGCAGCCTACTCGGATTTTCTTCAATTCCTTCTCGCCACACTCGGCACTTTTCTCCTCGCCTGGCTGGCCATTAAAGAGGTCGGCGGACTGAGCTCCATGGTGGAACAGCTGCAGGCTAATGAATCATGGCTCGGACGGGAGATGAACATCGGCCCGCAGATCAGCACAACCATCACCTCCGAAGGACAGCCCGGAATGATGTCGATCTGGAACGCCATCGGATTTTTCGGTATTCTCTGGTGGGGCAATGCCCTGAGCGGCGGACACCAGGCCCAACGGCTGCTTTCCTGTAAAAACACCAAACATGCTTCAAACGCTCTCCTGATGTTTGCCATCATTTATTTTGCGGTTATCTGCTGGCCATGGATCGCCGTCGCACTCTCCTCTCTGATCGTTTTTCCGGATATGGGGGAAGCCGGTCACGATGCGGCTTATCCACGAATGATGCTGCACATTCTGCCGATCGGACTCCGGGGCATTATGATGGGAACCATGATTGCCGCTTTCACCTCCACCGTACAGACCATGTTCAACTGGGGATCGAGCTACATCGTCAATGATATCTATCGCCGGTTCGCCGTACGGGAAGCATCGGACAAACATTACGTCCGGGTTTCGCGCATCGTGACCGTGTCGGTCGGCATACTCGGCGGGTTGATTGCCTTTAAAGCGGACAATATTCTCCAGTTGCTGGATATTTTCTTTGTGGTCGGCGTCTGCTCAACACTGGTCGCCGTGCTGCGCTGGCTCTGGTGGCGCATGACCGTCGAGGGCGAAGTTGCGGCTTTTGTGCTCAACTATGTTCTCGGCATTCTTATGCTTTTCGGGCATCGGATTCTCGGCCTGGAAAAACCGCTGTTTGACCGCCCAATGGGCTGGCTGTTCCACCTGCCCGAAGGAATCAGCTTCACACAAAGCGCCGATATGCTCGGTGCCCGCATGCTGGTCGTGATGTTCATCAGCACTGTCGCGGCCATCATCGTTTCACTGCGAACAAAGCCAACCGATCCGGAACTGCTGACCGCCTTTGTTCAGCGAACACGCATCCACCGTTTCGGCTGGGCACCGGTCATTGACCGGATTGACGGATACAAACCCGCTCAAACACTACCGCAGGTTTTAACAGACTGGGTATTAATCATGGCCACCATATGCTCGCTGCTCTTCACCTTTGCCAATATTCTCAGATACCGTCTTCCTGCTGCTGCCGGCGCTCTGCTCCTATTCGGCGCCCTGCTGTTCTGGGTGGTTCGTCGCACCAGAAATGAATTGGACGAAGACGATGCGTAAATAAAAACCCGACTCCAACCGCCCCCCGGCATGACGATACAGCCCCGGCACCTGCCTATGAAATAATTGGACGGAAATTAAAGAACCGTTTAACCTGATTGCGATTCAATCAACATCCCCGGGGAGAATTTTATGAAAAAAGCAATCTGGATTTCATTCGTACTGTTCATCGGCAACGCGAATCTTCCGGCACAGGAGGAACAGATTAAAACGGCGAATAAAAAAGCTTCCCCGATATCCCATATTCAGGAACCTTCGCTGAGCGAATCCCCAAACCGTTTCCGTGACAATCTGTATTTCGGCGGCTTCATTAATTTATCGTTCGGCGATTATTCGGTGATCGGAATTGAACCGATGGTCGGCTATTACGTGACCCCGAAATTATCTTCGGGTGTAAAAGTTCGGTATGACTACATTCGGGACGACCGGTATGGCGACTCACGAACCAGCAGTAATTATGGCGGCAGCCTTTTCGGCCGTTACCGCATTAACCAGATTTTTTATGCCCAGCTCGAACCGGCCATGTATAACTATGAACTCTTTTATCGCGGCGGCGGTTCAGAACGGGAATGGATCCCTTATATTTTCGCCGGCGGCGGCGTCCGCCAGCCGCTCTATGAAAAAAGCTGGATCTATGCAGAAGTCATGTTCGACCTCCTGCAAGACAGCAAATCGCCCTACGACGACTGGACCCCCTTCTTCAGCATCGGCGCCGGCACCGGATTCTGAAAATTATCCAGAGAGATATTCTCCAACATCCAACCGTACGCCAACGGCCTGCTGTGGAACAAAAAAAAGCGCCTCCGCATTGGAGACGCTTTTTTTATCGAAGAATCGATCGGGCTTAGCCGGCGATAACTTTGATCAGGTCGAGAACCTTGTTGGAGTAGCCCCACTCGTTGTCGTACCAGGATACAACTTTAACGAAGGTGCCGTCCAGCTGGATGCCCGCTTTGGAATCGAATACGGAGGTGCAAACTTCACCACGGAAGTCCGTGGCAACAACAGCCTCATCGGTGTAACCGAGGATTCCTTTGAGAGCGCCTTCTGATGCTTCTTTCATTGCCGCGCAGATGTCTTCATAGGAAGCTTCGTTTTTCAGCGTGACGGTCAGGTCGACCACAGAAACGTCGGAAGTCGGAACACGGAAGGCCATACCGGTCAGCTTACCGTTGAGTTCCGGAATGACTTTACCTACCGCTTTAGCAGCACCGGTGGAAGACGGGATGATGTTTTCCAGAATGCCGCGACCGCCGCGCCAGTCTTTCATGGACGGACCGTCAACAGTTTTCTGTGTAGCAGTAGCCGCGTGAACGGTAGTCATCAGACCTTTTTCGATACCGAACTTGTCGTTCAGAACCTTGGCAACCGGAGCCAGACAGTTCGTGGTGCAGGAAGCGTTGGAAACGATATCCTGACCCGCGTAGGAATCGGTGTTGACACCGCATACGAACATCGGGGTAGCATCTTTGGACGGAGCAGAAAGCACAACTTTCTTCGCACCGGCTTCGATGTGTTTGCGTGCAGTTTCGTCGGTCAGGAAGAACCCGGTGGACTCAACAACAACCTCAGCGTCAACATCGCCCCAGGCGAGGTTGGCCGGATCGCGCTCAGCGGTGATGCGGATTTCCTTGCCGTCTACAACGAGGGCACCTTCTTTTACTTCAACAGTACCGCCGAAACGACCGTGTACAGAGTCATACTTGAGCATGTATGCGAGGTAATCAACGTCCAGCAGGTCGTTGATGCCTACAACTTCGATGTCTTCGCGAGCCGCAGCTGCGCGAAATACCATACGTCCGATACGGCCGAAACCGTTAATACCAATTTTAGTAGCCATGATTAGCACCTTTCCTTTTTCGGTTAGAAACACCTGTTTCGTTCAAAATGAGCGCACACCCTACCCAACCGCAAAAAACCCGTCAACCACTCTGCAACGGTTTTTATTAGGAGATCCATACCCTTGTTTAGATTTAATACCATTAATCGTTTGACTTTGTTTTAATCGAGGCTAATTTATCGGATGTTTTCCAGTCATTGGAAAATGTTCTCCCTGTCAGGATAAGCCTGAAGGTTGTTTAGACATATTTTTTGCCGGTACGCGGGTTCTGAGGCTGAACAGCATACTGGATACGGAACCATTTGGTTTAGACAACTTCAATTCAGGAAACTCCCTTGGGGCTCCGCCCCCTCTTTGTCCCGGCTCATCAGCTGCTGAATTGTCCGTCGTACTGTATTCCGATGGTTCCGGTCCGTACACCGGCCCGTTTCAGAAACATAAGGAGATAAGATGAACTGCAGGAACCTACTGATGAGCGGCCTCGCCGCTGCCGCAACTGCCGCCGCTGCTCAGAACGAAGATCGACTCGCCGCCCTTGAAAAAAAGATGGCCGAAACCCAAGCCGAAATCGCCGCCCTGAAAGGCAGTCAAAACGACCTCGCCGCAGTAACCCAAAGCACGGGCAGCAAGTTCCGCCTCGGCGGATACGGGGAAATCCACGCCAACTGGGAGGAAAGTGGCAATGACCTGCTCGATATCCACCGCCTGGTGATGTACATCGGCTACGATTTTAATGAATGGATCAAGCTCACCTCTGAGGTTGAGCTGGAACACGCCTCAACCGACGAAGAATACCTGCTGATCGAGCAGCTCTTCGTGGACTTCCTGTTCGACGACGCCGTGAATATCCGTGCAGGCCGCATGCTCGCGCCCCTCGGCATCATCAACCAGAAACACGAACCCACCCTGTTCAATGGTGTCGAACGCCCGAACATGGCAAAATACATCATCCCCTCCACCTGGATGGTTGACGGCATCGGCCTGTTCGGTTATCCGCTGAGCTGGCTGAACTACGAGGTCTATGCCGTCGCCGGACTGAACGAATCGGGTTTCAGCAATTCCGACGGAATCCGCGGCGGACGCCTCAAAGGCCGCCCGGGGTTGAACGACGGTGCGCTCACCGGCCGGCTCGACGTCTTTCCGGTCTCGACCGACGACCAGGATCTGCGCGTCGGAATCTCGGGCTACTATGGCGGAACCGATAACCAGAACAAGGGCGGAAGCCCGAGCGGAACCAACTCCACCGACAACGTCTTCTCCATGATCTCGGCCGACTTCGAATATCAGATCTCCCGCGTGCAGCTCCGCGGCGTTGCCGCCTTCGGCTCGAATTCCGACGCGGACGGGCTCGATGCCGCATACGGCAACGGCGCCGGAGAGGAAATTTTCGGCTGGTATCTCGAAGCCGGAGTCGACGTGCTGCCCGAAACATGGAAAACCGGCAAACTGAAAGATTCCGCCCTGATTCCGTTCGTCCGCTACGAAGCGTACGACACCGAGCATAAAGCGGCGGACGGCGGATCGGGCGATGCCGCCAACGACCGCACCGAAATCACCCTCGGAGCCAGCTGGTTGCTGACCCGGAACTTCGTCATCAAAGCAGACGTGCAGTTTGCTGACACCGAAGCCGCCAGTTCAGACGTCGTCACTAAATACAACATGGGCCTGGGCTGGATCTTTAACTAACACCGATTCACGCGGCCTCATCACCGTCCCCGCTTTGGTACGGGGGGACGGTTTTCGCTTATCCCCCCGTCAGAAAACCGCTATCCTTGCCGTTGTATTACCCATGAACATATTAAAAAAAACCATTCTTCTCATCGCCCTCGGCACCGCGGCATCTGCTGGGGCGGAAAATGTACATGACACGGTCACCCGCGCGCTCAAAGGCCTGCGGACGGCCGAATCCCCTATCCCCTATTCACGCACAATTAAAGAGCTCTATATCGGCTTCGATGAAAAAGGGATACCGAAAACCGGTGTGGCTTTCCGCGAAATCGAATCCTTTAAAACCATTACAGGTGTGGTCATCGTCGATAAAACCGAAACCGGCTACATCCTGCGCGAAGCGGTTTTTCCAGACATTGGAAAAATAAAAAATGCCAAAGACCGCAAGCAGGTCAAAGCCGTCCTTAAACAGTTCCAAAACGTCCCGTTCGATCCCCATGCGGAAAAATCGGCCGTTGATGCCTTGTCCGGCGCCACACGCTATGGGATAAAAACCTCTGGATATTTAAACTACCTTGCGCGGCATGTTGCTCTGCAGATGGAGTCGCCGCCCGAATGGACCAAACCATAAGAATACATGCGCCGTACCATTAAGATCGATTGGGATAATCTCGTGGATTTCCAGATGCTGGAAACGCCCTTTCCACGTCCCGAACGCATCTACCCCGGCCTCGACAAAATCGACCCAGCAACCTTCCCGGCCTTTCTCGACGAAATCGGCCTCATCGGTATGGGGGGAGGCGGATACCCGACATCGAAAAAACTGCAAGCCAACCTTAATGCACACACGCTGGTCATCAACGGCATCGAATGCGAACCCGGCATCAGCATCGACAAATCGGTCCTGCTTCAGGACTCTTTCTGGGTCGCCGCCGGTGCCAACGCCTGTGTTAAAGCCACAGGATCCACAAAAATCGTCCTCGCCGTCCAGAACGATCCCGATCTGATCAAAGAACTCAATAAATACTATGGCGAGTTCATCATCGTCGGCTTCAACCGAGAATATCCGGCCGGCGCAGAAAAACTGATTATTGAAAAACTGACGGGAAAAAGACCACCTGCCGGAACCCGTCCCTTTGAGCTCGGATTCCTGATCCAGAACGTTGTGACCCTGCGCGCCATTGGCCGGGCCATTATCGACGGCATTCCCGTGGTGGAACGGCCGCTCACGCTGGCCATGCCCTCAAGTGGTTTTTACAAAAACATCATCGTCCCGGTCGGCATCGAGATTCGAAAACTGCTCGAGATATACAACCTTCCCTACGATGCCTCTATGCATCTCATCACCGACTCCGGCCTGATGATGGGCCGCGAGGTCGACCGATTTTCAACCATAAGAAAAACAACCCTCGCAATTTTCATTCTTCGTCGCGATGAAGTATACCGTGAAGAACGCCCCTGCACCCGCTGCGGGGCATGCAATGCCGCCTGCCCGCTCGGCCTTCACCCCTTCACCCTAACCGAAAAAATAAATAAAGGAAAAACGACAAGCACAGCCTTTACCGCCCAGATGACCGAATGCTTTCTCTGCGGCGTCTGCGCCGCCGTCTGCCCCTCCGGAATCCCGCTAATCGAAACTCTCCAGAAAGGGAAAAGATGCCTCTAACACCGCCCTTCATCCGGATCGGGTCCAGCTCATCCGCCGGGGCCGCCTGGGCCTGTCTGGCCCTGCTGACCCCCTGCTCGATTTACAGTTTCCTGTATCATCCAGCCTACCTGCCGCACCTCATCGGCTACTCCCTGCTCGGCTCCATGGCCGAAACCCTCTACACCCTCGTCATCAAACGCAAACGCCGCCTCGTCTGCATGGGCTCTGCCTTCAGCGCCGCGCTGCTCGCCGCCAGCGTTCCTCCCACCGTTCCGTTCCCGCCCATGCTGTTGGCCATTCTGCTGATGGTATGGATCATTAAACTTCCAATGATTGGAAGCCCGCTTCGCTTCAACGCCGCCATGTCCGGCCGCCTCTTTCTGATGCTGGCCTACCCGTCCACCGTTATAAACTGGGGCTCCCCAGCGATCGATACCATCTCCACCGCCACACCGCAGGAACTCTACCGCTCCGAAAGCTATCCGCTCGAATACAGCCACTGGCTTTTCAGCAAAATCGAAGGAAACTGGGAAGGCTTGTTCACTCTGGTTCCCGGAAGTCCAGGAGAAACCTTTCCGCTGCTCCTGATACCGATCGGGGCATGGCTCATTTGGAAAGGCATCATCGGCTGGCGCACCCCGGTATTTTTCCTGCTCTCCTTCAGCATCATGACCACCATTTCCGGAAATGACCCCCTATACAACCTGCTCTCCGCCGCCGTCCTGTTCAGCGCAGTTTTCATCGTGACCGACCCCGTATCCACCCCCATGAGCAAAAGCGGACAGATCATCTGCGGAATCGTCACCGGAATCAGCAATGCCCTGATCCGCCAGTTCACCTTCTATACCGAAGCCATTGTTTACGCCGTCCTGATCGGCAATAGCTGCGCCCCCCTGCTCGATAAAATTGCATTCGAACTGCGCGGACGGATCCTGATGAACCGATAAAAAAAGCCCCCCGAATTTCGGGGAGCTTTTCCAATCATTGGAAGTCGTGCTCAGCCTTCCTGAGCTTCCAGATAACGCTCCGCCTCCAGCGCCGCAGCACAGCCGGTCCCGGCAGCCGTAATCGCCTGACGATAAACCGCATCTGATACATCGCCGGCAGCATATACACCTTCAAATTTGGTTTTTACACCATCAGCAATCAGATAGCCCACTTCATCTTTTTCAAGCTGATCAAACGGTTCTGTATTCGGTTTGTGGCCGATCGCTGAGAAATAGCCCGATGCCGGAATTTCCGTAATTTCATCCGTTTTTACATTACGGATTTTCACTCCCGTCACGCCGGAATCATCACCCACGATTTCCTCAATGACAGAATTCCACGCCATTTCAATTTTCTCATTCTTAACCGTACGTTCAGCCATAATCTTAGACGCACGCAGTTCATCGCGACGGTGCACCAGCGTCACTTTCGAGGCAAAACGGGTAAGGAAGGTTGCTTCTTCACAGGCCGTATCACCGCCACCGACCACAACGACCGGAACATCCTTATAAAAAGCTCCATCGCAGGTGGCGCACGCCGAAACGCCGCGTCCCATAAATTTCTGTTCCGATTCCAGCCCGAGATATTTAGCCGTCGCACCCGTGGCAATAATCACCGTTTTAGCTTCAATCGGATCCCCCGCCATCATTTCAAGCTTATACGGTTTCTGCGAAAAATCAGCCTTAGCCACGGCATCATACTGCAGGAACTTTGCTCCGAAACGTTCCGCCTGGGCACGAAACTTTTCCATCATTTTTGTACCATCGATTCCCTCAGGGAACCCCGGATAGTTTTCCACCTCCGTCGTAGTGGTCAGCTGTCCTCCCGGCTGCATACCTTCAATCACAAGCGGTTCAAGATTCGCACGGGCGCAGTAAATCGCCGCAGTATATCCCGCTGCTCCAGCTCCGATAATTACAACATTTTCCATAATGGTTCCTTCGGTTAAATACATTAAAGTTTATGGATGCTGAAACTACAGGAACGTTCAGCCTTAATCAAATGTGTTTACAACTGTTTGGCCGTTGATCAGCTTCCTCCGCATGCAGAAAACTCACCTTGGACAGATTAAATGAAACATCCATATTTTTCATACATTGCAATGTATGAAATAGATATAATTCCATAAAAAAGCAATAAATGTAATTTCATACATTGCAATGTGTGAAATATTTCCAATTACACTTACTTTCCGGGAAAATGCCGCTCATGTAATTGCCGGATCATTTCGGGAACGATCTCCAGTACATCTCCCACCAGTCCGTAATCAGCATAGTCAAAAATCGGGGCCTCGGGATCGTTATTGATCGCCACCAGAATATCGGCCCGACGAATCCCTTCCAAATGCTGAACGGCTCCAGAAATTCCGCAGGCAATATAAACAACAGGAGCAACCGTTTTTCCGCTGAGGCCGACTTGTTGCTCCCACCTCCTCCACCCCATATCCACGACCGCTTTAGAAGCTCCCACCGCACCACCCAGCACTTCAGCCAGCTCTTCCAGACACTGGAAATTTTCCGGTACCCCGATTCCGCGCCCGCCGGCGATAATAAATTCCGTGCTGTGCAACTTCTCGCGCTCAGCATCGTCCAGTTTCTGAGTTTTCTGCATCCGCTTCCGAACGCTGGAACAATCGGGTCGAATGATGATGTCCTCGAATTGGACCGGTTCAGGCCCGAAAATACCGGAGCGGACGGTGGCCATTTGCGGACGTCGTTTTTCACATATAACTGTGGCAAGAATGTTTCCGCTGTATGCCGGACGGATCATTTTCAGCGTTTGGGTTTCGGGATCAATTTCCAATCCGGTGCAATCGGCGGTGAGTCCGGTTCCAAGTTTGGCAGCCAGTGTCGGCGCGAGCGTTTTTCCAATAGCGGTTGCACCGAACAGCATGATTTGCGGGCGTCGTTTCTGCACCAGCGTCAACAGAGCCCGGGTAAAATAGTCATTCTGAAAGTCGGGCAGGTCCACCGATACCCGACACAACTTCATTCCGGCCTGATCCGCAAGTATCCGGCCTTTTGCGAGCAACTCATCAACAACCGGCTGATTCGGCTCGTTAAAAACCCAGAGTTCATTCATTTCAGTGCTCCCCGCTTTTCCAGCCGGTCAATGAGTACTGCAACCATTTCAGGAACGGAGCCCGTCAGCATTTCACCTTCATTTTCAACAGAGAGGCGATTCAGCGCAACAACACGCGTAGGCGAACCAGACACCCCCACCCGTCCTGCCTCCGGCTTCAATTCAGCACGTCCTAGGATTGGAATAACGGCACGTTTGGCCGACATCCGAAGCTCAAAATGCGGTTCGCGCAGTTCATTATTCTCCTTAATCACCGTCAGAGCACAAGGCGATTGAATATTCCAGCATTGGGACCCGGAATCCGAAATACATTCCACCTCAAATCCGCCGGATACCGGTTTAATAGAACGAGCACAGGTCAGAACCGGAAGATCCAGCAGGCAGGCGGTTTCAGGACCGACCTGTCCGGTATCACCATCAATCGCCTGCCGCCCAAAAAGCAGCAGATCAAAATCAAGTGTTTTTAAAGCAAGAGAGAGAATATAAGACGTTGCCAAGGCGTCGGACCCGCCAAACGCCGGATCGGAAATCAAAAAGGCGTGATCGGCCCCGCAGGAGAGAGATTTGCGCAGTATCGCCTCCGCCTGCGGAGGCCCCATTGAAACCACAGTAATTTCCGCGTCAAAAACATCCTTCAGACGTAACGCCGTTTCCAGTGCACTTTCATCGTATGGATTCATGACGGCATAACCGTCACCACGGTCAACACCCCCGGTTTTCGGGTCAACCCTTATCCGTCCCTGTTCAGGAACCTGTTTAATGCATACAATAATTTTCATGGTCTCAACCGGATAATGTGCACAATATGGAGATTATAATTAGCGGTTTCAGGCCGTTTTGCAGAGTTCCAAACATTGGAAAACGCTTAGGGTTGACTCACCGATCATAAAATACCAATACTCCGATCATTATTTAAGGAGAGCGAAGAATGGATTTTGATGTAATTGTAATCGGAGCTGGACCAGGCGGTTATCCCGCCGCGATCAAAGCCGCGCAGCTGGGCGCAAAAACGGCCATCATCGAACGCGAATGGCTCGGAGGAACCTGCCTGAACTGCGGCTGTATTCCAACAAAAACCCTGATCGCCGGCGCAGAAGTCTATCAGAAAATTCTGCATGCGGAATCGTTCGGCATTAACGTCGGCAAACCGGAAATCGACTATCCCGCCATGAAAAAAAGGAAAGACGCCGTCATTGAGACCCAGCAGAACGGCATTGCCTATCTGCTGAAATCGCACGGCGTCACCCTGTTTGAAGGAACGGGATCCTTCAAAGACGCCAACACCATCGCCATTAAAAAGGCCGACGGTGCTACAGAAACCATTACCGGTAAAAATATTATCATCGCCACCGGTTCCACCTCCACCGTCCCCGGTTTTATTCCCAAACATGAACGGATTGTTGAAAGCCGCGCCTTCCTGGAACTGGAAGAACTTCCCGAAACGCTGATGGTGCTCGGCGGCGGGTACATCGGTTCCGAACTCGCCTGTATGGCAGCTGGCCTCGGCGTAAAAGTTACCATTGTTGAACTCCTGCCCGACATTCTGATGCTGCTCGATAAAGACATCCGCAACGTCGTTAAAAAGCATATGAAAAGTGAACTCGGCATGACCCTGCTTACCGGTGACGCCATGCAGGATATTGCGGCGAACGACAAAAAAGTCACCGCAAAAGCCGGCGACCAAACCCTCGAAGCCGACATGCTGCTCGTATCCATCGGCCGCAGCCCGGTACTGGATGGGCTGAATATTGAAGCTGCTGGCGTGACGGTGAATGAGCGCGGCTACGTTGAAGTCGATGACCTCAGCCGCACCAATGTACAGAACATCTTCTGCATCGGCGATGTTTCCGGCCGGATGCAACTGGCGCACGCAGCGACCTCCCAGGCCATGTATGTCTGTGAATATATCATGAAAGAAGAGGAGAAAATCGAAGAAGTCGTTATCCCCGGCGTCATTTTCACCTCTCCTGAAGTCGCACTTGTCGGGCTCACGGAAGAGGAAGCCAAGAAACTCGGTCGCAAATATAATGTGGGGAAATTCCACTTTAAACCACTCGGTAAAGCACAGGCAGCCAACGAGACCGAAGGCTTTGTGAAGATTCTTGCCGATGCAGAAAGCGACATCATTATTGGTGCCCAATGCGCCGGACCGCACGCCACGGATCTGATCAGTGAAATGGTCGTTGCCGTCCGCGAAGAACTCACCGCAGAAGAGCTGGGCAACACCGTTCACGCCCACCCGACCTTTGCAGAAATCTGGATGGAATGTGCGCACGCCCTGCACAAAGGCTGCGTACATGCCCCGCCGGCGCGTTAAAAAAACGTCCAATTGCCGGAAGTAAAAACGTCTTTTTCGAAAGGCGTTTTTTCTTTTTTAGCGGGATTGACCCCCGAATATCAAAAAGCTACGTTCCGCAACCAACTTGAAAACACGCAAATTAAAGAGTTATGAAATATAACATTTTCAGTCTCATATTCCTGTTCAGCGCAACCATCAGCGGCTTTGCGCAGGATACGATTGTGCTGAAAAACGGCGATATACTGAGCGGGGAAATTCTCGAACAAGCCGCCAGCCATGTGTATTTAAAATCTGCAGCGTTCGGTTCCATCAGCATTAATCCACGCGATATTTCCGAAATCCGGATCACTCAGAAAACACTGGGAGAAATCACCGTTCCAGAAGCCGCTATTGCGAAAAACAAAGCCAAACCCGCCAACCTTCCCGCATCCAAACCGAAAAAAACGGCCCAACCTTCAAAATCGGCCAAAGAATCCTCATCCAAAAAGAAAAAGAAACAATGGTCGGGGCAGGCCGGCCTGGCGATTGCCATGCGAAACAAAACGACATCCAACCTGAGCGGAGTCTACAAAGACGAAAAGTATGAAACCTATCGCATATACGGAAATCTAAACTGGAAGGGTGAGCGAAACTCCCTGCGCTGGGACTGGACCTATCGCTACAGCGAAGATGAATATAAAATCCGGGATGATTTTTTCAACATCACGCAGAAATACAACCGCAGTTTTAAAAATAAAAACCTTTACGCCACGGCCAAAACCCTCTATCAGCGCGATTACAACCGCCGCATTGAAAACGAATATCTCCAGACCGCGGAACTGGGTATTAAATGGTTCGGAAAAGACTCGCGGATAAAACTCTCCACTTCCGCCGGCGGCGGTTATCACGTCTACGACCGACTCGACTCCACCCGAACCAGCACCACATCGGTTTCACAGCCGAAATTCATTTTTGACGAAAGTCTAAACTGGAAAATCCTGCAGGCCCAAGAACTGGAAATCATCCAGAAATACACCCACCTGGGTAATCTGGATGACTATCATTTCGTCTTTTCCTTCGGTATTCAGAACAAACTGGTACGAGAGCTTTTCCTGCGGGTGGAGTATAAAATCGATAAAGACACCGAGGTGTTTTACGATGACAAAGGCTATTACGACAAAGCTCTGCTGACCAGCCTGGTCTATAAATTCTGAGCAGGCGCATTTTGCGGTACAGGAATACCGAGCACGGAATCGGGCGATAAATCTGACCGATTCAGATCAGTAGGAAAATCCTTCTTATTTTCCGTTCCAGCCTCTGGAAAAAAATCATAATCGCGCTTTTTGATCGGCCGCACCGCCGTAGCCGCCAGCTGAATCGTATCATCGTCTAGATCCCAGGGTCTGCCGTAAACCACAATCATATAGCCGGGCTTGGCCAACGTTTTCAGGTAACTGATACGCGCCGGTTTATCCACCGTCCAGCCCGCCTTAATCCGGCCTCCAGATTCAGCAGACAGCCGGTACGGGTTCCCCCTCTTATGATACTTCCAGTCAAAATCACGGTAATCGATATCAAAAGCCACCTGAATGGTGCGCTCGGTTTCCTTGAACTGAATATCATCAATAATTCCGGCCCACGCCACTTCGGTCTCGGCATAGGCCTGAAAATTGGTTTTGACATCGTGAAAATTAACGGCTCGATCAGCACGACCAAAGGCTTTCTTCTCCCGGCTTTTATACGGTTTATACGCCCTCGGCCCCGTCGATGCGCAACCAGCAAGTACACCGGAAATCAGCAGAATAAAAATCCTCATAAATCACTCCAATAATAATACATTCTCCGCCCCGGAGAAAACCGGCTAAATAGTGGCACGACAACAAAAAGAATGCCATGCCGATTCAAAAAGAGCTTAAAATCCTCCACGATGCACCGATTCATCTTTTTCTTCAGCCGCAGCACTCGAACATCTGATGAAAAATCAGGACGCACACAAAAAAACAAGAAATTCAAACGGCCAAAATATCGAAACACTCCCTTATTTCGCTCCAAATTCCGAAAAAATGATTATTACTCAAGGTCCGTCCGCCCACAACCCTTTGATGCCTTTATCCATACTTTATTTTACAGACAAATAACCACCCCCTTTTTCCCCTCGGAAAACCCCGAAAAAAGCCGACGGAATTCGAGTCCCGCGCCAATTGACACCCCTGCCCCGAGCCCTTATATTTACCGCCTTTTATGAAAGGTCTCTCCGAGGCCGCTTGGAGTTAATCCTTATTGGTTAGCCGGCAGTGCTGCACCTTTTCCAATAACGAATAACCATTAACCGATAACTGGAGCGAGACTCCACTTTGAGGATGAGAAACGACATGAATGATTTGGATCGCCTGCGCCACTCCACGGCGCACGTTATGGCTGCGGCAGTATGCCGTCTGTATGATAATGTTCAGCTGGACATCGGCCCGTCGACCGACGACGGCTTTTATTACGATTTTGACCTCGCAGAGCGGATCACTCCGGAAGACTTCGAGCGTATCGAAGCCGAAATGCAGAAAATCATCGATGAAGATCATGAATTTATCTGCAAATCGGTTTCGCGCGATGAAGCAAAAGAAATCCTGAAAGACCAGAAATATAAACTGGAACGGCTTGCGGACATTCCGGAAGGCGATGATATCACATTCTACACCTGCGGTGAGTTCATGGATCTGTGCGCCGGTCCCCATGTGGAAAGCACCGGAAAACTGCGCGCCTTCAAAATTATGAATATTGCCGGTTCCTACTACCGCGGCAAGGAAACCAACCCGATGCTGCAGCGGCTTTACGGCACAGCATTCACCAACCCGAAGCAGTTGCGGCTCTATCTCAAACAAATTGAAGAAGCCCAGAAACGCGACCACCGCAAGCTCGCCAAGGAACTGGACCTGTTTTCAATTTCTGAAAACGTCGGACCGGGTCTGGTTAACTGGCATCCCAAAGGCGGCCGTGTCCGCACCATTATCGAAGATTTCTGGCGCAAAGAGCATTACAAAAACGGTTACGACATCATCTTCACTCCACACGTCGGCAAGGCCAATTTATGGGAAACCTCCGGTCACCTCGATTTCTATCGCGAAGGCATGTTTGCCGCCATGGATGTCGACGGACAGGAATATTTTGCCAAACCGATGAACTGTCCGTTCCACGTGGAAATCTATAAGCAGGGTCTGCGCTCCTACCGCGAACTGCCGCTGCGCTGGGCGGAACTCGGCACCGTTTACCGCTATGAAAAAGCCGGCACCCTGCATGGCCTCTTCCGCGTCCGCGGTTTCACCCAGGACGACGCACACATCTTCTGTACGGTCGAGCAGATCGAAGACGAAGTGAAAGAAGTCATCCGCTTCTGCAACTTTATCTGGAAAACCTTCGGCTTTACCGAAGTGAAAGCCTATCTCTCCACCCGCCCCGAAAAGGCGGTCGGCGAAGAAGCTCGCTGGGATCAGGCCACCAAATCGCTGGAATCCGCAATTAAAGCCGAAGGACTGCCCTACGAAATCGACGAAGGCGGTGGTGCTTTTTACGGACCGAAAATCGACCTCAAGGTCAAGGATGCCATCGGCCGCGAATGGCAGACCTCGACCATCCAGTTCGATTTCAATCTTCCGGAGCGTTTCGACCTTAAATACATCGGCGACGATGGCGAAGCCCATCGCCCGTATATGGTGCACCGGGCACTGTTCGGATCCATTGAACGATTCTTCGGAATTCTGACCGAGCACTATGCCGGCGGCTTCCCCGTCTGGCTGGCACCGGAACAGGTGCGCGTGCTGCCCCTTTCCGATGAGCAGCTCGATTATGCCGACGAAATTCTTTCCAAACTCCGGAATGCCGACATCCGCGTAACCGTGGATAAAAAGCAGGGCAAACTAAACGGAAAAGTAAAGAACGCTCAGCTGGACAAAGTTCCGTATATGCTTATTATCGGGAAGCAGGAAATGGAAAACGGACAGGTTGCCGTGCGCCACCGCCTCAAAGGCATGCAAGGCGAATGTGCTCTGGACGATTTCATCGCCCAGCTCAAAAAAGAAGAGCTGGAAAAAACAACCGCAGACTAGGAGGTCTCAGATTAGCAGGCAAAACTTCAGAGGACGGCAGCAGCGCGAGCCGCAGGTACGCATGAATCATCGTATTCGGGTGCCGGAAATTCGTGTAATCGATCCGAACGGCGAACCTATGGGCGTCATGAAAACCAGCGATGCCCTGAATCGTGCAAAACAGTACGGTATCGATCTGGTCGAAATCACACCGAACGCCAAACCGCCCGTGTGCAAAATCATGGACTACGGCAAGTTCAAATATGATCAGGAAAAAAAGAAAAAAGAGCAGAAGAAGCATCAGGTTCAAACCAAACTCAAAGAAGTAAAATTCCGCGTTAATGTGGGAGATCACGACTACGAGACCAAAATGCGTAACCTGCGTAAATTTATTGAACACGGCGACCGTGTCAAAATCTCTCTGATGTTCCGCGGACGCGAAAACGCCCACCGCGAACTGGGATTGCAAGTGATGCAACGGGTCATTCAGGACACCGTCGATATCACAACGGTTGATCAGGCACCGCGTATGCAGGGCCGCTTCATCAACGCGGTACTCGTGCCGAAGAAGAAACAAAAGTAAACATATTCCACAGAACAAACCGTACAACGGAGCTGTTCCCCTATGAAATCGTATTCAAACCGGAACCCGTTGGCTGGCCATCAGAAAAAGGCAGTGTCGCTTGCGGCATGTGCCTTTTTTTTATGCCTGGCTGCCGTCGCCCAGAACAACGAGGCATCCAACAACGAGGTTTATGGCTCCAACATTGACCGGACCGCCCTTACCACATTTAACGACGGCAGCACCGATCTGGATATTTTCAATCCCCTCACAACATCTCTGGCCCTGAATCATGAAGTATCTGGATATGTAACCGTGAGCAACAGCTTCAATACGTTCAGCATTACCGCAACCGGCGCCTCTTTAGCGTCACCCAATACAGCCTCCCTCTCCATTTTCGGCGGAACTAATCTGCTGATTACCGGGGGAACATTTGGTGCCGGCGTTCTTAATGTGGCATCCAACGCATGGACCGAAGCCGTCGGCGGCCGGCTTTCCGATGTAAAGAATGCCGATATTCAGGATGCTGTTTTCACCGGCCAGTCCGCAGAAAGCGACAGTATCAGCACAGGCGGAGCCCCTCCGCTTCCGGGAGCATCCACGGCGGCTAACGCCTCAGGCTCGACCGGGCTGATTCTGGAAAACGCAACGTTTGCCGACATCTCCGGCAGTACACTGACCGGCGGTACGGCGGGAAACGCCAGCGATACCGGAACCAATACGTTTGCGATTGGCGGAACCGGCCTTTCGCTGTACTCCTCATCCGCTGTACTGAGCAATGTGACGGTTTCCGGCGGAGCCGGTGGAGCAGCAGGTGCGTACGGAAATTATTCCGCGTTTGCCTCGGGCGGCCACGGCATTCAGGCCTCGAATTCCACAGTCGTCATTCACAGCGGAACCTTCAATGCCGGAGCCGCCGGGTCGGTTAACGGAACGGACGATGCCGGCGGATATGCTCTCTATGCCCGCGACGGATCATCCGTTACCAATCATGGCGGCACCTTCAATGCTGCCGGCGAACTCCATTCTGTGGTCATTAAAAACAGCGATCTGACCACCTACGGCGGCACCTATTCCGGCGAAGGCCTGCTCGGAGTCACAACCGGATCCGGAACCAACAACCTGTATCTCTCCGGCGGAAATTTCAACGGACTCTCTTTCATTAACTCATCCAACGGCACACAATTTGTCAGCGTCAGTAATATTTCCGTTTATTCCGAGGTCTATATGGAAGGTGGAACTGTTGAAGTGGATAACATCGACAACACGGCCTTCCAGACACTGGAAATCGAAAACGGAAACATGATATTTAATCAGGATTTCACTCTGAGTGGCACTCTGAGCCTGAACTCGGCCGCAAGCACGGTCAACTTTTCAGAGCTCTCGGTGGCTGATGGAGGAACCATCGATGCCGGAACCGGCTCCATCGTCGCCTCAGGAAATGCCCTTTTTGCCACGGGCTCGATCCTGAACCTTTCCGTGATCACCAACCAGGCCGGAAGCCTGCAGGCCGCCGGCATCACCTTCGAAACCAATTCAAGCCTGACGGTAGACGCCAGCCTCGCCGGTCTTTCGTCGGGGATCACCAATATCAGTATAATCAGCGGAGCTCTTTCCGGCTTCGACACCAACCTGATGAATGCCGAAATCGTTGTTTCCGCAAATACGAATACGGAAAGCCGGACCACCGCCGCATTTGATCCGTCGGGCTCCGGACTGAGCATCATTTTTGACACCCTCAAACTTTCCGACTACTGGAATGCCACAGGCGATTTCGCCTTGCTGGCCAATGAACTGGAAGATCTGGCCCCGACCGAGATGAACGTCATCATTAACAATCTCGGTGCCGAGCAATCTGCCGAATTGGTGCAGGAAACCTACTTCAGCACCATGAACACCTTCCAGGTGGCCAAACAGGGACTTGATTCCGCATTGGGCCTCTCCCTCTCTCGCGGCACTGAATTCCGCGATCAACTCGCTCTTCCTAAATCGGCTGAAGGTCCACGGGGCCCGACGGCAGAGCCCCGGAACGATTGGCGGTTCTGGATGAAATATTACGGTAATTTTTATTCCCGCAGCGAAGAAGGCCTGAACCCGGAATATGATGCCACCATGCATGGTGGCGTGATCGGCATGGATAAAAGCCTCGGCCGCTTGCTGATCGGTCTTTCCGGAGGAATGGGTAATTATAAAATTGATGCTGAAAACGGTGCCGAACAAACCATGAATGCCTTCCAGGGGACGCTATACTCCACCATTGGGTTTGGACATTCCTTCATCGATGCCGGCCTGGCCTATGGTTACAACGATGTGGACTCCGCCACCGCCGATCCGCTTACACTCGAAGGCGAATTCGATACCCATCTAATCAGTGCCCATCTCGGCGGCGGCATTGGATTCGAATTTGCAGCGATCGGAACTGTAATTACCCCCGAAGCCTCCATCCGTTATACGACCTACAAACAGAATGGCTACACCGAAACCGGCACGACCGCCGCGCCGCGCACCTTTGATTCATTCGATTCCGATTCCATGGTCGGCTCGCTGGGCCTCAATGCCGCCATGCTTAACTCCACGGCTCTGGAAACCTTCGCGTTCAAAATCGAAGGCCGAGCCCACTGGCTTCGGGAATTCAACCCGGAACCCGGCGATCTCAACTATCAGCTGGTCGGCGGTGCGAATGATTACACCATAGTCTATCCCTACCTCGATGAAGACACGATTCGCCTCGGTGTCGGCCTCACTTTTTTCAATACAAAAAAACGATCCCGAAAAAATGTCCTGCTGCGCCTCGACTTCGATGAATTGATCGGCGAAGACTTCAACTCACACAATCTCTCGGCCAAAGCCATATTCGCATTCTGACCGCAGCCGCCGGACACAAAAAAAACCCCGTCTGATTTCAGCCGGGGCTTTTTTCCAGTGTTTGGAAACTAGTGCGCCTTCATCCGTGCCACCGAAGCAGCGACAAAATCCTTGAACAGCGGATGCGGATCCACCGGCTGGGATTTCAGTTCGGGGTGCGCCTGCGTGGCAACGTACCATGGATGATCGGCCAGCTCGACCATTTCCACAACACCGATATCCGGATTGATCCCGGAAAGAATCAGACCGTTTTCTTCGAGCTGTTCACGATAGCTGTTATTGACTTCGTAACGGTGACGGTGGCGTTCTGAAACCCGTTTTTTACCATAGGCCGCAAATGATTTAGATCCCTCTTTCAGATCACACGGGCAGGCTCCAAGACGCATAGTGCCCCCCTTCTCCTCAATCTCGGTCTGCTCTTCCATCAGACAGACGACCGGATGCTCCGTTTTCACCCCGCGCTCCTCATCAAACTCGGTGGTATGCGCACCGGTCAGCCCGCAAACATTCCGGGCAAATTCAATGACCGCACACTGCAGGCCGAGACAGATGCCGAGGAACGGGATATTATTTTCCCGAGCATACTGCGCCGCAAGGATTTTTCCTTCCATTCCACGCGAACCGAAACCGCCCGGAATCAACACTCCATCAACGGTGTCCAAAACGGACGGATCATCTTCAATATCTTCCGCCGCCACTTTCACGGCATCAACTTTATATCCCGCCGCATAGCCACCGTGGTAAAGAGCCTCATAGATCGATTTATACGCATCCTGCAGCTCAGAATATTTTCCGACCACCCCGATGCGAACAATGCCCTTGGGATGACGAATGGTATCGATCAGGCGTTCCCACTTTGTGAGCGGCCGCGATGGTTTTGCAATCCGGAAACGGTTGAGAATGATTTCATCGAGTCCGGCGCGGGACAGCACCAGCGGAATTTCATAAATTGAGGTCTCAACGTCTTTCTCCACTATCACGCAGTCTTTCGGCACATTACAGAACAGCGACAGTTTTTCGAGGTGCTCGCGTTCCATATCAACTTCAGTCCGACAGACCAGTACATCGGGCATAATCCCGATTTCGCGCAGTTTGGCCACGCTCTGCTGAGTCGGCTTGGTTTTCACCTCTTTGGCTGCGGCAATGTATGGCACATAGGTAAGGTGAATAAACATGGAATTATCGCGACCGACTTCCAATGCCAATTGACGGAGCGCCTCGAGGAAAATCAGGCCTTCAATATCGCCCACCGTTCCGCCGAGTTCGCAAAGAATAATATCCGGATCCCCTTCTTCCAGCACTTTAATGCGCGCTTTGATTTCATTGGAAATATGCGGAATCATCTGAATCGTACCGCCGAGATAATCGCCGCGTCGTTCTTTGTGCAGCACATCCCAGTAAATACTGCCGGCGGTAATGTTGCTTTTCTGCGAAGTCGGCGCGCCGGTGTAGCGTTCATAATGCCCGAGATCGAGATCGGCTTCCGCGCCGTCATCGGTCACATAAACCTCGCCGTGTTGATACGGGCTCATCGTGCCCGGATCGACATTAAGGTAAGGGTCCATCTTGAGCATGCGGATTTTAAGACCGCGGTTAATCAAAAGACGCCCTACCGAGGCGGCCGTGATGCCCTTGCCGAGCGATGACACTACGCCACCGGTAATAAAGAGATATTTTGCCATTAAATTTGTCCCATATTTCGAGTGCTGGATCGTTCAAAAAATACGGGAAAAGAATCTATCCGCTTTCCGCAACCGGCTCAAAGCCTAAAATCCAACTATCGAAAAAAGACCTCTTCTTCCAGTCGGGCCGGAAGCCGCAAAATTCGGCAAACATGTTTGTGTTTTAGACCTCCCGCCTGTAGATTGCGCAAATATTTTCTGGGGCGGAAAAACCCCGCGATTAACACGGAGTCTTATACTGATGAAATTTACCCGAACCACGGTCTTTCTACCCCTGATTTTTGCGGTCGTATCCGCTCAGGCACAGCTTTATAAACTCAACGATCCCAACGGAACGAATGCAGTCCTTTCGACTGAAGAAACGTATACCCGGATCATCCTCGGCCAGGATCAACCGAACAATGCTCTTGAAATTACAGCAGGCGGACGGGCGAACGTCGGTTCGCTGGTGGATATCGGACAGCAGGTAGGCGCAACCAACAGCAGTCTGACGGTAAACAACGGCGGGCTGCTGGTCATCGGAGCGGCCGACACCAACAACCTGCCTTCCGGCGGCATTGTGGTGGGTGACTCAACCGGAACCGGCGAGCTGAAAGTCGGTTACGGCTCCAGCGTGGAAACCGATAATCTGATCGTCGGTGCCGGGGCGGGAGAAACCGGTGCGGTTGTCGCCCGTAACGGCGGTAAAATTACGGTGCTGGAGGACCTGACCATCGGCACAGCCAACAATTCCGGAAACACGGTAACCATTGAGGATGAAAGTGCGCTAATCATTGCGGACACCCTGAACCTCAAAATCAACAATATCACCGGTGCCACCGAAAACCTGAATGAATTGAATATCAACCGCGGAGGCTCACTTCTGGTTCAGGGCGATGTCAATTCCACGGCACTCTCCTCTTCTGAAAATGTCAATTTTGAATCCGGCTCCACACTGGGCGTCGGCGGCACACTTACCGCAAAAGACAATTCGATCAATAACGGCATCAATATCCTGATCGACAACGCCCTTTCCACCAATCACACCGCCCAGTGGCATGCGGATTATATGGATATCGGAACTTCTTCCAGCGATAATTCACTGATCGTCCGTAACGGGGCCATTGCGGTTTCCACCAACGATATCAGCATCGGAACCGACAGCTCAGCACAGAACAATGCCCTGTCTATTGAAGGCAGCAATTCCACCTTCACGGCGCTGGACCGGATTTTGGTAGGCATTAACGGCAAAAATAATGAATTCAATGTTCTCGATGGTGCTAAAGCGGATATTGCCGCAGATCTCGCCCTTGGGGCCTCCGTATCGTCCGGGAACCGTGTTCGCATCAGCGGAACCAACAGCATGCTTTCCGTTGGGGGTAATACGTACGTCGGCGGCAGCGGCGGCAGCAACACCCTTGAATTGGAAGACGGTGCAGCTGCTGATTTTCAGGGAAGTGTTTATGTGGGAGAAAAGAGTGCGAACAACCGTTTCACCCTTTCTGATTCAACCGCCACAATCGACGGTAAACTGATCATTGGCAACGCCGAAAGCGCATCCGGCTCAACCGGCTCAGTCTCCCAGAATTCGACGCCGAACACCTCCGGCAATATGGCTTCGGTGGGAACAAACTCCACACTTAATCTCAAGAACGGTCTGGTTGTCGGCAAAGAGGGCAGCGGCAGCATTCTGAATATTTATGATGGCGGCAGCGTCGATGTAACCGGAGATGCTGTCATCGGCGAAGCATCCGGCGATAACTATATTTATCTGCAGCGCGATTCCAATACACAGTTCAACGTCACCGGTGACCTGGTGGTTGGGAAATCAGAAGAGGGTTCCAACCGTTTTGCGGTATATGGCGGCACTGCGGACATTGGCGGCGACCTGCTGCTTGGAGCCAGCACCAACCAGCACGAAATCAAAAACTTTATCCATCTGGAAACCACAAATGCCGCACTTCTGGTCAGCGGATCGCTTCAGATCGGGGCATCCAACTCTCTTAACACCCTTGATGTCGTTGACGGAGCAACCGCATCCGCCTCACAGCTTCTCATCGGGGCATATGCCGGAACATCTAACAATACGGTGACGGTTTCAGGAGAAAACGCTTCAATCGCGATTTCCGGAATGGTTCAAATCGGCTCAACCAACAGCGGCGGAAACAGCATTCTGCTGAAAAATGGCGGAACACTGGAAACTGCGCAGGATCATATCCTAATCGGCTCAACCAATGATTACCTTACCGTAGCGGACGGCGGCATTCTAAAAACACTCGGCTGGGATTTCGATGCCCAGACCAATCTGGCCACCAATATTGTATTCGAGTCGGGGTCGACACTGCATATGATGGGCTCGCTCTATGGAACCAATATGGTGGAGGGCGGACTGCATTTCCTCCTCGACGGCACCGGATCGGACTGGGATACCGGAACCAACACGCTGTATGTCGGTTATGAAACCGATAACAACACCCTCTCCCTTACCAACGGAGCAAAAGCAACAACTCTCACCGATCTCCATATCGGCTTCGACTCCTCCGATAATATCGTGAATGTTGGCGGAAGCGGATCGGTTCTTACGGTTGGAAACAACCTGATTCTCGGAGCGGAAATTGAGGACTGGCAGCGAAACTACCTGAACGTACTCGACGGAGGACAAGTCAACGTCGGCAACGACCTGTTTGTTTATCGCGGATCCGAAATCACGATTGATCCCGATTCTAGCGTCGTGATTGACGGAAATTATATTCAGGATGAATATTCAACCCTCAGCATTGGCGTCAGCAGCAACCAGGCCTCCTCCGGAAATATTAATCTGGTTGTCGAAAATGATGCCCGTTTTACCAGTAGCTACAACTCGGATAATCATGACATCATCCGGGTATTCGACTACGGCATCGGCGAATCCAACACAGTCACGATTGTTAAAGCGGGTGGTCTTTATCTTGATGATCATAAAACCACCGGAAGTTCGATTATCGGACATATTGCCACCAACGATCTGCTCGGCTTCACCGTGAACATCTCCAACGAAACGGACTACGCCTACATTATCCTCTCCGATTTCATGCAGGAATCCATCGGCGGCGGTGGGAACCTGACCGGTCAGTTACTCGATATTTCCTCTGAAATTGACGCTATGGCCGATAATGGAGACACCAATGCTGCAGCCATGATCGCTACCATCAGGGCAAACTATTCTACCGAAGCGGAGATCCAGAAAGTTTACGGCGATCTATACGACGAAAAGCAAAGCGCTGTTCCGGCACATAATGTGATCAATCAGGGCATTCAATCGGTGAACAACCAGCTCTTCATGCGCGCCGATACCACCCGGGCACGCTCCGGACAGGCTTCCTCTGCAATGAACCGTTCCGAAGGAGTCGCCGGGCCACACCAACCGGAACAGGAACTTCAGGGATGGATTTCAGGTTTCGGTTCCTGGGCCGACAAAAGCGCTTCTGATGGATTTGCCGGATACAACTCCAGCCTCAGTGGATTCATGATCGGTGCCGACTTATCGGTTGCCCCGAATGTACTCGTTGGACTGGCTGGCGGTAAAGGAAGCGCCGACATCGACAAAGACAACGGCGCATCGGCCGATACCAAATCGATCTATGCCGCCCTCTACTCCTCCATCGGCACCGATTCCTGGTTTGGTGACTTCAGCCTCATTTATGCCAACAGTGATGTAGATGCCCAGCTCGACCACGCTATCGGCACCACCGCCGACTACAACGCACAGAACATTGCCTTCTCGATCGGTGGCGGCAAAGAAATGATCGGAAATTACCTGATCCTTACTCCACAGGCTTCATTGCTGGGCAACATCTATTCCCAGGAGGCCTATAAAGAGGATGCACCCAGTGCCGTCGGCCGGAATGTAGACAGCTACAGCGCCTTCTATCTCCAAAGTGCAATCGGCGGCAGCGCCTCTTTCTATATGGGTATGGGCAATATCATATTCAAGCCGGAAGTCCGGCTGCACTGGCTGCATGAATGGCTTGCCGACGATGAAAGCCTCGACTTCAAACTGGCTGGCGGAGCAAATAACTACAGCATGCTGCTTCAAGCACCGGAGAAAGATATCTTTAAACTGGGCATCGGATCATCGGCTAAAATCGGTGAGTTTCTCGAACTTCGTGCCGATCTTGATACGCGGTTCGGGAAGGACTACAGCGATTACACGCTGCTGGGCTCTCTCCGCTATCAGTTCTAAAATTTCCAACGGTTGGAAATGCCAAAGGGATCGCTGTTGCGATCCCTTTTCAGTACACTGCTCTGTTGCTATCTGCCGCTTATGCTGAAACGACTTCGTTCCGCTGCACCCCGATTCCGTCAACCCCGATTTCCACCACATCCCCGCTTTTCAACAACACCTGCGGATCCCGGGCTGAACCGATTCCGGAAGGCGTTCCGGTAGCGATAATATCGCCGGGATTCAGCGTCATGCCCCGCGAAATAAATTCAATCAGAAAGGGCACATCAAACATCATGTCGACGGTATTTGCTCGCTGCAGCTCTCGCCCGTTGCACGTCTGCCAGACTGTCATATTTCCAGGATCCGGAAGTTCATCCGGTGTAATCAGAAAAGGCCCCAGCGGCGCAAACGAATCAAATCCTTTTCCCCGCATCCACTGCCCGTTTTTTTTCTGTACAACACGCTCCGTCACATCATTCATCAGCGTATAACCGGCCACATAATCCAGCGCATCAGCCTCACGAATCCCGAATGCCGTTTTACCGATGACCACAGCCAACTCAGCCTCCCCATCCATCACCCGCGCGCCATCCGGAATCCGAATTGGATCATTCGGTCCATTCAGCGCTGACGTGACTTTGGAGAATAGAATCGGCTCCTCAGGTATCTTATGGCCGAATTCCCGGGCATGATCGGCATAATTCGCCCCGACGCAGATGATTTTCGATGGCCGGGCAACCGGAACCCCCAGCCGCACTGTGGACGCTTCAACAAAACTTGCGCCAGGATCTTTCAAAAGCTGCTCGAGCTGCCGAATCCCGTGATGCGTGAAAAAGTGTTCATTATAATCTTCAATGTGGAAGGCCAACGCCCGCACATCAAGAATCCGTCCGTCGCCCATCCACACACCGGGACACTCTTCCCCTTTTTCACCAAACCGAACCAGTTTCATTCTATCCTCCAATGCTTGGAACCCCATCGTAACGAGATTGCAAAGTTAGGCAATACCCATTAAGTATTACCTTCATGTGCGGACGATTTACACAGACTAAAATACGCAAAGAGATCATTGAACAACTTAACGGAATCGAACTTCCACCTCTTTTTCAGCGTCGTTACAACGTTGCACCAACTCAACGGATTGCCGTCATCCGCCAGCAGAATCCTTCCAGCGCCGAAGAATCGATCTGGGGATTCGCAAACCCGCGCTCCGGCGCACCAATCATCAATGCCCGATCGGAAACCCTCACCGAACGCCCGATGTTCAAGCACCTGATTTTCACCCACCGCTGCCTCATTCCGGCAGATGGATTTTATGAATGGAAAGGCCGACAGCCTTACTATTTCCAAACACTGGAAAAGAAACTTTTCGCTTTTGCCGGTCTCTGGAAAGATGGCCGATGTGTCATCATCACCCGTGCAGCCGACCGCAATATGCAGGGTATTCACGACCGCATGCCCGTCATCCTTCCCCCGCAACTTTGGAACGACTGGCTACTGGTTCCAAAGGAGGGAAAACCAAAAAGCACCATCGTGAATCTAAAGCTTCCCGAAAAACCAGAATCCTTAACCATGCGCCCGGTTTCACGCCGGGTGAATAAAGTAGCCTACGACGACCCCGCCTGTCTGGAACCCGGAGAAATACAAACATCCTTGTTTCCCGATGAACTCTGATCTATTTTCTCATTTTACGGAGATTTACCGATGAAAATTCTTGTCTTAAACGGCCCCAACCTGAACCTGCTCGGCACACGCGAACCGGATATCTACGGCTATGAAACCCTTGCCGATATTGAAACAGAAATGAAAGCCGTCTTTCCTGAGGTGGAACTGGACTTTCGCCAATCCAACGCTGAAGCGGAACTGATCACCTGGATCGGTGAATCCCGCGGCATATTCGACGGCATCATCATCAACCCCGCCGCACTCACTCACACCAGCCTGGGGCTGTGCGATGCCCTGAAAGCCGTAGGCGATATCGTTCCGTCAGTAGAAATTCATTTGAGCAATACCCACACCCGTGAGGAAATCCGACATAAGAGCCTGACCGCTCCGGCATGTATCGGTCAGATTATGGGATTTCAGGGTTTTGGGTATACGCTTGCTTTGCGCGCACTGGTCCACGCCATCAGCAAATAAGCACCCCGCTATCTGCGGGCAAGCTTACGGAAGGCTTCATCGAAAATCTGCATATCAGGAATATTTCGTTCCACCCGTCTCGACATCGCTTCAACCTCGCGAACCGCTTTAAGAGCGGAGCCCTGTGTATGGATCTTCGCCTGTTCCTCCAGTTTCTCCATGTCCTGAACATGAATCAACTCATCAGAAACCACGCCGGAAACCAGCATCAAGACATCACGCTGCCAGTCCAGCATCACACGAAACACATCGGCCTGCACCTCTTTCAAACGTGCATTGGTCCGCGCCTCAAGAATGATCTTCAGCTTGGATTCATCGAGGGCTTCATCATCCTGATCAAGCTCCTCCATCACCGCATCGGAAATGCCATCTTTCACCCGGTCCAGCAACGCTTTGAGCAGACTCGCCATCCGCGCCGCATCCAAACCGTTCGACGGGGGCATCGCATGCAGAATGCTCATCAACGGTTCGCGCCAGATCTCATCCATCGCCGAAGAACCGCCCTCGGAAAGTACAATTTTCTGACAACGTGAGATAATGGTCGGCAACAGCGATTCCGCTGAATCCGTAATCAGCAACAGCAATGTATTTGCCGGAGGTTCTTCGAGCGTTTTCAGCAGTGCATTTTCAGAACTCTCGTTCATGCAGTCAGCAGAAAGAATTACGCCACTTTTCCAGCCCCCCTCAAAGGACGTCTGCGTCATGCGACGGATTAGCCCGCGCACATCCTCAGCCAAAATCTGCCGCGACTTGCTCAACGGTTCAATCCACAGCGTATCCACATGGCTGTGCGCCTCAACCTGCCGACAACCGGCACATTCATTACAGGGTTTTTCAGCGCGCTCACAATAGAGCAGTTTCAAAAATGATTCCGCAAATTGCAGGGCATTACCCCTTGGCGATCCCACAATGACATATGCATGCGCAAGACGACCGGACTCATAACCGTTTTTAATCCCCTGCCAGGCTTCTGCATGCAGATCTGTCCCATCCATCACAGCAGAGCTCCTTTGACCGCATTCCACACCTCGGAAGCCACCTCGGAAATCGGTAAATTGGCATCAATCACGCAGAACCTTTCATCCTCCCGTTCTGCCAATCGTTGATATCCATCACGCACGCGGCGATGGAAATCGCGCGCCTCAAGCTCAAAGCGGTCGTGTGATTCCCCCGATCCGGCATAGCGTTTTTCCAACCGTTGGAAACCGACTTCAATGTCGAGATCCAACAGAATGGTCAAATCCGGTTTCTTATCATAAATCGCAAATGCATTGATCGCATCCAGAGTCGCGATATCCATGCCTCGGGCATATCCCTGATAGGCCATGGTCGAATCAATGAAACGATCGCAAACCACCCAGTCCCCTGTATCCAGAATCGGAAGAATGACCCGGTCCATCAATTGTGCCCGACTGGCAGTGAACAGCAAGAGCTCAGCCCGATCCGCCAGCGGCTCGCCGGCAGCATCGTGCTGCAGCAGATTACGGATCTGTTCACCGGTAGCCGTTCCGCCAGGCTCACGACTGCAGGTTGCACGAATCCCCTGTTGTTCCAGCTTTTCAACCAGCAATTGGATCTGCGTCGATTTACCGCTTCCCTCGGGACCTTCGAACGTGATGAATTTACCCGGCATTTCAGAGTTTCCGGAGTTTGGGTCCTTCGGGGGTATCCTTCACTGTCCAGCCCAGTTCAGCCAGACGATCCCGAATACGATCGGATTCCCCCCAGTCCTTATCTGCCCGAGCTTTGGTCCGGGCTTCCAGCAACTCGTTTACCTCAGCCGGAACCTCTTCCTCCTGAGGAATCAGCAGACCGAGTACGGCATCAAGTTCTTTCCAGAGGTTGGAAACCGCCAGAGCTTCTGCTCCGCTTATCGGCTTCTCCGCCATCGCCTTGTTCCCGGCATGCACCGCATCGAAGACAGCAGCCATTGCCCCTGAAATATTCATGTCATCGTCCATCGCTGCCGCAAAATCTGCACGCGTATTCTGCGCCCATTCCGGCAGTTCTCCGGCATCGGCCTCAGTACCAATGGCCTCTTTGATATTCGCATAAAATTCATCCAGGCGCTTAAGAGCCGCCCGATTGGCACCCAGCGATTTAAAGGCAAAGTTGAGCGATTGCCGATAGTGCGAAGAAAGCAGTTCATAGCGTACTTCGCGACCGGTATAACCCATATCCAGAATTTCACGCAACGTGTGAAAGTTCCCCAGCGATTTAGACATTTTGCGTCCGTCTACCACCAAATATCCGCAGTGCATCCAGTATTTAGAATAGGTTTTTCCGGTTGCCGCCTCTGACTGGGCAATCTCATCTTCGTGATGAGGAAAAATATTATCTACGCCTCCGGTATGAATATCAAAACTCTCGCCCAGAAGCTTCATGCTCATGGCAGAACATTCGATATGCCAGCCGGGCCGGCCTTTGCCCCAAGGCGAATCCCAAACCACATCACCGTCTTCGGGAACGTACGCTTTCCATAACGCAAAGTCGGCGGCGTTATCTTTATCGTACTCATCCTGAGAAACTCGAGCACCAGACTGCATTCCCTCGCGATCGAGATGCGCCAGCTTTCCATACTCTTTAAATTTATCAATGCTGTAGTAGACGGAACCGTCGTCAGACTGATAGGCATACCCTTTCTCAAACAGCGTCTCGATAATCGAAATCATTTCGGAAACATAATCCGTTGCCGCCGGATAATGCTCAGCCGGTTCGATATTCAGCGTTCTGAGATCCTCAAAAAAAGCATCAATATAAGTTTTCGTATATTCTTTCAGCGGAAGCCCCTGCTCAATCGAGGATCGGATGGTTTTGTCATCTACATCCGTGAGATTCTGAACCTGTGTAACTTCAAATCCGCAGAATTTGATATAACGACGCAACAGGTCTTCAAACATGTAGGCCCGGAAATTTCCAATGTGTGCATAGTTATAAACCGTGGGTCCGCAGGTATACATGCGGATGTGCCGGCCATCAATCGGAACCAGTTCCTCTTTTTTCCGGCTCATTGTATTATAAATTCTGAACGCCATTATTGCTCCCCTCCCACTGCCACACGGGGTGCGTCCTTCCACAGTTTTTCCAGATCGTAGAATTCCCGCAATTCCTGCTCAAAAATGTGTACCATGATGCCGTGATAATCCATAATCATCCAGCCGCTGTCCGGAACACCTTCTTTATGGAAACCTTTAAATCCCGCACCTTTGAATAATTTCTGCAGGCCGTCATACAATGCCTTGAGATGCGGTTTATTCGCCCCCGTTGCAATGACGAAATAATCGGCAATATTTGCATGTTCGCGAAGATCAAGCGTCACGATATTCTCCGCTTTCCGGTCATCCAAAAAAGCGACCACCTCTTCTATGATTTGTAAATCTGTTTTTTCCATTGTTCCTTTCAACCCTGATAAAGACCGTGCTCAAAAATGTACTGTTCCACTTCGGCAGATACCAGATAACGAATCCCCAGTCCTTCGGCTATACGCATTCTGATTTCAGACGAGGAAATGCCTACCATATGGGATTCAAATGTATTGGCAAGCACCCTCTGTCTCAAGGGATCT
Organism: Pontiella agarivorans; assembly: GCF_034531395.1. Classification (NCBI taxonomy): domain Bacteria; kingdom Pseudomonadati; phylum Kiritimatiellota; class Kiritimatiellia; order Kiritimatiellales; family Pontiellaceae; genus Pontiella; species Pontiella agarivorans. The sequence continues at coordinate 245,675 of NZ_JARVCO010000012.1, read as the reverse complement.
GTGAGAGCGACCTTTTGCTTAATACTCTTTATGTCATCTTCACCCGGCCGCAAAAATGAGGTGATTTCACAGTATTTCATGATCTCATCTATGCGATACCAATTGTGCAGATCCACGAGCGTATCACTGCCGACAATCAGAAAAAGTTCTGCGGCCGGCATATCTCGCTTCATACTGCTTACCGTATCCACGAAATACGAAACACCGCCACGGCTTATCTCTACATCGGAAACAAAAAAGCGACGGTCGCTTTTAAGCGCTAGCTTCAGCATATTCAACCGGTGTTCGGCCGATGCCTGCTGAAGATGCTGCTTATGTGGTGGAATAGCGGCTGGAATGAAAACAACCTGATCGAGTTCCAGCTTTTCCGCCGCATCCTGTGCGATAATCAAATGACCACTGTGGACTGGATCAAATGATCCTCCGAATAAACCGAAACGACGCACTGGGGCCGGCTCATTCATGTCCGTCCTCCCCTTTTAGGCTACCAAGGTTTCTGCGGCACTTTAATGACATCTCCGGCATCAATCTTAACATCCAGAGACGGGTTCTCTTCCAAATCTTTCATATTGAACCGATAAACTTTACCATGTCGCGTGATCGTTACCCGGCTTTCCCAGGCAAATGGTGTATAACCGCGGGCACCCGCTATCGCCTGCAGAAGCGTTGTTCCACTCGAAAGCGGAAACTGCCCTGGCTGATTCACTTCACCCTGAACATAAAAAACTTTCGCGGTCATTGTGACATTTACCGATACCGTTTTATAAATTCCACCCTCAATATAGGATCGCTCGATTTTAGATGCCAACTGTGACGGAGTTAAACCAGCAGCCATGATCGGATCCAGATGCAACAGGCTGATCTCGCCGTTCTCATCTATGGTTGCTTCAAGCTGCTGTTGTTCCAAAATACCGCTAAACCGAATGTAAAGCGGGTCTAATGCTTTCAGAATCAGTGCCCCCGGTTTTGCAATATCACCGGTCTCCCGCTCTATGATGCTGAAATCAGAATCGTCACCCAACGGGTTAACAGGTTGAATTACACAGCCTGTAAGCAGGGTGGAACACAAAACTACGATTAAAAAAATAAAATTACGCATGGCTACAATCCCCAGAACTATTATGCCTTAATTTTTACGCACCACTCTCATCCAGTTCTTCACTTTGAGAACTATGATAGTAGTCCGAATAATACGAGTGATAGTAATAATAATAATCATCTCGCATCACATTAATGTTATTCAGCACTGCTCCAACGACATTAACACCCAACGTTTCAATCATAGCTTTTGCTTTTATCAGCATATCACGCGGGTATTTACGGTACTGCACCACGATAATCGCCCCGTCGGTTTCCTTGGCAATGATCGAAGAATCACTGATCCCCACCAAAGGGGGTGTATCAATCAATACCACATCGTACTTGGACTTCAGGCTGGAAATCAGTTCACCAATGCGTTTCGGGTCCAATACACCCAGCGAAGTTCGCGGCAAACGGCCGCTCGGAAGAAAGTGCAGATTCGGAACACTGGTCGCCTTGATGGCTTCTTCCACGGGGACGTCACGCAACAGAACATTTGTCAGACCGAAACGATTGGATACACCCAGAATAGTATGCTGAACCGGCCGCCGCAAGTCGGCATCAACCAGCAAAACTTTTTCCCCCTGCTGTGCACAGACAAATGCCAAATTGAAACATGTCGTCGATTTACCCTCGCCTGCGCCGCTTGACAGCACCGAAAAAGCACCTCGATTAGATCCACCTTCAGTAAATGCCAGATTTGTTCGAAGGACACGGTAGGATTCCGCATGCTCACTGTCAGGACCCTCTTCAATCAAGGGGCGAACTTTCTGAGGAATCAAACCAAGAACCGGAAGCCCGAGAATACGTTCCACATCATCCGCTGTTTTGATGGAGGTATCAAGATACTCAATGAAGTACGCCAGACCAACACCGGCACCCAGCCCCACAAAAATGCTCAACAGAACATTCATGAAAAGATTCGGGCTCACTTGACGCCGATTCGGCTCTGCGACATCAATAATTTCTACTGGATTTCGGGGTACTTCTAGCGTGATAATTTCCTGTCGGTGTTTGGATTTCAACTGATTATAAATAAAACGCTCTGTTTCAAGATCTGCCAGCGCATTACGAAACGGGCGGTACTTTGCTCCCTGAGACTCAATGGTTTCCGTTCTGACCGATGCCAATGCCTTATCAAGGCTTTCGAATTTATTCTGAGCAATCAGATATTCTGTTTCCAGACTCAGGCGAAGGTTACTGAGATGATTTTTCAGCGACTCTTCAAGCCGCTTTTTCTGTAAACGGTACCGTTTAACTTCCGGATGATTTGTTCCATAATCCGCATCAAGGGAACTCAGTTGCACATCAATATCCTGCAACTGCTGTATTGTGGTCATCACAAACTGATCAAATGTAATGCGGGAGGCGCGTTTCATCAGATCATCATCCTTAAGGTTATCCAGGATTTCCAATAGACCTTTTTTCTCCAGCATTTGCTCCTGAGCAACAAGACGGTCTCCCTCTAACTGCTGCATTCGAATATCTTCGACATCGATACTGCCCTCGGCTCCGACCACAGCAATATCCAAATTTTCACGAATTTGCTGCACCTCTTCTTCGACGGCCTCAACTCTTCGTGCCTGTTCTTTCAAAGCCTCATCAATTTTATCGATGGCGCCGCGGGCACTTTTGATTGCGAGATCCAGGCGGGAGTCGCGGTAAACTTCAGCCAATTCATTGGCGATATCAGCAGCCTCTTCCGGGTCATCACGTCTCACGTTAATAACGATAAGCGTAGTATCGCGTTGCTGAAAAACATCAATACTGTTAGCCAGAATCTTATGAGCAACATCCCGAGTCAGTTTTTCGCCGCTACTCCCCCATTCTTCCTGAAGGTTAAGCCGGTTTATCACCTCGTACAAAATGGGTTTCGAAGTAAGAATTTCGAACTGGGTACGAAGAAAATAGGGGTTGTATGAGGAATAATAAGATTGCTGAACGGCGAAAGGATTAATTTCAGGAGCATCCTCAGACACGGATATTCGAACCGATGAAGCATAAATGCTGGGGAGCATCAATGTATAAACTGTACCCGTCAACACAACGAGAATGGCGACTGCCAGAACGATCTCTTTCCTTGACCGAATTACACGCCAATAGTCGAGAAAGTGAAGGGTACTCGACTGCTGCGCCGTCTCATTGCTCATAAAATGCTCTCCATTCAAAAAATCAAGATGGTGAAGGTAAACCTCACCACCTTGTCATTCAAATCAAATCTTAAAATAAGACCCAGTTACTACAGGCGCAGTCTCCAGGCTGCATCAAGACGATTACCGTCCCAATCATTGAGGGCTGTGTTCCCGGAAACATTGCGAGTACGGAACAAATACCCCAATTCAACGAAGTTATTACGGTTAACCTGATAGGAGCAACGCAAACCCAAAGAAACAAAGTTATCCTTCGCATTACTACCGGAACCAGCCAACGCATAGGAACCATCATAGTAGCTGTAGATATAACTCAACGAACTCGAAAGGGCGATTTTTGCTGTAATATCATGACGCGCACCAAGCGTTACATTGAAGCGATCTTGCGCATTGTAGATACTGTTTTGCGAACGATATAGCGAGTATCCGAGAGAGGTAGTGACACTGGTACGGGCAGAAGGATTAACCTCCAAGCCCGTCGAAAGATATGGAGAAGAGGTATCTTCACTTCCTCCACCCGCATTATCAACAGAAGTCAGCGTATAACCAACACGTCCGAAACCGGAAACGGTAGGAGTGAAGTTCTGATCCGCACCCACAAGGAAGGTAACCGAATCATAACCCCCGCGATCTCCGTCATAAGTGAGGCTTCCATAATTAACACCACCCATAATCTGGGTTTTTTCAGGGTTCAGCTGACGAAAATACGAACCATCCGCCTTGAACAGATCATAGTTATTACCACCGCCGGCACTACCTTGCCACTCACCATAGTCACTGTCATCCCAGATTCGAAATTCGTATCCCAAACCAAGCTTAATGAAACTTACTTCATTCAGGGTATAATCAACAGAACCCAATAAATCATTTTCGAAATAATTCTGGTTATCCTGTGAGGCATAATCTGACTGCCCGTCTTTCTGCTGATAACGGAATCGGTCAGAAAGCGTCAGGAACGTGCGCTGCGAAAGAGCATGATTCAGCTGAGCATACAAATTCTGATAGCTCACAAATTCCGGATCAGCATCGAAACGATACTGGAACTCCGGTTCCCAGTAAACCAACGCATCAGTTCGGGACGAAAAATTAAACTTAGCAGAGAGATTAATAATATCCGTGATAAACCCAGAATCAGTCGCATTTTTCGTCTGATAAATATTATCATCGTATCCGATGCGGACATGATTCTGAAAACGGATTACACGTTCTTTTGCCGCAAAAGACGCAGCGGAAACAAACGTGAGAGCAATGAGCACTTGAAGTGTTCTATTCGTCATAATGTGTAACTCCCTTAAACAACCTAAATTAATACTTTTCAAAAGTCCGTTTATTCCGGCGTAGCTTCCGAATCACTAGGAGAAATACCCAAAGAAACCCAGAGATTGGCAAACTGCTGCTGATAAAAACCTCTTACCTGATCAGAATCCCAAGGAACATCATAAATATTCGGAATATCATACGGTCTCCTAGCACTTCCTCCCGCATTTTCATTCGCTTCATTCCAATCTTTAACAGCCTCTTTCACATCTTGCGAAATAACTCCATTGAGCGCATCCTTGGCCTTCTGAACGGCAGCTGCAATATCATCAACAGCTGATTGTGCGGCATCTTCATCACCACTCTCTACCGCCTTTTCCATTGACGAATAAGCCTCCAATGCCATGGCCATGGCAGCATCAACAGCATCCGAACGCTCACCAGCCTCTGCAACTTGATCGGCATTGCCAGCCTTAGCCGCCTCAGCCAATGCAACCTTGGCGTCTACCGATATTTTTGCAATTTCAGACAAATCACCCGCAGCACCGGCTGAATCAACAGCAAATGTATTAAGCACAGAGCAGCCTAAACTGATAGTAACCAGCATTATTTTGGAAAGTTTTTTCATAGTCCCTCTCTCCTTATTATTTGGAATATTTTCGAGCAATAATTTTTTTAACTCGGTCATAGTTGAACTGAACCTGAGAACTGGAGGCCAATGCATCCTGCAGCGACGCACGCATAACAGGCAACGCTTCCGCTCTGTCCTCTGAAACAGCTTCAATATAGAGCAGAGCAATTTGAACCACTTTGGCGCCGGAATGAGCAACCCCTGCATTCACTTTTGCAAGCAGGGCATAATCACTAGCAATTTCATCGGAGGAAGCCGTTGCAATTTTATCAGCACTTTCTTGAGCGCCTTTCATCGAATCAATTGCAATTTTCCAGTTTTCAGAGGCCGCTTCAAGAACCATAGCCACATCAGTCATCAACGGTGAATCTTCAGGTATTGCCGCAATGAACTGCTTACCCTCTGCAATGGCTATGCGGGCCTTTTCAACCTCAGCTTTCGCGCTGTTCACTGCCGCCGCTGACTCGGCAATAAGCGCGGAGCTCCCCTCAGAATAAACCTCTTGGCCCATAACACGGCTGGAGCCCAACCCACATAAAGCCGCAACGGCCAAACCGAAGATAAAACTGTGTCTAATCATGCCCCTATCCTTAAGTTAATTTTCCAACAGTTATAAAAAAAACGCACTGCACGCAAGTAAAACTAACGCTTTAAGCGGGACAACATTTTTAATGTGTCGAGCATTGCAGCGTGACCTTCTGTATAATCAACACGATTCATAATACAGAATTCCTCCCAGGATGCAATGCCTATGGGAAGTTTTACTTTGCCCATAAAATATTCAGCCTCACCCGATAAAAGCAACTCAATCTGCCCCATTACCCGAGCACAATCCCTGAACGTAAACTCTGACCCATTAACAACTTCCATTAAACCAAAATAAACTCCGTGTTTGTTGAAAAATTTAACACAATCCGTAAGAGATGCATTTTCATCAATATACTGATCAAACAAACCGAAATATTTCCCGAATACAATTGCCGCATCGGCATGAGTAGGCACCAGGGATGCAGAGGCGAACCTGTCCACCGCGGCAGCACTCCGGCAAACAAAACCGATTAACAGCAGCACGAATACAATTCCTGTTTTTTTCATCTTTGACCTGCCCCGAGTATAATGCACTTTAGGCACCACTTTCCACACACCAACATTTATATAGACTGACTTAATGATAACTATGGATCCTCGATGAAAACCAATTCTTTTACCTACAAACTGACGCCACAACAACAGGAGGCAGCATACACACTGCTGAAATCGGCATCATATCTGCCCGAGAAGGTGCCACACACACGAATAGCCGTCTCCCTTCCAGACTGCCGCATCAACCTCTATAACTCAGGAAAACTGCTCGTTCAGGGAAAAGCTGCCCGGGAATGGATCACATTCACACTCGAAACCGAAATTCTTCATGAAGCCCGTTTGGGCTATGAAGATTTACATGACCCCGAAGCCATCCAGCCCCACATGGGTATTGATGAATCCGGCAAAGGCGATTTTTTCGGCCCGCTCGTAATCGCCTCGGCCTATGTGAATGAAGAGCTCGTCGATAAACTTCGGGAAATGGGCGTACGCGACTCTAAAAAAATCTCATCCGACAATGTTGCCCTGAATTTAGCGCGCGACATTCGAAAACTGCTGGGCGACCGTTGTGCAATGATCACCATCGGCCCACGCTCCTACAACCGGATGTATTCAAAAATCCGCAATGTAAACAAAATGCTGGCCTGGGGCCACGCCCGCGCCATTGAGAATCTACTTGAAAAAGTTCCGGACTGCCCCCGGGCTCTCTCCGACAAATTCGGCCCCACTCATCAGATCGAACGAGCCCTTATGGAAAAAGGGCAAAAGATCCAGCTGGACCAGCGCACAAAAGCCGAATCCGATCCCGCCGTAGCGGCCGCATCTATTCTGGCTCGCGCCGGCTTCATTTATGCCCTCAAACAGATGGGAAAAGCGCATCACTTTGAGGCTCCGAAAGGCGCATCCGAAAAAGTACGACGCGAAGCCGAAAAGCTGGTGGCCGACAAAGGCCCGGGGATTTTATTGGACGTTGCCAAATGCCACTTCCAAACCACCGATAAAGTACTGGCCGAGGTCGGATATTCCCGCAAGGACCTCCCCCGACCCGACTGATTTCAAAACCCGCAATTTCCCGGAAGCTGAAAACTGACCGGTTCCGGAGCTTCCGTAGATCAGAAACTACTCCGCAGTTCCAAACGTTACATTTTTTATTCCGGCACCGGCGCAGGCATTGAGCACATCAATCACGCGTTCATGCACGGCATCATCATCAGCCGCAATGGTGATCACCGCTTTGGTTTTAGAAATCTTTGCCGCCTGAGCATATCGCAAAAGAGTATATTCAAGCCCCGCGAGATCGGCTTTGTCCGGAGAAACATACACCTTGTTATTCAGCACAATTTCGCCCGAAGCAAGCACTTCGATAATCTGCTCATCAGGAATCTCCATCTGAGTTGACACCGAAACAGCACCAGGAAGTGCGAGATCCAGATCAGCCTCTGTGCGTTTTAACTGCGCACTGACCATAAAATAGATCAGCAGCAAAAAAACCACATCGATCAGCGGAGCAATCTGCAGTTCCGTTTTTTCGTTAACGAGCTCGTCGACCCAAGTTTTCATACTCAGTTCCCCGACTCAAACGTTGCAAAAATAACATTCACCACTCCGCCTTCAGCACAGGCCGCCATAACCTTTTTGACGTGCTTATGCTTTGCATAACGATCGGCCCGAAGATAAACCTCGGCCTTCGGATCTTCACTGAGCAATTTGCTGACATAAGGAGCAATTTCCTCAACCTGAACAGGCTTGAGATTCATGATAACATCCACCTCTTCACCTGTTTGATCATGAGACCGAATCGTGATCAGCTGACGTCCATGCGCACGCTCCGGAACCTTTGATTTGTCGGCGACCGGCAACTCAACTGGCGTGCGATCCATCTTTGACATATGCGAGGCCACCATAAAAAAAATCAGCAACAGAAAGACCATATCAATCATGGGGGCCATGTTGATTTCGTCTTCGCCACCTTCCGCTGGAATTTTAAATTTCAAAAAAGCCGCCTGATTTCAGAATCAATCCACTTTGGCATAACGGAAAATATTCATGTAATGCCCGACCAAACGTCCCATGGTCGACATCGTTTTGATGAAATTATTTTTAAAGAGGAAATAAGCAAACATCGCCGGAATCGCAATCACAAGACCGGTTGCAGTTGTAATGAGCGCCTCGCCGATGGAACCGGCCAGCTTACCGGGATCTCCCATGCCGCCCTGGGCAATAATCGAAAATGCTTTAATCATCCCCGAAACCGTACCGAGCAGGCCAAGCATCGGTGCAGTTCCGCCAATGATTGACAGAAAATTGATTGGCTTCATAAAAATCACCATCTGCTCATTGCCCGCTTCCTCGATGGCCTCCATCACATGCTGAGAATCGTATTCATGCTCCTCAGAAATCCGCTCCATCCCGGCATCAAGCACCGCCGTGATCAAACTGTCATTTTCCGCGCAGAGACTGCGAATCCCCTTCACATCGCGTTTGCGCATCAGCGCTTCAATCTGCTCTTTCAAATCCTGCCGCAGCATATTTTTCTCTCGAAGCAGCAGTAGATTACGAATAATAAAATAAAACATCGCTACCGAAAACAGCCCCAGCGGATACATAGCCCAGCCCCCCTGCTTCAAAAGCGCCCCGAGGGTAACCGACTCCGCGGCCTCCGCCTGAACCGCTGCAGCATCCACCCCGACCTCCTGCGCAAGCGTCGTTGCAATCGGCAGCATCATACCGATCAGCAACACAACCATTGCGCAAACTCCTAAATAACCTTTTTTCATAACGCTAACCTCCACGACTTCCTGTTGATTCCACTTTAATCGTTTCGCCCCGCCGACTCCAACGCGAATCGGGATAGGCAATAATCAGCTCCTCCGCAACTGCCGCAGCCTTAACCGGCTGTCCCAACTGCTGATAAATCTCCGCCTCCAGCACCGTAGCCGGCGGAAGCCACTCCTCATCCCGAATATGAAACGCAATAATTTTCGCCACATGCTTCATTGCAGCCTTAAGATCCCCCGCCTCCAACGCAAAACGGCCCTGAATATATTCCGTCATGGGCTCGGAAATATCCGCCGGATATCCAACACTTGAAAAAACAGTCCGGGCATTCTCCACCTTTCCCTGATCCAACAGCATCATAGTGAAATACATCCCCGCCACATCCATATCCCTTTTATTTCCGGATTTCCGGATATACCCCACCGTGGCTCCGGCTCCGGCGGCATTCCCGTTCCAGTATTGGCACCTCAGCCACCATATCAGATAATCCCCCAGATTAGTCGACAGGTGGCTATACTGCGCCACCGGCCCAACATACTGATCCAAAAGCCCCTCAAGCGCTTTACGATCGCCACGATGGAACATCGATTCGCACATATTTAAACCCACACCCGAAAAACGGAATTCAATGGATTGAATCATCGACAAAGCAAATGAAGACTCCCCTGTATCCAGCTTCAGCCGATCCCCCTGAATATTGAGCATCTTCACCACAAAAGAGTTCCCCGAGTTCAGAGTCACTTTCGCGGCATATTCCGATTGAGCCGAAACAGACAGCACCGCCAACAGCAACACCGCCGCCATTTTCAAAACTATTCTCACGGTACCACCTCCCCGGCCTGAAGCGCCTCAAGCCTTTCGGCCGCATCGCTCCCTTCCGGCGTAGCCGCTACACGCTCATTCGCAAGCATCTCACGCAGCGTATTGACAATTTCCTGCTCGTAACCGCCCAACGCTTCCATACATTGAATACTCTTCAGATAGGCTGGCGCCACCCAGTCGGCATACCCCTCATAAAGCACATAAATACGCTGAAAATAAGCAAACGCCTCATCCGTCGCCCCAAGCTCCATTTTACAGATTCCCGACCAATACAGCGCCTCCGGCGTCAGCGCCCCGCGCCATTCGCGAATTGAAAGCACCTCAGCATACGCCTCCAGCGCACGCTCAAAATCACCCGACAGACGAAACGCATCACCTCGCCGCTTACGCGCATACCCAACCGACTTACTGTAACCGAACTTCAACAGAATTTCTTCTGACCGCTCAGCCGCTTCAGTATAGCGCCCCTCCCCGATCAATGCATCGAGATCAGCAATCATGACATAGAGCATCTGGTTCGAAACCGGAAAATTCGCCAAGAACCGTTCGGCTGCCTCATGAACCAACGCCCAATCTTTCAATTTCACCGCCTCGCGGGCGATCAACAGCAACGTACCGGATCCGGCCGCCGGAATATTTTTGGCCTGCACAACGGCCTCCACAAAAGCCTCACGCTCCCCACCCTCTGCAATTTCGGCAAACACCGTCTGATACCGCAACACCAACGTACGCTCAGCCTTCCCGGAAACCGTATGCAGATGCTCATCCAGAGCTTCCATAATCATCGTCTGATTCTTCGCAAGCTCCGGATTCCGGTAGTCGCTCACAATTTCGTTCAGAATGACATCCACCCCACTCAGAGAAGCATCATTTCCGTAAGCATTCACAACCTCAAAATAGCCCTCCAGCGCACGGGAATACTGATCCATCCCTTTATAGGCTTTGCCTTTCCAGTTCGCCGCATTGGCAAAATCGCCCTCGGACCCGTATTGCCCGAGATAGTCCGACATCATTTCCACAATATCGACATAACGCCGTTCCATCTCCAACACCTTGGCCGCCTGAAACAACGGATAATTCACCTGACCGATATTCTGCGCCTTCTCGCGGGCCAATGCATAATAATCGAGTGCCACATCCAGATCGCTCTCGGCTGCACGCAGATCCCCCAGCATGGCATAGGCTTCGGACAGCAGCGTACTCTCCGGATAACGGTCCACAAAAGACCGGAACGTCTCTTCCGATTCAATAAATTTATCCGCACCGTACTGAGCAATCCCCAAACGGTACGACGCATCCTCTTCATAAAGCCTGCCCTCATACTTCGGATTACTCAGATACCCAGCAAAGGCCGACTCCGCCTTCTCAAATTCTCCCAGAAACAACAGAGTCATGGCACGCCAGTATTCCGATGATTCATAATAACGGCTCTCCGGCCACTCCCCGAGCACCCGGGTAAAATGCTGAAGGGCCTCCTGATAATCCAGACTATGGAAACGGATGTATCCCATCAGATACGTGATCTGATCGATATATTTATGATCCGGCGAAAGCTCCAACGCTTTTTGCCCCATCTCATAGGCCAGCTCAAACTGTTGCCGGGTCATACGCACCTGCATCAGATTCAACGTCACATCATCACGGAATTCGCCGTTTGGCATCTGTTCGACGTAGGCATACCCCTCCACCGTGGCCATCGCCCATTCCCGCTCATCAATCATCACCGTAAACGCGGAATACCGAGCCTGATCCGCCAGCTCACCCTCCGGATTTTCATCAAAAATGCGATGATAAATCGCATGGGCCGGCCAGTTCCGCCCCAAATCATTATAGCACTGTGCCATACGCAGCATGACATCCATATCATAATCCTGAAAATCAACGATTACATCATACTGCGCCTTCAGCCGATCAAACAACTGCTGACGCTTCAGCTGACGCTCCTTATATTCCGTCAGCGTCTGCTTCCCGTCCGCAACAAACGGTTTCATAGCCGCCTTGGTGTCGCGCAACCGTTCCTCATAATGTGCAGTCAGCTCGGCTTTTGTCAGCACCAGACGATACAACAGCAGAGCTTTCCGGAATTCCCCGTTATTATAATGCGAATCGCCGGCCTCCAGCAGCGCCAGATTCAGCCCCACATCATGCCGCGACACCCGGTCGCAATGCGGAAGAAAATGAAATAGATTCGGAAAATCATCCAGACGCACATAACAGGTCACCAGCATAACCGCCGCCCCCGACCGGACCGTATCCTTCTGCGCCATCCGGTAAAGTGACGTCAGCGGCTTGATCGCCTCGGCCCATTTTTCCTGCTGATAACGAGCTTCGGCCAGCAATTGCACTGCGGGAATCTTCAGCTCCTCAGTCAGCCGCAGGTTCTGCAACACCAACATCGCCTGCTCCTCCACCGCCGGCCACTGCTGCACCATCGTCAGACACTGGGCCGCCATCACCCGGGCTGACTCCTGCTGAAGATCATCCGGAAATGCATCGGCAAAACGGACAAAATTCCGGGCCCCGGAGACATACTCCCCCAACTGCATCTGACAGTAAGCCAGCTGATAGAGCGTAAAAGCCAGGGTCTGCCGGGCCTTTTTCTCATCATCCCCATCCAGACGAACCAGAATTTCTTTCAGAAAAGGCAGAGCTTCCTCAAGCTGCTCATTCTTCAGCAGTGCCTTAACCGACTCCAGCAGCACACTCGTTGATTCGGATTGCGGATTCAAACGCGCAAGTTCGCTCCGCGTCATTCCCCGCCCCTTTTGCCGCAGCTCCTGCTGGGCATCGGCCGTCACAAGCACCCCCGCCACCAGAAGCCCTGTCAACCGCCCAAATATTCGGTGCACATTCCACATAGGCTGGAAACCCTACTCAAGCCTCCAAAAGGACGGAAGAGCAAAGTAGGAAAAAAAGAAAAATCAGCCTTGCGTCAAGCCCGTCGTTCATATAAAAACCTCGCTCCCTTAACGAACTAGAGGATTTTACCATGAAAGCAGATATTCATCCAAAGTACGAAGAAGCAACGATCCGCTGCTCCTGCGGTAACGAGATCGCAACTCGTTCCACCGTTAAGGAAATGCATGTCAACACATGCTCCAGCTGCCATCCGTTCTTCACCGGCAGTGCAAAACTGATCGATACCGAAGGCCGCGTCGACCGCTTCAAGAAGCGTTTCGCCGAAGGCATGTATTAATCAATTTGCCCTCAGCAAAGCCGAACCTGCGAAAGCACGTTCGGCTTTTTTGCGTTTAAACCTCACAGGACATAAAGCACACTAAAAACCACAAAGCACCCCCTTCAAAAAGGTCGTGTATTCGCGGTAAAAAACAAGGTACTCCATGGTCGATCAAGCCTATTTAGATCAGCTCCAGTCCAACGTCAGCGAACTTGAAACCCGCATGTCGCTGCCCGAGGTTTCGTCCGATCCGAAAAAAATGCAGGAGTGCATGCGCGAATACGGCCACCAGAAAAAACTGGCCGAATGTGCCTCAAAAGTGATTGTCCTGCAGCATTCAAAAGAAGAATCAGAAGCCATCCTTTCCGATGCAGGTTCCGACGATGAACTCAAGGAAATGGCTGAAATGGAGCTGGCCGAAATTTCCGAACAGCTACCCCTCGCCGAACGCGAAATGGAAATTGCACTTATTCCGCCGGACCCCACCGATTCCCGCAACGTTATCATGGAAATCCGCGCCGGAACCGGCGGCGACGAAGCGGCTATTTTTGCCGGAGACCTTTACCGCATGTACACCCGCTATTTCGACGTGCGCGGCTGGAAACACAGAGTCCTTGATGTCAGCCCCTCGGAATCAGGCGGCTATAAGGAAATCTCGTTCTCTGCAGAAGGTGATGATGTCTACAAAACACTCAAACACGAGGGGGGAACCCATCGCGTCCAACGCGTTCCGCAGACCGAAACTCAGGGCCGCGTCCACACTTCCGCGGCCACCGTTGCCGTACTGGCCGAAGTGGAAGACGTTGATATCGAAGTAAAAACCGAAGATCTCCGCATCGACACCTACCGCGCCCAGGGTGCCGGCGGGCAGCACGTCAACACCACCGACTCCGCCATCCGAATCACCCATATTCCATCCGGCGTCGTCGTCCAATGCCAGGACGAACGCTCTCAGCACAAAAACAAAGCCGCCGCCATGAAAATGCTGCGCGCCAAACTCTACGACGACCAGCAGCGAAAAGCCGCGGAAGAGCAGGCCTCCGAGCGAAAATCCATGGTTGGATCGGGAGACCGCTCCGAAAAAATACGGACCTACAACTACCCTCAGAACCGCCTCACGGACCACCGGATCAATCTCACGCTTTATAAACTGGACCGCATCATGGAGGGATCGCTCGACGAAATCCTGACCGCCCTCTACGAACACGATATCGAGGAACGCATCAAACAGCAGATGCAAAAATAATCCGCGATCTCATTCTCGTAAATACTCCTCTCCACGGACCGGCTTTGCAGATTTGCTATGCCTACCCCTTTTAACCTAACCTCCTGCATATAAAACAGGGGGATTTATGAAGATTTCATCATCGGGCACCGGTGGCATACTCGGCAGAATGATCTTCAGCACATTCGGGCTGCTGTTTGCCGGACTTCCATGGATACGGATCCGCAACAGAAGAAAAACGGAAAAACAGGAAAAATCCACAAAATCATTCTTCATTCCCTTCGGCTCTGTATTTGCCGCAGTCGGTCTGCTGATGATTAAGCCGCTCCTCGCTGATCCACTGCTGAAAACGCAGGATGCAAAAACCTGGAATGAAGTTCCAGCCACCGTGGTCTCCAGCAAAGTAAAATCACACGACAGCGATGACGGTACCACCTACAGCCCGTATATTGCCTATCGTTATAACATTGGCAGCACCGAATATTTCGGGGACCGCTACACCTTCATCGGCGAATCAAGCAGCGGCTACGAAAGTAAAGCTGAAATCATCCGACGCTATCCAAAAAACAGAAAATTTACGATATACGTCAACCCGGAAAACCCGGCAGAATCGGTAATCCATCGTAATGCTTCCGGGAGCCTCCTCCTCGGCCTGATCCCTCTGATATTCTGCACGATCGGCTTCGCGATCATCATCGCCGGATTCCGCACAAAAAGTGCAAGCACCCCGCTCAATCCGGAACAGGCCGGCAAACGCATCGTCACACTCAAGGGAAAATCTCCCGCCGCCAAAGCATTCGGACTGACACTATTCGCAGGCATCTGGGGAGGTGTCGTTTTCCTTATACTCAAATCCGATGCACCGATTCTCTTCCCCATCATCTTCGGTCTCTTCGGCATCGCCATCGCCGCCGGCGCCATCTATGCCGTCCTGGCCCTCTTCAACCCTCGCCCCTCCGCCGAAATCACGCCCGGCCAAATTCACCCTGGCACCCATGTTGCCCTGCGCTGGCGCATCAACGGCCGGGCCGAACGGATCGACGAACTGACCGTTTCATTAAAATGCCTGAAGCTCACTGTCGAAACCCGTCGCAGCGGCGGAAAAACCACAACCACCCTTGTAAAAACGCCGATTCACGAAACGGAATTGATGCGCAGCAGCGAACAACACAACATCGCACAACAGGCGATCCGGTTCACCCTTCCCGCCGATCAGCCCGCTTCCCGGCCAGGTAACCACGACGGTATTCAATGGCAACTGGTTTTCCATGGCAGTATCCCGCAATGGCCCGACCTGAAAGAAGAGCTCCCCTTCCTCGTATACCCGCAAGAAACGAACGGCTAAACCTTCCCTTTACCGAACAGGAAACGTATATTTCCCGGCCGAAAGGATAAATAGATGAGCGGAATGAAAAGTGCATATGAGTTGGCCATGGAGCATCTCGGCGGTGAATCCCGGGAACTTTCCGATGAACAGAAAGCGGCCATTGCCGATATCGATGCCAAAATGAAAGCCAAGGTCGCCGAGACCGAAATCATGTTCGACCAGCAGATGGCCACCGAACAGGATCCCGCCAAGGCAGGTCTCATTCAGCAGACCCGCCAACAGACCATCACCAAAATTAAAGCAGACGCCGAAGCCGAAAAAGAACAAGTGAGGCAAGAGGCATAAAACAGTCGGCATCCGTGATAATGAAAGCCATTCATTATTGCCGGTCGGCCTGACACCTAACCCCATTCTCCCATGAAAAACACACCTAAAAACGTAGATTTTCTCGTCATCGGCTCCGGGCTTGCCGGCCTGACAGCCGCCATAGAACTTTCCAAACATGGAAAAGTCCTGGTCAGCACCAAAGTTGAAGCTTCTGAATGCAACAGTTTCTATGCCCAGGGCGGCATCGCCTGCGTCATTGATCCCGATGATACCGTCCAGGCGCACGTAGCAGACACGCTCAGCACAGGATGCGGCCTCAGTAATCCGGACGTTGTTGAAAAGATTGTACGCGGTGGATATGACCGAATCCACGAGCTTGAAGAACTCGGCATTGAATTCGACCTGCGCAAACTGAAGGGCAAGGAAAGCGAATACGATCTGGGCCAGGAAGGCGGTCATTCGCACCGGCGCATTCTTCACGCCGGCGACATCACCGGAAAATCTATGATGCAAACCCTCATCCTTCGTGCTCAGGAAAATCCCAACATCACCCTGCGCGAAAATCTCATGGCCATCGACCTCGTCACCACCGACTGGGCCAAACATCCCGGAAAAAATGCCTGCATCGGCGCCTATTTTATCGACACCAAAACAGAGCAGATTTTTGCCGTACACGCCCGCTGCACGGTGTTAGCCACCGGTGGAATCGGAAAGGTCTATCCCTACACCTCCAATCCCGATGTCGCCACCGGCGACGGCGTCGCCATGGCCTGGCGTGCCGGACTGCCCATCCGCAATATGGAATTTGTGCAGTTTCATCCCACCTGCCTTTATCATCCCGACGCCAAATCCTTCCTGATCTCCGAAGCCGTTCGCGGCGAAGGAGCCGAACTGATGGATATCCGCGGACGGAAATTCATGACCGATTTCGATGAACGCGGCTCGCTCGCCACCCGCGATGTCACCGCCCGTGCCATTGATGCGGTCATGAAAAAACACGGCGATGAATTCGTCTATCTGGACATTTCCCACCGCTCCGAATCCTTCCTGCGCGAACGCTTCCCGAACCTCTATAACGCCTGCCTTCGCTACGGCGTGAATATGGCAAAAGAACCGATCCCTGTCGTTCCGGCCTGTCACTATTCCTGCGGCGGCATTGTGGCGGAAGTGAATGGGAAAACCGCCCTCCCCGGTTTTTATGCCTGTGGCGAAGTCGCCAGCACCGGCCTGCACGGTGCCAACCGCCTCGCCAGCAACTCGCTGCTCGAAGCCCTGGTCTGCGGCCACGCCACCGCCGTCGAAATTTCCAAAGTCTGGAAAGAATTCAGCGAAGATGCGGTCATTCCGGACTGGCGATGCGGCGAAGCCGTTTCATCCGACGAAGCGGTTGTGGTGGAACACAACTGGAATGAAGTCCG
Source organism: Pontiella agarivorans (assembly GCF_034531395.1). Taxonomy (NCBI): domain Bacteria; kingdom Pseudomonadati; phylum Kiritimatiellota; class Kiritimatiellia; order Kiritimatiellales; family Pontiellaceae; genus Pontiella; species Pontiella agarivorans. The sequence continues at coordinate 228,399 of NZ_JARVCO010000012.1, read as the reverse complement.
CACCGCCATGTGGGACTACGTCGGCATTGTACGCACCGAGCGCCGTCTGGCCCGCGCACGGGCGCGCATCCGCAACTTGCGCCAGGAAATCAAGCAGTATTACGGCGACTATCTCGTCACCGCCGACCTGCTGGAACTGCGAAATATCGCCGACGTAGCGGAACTGATCATCCGCTCCGCCGAGCAGCGCAAAGAGAGCCGCGGCCTTCATTTCATGTCCGATCATCCGGAAAGGGCCGATGCCCTCACCGATACGGTCATCCACGATAACCCCGGCGGTCCACTGACATAACCCGCGCTACAGTCTGTGAACACCCTGTGCGGATTTACGTCCGCACAGCTTCGTTCAAATGACCACACCGGGGACAGCGGTCCATCGGACGGTTTCGGGCAAAGGCATAAACGTGATCGCAGTTGGAACATTCATAGATACTTTCACGCTCTCGCATAGGACGATGCTTCGCGCGGACATTATAAAACACCGCAAGCACACCGGTCACCAACAACGGAACAGATACAAACGCCGACAATAGCATTTCAACATTGATCCCAGTCATTCTTCCTCCCCGGCATCAGATACGGATGGCGGCACGGGCTGGGTTTCCGGAGAATAGATTTCAACCACCCCTTCCACCTGATCGCCTGCACTGAAATTCAACCCGTGAAGCATCTTAAGCACACTCTGGTTGAGCGGTGCGGAGTCGAGCGGTTCTTCGAGAAACACATGCTCGACCAAACCATCCCCGGAAATGCTGACTTCAGCACGTACCGCCCAAGGCTTTGAAACCTCCTGATTCAGTTCCGCCGGCAGCACAACTCCACCAACCAAACGCGACTTCAACTCCGGGGCCAGCGAGACCCGGCGAGCAGCAGGTTTTTCCACATCTGCACCATAAACATCATCCGGAACAGCTGGCTCAGAACCGATCAGTGCGATGAGCATAAGGTTTTCGGAATTCAACGCTTTTCTTCGCCGCATCCCCGGCACATCCAGAAAACGTTCGGGAGTCCCGGACCCCGGATCAAAACGGGGTGTCTGGATACGCTCTCTGAAAAATTCCCGGCTGAATCCCATCTTCGAAGGCAGCGAAAACAGAACCGGGGAAGAAACCGTTCGGACCCGGGGGCCTGACCGTGAAAAAGAGGTATGACCGCCGGACTGATAACGCGTTGAAGGTACGTCCATATGAACCCCGGCCGTGGCTCCCACCAGGGGGCGTATCGGCAGAAAAAGCGCGGCATGGAATACGACGGCAATCCCTGTTGCCATCATCATTCCCCTGGACAGAGGGCGACTCACGGCTCCCCCTCTTCAACGGCGGAAATCCGTGTGGCAATTGACACCTCGGAAATTCCGGCTTCAAGTGCCGCGTTCCAGGCCTTTACAACGGCCCCATGCGATACATGCTCATCGGCTTCGATAATCAATACACTGTCCCGGTGCAACAATGCCGCAGCCCGCAGTGCTTCCCGCAACCCAGCTTCGTCGAGCCGCTCATTATTAAAAAAGTACCATTCCCCGCGCGTAATCGAGAGCACCATCGAGCCAAAACGCGCCCCCCCCGAAAATGGGGATTCCGGCAACGTGATATTAATGCCCGGCTGCATAACAAACGGAGAAACCACCAGAAAAAAGGCCAGGGCCAGCAGAGAGGAATCACAGAAGCCCAGCGCAATGGTAAACACCCCGGCCGGTTTACGGGTGGGCTTAAAATTACGAAGCTGTTGGCTTTTTTTATGGGGATCAAAGGGCTTCATTACCGTCGACTCCGCCTTCGGTACGGTCATAAACCAGAAAATGATAAACCTCTTCAGCCGCATACTCCATATTCAGCGTAATGCGTTCCACCCGGCTCAGTAGAAAATTATAGCCCGCAAAGGCAGGAATGGAAACACAGAGGCCGACCGCCGTGGTTATCAGCGCCTGCCATATGCCCTCCGACAGATCTCCAATCTCAGCCAGCGGTGCATTCTGTTGCATCGCCGTAAAAATCTGAATCAGACCGACCACCGTGCCCAGCAGCCCCAGTAGCGGTGTAATCTGGGCAATGGTCAGCAGTCCGCCCAGATTTTTTTCCAGACGCGGAATTTCACCCAGACCAGCTTTTGTTATGGTCTGTTTGAGCTCCTCCGGTTTTTCATCAGCATGAAGCAGCCCTGTACGAATGATGTGCGCAACCGGCCCAGGAGTCTGGTCACAGATCGAAACCGCCTCGGCCGTATTGCCGCGATTCACGATCGTATAGATTCCGCTTAGAAAATCATCCTGCTTGATCTGTGCACGGTGTAAATGAAACACGCGCTCCAGAAAAAGAACTGCAGCTGCAATGCTGCAGACCAGTAGCGGCCACATAATCCAGCCCCCTTTAACCATCAGTTCCAACATAAGTGCCTCCGGAATTCTGAATACGGTCCCCTGAACTCTGACGGCTATACACGGGCATAGCGGGCCCGCACATCAATCTTCGGCAATCAGAAAACATCGGTTCCTCTATTCACGCTCCTCCTGCTCCTGAAAGAGCAGCCAGTTTTCCTGTTTAATTTTGGTAATACGTTCTTTCGCCCACTGGCTAGCCGATTCATTCACATTGGCTTCCAGCAACCGCTCATAAACCTGCACGGCCTCTTTCCAGGCCCGTTGACGCTCTTTGATCGCCCCGGCCGAACGGGCCGAACGCGTGAACCACGTCACCGTATAGGGCGACCGCTCAACGTTTTCATTAATGAAAGTATAGACTACATTCATGTAGCGGCTGAATGCCTTGTCCGAAACATTCGTCTTTTCCAGACACTCACCGATTTTATTTTCCACATGGAGCTTCAACCCGACCGGTGCAGACGGCCGGTCAAGAATCGCCTGATAGGAACTCATCGCTTCCACATAACGAGCCGGATTATCCACCCCCAGCGAAAACTGACAGTCACCCTTCCGTCCCCAGGCCGAATTCACCAGATAACTGTCGGGATAGTTCTTAATGATCTCTTCAAACGCAAGAATCGCCCGGGCAAACTGACCCAGCTCCGTCAGCGCATCGCCCTGTGCAAAGCGCACCTGCGGCATAACATCGCTATCGGGGTAGGTTTTCGCCACCTCGGAATACCGTTCTATGGCATTCACATAATTCGACTGCGCCGCCGCCGCCCGGCCGGCCCAGTAGAGCGCACGCGCGGCATATTCATGCCCCTTGAAATCCCTGGCAATTCGAAGAAACAGCGGTTCGGCCTCTTCATAGCGTCCTTGATTATAAAACTGTTCGCCCAGCCAGAAAATCACCTTGGGCGACCATTCAGACTCCGGATATCTTTCAACAAACCCCATGCAGGCATCGATTGACTCCTCATAAAACCCCTGCAAGGCCATACTGAACCCCCGCATGAATTCAGCCTGTTCTACATATTCGCTGTCTGGATATTTTTCGATTACCTCTTCAAAGGCTTTCTGAGCCTCAGGATACTGCTTCAGATATTCATAAAGGACCAGCCCCTGCATGAACCGGCAGGTTGCAGCAGTGGAAGCGTTGGTGTAGGTCCCGATAATCTGATCATATTTTTCCAACGAGGCATCCCATTCCCGGTTGGCACGCAGCACATCAGCCGACCGCAGAGCCGCCTGCTCCGCGAACGGACTTTCAGCATGATTGGATTCCAGAATGCCGAAAGTCGTCAGCGCTTCATCGCGACGGCCGATCCGCATCAGAGAAAGACCCAGCTGATAGAGCGCATTCGGCATTTTTTCATGCACCGGAAAGTCGGTTACAAACGATCGATACCGCTTCTCCGCATCCTCGAGCCGGTCCGCCTGAAAATAACTGTCCGCCGCCTTGAACAGCACATTGGCCTTCAGTTCCGGATCCTTCAGCGCCTTGTATGCTTTGTCAAAAACACTGGCGGCTTCGGCATATCGGGCCAGTTTCCAGAGGCACAGCCCTTTTCCGTAATACGCCTCCGCCAAACCGGCTTCATCCACTGCCACATCGAGGTATACCTGATAGGCCTCCTCTGCCGCCTGATACCGTTGGGCCTGAAATAAAGCATTTGCTTTTTCCAACTGCAGCTCAGCGGCGATTTCCTGATCAGGGGCCTCTGCACGGCATTCTTCCAGCAGCTTCAGCGCAGGATCTGTTTTCTCTTCATCCAGCAACACCCTCGCCAGCGCCAGCTTCAAGGGAACCCGCTGCCGGGCATCGGGGGAAAGAGCAATGCCTGCACGCATCGCCGCCTCGGTCGCTTCAATATCACCGGCTTTCTGCTCCAGAGCCGCCAGGTCCACCCAGGCATCAATACGATAAATCAGCCGTGTATTTTCATTCGTAGCAAGCCCGTTCAACAGCCCGCGGGCCCGATCAAAATTTTCGTCTGCGCCCTGTGTATACAACAGATGAGCAAGTTTAAGCCTTGCCCTTTCCGCCGTATTTTCGCGCACCGACTCGCTCAACCCTTCATAGATCGCAATGGCCTCCGGTATCCGCTGCTGCAAGGTGTACACCTCGGCAATATCAAACCGGTTTTCAGTCTGAAAACGGTTATTCGGAAAATCAGCAGCAAATTTCTTATACGTCGCCTCTGCCTCGTCAAGAAGACCAATCTTCTTTTGCAGAAACCCCTTTAGCCTCAGTACAGAAGGAGCATACCGGCTGTTGCCGAGCTCTTCCTCTGAAGCGTTCAGAATATCCAGCGCCTGCGTATACTGGCGCAATTCGAAATGGGCTCGGGCACGCCAATAGACAAATCCCGGATCTCCGGAAAGGTCCTGCAGTTCCCGCAGCAGTTCGGAGTATCGCTTCTGCCCCCACAGCGCATGCGCCAAAAGCAGATTGGCTTCGATCGCCTCCTCCTCTTTCGGCTCAAGCAGAACCACACCGCGGGCCTGCTGTTCCGCCAGCACAAAAAAACCGTCATCCAGCGATGCTCGAATGTTCGGATAACGTGAACTCTGAGGCTTCGGAACCGGTTCCTGCGCAACCGCTTTAAAAACAACAAACAACGAAAAAAGTAATAATATGGATAAATAGGATCGACGCATAAAATGTCCAATAATTAGCCGCCATTATTTCCAATGAACGGGCAATATAAAAGCCCTTTTTCCCAATCTGTCGCCTGTTAATTCAACCGCAGCCGGCTTTCTTTCCGAACAATATCTTCACCGTACTGTCCGTTTGATAAGCTCAGGCATCGTCAACCCTGTTGAAAGGAGCTCTGCCGACCGACCATGAAAAAGCTCGAACCTCAACACTGGAATCACCCATGCGCGGCGCATCTGCTTGCGCGCAGCGGCTTCGGCGCGCCGCCGGATCAGATCAGCCTGGCCGCCTCCCGATCTCTGGAAGATGCCGTCGACGCGCTTTTTCAGACACCGGCAAATATCACCCCGCCGGAATGGGTTACCCCCGAGGCTGCCGTGAAACCGGATCTTCAGATGCTGCGCGCTCTCACCGACGACGAACGGCGACGCTACCGCCGAAAATTCCAGCGCGAAACTGCGCAACAGCAACGGGAACTGACCGGCTGGTGGCTCGAACGTATGATCAGTTCCCCCTGCCCGCTGCAGGAAAAAATGACTCTTTTCTGGCACGGCCACTTTGCCACCAGCATACGCAAAGTCCGCTCGGCCTATATGATGTATGCCCAGAACCAGACCCTGCGGCGCAACGCCTTCGGCAACTGGCGGCAACTCATCACCGCCGTTTCGCAGGATCCGGCCATGCTCGTTTACCTCGACAACACCCGTTCACGGGCCGGTGCCCCGAACGAAAACTATGCCCGCGAACTGATGGAACTCTTCACGCTCGGCGAAGGCCGGTATACCGAAGACGATATCAAGGAAGCCGCCCGCGCGTTCACCGGCTGGATGGTCCATCCGAAGCGATACGCGTTTTTCAATAATGTCAGGAATCACGACCGCAAACCGAAAACCTTCTTCGGCCGGACCGGTAACTTCACCGGCCACGACATCATCCGGATAATTCTGGAACAGGAAAAGGCTGCGGAATTTCTGGTTTCCAGACTCTGGAACTTTTTCGCTTATGAAAATCCCTCCCCGGATATCGTGCAGGAACTCGCCGCACAGTTCCGCGACAATGATTATGAACTGCAGCCATTGCTCAAAAGCATATTCATGAGCGAAGCCTTCTACAGCCCGCAAGCCATGCACACACAAATCAAAAGTCCGGCCCAATGGCTCGTCGGCTCCTGCATCGCCCTCGGCATCCGGAAACCCGACACCAGCCAAAGCATCAATGCCCTGCGCAGCCTCGGACAGGAACTGTTCGCACCGCCCAATGTCAAAGGCTGGGACGGCGGCTACGCCTGGATCACCACCTCTTCACTGACCTCGCGCTACAACCTCGCAAAACAGTTGATCAACCAACGCAAACGGCTTCCGCCCGGCGAAGGTAAAAACGACCGACGTTTCGGAGGATATATCGTCAATACCGCCAACGTGCTGCCCTGGGACAAAAGGAACAGTCTCGAACAGGCGCGCAACCACCTTGAACTGAACGTTTATCAAACCGTTCTCTCTCCGGCCGACCGCAGCAAAATCGACGGTTATTTTGACCACCTCAATCCGGTCAGCGACTGGACAGATTCCGATGTCCGGAATATCCTGCATGTCTTGATGAGTACCCCGCAATATCAGCTCACTTAGGAGTAAAACCATGAAAAGACGCGAATTCATCTACACCACAGCCTTCGGCGGAACCATTACCCTCTCCGCTTCCAGTCTTTACGCAAACACCTCATCAGTCTCCGATCCCGTCACGGTCATCATTCAGCTTGCCGGGGGCAACGACGGACTCAATACCGTCATCCCGATTGATAACGATCATTATTACAACGCCCGTCCGAAACTGGGCATTAAGCCCGCCGCTGCACTGAAACTCAACAACACCACAGGACTCCATCCCAACCTCGGCGGATTCAGAACCCTGTACGAAACCGGCCAGCTCGCCATCGTCGAGGGAGTAGGCTATCCCGATCCCAACCGCTCCCATTTCCGTTCCACCGAAATCTGGCATACCGGTTCCGACTCCGACACGGTTGAACAGTACGGCTGGCTCGGCCGCTATTTCGACCGCTACTGTGCCGGCCAGCCCGCCAGCGTCGGACTCGCCGTCGGCAAACAGAATCCGCAGGCGTTTTCCGCCGCCATGCCCACCGGGGTTACCTTCTCTGATCCCCGCCGGCTCGCCGTGAAAAAAGCGCGTGGCGATGAAGAACTGATGAGGAGTATGATGGGCATGGACGACGATGACGAAATGTCCGGCGGATCCATCGGTGCGCTTTCCGGCGGAGGAGGAACTCCGGCCACCGGAACACTTGACCCCCTCGCCTATCTTGAAAAAACGGCAACCGAGGCCCGAATCAGCGCACAGCAAATCGATACCATTCTTAAAAAGGTCAAACCGCAACGTAACTATCCGCAGAGTCGTTTTGCCCAGGAACTCAAAGTGGTCTCCCAGCTCATCCGCGGCGGCATGCCCTCGAAGGTCTACTATCTTTCGCGCGGCGGATTCGACACCCATACCAACCAGGCCGGAGCACACGCCAACCTGATGAAAGAGATTTCTGAAGCGCTGCTCGAATTCAACATCGAACTTGAAAACACCGGCCACAATCGGCGCGTTGCGGTCATGGTCTATTCCGAGTTCGGCCGCCGCGTCAAAGAAAATGCTTCCGGCGGAACCGACCACGGCGTCGCAGCTCCGGTCTTTATCATGGGCGGCTCAGTGAAAGGCGGTTTCTATGGAAAACGGCCCGGCCTCGCTCCCGACAAACTGATCAAGGGCGATCTCGCCCACACCACGGACTACCGATGCATTTACGCCACCCTGCTCGAAAAACATATGGGGGTGGACTCGACGCCGGTACTGCTGAAAAAATTCCAACCTCTGGAATTTATTTAATTACGCATAGCCGAGTTTTTTGAGAATCCAGAAGTTCTTGCGCCAGTTTTTTTCAACCTTCACCCAGAGCTTGAGTTTAAAACGGACGCCGTACATTTCGTAGAGTTCTTTCTCGGCCTGTTCGCGCACCCATTTGATCAGGCGCCCTTTATTGCCGATAACGATCCCTTTCTGGGAATGGCGCTCAACCATCACCGCAACCTCAACGGTCCATTTCTTTTCCTGCTCATCAATGTCCTCAACCCAGATGGCCAGGGCGTGCGGAAGTTCCTGTTCCAGACGCTGAAAATATTTTTCTCGGATCACATCGGCAATATTCAGTTTCCGCGGATAGTCGGTCAGAATATCGTCGGGAAAAAGCGGCTCCCCTTCCGGCACAGTTTCGAACAGGGCCGTAAGCAGCTCGGGCATCTGATCACCCTGCAACGCGGAAACCTCCATCCAGGAGACCTCTTTGTCCGAAGCCCGATCAGCTTTAACCTCGTCCCACATTTCGCGGTATTGATCGGCGCAGCTGTAGCGGCGGTCGGATTTATTCAAAGCAACAATCACCGGCACCTCTTCGCGGGTAATGCGCCGAAACCAGCCGTCGTCCTCCATCGCAGGTTTTGCGGAGGCATCGAGCACCAGCAGAATGGCATCCACTCCCTGCACGGCGGAACGCGCAGCCTTGTTGAGATTTTTACCCAGTTCCCCTTCGGCTTTGTGCACTCCGGGCGTATCCAGAAAAACAAGCTGCCCCCGTTTTTCGGCGAGTATCGCGCGGATCACGTTCCGTGTGGTCTGGACCGTATCGCTGACAATACTGACCTTCTCTTCGACGAGATGGTTCAGCAGGGTCGACTTGCCGACATTGGTACGGCCGACAATGGCCACAACGCCTGACCTTCCGAGGTCTGTAACTTCTGGATGCTGTTCGTTCATGCGCGCGGGTTTTACAGGGATTGGGAAACCGGATAAAGAATATTCGCTGATTTGCTTTTCGGCGTTGCGCCCTGCGGACCCTTTAACTATGGTGTCCGGATTATGAGATCTGCCTGTAAATTTTTAGTCATCGTCGCACTCCCGCTAAGCGCATTTTCCCAGTTTCTTCCCGGTGCTCAGCCTCAGCCCCAGCAGCCGGTTTCGATTGAAATCGACGGCTATGCCGCAAAGGTGAACGACCGCGTGATCACACGCGGCGAAGTACGCGAAGCCATGGCCCCGGCCCTTCCCGAAATCTACCGCCAGTTCCAGGGCCCCCAGCTCGAGGAGGAACTTCAGAAAGCCTTCAACAAAGCGCGTGAAGAAATCATTGAACGCGTGCTGATCATGGAAGCATTTGAAGAACGCGGCGGAATGATTCCCGACCAGTATGTGAACGACGAAATCAAGCGCGTGATCAATGACCGCTTCAAGGGCGATAAAGCCATGTTTGAGCAGCAGCTGGCCGAACAGAAAAAAACACGCGAGGAATATGCCGATATGATCCGCGAACAAATGGCTGTCGGCATGATGACCAGCGAAGAAGTATCCCGCCGTGCCCGTATTACACCGGAACAGATTCGCGAAGAATACGAGAGCCACAAAGAAACCTACTTTATTCCGGAAAAAGTTAAATACAGCATCATCGTGCTTAACAAAGGCACCACGCCCGAAGATCAGGCGGTGAAACTCGAAGAGGCACAGAAAATCCGGAAAAAGCTGATCGATGGCGCCGATTTTTCCGAAACCGCCAAAGCGGTCTCTGAAGGCAGTCGCGCTGCCGACGGCGGCGCATTCCCCTGGCTGCAGCCCAAAGATGTTCGCGAAGAACTGCGGGAACCCCTGCGCAGTCAGCCGGTCGGCGAAATCAGTGAAATTATTGAGACCGACACCCAGCTGTATATTCTGAAAGTGGATGCCCGGCGCCAGCCGGGATACAAACCGTTTGATGAAGTCCGCAACGACATCAAAAACATTCTCACCGCGAAAGAACGCGCGCGTCTGCGGGCCCGCTGGATTGAACGGCTGAAGGCAAATAATTACATCGTAATCTACGATTAATCGTCGGGCCGGACCCGCCCCCGCATTTTTTTCTTCTGACCCTGTTTCGATTTATCGTCAAGCATACGTGCTTTCGCGCGCCGGGAACGACGGCGTTTCTGGCGGCGTATTTTTTCAATCGCCTGCTGTTTTCTGCTTTTTTCACCGAGGCATTGCTCTTCAATCTGTTCACACAGATCCACGCGGGCCCAATAACGGTTCTCCGCCTGCGACCGGGTTCGCTGGCAGCGGATTTCCACGCCGCTTTTTCTATGGCACAGCTGCACACAGGAAGAGGTCTTATTAATCTTCTGCCCGCCTTTTCCGGATCCGCGGATAAACCGCTCTTCGAGATCCTGTTCGAAAATCTCCAGCTTATTCATCCACCCGCGCAGTTTTTCCCATTTCTCAGGTTTAATCATATCGACAGCATAGATTCCCGATCCGGCCTCCGCAATTGATTTCGCGAAGCGGTCCTGTAAGATGTGCCGAATGGAAGAGTCCGCATCTATCTGGCAACAGGCCCTGCAATGGTTTCTCCTCATCGGCGGAGGAATGGCATTGGTCGGCGTTATTGCACACGAAAAACGGCATCCGGCCGACCGGCATCAGCTCACCGACACGCTGGCCGGCCGATCCTGGGAACCCCGTCAGGTCTTCATTCTGCTGGCTACATTGGTCATGCTATATCTCGCCGCCGGTTTTACCGGACAGTTTTTCCAGGGAGAACGGCGGCAGATGCTGCCCTACGTCCAACTGCTCGTCACCCTGATTATTTATGCCGTCCTTATGCTGGAAGCCGGCATCATCAGCCGTATCCGCGGCGGAAGCTGGACACAGAATCTGGGTGTTGACGCTTCCAGCTTCCGGAAAATCAGGCTCGTTCCCCTCATCTATCTGGCCACCATTCCGCTGATCATCGTCGCATCAAAACTCTATCAGCTACTGCTGACTTTCATCCTCAGAAACGAACCGGAGGTGCAGGAAGTTGTCGAAATTGTTTCGCGCGACATGAGTCTGCTGAAAATGCTGTATATCGGCATGGCCGTATTCGCGGCCCCGGTGTATGAAGAACTGCTCTACCGCGGAGTCTTTCTACCCTACATGGTCAAACGCTCCAACCTGGCCGTCGGCACTGTGCTGGGATCCGTCCTGTTTGCAGTCATGCACAACAATGCCGCCTCCCTGATCTCGCTGCTGCTGCTATCCGCCGTTTTAAGTCTGGCTTACTGGCGCACCGGCTCGCTGTGGGTCAGCATCGGTGTGCATATGCTCTTCAATGCCGTCACGATTATCGCCCTGAATATATAGCCTAAAAGGTCACCAGTCCGGCAATGGCAGCACCGACCACCGGGGCATCGTCAACCTGAATACAGCGGATATGCAGACCGCGCTTTTCCAGCATCGGTTTCAGATAAGCCTGAACTTTATCCGCCATTTGATACGTATAATAATACGTAGATCCGTCAATATTCACACAGACCGGATGCGCCGCATCTTTCCCTGCCCCGCATTTAACCGTCGCCGCACAGAGATTCACCGCCGTCAACAGAGCGGCGCGATCAACCACGCCTTTAAACACCATTCGCATAATTTCGCGGTCGCCCTCCGTAAACCGGTCGGAACCCAACTCACCGATGTCGCGGCCGTTTTCAGCGGCAAGATTGTCGATCTGAATAATATAAAGATCATCCAGTGCAGCCAACGCTTCAGCCCCGCTTTTCGAAAATACCGCCAGATCATGTTGAAGCGCTTTCAGCAATTCCAGCGTGATGGTTCCCATGTAAACCCCGGAAAGCGCCTTCTCAAAAACATGACTTCCCGGATTTTCGCTTTCTGCATCCAGTTTGAGATCGATGGCACTGCGCGGATAAGCCGCAAAACCGCCGGACTCCACATTGATGACCTGCGCACCTTCGTTCATATCGACCAGTTTTCCGATATTCCCGTTCTGTTCTACGTAAGCCGTATTGGTTCCGGTGCCCAGAATAAAGCCGATATAAGACGACGCATTAAAGCCCTGCCCCTGCGCAAGCCCGGCGAGCAGGCAGGCCACGGTATCATTCAGCAACACCACTTTTTTTCCGCTAATCCCGCGCGCCTCCAGCGCCTCAATCAGTCCGCCCCCGACGTGCCGGCCAACCAATTCCGGAATTTTGATTTCTTTCGTCCAGTGCAGCAGCTGACCGTCAAAATTCGGCTTAATTTCAGCCGGATAGGAAAAACAGAATCCAATGCTCTCAAAATCATCTTTCATCGGTTCAAGGGCATCCGCCAGCACCTGATAAAATTCCGCGCGGGTCTTCTCCTCGAACCGGCCCGGCATCGGCTGTTTACTGAATCCTTCAAGCTCAACCTCCCCGGCCGCGTTAAACCGGGCGATACAGACCCGCAGGTTGGTCCCCCCGGCATCAATCACCGCAACCGGTTTTCCGGTCGGCACCTGGCCGGCAACCCCCACGAAAGCCGGAATCATGGCCAGTGAACTCTCATCGCCGTTCAGTCCTTTTTCCATTTCGATCAGAAAATTATTCAGCAGCTCTTCTGCATTATACGCCTCGGCCGAAACCAGCCGCTCTTTCAGCCATGCAACAATTTGTTGGCTCATCCTCTTCTCCTTAAAACCGTTTATACACATATTGAAACCTCCCCCGACAAAGGAGGGATTACTGAAGTACACTCACTGCGATTCAGCACCGGCCGGTATCCCCATCAGAAACTCATTCCGATACCAGGCATGAAGCGATGAATCGTTACGGTAAAGTGTACACCGGGTGTATTCCATCCGGAACCGCGGTTCGCGCTGAAGCCCGTTCAGCACCAGCTGGTCAAACTCCTCCGAATCACCGCAAATCAGGATATCGGGTGCCCAGCGGTAAAACAATTTCCGGTTGAATCCCGTATGATTTTTAAAATGGGCGGCATCCCCCGGCACATGCGCCATTTCTGTTGAATTCAGCCCCATCAGATCGAAAACAAAACCGGCATAGCCCAGCTTATTCCCCCCCGCCGTAATGACGGCCACCGTTGGCCAGGCATCCAGATCCTGAAACATCCGGCTAAGCATTTCCCCGTTCCGGCGCCCTTCTTTCGCAATACGAAATTCGTGCCGAAGATTTCCAGTAATTGGAAAAAGAGTCCAGCCGATCAGAAACAACAGCGGCAAAATATACGGCCGCATGTTTTCGAAAAAACGCCCGGACATCAGACGGCTCCATTCGTGAGCCCCAACCAGGCAGAGCAACGGCCAGATCGGCTGATAAAAACGGAACGATCCGAAATGATCGCCACCCACCAGCACCGGAATCCCGATGCCCGGCAAAAGAAAACACACGATCCGAATCACAGCCGAATCCGCTTTATCCCGTTTTAAAATCACACACAGTAACAGCAGTATAACAACAAAAACCATGGCCCCGCTGAACAGATAACCCGTCGGATAACCGAGTCCGTTCCAGATATTGGAAAAAATTCCCGGTGTAACCTTTGCATAATAGGTATTCGGAACCGGCCATCCGAAATAGACTATTCGAAAAGCAACCAACAACCCCAGCGAAACGGCATAGGTTAGCAGCACCGGCAATACGGCCCTCAAACGCGCGCCTTTTTCCGCGAACACAAATACCAGCAGGATCACCCACACGCCCCACAGCATCGATTCCGGACGGGTAATCACCAGCAGCGGCATCAGCAGGGCCGCCGATCTGCTGCGCCGTTCCGCCACGGCCAGCCCCAGCAGCGTCAGTAACATACACCACAGTCCTGTTTCCATCAGCGTGACCTGACACCAGGCAAACCACGCGGGCGCTCCGGCGAGCATAAGGAGAAATACCGAACGCTGCTTCGTCCGTTTTAAACAGAACCCAACCGCGATCCCTCCCAGAATGAGATTCAGGAAAAATAATGGAATTTCCGGAGATCGGAACACTGCTGCAACCCCGGAGCAGATCAACGTCCAAAGCAGCGAAGTGAACCCCTCCACACGCTCCCCGCCGATGTTGTAGACGAAGCCATGACCATCAGCAAAATGGTTGGCATAAACCAGAAAGATATCAGCATCGTCAATTCCGGTACGCGGCATGCCCAGCATAAGCCAGGCGCCGAGTGCACCTAAAAAAACCACCAGCATTGAATGAACTGTAATCCGGTTGGACATCGGCAAAATCTAGCGAATCGCCCACCGCTTTCCAACCCCTGGAACGGAGAATAAACCCCAGAAAACGCACACCGAAAAGGAATTGGTTTCCAAAGATTGGAAGCCGCGCAACAGTGTGATACAAACACAACATTTTACGAAGAAGATGAGGAAATTTATAATGATGATCCGACTGTTGCCTTTGCTGTTTCTCCTCCTGCTGTCCGGCTGTTCCATGCAGGAACCAGCCGATACATCTGATCCTGCAGCATCGAAAAAATGGATTGCGCACTGCCTCAAAGAAGCCGGAAAAACATCAGGAACCATGAAAGCATCATGGCTTGTAAATGCCTATGAATTTGCGAAAAAGGCAGATCTCGTTTCAGCGCAGGAGGAACAGATTCCTCAACAGGTGCTTCAGCTCGGGCGGCAGACCAAAAACTTTTCAGCGTTCAACTGGGCAATAGACCACGGTGCCGAACCGCCCGTACAGTTTGGAGATCTGCTGGCCTACCGTGAGCTCGGGCGGGAATGGCGCGACAAAGTGGTGCAACATGATCCCGACACCCTCCCGGTTTTCATGAGCCTGGCGGTGGATCAATACGACCGCAAATTTTTCCGGGAACACGCCGCCGAATTTATGAAATATGATTTCGACGTTCCGCAACCCCTGGAAAAAACCGAATTCAGAATCCGCTACCGTCGCTTTCTGGGCGTTCAGCTTCAGGAAGCTCTGGACAAACAGGATGAGGAAAAAATCCGCTTTTTTATTTCTGTCACCCCGAAACTCGAGAATGTCAGCTATCTGGACAAGGCCGCACGAGAAAGCATGCAGGCAACCGGCGATTTTGTTTTGCAAACGCTGAAAGATGATGCACTGTTGCTGCATATGCTGGAGCTGAACTGGCCGCTGAATCCAATCGATTTTTCAAACCCCGTATTGAGCGAGGAATTTCTCGAAGCCTATCGCGCCAAACCCGAATATGTCATCCGCACCCAGGGCCTCGAAGAATGGGACGGCCCAATGTCTCCGGAAGAGGCCCGTTTTCTCACCACCCTTCCGGAAGAAGCCTGGGCCCTGCTCCCTAAATTACACTTCGATGAACTCACCGAGGAAAGTGTGAAAATGGTCGACACCGATGCCGCCGCCCGCGTAATTGCCTTTAAGGCCGCGCAAAAACCACTGACCCAGGCAGACTATAATGAACTGGTCAACTGGGCCCTGATGCATGGCAATAAATCCGTCTTTGAATTTGTGATCCGTGAGTCGGGCGAACTCGACCTCTTCAACATCGATTTCGCCGCTCTGGCCGAAAACCAGAAACTGTTCGAAATGTATGCCCCGAAAATTATGAGCCACATTTACTACACGCTGGACACGGAACCGCGCGAAGACGGCGTAACCATCGGCAACATCAAACGCGTCTTTGGGGCCAAAAATGAAAAAGCCGGGCTCTGGCTGGTGCATAAATACGACCTTTCCGAACCGTGGGCAAAGGCAACAGAGGGTCAGACCCTGCTTATGGATGTCTGCGAAATGGGTAACCTGCTGGCCACCCGCTATCTGGTGGAAAAGCGCGGGGAAAATGTTCGCCAGCAAACCGGTTACACGCAAATGCAGGTCACCATGTTCGGCAATACCAAACCCACCGAAGGAAAACTTTCTCCCATCTTTTTTGCCGCAAAAAGCGGCAATTCCGAACTCATAAAATATCTGGTCTCCAAAGGAGCAAATGTGAATGCCCGCTCAAACTATCGCGCCACACCACTGATGTATGCCGTAAGCGCCGGAAAAGTCGGCGCAGTAAAAACGCTGATCGGGCTGCACGCCGATGTGAATGCGGAAATGAATCCGAATCTCCAGAATATGGACCTGCGGGAACTCGGAATATATCACGAAATAAGCAACCCGTACCGCCGCGCCATGAGTACCCACAATGAGGAAATACAGCGGATTCTCCGGGCGGCCGGCGGCCGCCCCTGATGCGCGGCCCGATTGAAATGCGCACATTTATACTCGGATGCGCTCAACACACGTCCTGTCGAAGCCCGTTGAACAATCAGAAACTGTATCCAATGCCGACGACCAGTTGATAGTCATCCTGCTCCGGATAATCCAGACCGCCAACACCGTCATCCACGGGTTCCGGATCTTCGATCCGGTCCCAGATCAGGGAAATATCGAGATCAAGATCATTAATGATTTCATAGGAAAGTGTTGCCACCATATGGTGCGTATACCGGCCGTTTTCCGGACTCAGAAAACGCGCTGAATAGTCGTAAATAAAATCAAGATCGCCCGTCACCTCATAATCCAGACGCGTACCGATCGTTCCGAAAGCCGACCCGGAGCTCTCATCGGCCGTCGAAACCACCTCATCATAAATGGTTTCCTGATAACCGCCCCCCGCATTAGCCGTCCATTCAGTCCGGGCCGTACGGATGACATCGTAACCAACACCGGTTGCCACCGAGACCTGATCCCTGATATTCACAAATTCATCGCTGTAATATTCCGCATCAAAAATCCGCCAGTAAAAGCGGCCGGTCAGGAACCAGTCGGAGTACGCACTCAGACGATGATTATCAGCCGTCTTCTCCTTACCGTCATCCGAAGTTTCCACTTCGCTGTAATTGCCGATGTAATCCAGATTAATCCGAGAAGACGCTGTACGGCGCTTGATATTTGCCATGGCTGTAATATCGAGCGTTTCTGTATTTCCACCGCGCAGCGTTGCTCCCAGCGAAACGCTGCCGGACCAGTTATCGCGTTCGTTGCTCGATCCGCCCGCAATAGAAACCAGCTGATTCCGCTTAAACGTCTGAACCTCATCCCCGTTGAGAACCTTTACGTTTGCCCCGTCAAGTTCAATAATCCCCTGCAGCACCTCGGTTTCCCGACGTTTTATTTCGAACATCACTTCCTGGGGATCGCACGAACGGATTTTTTTCACGTCATCCAGGTCCAGTTCCAACAGATCCAGCTCATCGGAATCAAATTCCAGCGTGTAATTGTAGAGTACTTTAATTTCACCCTTCAGCCACTCGCCGGAATCCAGCTGCACCCAGTCATATTTTTTATCCGGTGGCGGAACAAAATTATCCCATTCTTTTTCATCCCCGACAGCAAACGCCGAGCCGACCAGAAAAAGCGAAAAACCAGCTCCTAATATCCTGCGAAACAACATGTTTACTCCCTTTTTCATTCATTGTGGTACGGATGATTCTCCACCACCGTAAAGGCACGGTATATTCCTTCAAGCAAAACCACCCGCGCAACGCCCCCGGCCATGACCAGCGACGACAGCGACCATACCGCATCCGCTTTTTTACGCACCGATTCCGCAAGGCCCAACGCCCCGCCGATCACCACCACCATGCGGCGCTTTCCAGCCATTGGAAAAGCTCCCTGCCTCCCGGCTTTAAGCAGATCCGCCATTTCCAGAGTTTGAATGTTCCGGCCCCGCTCATCACACGCCACCAGATAATCACCATCTTTCAGCAGCTTTCGGATCCGCTGCGCCTCCGCCTCTTTTATTTGTTCCGGAGTTCGCGATGAAACCTTTTCATCTTTATACACCGCCACCTCCACCCCGAACGGTTTCAGGCGCTTAATATATTCATCCTGCGCCGCGACCAGCGCTTTCGGCTTAATTTTCCCCGGAAATAAAATGCAGATTTTCATGCGCCGCTTTATGCCTGAATTTTCCAGCCATTGGAAAAGAAAAAGCCGGTTTCCAATACATGGAAACCGGCCGACAAACGCAGCAGAAAACCTGCCAGCGTTTATTTCCCGACGTTACCGATCACTTCCTTCGCCGTAGCCACAATACCCGCAACATCGGAGAGGTTCGACGGAATGATCATCGTGTTATTTTCCTTCGCCAGGTTGCCGAACTCAGAAATATACTGCTCCGCAATACGCAGATTCACCGCATCCGTTCCGCCTTCGGCGTTGATCGATTTCGCAATTTCAGTGATTCCCTCCGCCGTTGCCGTGGCTACCGCCCGGATTTCAGCGGCGCGTCCGTCGGCCTCGTTAATACGTTTCATTTTTTCGCCTTCAGACCGGGCAATCGCCGCCTGCTTTTCACCATCGGCCTGATTGATCGCCGCCTGTCGTTCCCCTTCAGATTCAGCAATTACCGCACGTTTTTCACGTTCAGCTTTCATCTGTTTTTCCATTGCCTCTTTAATACTCTGCGGCGGCGTAATATTTTTGACTTCGTAACGGGTAACCTTCACTCCCCACGGATCCGAAGCTGCGTCCACGGCTTCAACAATTGCCCCGTTAATGGAGTCGCGCTCTTCAAAGGTTTTATCGAGATCCAGCTTACCGATCACCGATCGCATGGTGGTCTGCGCCAGCTGCGTTGAAGCGAAACTGTAATTGCCGATGCCGTACGAAGCATTTTTCGGATCAATCACCTGCATATAAAGAATCCCGTCGACTTCAACGGAAATATTATCTTTCGTAATACACATCTGCGGCGGCACATCCACGGCCTGTTCCTTCAGCGTGTGCTTATAGGCGACACGATCAATAAACGGAATCAGAATATGCATCCCCGCTTCCAGCGTCTTACGATATTTCCCCAATCGCTCCACGATATAAGCATGCCGCTGCGGCACAATCTGCATGGTTTTTGCAATCGCAATAAATACAAAAACCAATACCGCCCCTGTGAAAATCAACCATTCCATCTTCTATCTCCTATACGCTTTTAACAATTAATGTCAGACTCTTCTGACCGCTTACCACCACACGCTGCCCGACCGTGAGAACCTCTTGGGACTCCGCTTTCCACGCCGTTCCGTTCAGCATGACTTTCCCGGCCGACTCCGGCGTTATTTCCCCCGTCACCTCGGCCTCGCATCCGATCATCCCTTCGTGAAAGGTATCCGCATTCACATCCGTTGCATTACCGGTGAAAACCGGTTTGATCAGCCGGCGCAGACCGAAAAGAGAGAGCACCGATGCGATCGTGAAAATAAGCAGCTGCGCCGGAAGTCCAACAGGCAGCAACCAGGCAATTAATCCGGTGAACAAAGCCCCAAGTCCGAAAAAGAACAGAATCAGACCCGGCATGACGAACTCACAGAGCATCAGCCCGATTCCAACAATCACCCACCAGAATGCGGGAGTAAACATATCAACCTCCTTAGTAATGACATAAAAGATAGACTTACAAATTAACCTTTTCCATTACAAAGCGCCACCCCGTTTGTAATACATAAAAAAAGCCGGTTTCCAATGATTGGAAACCGGCATCCCCATTCAGTCAGCTAACAGCAATCAGACTCCGCTGAAGGTCGAGAAACCGCCGTCCACCGGAACCACAGTTCCGGTGACAAATGAGGCGGCATCGGAAATCAGATAATGGATTGTTCCGTAAACTTCATCCTGATTACCAAAACGACGGAAAGGCGTATTGTCAATAACCTGTTGTCCACGCTCGGTATAAGAGCCGTCTTCGTTGATCAGCAGCGCCCGGTTCTGATTGCCGATAAAGAACCCCGGAGCAATGGCGTTGACCCGGATTTTATCCCCGTATTTCAAAGCCATTTCGGCCGCCATCCAGCGAGTGAAATTATCAATGGCCGCCTTGGCGTTGGAATAGCCCAGAACACGGGTAATCGCCAACGGAGAAGACATGGAAGAAAAATTGACCACACAACCGGAACCCTGCTGCTTGAAGGCTTTGGCAAAGGTCATGGTCGGCATAACCGATCCCTTGAGATTCAGATCGAGCACCTTGGAATAATCTTCGATCTTCAGATCGAAGACATCCTGATCCGGACCGATAGTTGCACCGGGCATATTTCCGCCGGCACCATTAATCAGCACATCGATGCGCCCACAGGTTTTCAATACCTGATCGTACACCGAATCGAGTGCACCCTGATCGAGCACATTGCAGGCAAAACCGCAGCACTTGTCGGAAATACTCTTCGCCTTTGCCACTGTTTCATCCACTTTGTCCTGAAACAGATCCAGATAAACCACATACGCACCCTGCTCCTGAAGATACGTTGCAGTTCCTCCGGCCAGCACACCGGCCGCGCCGGTCACAGCAATCACTTTATCCTGAATATTAAACAATTGATTCATATAAATCCCTTTCACCTCAAAGGTTTGAGATATAAATAAATCAAAGTATCCGGAAAATAGGAAGGAATTTATTCCGCCGGTATATGGTAGAGCATCATTCCGTTATAAAATGCGGGTTGTCCCTCCGTCACCAGCCCGACCTGTGCGGCGGGCCAGCGCCCTTCCACCTCGACCATGGGCCGCCCGTTCAGCTCGATGATGACGCGATCGTTCAATTTGACACACCGGAAAAAATAACTTGATTCCACATCCAGCGTAATCACGGTCTCCTGCGGGCGCGACATAGTATCCGACAGTGAATCTCCACTGCCTATCATCTCATTGATCCCTAAACTTTCTCCGGGGGTATAGCCGCGAATATAGCGCCCTGTCCGGCTGTCAATCACAACAGAACCGGAGATATAAAAACCGAACCCGACATAGTTTCCAATGACCGGACGAAACCGGATCGGATTAAAAATACCGGATTGCTGACTTCGCGGCTTAGGTTCATCCGCCTCATCAAACCGGCCATCGTCCCAGAGGTTGGGCTGCTCTCCGCGATCAAGCTGCGCATATTTGATAACCATGGTGTCGGCGGGAATCAGAAACTCCTGACGCAGATGTTCGAATTCCCCTTCCAGCCAGCGGATATCCATGGCACTGATTACCGACTCGGAACGCAACCCATAAACCCACGAAGTCACACTGCGATACGCAGTGCTTTTGTCGTAGAGATGCCGATGGACCACCTTTGTTTTAAGACCTTTTCGGAGCGGCTTAATGTCACGGCCGGCCAGCTTGCCGCTCACCACCAGCTCACGCGCCCGCGTATCAATCATGGCTTTGAGATAATTGTTCCTGTCCGCAAATACCGGAAAAATGCCATAGGTACGCTCTTTGCCCTCCTCCATCTCCTCAAGCTGAACATTAACGGTGAATTCATACTGATCCAGCAGATCCCCCTTAAACGCGCGGCCGGTTTTCGAATGGGCACGCTGTTCCAACCCGAGCTTCCGGTCCATACGCCACTCGCCGCCCGCCTGCGTTCCATCAAGCGCACCGCCCCAGCCCGTGATATACGCATCGTGTTCATCCCAGCCGGCCGTATAGAAAAGCCCATCAAATTCAGCCACAGAATTCCCGCAATAAACACCGGGAACGCCCGGCTCTGAAATCCGGGTAACCAGTGCTTTCTCCGGCAGCAGATCAATCCCGTTGAGTTCAATATCGAAATGGGTACCGTTCCTGGACACCCGGAGCCGATGCAACGGAGCATCGGTCTCTTTCATGCCCGGCGGTTTTTCCAACAGCTGGAAGGTTTTGGGAAGCCGAAACTTTTTCGGCGTAACCCGGCCCGGTTCGATGTGATAAGACCAGGTCCGTTTGGCCGGGTTGATGCTCACAATCAAATCAGATTCTCCATCGCTCCAGGCCACCACGCCCACGTCGCCTTTTCCGGATGGCGGGAACCGGATACCGGTTTCAAAAAGATAATTCATCCGGGGCTCCTGATTGAGATAGGCTTTTGCCTTTCCTGTGGGTTCTGTTTGGCGCATGGCCCCGGCCGTACTCATCCATTTTCCACCGGAAAGCATCCAGCGTTCCCCCCACTCCTCATGCTCTCCCGGAGGAAAATCATCCGCAAACGTCGGCTTTACCGGCGGCGGATGATATCCCGGAGCGGTCTCCGTTGCAGGACCGTTAACCACCAATTCCTTGTCAAAGAAAAAGACCCGGTCAAGTCCCGTTCCCGGAACACCGTTCCACCAGGCCTGATACAGCATCCATTTTTCAAAACCGTTCGGCCCGTCAATCAGACGAGGGGCGTTGAGCCCGTATACCGTCGGCTCCACGGGAAGATCCTTTGCATCAAGCAATCCGAAATCAATAAAACGTGCCCGCGCATTTCTGGAAACCCGTACCCGGACCGCAATGACATTCTCCTCCCGAGAGAACACCCCCTTGCAAGCCTCTGAAATATCGAAATTACTGTAGGCGATGGCCGGCACCGCCGATGCGTGAACTTTTTTTCCATTGATAAACACCTCCACCGCGCCTTCGTGACGAATGTTCAACACCGGCGTTTCCGGAATACCGCGCCGAAGATCAAACTCCCGCCGCACCCAGAGATATTGTCCTTCATCCCACGTTGTCCTACAGGCATGCAACTGCGCACCGTTAATCTCATCGGGCGAACCGAACCCGCCATCTCCGGTTCGCCACTTCGAATATTTATACCCGGTTGCCGTCCATTCCCCCTCCGGTTCAATGGTCGTATATCGACCGCGCCACGGCGTAAACTCGCCGGACGGCAGAATGGTTTCATAGCGATACGAAAGCCGGTCGGCGTTCCGGCGCAACACCGGATCCGGCAGTTTATCCGTATTATCCAGTTTCAGCGGATTTTCATTCATCGCCACCCCCACCTGCCTCAGGCCGGTGCGCGGACTCGGATTGTTGGCCGCATACAGCAGATAGTAGTTCCCCCGATAAGCAAAAATCTCCGGCTCGCCCAAATCCGCACTGTCGAGCGAATCCCACATGCCGCGGCGGCCATCCAGCAGCTGATCGGGTTTCCCGTAAATCTGCCACGATTTGGAATACCGCTGCAGCCACACCTCGCCCTCTTTTTTACTGCCGGACCGACGATTCACCGAAAACAGCACACCGCCCGGATCCTGATACATACGCATTTCATCGCCCGAAAGTCCCGTCTTCCGCAATGCGGAAAACGGCTCAAGCGGCTGCTCCGCCCAGGCATAGCCCTGCCCCTGTGCATACAAATGAAATAAACCGTTTCGGTGGAACAGCTCATAGGGCCCCGCCACGGTATCCGGCAGCACACGGGTGGCCGATTCCCAGTCCACCAGATTATCCGACACCAGCATCACGCCGTTCGTGGAACCATCCATCGCATAATAAGCCCCGTTGTAGCGCACCAAGGCCCCGTCCAGCCGGACCGGCAACGGATTATGCGAGGCCCGCACGTTCGTGCCTCCCCACAGCAGCGACGAAATCACGCAGAAAATACTCAGTTTACCGCCCATTGCCTCTCCCAGTAATTCCGGGGAGTATCCCGGAACACCCCCCGGTAAACCAGCGTATTCTGTTCGTGATCAAGGCACCCCGCCCGATAATTCCCAAAGCGGACAGCACGCAAACCGCCCCCCGAAGCCCCTGTATTTTGCCCATATATTCGGTGCTTTTTTGCCCGAATCAAACAGCGCTTATCGGCCGAAGCACGTTTAAACAAAACGTGCCCTCAACCTTAAAAAGGGAAAACCCAATCACGAATCCGCAGGGATACAAACAGCCCTACTTCAGAATATCGTGCACCACATCGAGCTGTTTCCAGGCTTTATTTGAATTGTAATCTGAAGGCAACCGCGGCCCTGGCGTGCTTCGTCCATTCATAATAACCGAAGCAAGATCATGTTTTAACGACTCGATAACTTCCGGATATTTTTGTGCCAGATTAACGTTTTCTTCCGCATCGATGCTCATGTCGATCAATTGAAGCGGAGCCGCGTTTCTGATCGGTTCATTTTTCCGCGGATCACCGCGGTTCGAACCGCCGAAATCATCAAACATCACTTTCCACTTTCCTTTACGGATAGCGAAAATTCCCTGATCTGAATGGTGAATAACGAGCCGTTCTTTATTTCCGGGAATTGAAAGTCCGTTCAGCGCCGGAAGAAAACTGACACTGTCCTCGCCGGCGTCATCGTTCAGTTTACAGCCTGTAATATCTGCCACGGTGGCAAGAAAATCAGTTGTACAGGTCAATGCGTCAGAAACCGTTCCCGCCTGAACCCGCTCCGGCCACCGAACCACAAATGGAACACGATGCCCACCTTCCCAGTTGGTTCCTTTCATTCCACGGTAAATCCAGCTGGAGTGGTGTCCTTTGGCCGCCATGGCAACAATTCCGGCTTTAGGCGATGTTCCGTTATCCGCCGTGAAAACCACCAACGTGTTATCCGCCATATCCAGTTGCTCCAACGTCTTCAGCACTTCACCAACCACCCAGTCTGTTTCCATGCAGAAATCCCCATGCAGATTTAAACCGCTTTTACCTTTGAACCGTTCGCTCGGAACAATCGGCGAGTGCGGCGATGGCAACGGAAGATAGATAAAGAACGGCTTATCCTGATTTTTCCGGATAAAATCGCAGCTCTTTTCAGCGAGTTTCGCGAGCACCTCCTGCTGAACATACTCTTTTGCTGCATAGCCTGTTTTGGACGGCTGAGTAAATCCCCGCGCCTCCACAGCCGCCATCGTCTCCAGCGCCTCCACTGTTCCCAGCATACGATCATTTTCGATGTAGGCATGCGGAGACATATTCAACGAAGCAGCGATACCGAAATAATAGTCAAACCCGTTGCTGTTCGGACCATTTTTGATCGGCTGCGCGGGATCAACCTGTTTCCAGGAAGCTTTACCTCTTTTATTCGCAGCATCTGCCTGCGCCCAATCCATACCCAGATGCCACTTTCCGAAACAGGCTGTCGCATATCCCTGTTTCTTCAAAAACGAAGCCACCGTTTCACGAGTCGGTTCAATCAGATGGGCGCTATACCCACCCAGCACACCCTTTTTCAGCGTCGGTGTACGCCAGGAATACCGCCCCGTCAGAATTCCGTAGCGCGTCGGCGTGCATACCCCTGAACTGGTGTGGGTATCCATAAACTTCATGCCCTCGCTCGCCATGCGATCAATATTCGGCGTTGAAATTTTTGAATCCGGATTATACGCCGAGACATCGCCCTGCCCCATATCATCGGCCAGAATATAAATAATATTGGGCTTTGACGGATGCGCACCGGATTGTTTTTCCGCCTGGGCAAAACCCGAAACCATCATCGATAGAGCAATAAATACCGCATTTTTCATTTTATCTCCTTGTTGGAACCGTGCCGCAAGCAACGTCTCCCCCTTATATTTTATCCCCGGTTATTCCCGGTAAACACACCGGATACCCGAAGCCGGCCTTCCGGATTCAGCGTTCCCGCTCCCCCTTATTCCTCCCCGCTTTTTCGGGATTTCATCCGCCGCTTCACCTGATCCGCTGGTTTACCGAGCTCCTGCCAGGGGTCGACCGGGCTGTAATCCCCCGCATCATATTCATCGCCGCGGTGACTCTTTTGAGCAGAGGCCATAAATTCCAGAATCTGCCGGCGCATCCGCTGCGCTTTTTCAGGATATCGCGAAACAACATTGTTCTGTTCCGCGACATCGTTCGACAGATCAAACAAACGATCACTGGAAGCATCGGTCGGCGATTCGATAATCAGTTTAAATGTTCCTTCCACCAAACCCGCATACTGCCTGAAACGGAACGGAATCGACTTCTCATGCACAGCCTGTTCCCCGAGAAGAATCGGAAGAATATTCTGCCCGTCCAGCTCCCGGTTCGGCAGCAGCTCTGCACCGGTCATTTCGCAAACAGTCGGCAAATAATCGAGTACCGACATCGGCACATCAATACGCGACCCCGGCGCAATCCTCCCCGGCCAAACCGCCATCCCCGGAACGCGAACCCCGCCATCAAACATACTGCGTTTACGACCGGAGAAAGGACCGGAACTCCCTGCCCGCCGCGTTTTTAAGCGGTCTTCAGGCTCTCCGCCTTCCGGCCCGTTATCGCTACAGAAAAAAAGCGCGGTATTTTCAGTTATCCCGAGATCTTCCAACTCGGAACACAAACGCCCCACCTGATCATCCACTGCGGTAATGCATCCATAATAATGCGCCGCCTCGCCATAACCTTCATACATTTTCAGGTATTCCGGTCCCGCCTTGATATCCTCATGCGGAGCATGAAACCAGATCACAGCCACAAACGGCTTTCCCGCGTTTACGGCGCCCCGGATAAACGAAATCGCCTTATCCATGATCACGCGCGAATCACAGCCCACCGGCGGTTCATCCACAGGCTTTCCATTATGATAGTAAGGATTATTCACCGCGCGCTTTCCCAGCCCCGGATCCCACGTACAGACGGCGGATTCGGTGACAAAGCTTTCATCATAATCGCGTTGCCACGGCGGCGCAAAATTTACATCCGGCCGGCGCCCTTTCCCCTTGGCCGACACCGTTCTGCTCAACGTCCCGAGATGCCATTTCCCAAAATGCCCGGTAGCATATCCCTGTTTTTTAAGCATACGCGCAAGGGTATACTCTTCCTTTGGAAGATGGCCTTTATTCGCCGTCCAGACTCCCATGCGGTAATAGTGGCGCCCCGTCAAAAATGAAGCACGCGTGGGAGAACAGACCGGACCGACCGAATAAAAATGCGTCAGCACAGCTCCCTTTTCTGCCAGATGGTCCAGCTGCGGTGTTTGAATAATGGAATTTCCATTAAAACCAACATCACCCCAGCCGAGATCATCACACATCATCAAAATAATATTCGGCTTTTCCTGCTGCCCATCAGGCAACTGATCCGCACAGACCGTACCGACCATGAAAAGAAATCCGACGAATAAAGACCACCCATTCATTTTTCACTCCTTATTTGCGGATCCGTTCTGCCCATATGCAGATGCCCCGCTCAACCGTATCCCTTCACAACCATCCCATAAACAAAGCCAAAAACTGACATTCATACGCACGCTGTAAATATTTCCGTCCGCATTTTCAGAACCGGGAATATTTACAGCGTCGGACCCGCCTGCAAAGGGGCTGGAATCCTGCTGATGTGCAGCCTACTTCAGCCGAGACAGATCACGTGTTGCTTTAATTCCGGGAGCTGCGTCGGCATCCACATAGTTCTTCGGCTTTTTATGATTCGGAAACTTACCCGCAGCCCGAGTTTCAGGAACCCATTTTTTCATCCGGGCTGCGATGGCGGCATATTCCGGACTGTTGATTAAATTAGTCCATTCCATGGGATCATTCTGAAGATCATAAAGCTCTTCCGTGCCGTCCAGCTGGAGGGCATAGTGCCAACGCTCTCCCATCACAGAAGTGCCGGCAGACGTCACCGTAATACCGGGGCGGTCCCAGGCCGTCTCCGGATTTTTCAGCAACGGAGAAAAGTCCAATCCATCGAGCTCTTTTTCCGGAAGTCCGCAGAGGCTGACCAGCGTTGGATAAATATCAATCAGGCTTACGGTACGATCGCAGACCAGCGGCTTTTTCATGCCCGGAATTTTTACGATAAACGGAGTTTTGGCCGTCTCGTTCCAGGTCGTATTCTTCAGGAAACGCTGTTTTTCGCCAAGGTGCCAACCGTGGTCTCCCCAGATAACCACAATGGTATTATCTGCATATTGACTGTTTTCCAGGGCCCGGAGCATCTTACCCACACAGGCATCCGCAAAACTGATGGATGCAAGATAAGCACGGGTGGCGTCTTTTTCCAGCCCGTGTTTTTTAATCCATTCGTATTCTCCGCTCGGTTTAAAGGCCTTTTTTCCCTTCGGAGTTAGAATATCATCAAGATCATCCTCCTTCACCTCCGGCGGCTGAATGGATTCGAGATCATAAAGGTCAAAAAACTGCTGCGGCACATACCAGGGCAAATGCGGCTTAATGATTCCGGAAGCAATGAAGAACGGCTTTTCAAAATCACGCTGTAATACCTCTTCGGTCCAGGCGGCGACTTTATAGTCCACCATCTCCTCGAACCCGCACTGGGTCGGCCCCCAGCTCAGTTTGGCTTTACCCTTGTATTCAGGTTTTGAGATGCCGTTGATGATGCCCGCGCCGGCCGCAGTAAGCTTTGCTTTATCCGGACGGTTGTTCACACCGCGACGCGCACGGGCATGCTCGTCCCACGCCCAATGACCGAAATCCGTATATTTGCCATCAATACCATGCTTGTGAAAAATCTTACCGTTCGACAGCGTATAATATCCATGCTGAGTAAAATATTCAGGCAGCGTGGCATGCGTTTTCACGATCTCGGAAAAAATCATATTATGACCATTTCCGTAAACTCCGGTTGTACTCGGGAGAAAACCCGACAAAACAGCCGATCGGGACGGTCCGCAGATCGGAGCCGCGCAAACGGCATTTTTGAAAACCATTGCCCCGCCTGCACAGAATCTATCCAGCTCCGGCGTCTTGGCCTGCGGATGACCGCCGAGCGGTCCGATCCAGTCGTTAATGTCATCAATGGCAATCATCAGGATATTCGGCCGTTCCGCACCGAAACACCCGGCGGCCAAGTGCATGGCGGCAAAAAAAACAAGGCTGTATTTGAGCACAATTTTCTTCATCTATTCTTTTTCACTCCTTCAACGTTCCGGTTGCCCATCCTGTAGACGATGGGTTTATTGCAATTGATTATTTCCCGCAGCCTCACTTTATCCGAGTCCCGGTATTCTCCAAATTCGCATGCGCTTTGATCCTATTGTTTCGTGTGATCCGCCCCGTATAACGGACTGGTGACGCGCATCTTCTTTTACCTGAAGCAGAACTCATAAGGGCCCGGAAACAAGACTGCTCATATTCCAACTAATTTATCGGGATGTACGGCATCGTTGCTACATGGTATCACGTAAAGGATGTGCTCTTTCTTGCCACAGAGTTTTCCTCCGGGCGCATTGATAAAATTTCAAACAAAGATACAATCTCTCTTCCGGGGATTGTTCACTCTGCCGAAAAAGGGTAATTAAAGGCCATGATGAAACGTAAATCTTTCCTGTCCGGTTTATTTTCTCTGTCCTTCCTGCCTGTATTTTCATACGGCGGAGAATCAGCCAACCCGCTTAAACCTCCGTTTGAACCGGGCGAAAAGCTGAAGTACAGCCTGGGCTGGCAGTTCATTGTGGCGGGGTATGCGACCCTTGAGGTGCTTCCGGATGAGGAGCTGGACGGCGTGAAACTGCGGAGTTTTCAGATGCAGGCAAAGACCCGCAAGGTGGTGGATTCGATTTTCAAAGTGCGCGACACCCTGTCGTCGCTCACAACCTTTGATGTGGGCCGTTCGATGGGGTATTCAAAGATTCAGCGTGAAGGTAAAACAAAACGGGACATCACCGTGGACTTCGACTGGGAAAATCTGGAGGCGCATTATTTTGAGGCCCGAAAACAGAAATCGCAAACAACCCCGATTCTGGAAAACACGCTGGATCCGCTTTCGGCCTTTTATTTTGTGCGGCAGCAGAAACTTGAAGTGGGCAAAACCATTGAGGGGCCAATGACGGATGGCAAGCGCTGCAAAATTGCACGCATTGAAGTGAAGGAACGCAAAACCATTAAAGTGAACGGCAGGAAGTATGACTGCTTCCGCCTGAAACCGGATATTTCCGATGTCGGCGGCGTTTTCGAGAAAAGCAAAGACGCAAAAATCGAGATCTGGTGCACCGCCGATCACCGTCACATTCCGGTACTGCTGAAAAGTAAAGTCGCCGTCGGCAGCTTTAAAGCGGAACTCATACCGGATGAATAACCCAAATGCATGAAGCTCTGTCCAAATCGAAATCTATCCTGATGTTGACCTGAGCACCGGCTCATCGGAAGATGGCCTTCGGTAAGGAAAATCCAGCCGAATGGGTTGACCGAGAACCACTGAAAGAATCGCTTATCACAACCGCCCCCAAAGCGGGCAACAGAGAAAGGATCAGCATGAAAAAAAGTCTGGCACTCTTTGCAGCAGCAGCCTTGCTGGGCGGCTGCGCGACAACGAACATGAATTCGAAGAAGGAAACCGATATGATTACCCACTCCGTATTCTTTAAACTGAAACACCCTTCAGGGTCAGCAGAAGAAGCCGCATTCCTGGCCGAGGCGCAAAAGCTGGCGGCCATTCCAGGGGTTGGAACGTTCCAGGTCCTGAAAGAAACCAGCCCGAAAAATGAATTCACCTACGGTCTGACCATGCTGTTTAAAGATCAGGCGGCATACGAAGCCTATAACAACCACCCGGACCACGTCGCTTTTGTTCAGCAGATCTGGCTGAACGAGGTCGAAACTTTTCAGGAAATCGACCACATCCCCTTTGGAGAATAATGAAACGTACAGCCTTCACTTATGCCCTGTCCGCAGCGTCCATATTGGCGCTCTCTTCGTGTAAAATGCGGACCCCGCGCCAGGAATCGTGGCAGAACCCTGCATTCAAGGAGTATAAACTCGGGAAAACTCTGGTGCTGGCTACGGCAGACAGTGAATCACGCTGCATGCAATATGAGGCTCTGTTTGTCAACCAGTTGCTCGCCTATGTCGACGCCGGATCGCTGCATGCCAGCGAGCAGGTCACCGGAAAAATCGATAAAGACAATCTGGAGCGTATTCTGAAAGCCAATGCTGTGGAAACCCTGATTGTGACGAGTGTTCTTGACGGGACGAGCCGCGATGAACTCGTAGCGATCGGCTATGAAGCCCATCCCTACTCCAACGATTACTGGGGCTATTACAATTACGGGTACGCGCTGTCGGCCAATTTCGCCTCGGTGAGCAGCTACATGGAGTATGTTCTCGAAACCAACGTTTATGATGTGAAAACCAAAAAACTGGTCTGGAGCGGACGAAAAAGTATTTTTGATGACCGCTCTGATCCGGACAATATGAAAATCATCATCAACGCGGTCGTCCACGAACTGAAGCGCAAAAACATGTTTTAAAAACTGATCGAGGCAGGCCTGGCGGCCTGCCTCGCTTAAAAAACACTGACCCAGCTCTTCAGATCGGCCTATTCGGGCTTAAGCACCACGAAGGTGGGCAATCCTTGAACACCGAATTCGTTCATCACCGCCAGCGTCTTTTCGTTAGTGGGATCTTCAGCAACATATTTGATGAAGGTATAACCTTCGAGACGGGCCTTAACCATCTCATCCTTAAACGTGGTTTTATCCATTGCTTTGCAGTTCTTGCACCAGCTCGCCCAGAAATCGAGAAAGACCGGCTTTCCTGCGGCGTGCGATTCCGCGAACGCTTCAGCCAACCCGGCGTTTGAAGATCCATCAATAACAATATGCCCTTCTATCTCACCCTTGTCGGTGATGTCGGCCGGTTTAAAAGCACGGAAACTCAGATTTCCATAGTAGAGGGCAAAGAAGATAATACCCACGCCGAAACCGTATTTCACATATTCCATCCATTTTCCAGGCTTTGGAAGAAAAGCAAGGCCGGCACCGGCAAACGGCCAAGGCAGCGCCATACCGATACCCAGCACAAACGGCAGCGCCAGGCCGGCCGCAGCGTTGGCTTCATAGACATTTGTAGCCAGCAGAAGCACGGCAATCACCACCGGGGCAACACAGGCCCCCGCCAGAAGTGCCGCCACAGCCCCCATCGTCAGGGCCACTGGAAAACTGCCCTGCTTCTGCTCTCCACCGCCCATTTTTGACTGGAAGCGGGAAAAATCGATATGAAAAATATCAAACATCGCCAGTGCGAGAACGACGAAAATCAGGGCGATTCCCAAATTAAACCAGGGATTGGCCTGAATGGTTCCGAACTGGGATCCGGTCAGCACCACTGCGACACCCAACAAACCGTAAACCAGCGCAATGCCCAGACCGTAAACTCCACCCAGCGCAAATCCGCGCTTTTTGGACCCGGCCTGAGCGCCGGCACCGATAATGGCCAGATTGATTGGAACCATCGGAAGGACGCAGGGCGTCAGGTTTAGCAAGAACCCGCCGAACAGAATAAAAAAGAGGGTCAGCAACAGCCCCGACTCGCGAACAAAAGCCACGGGGTCCGTGAGAAAAAGTTTAAAGCTGCTGACTTCGCCTGCTGCACCGTCATTTTCGGCACGATCCAGAAACCCCGTAAATTCTTCGGCGCGCATATATCCCACTGCTGATCCGCCGACAGCAAACTGCTCAATTTCTGTTTTCCAATCACTGGAACCCGATTCCGCCTGAGCGGTTTCCATCGCGGACGTTGCGGAAGCCGCCGACGCTTCCAGCTCAACCACCTTGGTCTGCGGAAGGAAACAGACTTCGTCGTTACAGCCCCAGTATTTCACGTGAATCGCGGTGTCACCGCCGGGTGCAGGTTCCCAGTTGTATTCGGCGGAAAATGACGAAGCATAAACCGGCTTCGGTTTTCCGGTATTCGGATCGGTGATCTCTTTGCTTTCGGGAAGCACTGTGGCGGTCTGCTCATTTCCAAGTGCATCGAGTACCTTGAAACTGCCGGCATACAGATAATGCGCTTCCGGCACATTGACGTCGATGCGAACACGGTCGGAGTCCGGAGTAACGGTAACCTCAAAAGGATCCCCGAACTGACCGAAAGATGAATGCAGCAGCTGTAGAGTAAACAAGAATGCGAACCAGATTTTCTTCATGTGATAAGTTCCTATTTTTTATTGGTTCCTTCGACACAGCACCCAAACTATAGTTCATTCTTTTACGGGTGAAAGATTATATGAATAAATCAGTCGCACAGAGAGCCGTTGCTGCCGATGTGGTGCAGACGCTTCGGGACCGGGGACATATTGCACTTTTTGCCGGCGGCTGTGTCCGGGACGAACTCCTTGGTCGAACCCCAAAAGATTATGATGTGGCGACCGATGCCTTTCCTGAGGAAGTGGAACGCATTTTTCCGAAAACCGTACCGATCGGCAAAGCCTTCGGTGTGATTGCAGTCATCCGGGATCATCAGACCATCGAGGTGGCCACCTTCCGCGAAGAGATCGGCACGCTGGACGGACGTCACCCGGAAACCATTACCTTCTCCGCAGCCAAAGAGGATGCCCTCCGCCGCGACTTCACAATCAACGGCATGTTTTACGATCCGGTTCACGACGAACTGCACGATTATGTCCATGGACGCCGCGACCTGAAGCGCCGTCTAATCGTTGCCATCGGAAATCCCGAAGAACGCTTCCGCGAAGACCACCTGCGGATGCTGCGGGCGGTGCGTTTTGCACATACGCTGGATTTTGAAATTGAATCGGAAACGGAAAAAGCCATCCAGGCCATGGCCCCGCTTATCCGGAATATCAGTGCGGAACGCATCGAACTGGAACTGACCCGCACGCTGACCGAAAGCAACAAAGCCGGCCGCGCACTCAAACACCTGCATAAACTCGGGCTGATGCAGCAGATCCTGCCCGAACTGGTTCCAATGGACGGTCAGGAACAACCGCCGCAGTTTCATCCGGAAGGCGATGTCTTTGAACATACCTGCCTGATGCTTGATGCCATGAATGAAATTCCGCAAACCGAGGCATTCACCCGGCGCGAACTCGCCTACTCCGTCTTACTGCACGATGTCGGCAAACCGCCCACAGCGTCAATCGGCCCGGGAACCGACGGAAAAAGCCGCATCCGGTTCGATGGACACGCGGCCGTCGGCGCCCGCATGGCCGAAGATATTCTGATCCGGCTGAAGTTTCCGAATGTTGAAAAAAAGCGCATCATCACCGCCGTCGCCGGACATATGCGGTTTATGGATGTCCGGAATATGAAAGCCTCCACTCTGCGCAAAATGATCGGTGCCGACCCCTTTGAACTCGAAATGGCCCTGCATCGACTCGACTGTCTGGGCTCGCACTGCATGCTCGAAAACTATGATTTTGTGCGCGCATATCAGGAAAAAATGGCGAATGAACCGATTCTTCCGAAACCGCTGATCAATGGTCGGGATGTAATGAACCTGGGTATTGCTGAAGGCAGAACAGTCGGGCGCATTCTGAAGGCCGTGTACAATGCACAGATGGAAGATCAGGTCCGAAACCGGGAAGAGGCTCTCGCCTGGATCCGGGAAAAATATCTTTAATCCAGCACCCGGAACCCTCCGACATCCCGGGGCACCAGTTCCAGCGTACCTTTATAAAGAACAACCGGGGCCTCCACCCGTAAACGACGTCCCTCATCCACCGCATCGCGCTCCTCGCCGGACACCCGGCTGTCCCAGAAGAGCAGCTGAATGGTTCCGGTATCATCGGACATAGGATAAATCACCCCGCCGGGAATCGAACGCGGTTCCCCCAGCACCCCCTCCGCAATCACCACCCGGCCTTCCATCAGCGCATGGATGTCGCCGATCTGAATCTCTTCCGGCGGCACCTCAGCCGTTCCGGGGCACTGAATCCACTCTTCGCGGATCACCTTGAGTTCCAGACGTCCGTTATATATCTGAACAATCCCGGTGACTTCAAGCGGCTCGCCCTCCTCAACCTCCGGCGGGTTTTCCAGCCAATGGATAACATCGATCCGGCCGGTGGGATCTTCGAGCACAATTCTGTACGGCGCTTTTGAATCGGGCCGCGGCTTCCAGACGCTGGAAACGACTCCGTTCACCAGCATCGTCTCGCCTTCGCGGTCGGGTGTAATCCGCGAAATCCGGGACTCGGAACCAGCCGATTCCGTCTGACCGGTCATCCGGATGGTCGTTGCCTGGAGACTGATGCGGTTTCCCGCTCCAACCCGAAGATTTCCCTCGGCTTCCACACGGGCGCCGCCGGGCAGCGGCATATCCACCGAAACCGCCGGAACAAACACCGCGAGCTGTCCGGTTCCATCATGCACCAGATGAAAAACAGAACCGCTTTTCAATTCCCGGGCGGGTTCAAGCAGTACCCCTTCAATCCGCACCCGTTTGAAATTCATATAGGGTTTAATATCGGCCACATGCACCGTGCCGGGTTCGCGGCGGTTCACTGCACGCGAAATCACAACCGCGAGAATAATCAGGCCGCAGAAGATCCCCATGCGCGTGACGAAAGCCCACGGTTTCTTCAAACGCACACCGCAGTTTGCGCACCGATCGCTGCGCTCAACAATTTCTCCGCATCCGGAACAGCGAACCGTTTTTCCAAACTGTGGAAAGGCCTTCATCCCATTTGCTAAAACGCACCAAAGAGCACACTGCCGAACGAGGTTACCGGCGATGCTTCACGCAGGTCATCAACGGCGGCGCGGACATCTTCAACCAACAGTGTAGTTTCATTGTACAGCTTGGCATCGCGCACCAGCAGGCCAAGCGTGCCTTCACCCTGGTTGATGCCCTCAGCAATCGCCCGTGCCGCAGCCATGGTGGCATCGAAGTTCTCATAGAGCTCCGAATCTTCCGAAAGCAGTTTACCCATGGTGCTCTCGCCCTTGGCAATCCGGTCGGAAACCATACGCAGGTTTGCCATCATTGCCGAAGCATCGTTATAGACGGCTTCGTCGGTGAGCAGCTTACCCACTGTGCCCTGCCCTTCGGCAACACGGCCGACAATCCCCTTCAGATCTTCTGCCAGCACCGCCATGTTATTATACATGGTATCGTCGTTCAAAAGCTGGCCCAGCGTCCCCTGACCGCTTTCCACGGATTTAATCATGCGCTGCAGCCCATCGACGGCTTCGGAAAGTTCGGCAATCATATCAACCGGTTTGGAACCGAGAATCGTCACATTTTCCCCCAGCAGCGGTGCGTCTTCAGGCCCCTCGTAGATTTTCAGGTATTTTCCGCCGAGCATCGACGCATCGACAATTTCAATCTTATACCCATGACGCAGCTGGAGCGGAACATCCATCGTGACATAAACATGCACCCGGCTGTCTTCAAGCGCGGTCTGCTTCACGCGGCCGACATTCATGCCGCGCAGATAAACCCCATCGCCCTCGCGCAGACCGCCGACTTCAGTGAAAATGAATTCATACTGATAACTCTCGCTCCACAGCTTTTCACGGCTGAGTACAATGGTAAAAACGCTGAGGGCAATGAGCACCACAAACATAAAAAGACCCACCAGGATCTCAACGCTGACTTCACGGCTGAATTTATTCATGACTAAACTCTTCCCACCGGCCTCTCTTCGTAATGTATTGCGACTCAAGAAAGCTCTGCACCGTTTCATTTTTCGACCGGATAAAATCAGCCGGTGCAGCATTTTCCACAATCCTGCCCTGATGCAGCATCATAATACGCGAACCGATGGCCAGCGCACTGTGCAGGTCGTGGGTCACAACAACACTCGTTATACCGAGCTTTTTACGCATATCCACGATTAAATCATCGATTCGCCGGGAGGTCACCGGGTCCAGCCCGGACGTCGGCTCATCATAAAGCACAATCTTCGGATCCATGATAATGGCGCGCGCCAGACCGGCGCGTTTCTGCATCCCGCCGGAAATATCCGACGGAAACTTATCGCCGGCATCGCCGAGACCGAGCAGTTCCAGCTTTTCATCCACCCGTTGGAGAATCTCCGCGTCTTCAAGTTTTGTATGTTCACGCAGCGGAAGGGCTACATTGTCACGCACACTCATCCACTGCAGCAGGGCCGCACTCTGGAACAACACCCCGAATTTTTCGCGAACCGACCGAAGGCTCCGCCGGTTCAGATCGTTAATGATTTCGCCGTCAATCGATACAGTTCCGGAATCCGGAAGCATGAGACGGATCATGTGCTTGAGCGTAACGCTTTTCCCGGCTCCGGAAAGACCCACAACCACAAAAGTCTCGCCTTCCCCGACCTCGAAACTGACACCGTCGAGTACGTTCCGGCTTCCCAGTTTTTTTGTAACCTGATCAAACCTGATCATACGTAAAACAGCCTTGTTATCATGTAGCCCACCACCAGAATCACCAGAAAGGAAATGACGACGGAGCGCCGCGTGGCTTTCCCCACCCCCACCGCGCCTTCGGTGGTCATAAATCCCTGATGACAGGAGACGGTGGTAATGATGATTCCGAAAACGAATGCTTTAAAAAGCCCGACATACAGATCTTTATTCGTGGCAAACTGCGTGGCGTTATCCATGTAGGCCGTTACAGAAACGCCCAGCTGCGTTGCTCCGACAATCGCTCCGCCGACAATCCCGAGAATGTTGGTATACACCGCAAGCACCGGCATCATGACACACAGCGCAAACAACCGCGGCATCACAAGAAAGCGGTTGGGATTGATGCTCATCACCTCAAGCGCGGCAATCTCTTCCGAAACCGTCATGGTTCCAAGCTGCGCGGCAATGGCCGATCCGACACTGGCGGCAATGATCAGCGCCGTCATGAACGGTCCCATTTCGCGAATAATGGAAACAGCCACTGCGGACCCGATAAATTCCTCCTGCCCCCAGCGCTTAAGCTCAAGGCCGGTCTGCAAGGCAAGAATCATCCCGGTGAAGAGCGCCACCACGGAAATAACCGCGAGGCTCTTAATCCCGGTGACATACAGCTGCGAAACGGTTTCAGCCCGACTGCGTTTACCGAATGCATACCGTAGAAACCATATGGCCTCAAACAGCATGAACATGGCGTGCCCGGTATCGTGCAGCACCTGCAGTACCCTCGCCCCCAGCCGCTGGGCCGAATGCACCGGATAGCGCATATAATCTATGTGAAGACGTGTTATGGTTCCGACTCCTTATTTCCGCCGAACCACACGAAGAGAATTCGGTACCGGCGATCATCCTGCTCCTTTTTATAGCCCGCCAATCCCTTGAGCAAGCTCCATTCAAACTGCTCCTCCTCTTTATCACGCACCTGCCGGTATAATCCCCACAGAACATGATGCCCGATCTCGCCCTGATCATCGACCCGCCGGTACAGCGTCCACCACGGTGCCCAGTTCCGTTCAATACCCGGTGTATTCCGAAAAGGCCAAAGTTCCAGTGTCCGGAAACGCGACCGCTCACCGATCCGGTCCCAGCTCATCAGCGGCCACAGTTTCCAATAACCGGTAAATGCCTCACCTTCCGCATACGACCCGGAAGCTTCGGTCATGACATCGGCCTGAGAATAAAAAAACGGAATGATTTTCCGGCGTCGCTGCTCATGCGCGGCATAGGTGGTCTTATTGTTCCAGAACAGCGGCCAGAGCCAGTACTGGCGCTGCGTCGTGCCGAGCGATTTTTTCCCGTAGAACGGCCAGAAAATGCGCTTATTCATTTCCCCGCCGGCGAGCTGAACAAACGGCCATGGCGCATGCAGAATCCACTGCTTGTCACTGCCCGTATAACGGAAAAACGGAGGAAGCACCCAATAATTATCCGCCCGCTCAGTTTTGATCCGTCCATAAAACGGCACCAGAATAAACCCGCCGCCGGGATTGCGCTCGTTGGTATACCTGACCTGACTGTAAAGCGGCCACAGATAATAGGTCTTTTCAAATTCACCTTTAAGCCGGTTATGTCCGTAAAACGGAAGCACCCGGAAGCGGTCGACTTTTTCACCTTGTGCCGACGAAATCAGCGGCCAGAGCACCGTCCACGATTCCACGTCGTTGATCCGGCTGGTGTACCAGGCGGGAAAAAGCACAAACGAAGCTTCATCGCGCGCCATAAATTCATAGAGATTTCCATAGATTGGAAAAAGCGCCCAATAATTTTCCCCTTCTTTACTGGTACCGCTGAACCAGATTGGAAAAATCCAGTTTCGGTGCCGCTCCGTATCCCGCTCAAAATCGGCGGAATGTCCGAAAAACAGAAAACGGCTGTACGTTTCATCCTTGAACCCTTTACGGGTGTAAAGCGGCCAGAAATAATCCTTACGCCAGCGCTCCGGTTCCGTGGAGTGAGAATAGAACGGACGCCAGGCATAAAACGTTTCATTACTCTCTGCAACGCGGGCATAGAGCGGGTCGCCGTCGATCTGCGCAAAGGTGCTGACCGACAAAACACAAGCCAGACTGACCAGCAACCGCCTCATTCATACCTCAACGCATCAACCGGCTGCATCAGCGCTGCCCGAATGGCAGGAAGTACACCCGCCAGAATGCTGAACACCATGACAATGATGCAGACGAGAACCACATCTTCCGACGTCGTGCGTGAAGGCATCTGGCTGAACTGATAAAACTCTGCCGACATCAGGTTCGGATTGAACCGACGGAGAAATTCGAGAATCGCATCCAGATTCCCGGAAAACCAGATGCCCAATGCAGAACCCAGCACGCAGCCCAGCACCCCCTGTACAATCCCGAGAAACAGAAAAATACCGACAATTTTTCCGGAAGAAAAACCCACCGCCTTCAACAGGCCGATTTCATGCGTTTTCTGAATGCCCATATTGATCAGATTGATCGAAACACAGAAGGCCGCCACAACGGAAATCGCAATCAACAGCAGAAACATCATATTTTTTTCCACCGCCAGCGTACTGAGCATATTCTGATGAATTTCCACCCACGACCGGGTGGTCAGAAAACGGAACCAGTTGAGACTGTCGTCGGCCAACATGGCCTCACCGAGTTTTTCACGGATTTTACGGCCGGTTTCATCGACCGTAAACGGATCTTCTGTAATCAGCCGCAATGTCTCCACGCCCTCTTCGAGGGCAAACACATCGCGTGCGGTAGGTAGTGAAGAGATCATGAACTGGGAATCAATCTCATACATATCCACCGAAAAAATACCGACCACAGTCAGCTCTGCCGGAAGCCGCAGTTCATCTTCGCTTACAAAACATTCCGGC
The DNA here is from genome assembly GCF_034531395.1 of Pontiella agarivorans. Classification (NCBI taxonomy): domain Bacteria; kingdom Pseudomonadati; phylum Kiritimatiellota; class Kiritimatiellia; order Kiritimatiellales; family Pontiellaceae; genus Pontiella; species Pontiella agarivorans. The sequence goes on along the minus strand of NZ_JARVCO010000012.1, from coordinate 188,954 downwards.
GAATAAACGGTGATCGTATCGCCGATCCCCACGCCAAGCTGCATCGCCAGCCGACTGCCGACCACCACGGTTTCCTCCTCCAGCGGGAGTTCGCCTTCAACCAGATACGATTCAATATCGGAAATCTCTTTTTCCAGTTCCGGCTCAACGCCTCGCAGCACGGCCGTAATCGCCTGACCGTAGCGCGTCATCATCACAAAACCTTCAACCGCCGGGGCTGCCGCTTTGATCTCCGGCATTTCACTCAGGACCTCCAGAACCGGCTGCGCATAGAACGTGGAATTTCCGCGGGTCGAAACCTGGATATGCGAGTCCAGCTTGATCATATGCTCTTTGTGCACATCATCAAAACCGGTCATCACCGAAAGCACCACAATAAGAATTGCAACGCCCAGCATAATGCCGCACATCGTCAGAATCGTGATAAACGACACCATCGACCGCTTCGGCTTCAGGTATTTAACGGCCAGAAAAAGTGAAATCGGAAGTTTCATTCAACAGGTGTAACACACGTTAAATATGTTCGACGAGATACTGTTTCACCAGATCGACGTCGTTGGCAATGGTTTCGCAGCGGGTTTCAGCATGCTCGAGCGCGTCGAGCGTCGGATGATGCACCGCCTCGCCGATGGCATCGATAATCGCCTGTGTAAATTTAGCCGGATGCGCCGTCGCAAGACAGATCGTCGGACTTTCCGGAGACCGGAACTTTTCAGCGACATAAACACCGACTGCTGTATGCGGATCGAGTACATACCCGTATTGCTCTTTATAGCGCTTAATGGTTTCAAGCGTGGATGCCGTATCGCCGCGGCCCGCAGCAAAAAGATCGTCGACCACACCCGTTTCATTCAGAGCCACCTTCAGTACGCCCTTGTCCTTAAAGTCATTCATCAGGTCGACGAGTTTCGCCGCGTCTTTGCCCACCTTGAAATAAAGGTAGCGTTCAAAGTTGGACGCCACCTGAATATCCATCGACGGGCTGATGGTCGGAACCGCCTGCGCCTTGCTGTATTCACCCGTATTAAAGAAACGGGTCAGAATATCGTTTTCGTTGGTGGCCAGAATCAGTTTGCTGACCGGCAGACCCATCTGCTGAGCGAGGTACCCTGCCAGAATATCGCCGAAATTGCCGGTCGGCACCGAAAACTGCACCGTAGACGCGCCGGTTTTTTCCAGGGTCCGGAAGGCGGCATAGAAATAATAAACCGTCTGCGCCAGTACGCGCGCCCAGTTGACAGAATTGACCGAACCGAGCGAATGCTCTGTTTTGAACGGCACATCGCCGAATGTCGTTTTCATGATGTTCTGGCAGTCATCGAACGATCCGTCGACCGCCAGATTGAACACATTGGCGTCCAGCACACTCGTCATCTGCTTTTCCTGCAGCGGACTCGTCCGCCCTTCCGGATGCATAATGAAAATATTGATGTTCGGCTTGCCGCGCACCCCGTGAATCGCCGCGCTGCCCGTATCGCCGGAGGTTGCGCCCAGGATATTCAGTTTCCCGCCGCGTTTTTCCAATATGTAGGCAAAAAGATTGCCCAGAAATTGCAATGCCACATCTTTAAAGGCCAGCGTCGGTCCATGAAAAAGCTCGAGGATTTGAAAATCGCCCACGTCAACCGACGGACAGACCTCCGGGTGCTCAAACGTGGCATAGGAATCGTCGATCAGCTGTTTCAAATCCGCATCCGGAATATCCGTCGCAAACAGGCGGATCACCTCAAAAGCCAGCTCGGTATAGGAGAGCTTCGACCAGGCTTCCAGTTTATTTCCAACGTCCGGAAGTTCCTGCGGCAGCAGCAGCCCGCCGTCGGGGGCCAGTCCGGTCATGACAGCATCCTGAAATTCAATGGGCTCCATCTGCCCGCGTGTACTGATATATTTCATGTGGCATTCCTCAAAAATGGTTGACGCGGGATCATTAATGACTTCCCGGAATGATGAAAGCCAAATTTGACACGCAGCTCTCCCAAAAACAAAGGGCCGGAACACTTCGACCGTAATGATCCCTTATTTTTGCTGCGGATACTCCCCAGGAACTCCGCCTTTCAAAAAATCCCTCACTAACTTTAACAACTAATTCGTCAAAATCTGTTTTACCGCCGCGGTTGTGCGCGTTAGCGTTTGATCCATTCAACGAGGATGGTTTTATGAACACGATTCAGCAAATTGAAAAAACGGCACAACAGCTTCTACCGCTTTACGTCCATCAAGATACCGACCGCCCTGACCGGCCGCTCTGGGCACATCCGGAAATTGATCAGGTGATCGAGGCCCTGCGCCTGCTGTCCGACGTCCTTTTTCCGGGCCGCCACATTCCGGAACCGTCCAACTTCAAAGATTTTTTTATTAAACAGCTGAAAAACACGACGGAACTTCTGCAGGAAGAAATTGAGAAAGCCCTGCCGTTCCGCTGGATCGGCGCAGCCTACCTTCACGACCACAAAACCCCCGAAGAAAACCTCTATATCACCGCCAATTCCATCGTAAACGAGTTTCTCTCCAAAATTCCCTATATCCGGGAAATGCTGGTGGAAGATGTCAAGGCCGCCTATAACGGCGACCCCGCCGCGCTGAGTTACGCCGAAGTCAAACTGGCCTATCCCGGTCTCGTGGCCATTACCTCTCACCGCATCGCCCACGAACTCTACAACCTCGACGTTCCGATTATCCCCCGGATTATGAGCGAATATACCCATTCCCTCACCGGTATCGACATCCATCCCGGCGCCACCATTGGAAAAGGGTTCTTCATCGATCACGGCACCGGCGTCGTTATCGGCGAAACCTGCCACATCGGCGACAACGTCAAGCTCTACCAAGGCGTCACTCTCGGTGCGAAAAGTTTCCCGCTCGACGAACACGGCCGGCCCATCAAACACATCCAGCGCCACCCGACCGTGGAAGACAACGTCATTGTCTACGCCAACAGCACCATTCTCGGCGGTGACACGGTCATCGGCGCAGGAACCACCGTCGCCGGCAACGTCTTCCTCATGGAAAGCACCCCGCCGAAGAGTCTCGTCACCCGTTCCGAAGCCGGTGTTATGATCCGCACGCGCGAAATTCACGGCCACGGACTCGGGATTTAGTTCAAGGCGGTTCTGCAGGTGGACATCATCCCCTGCAGCTCAGCCGAAAGTTCAATCCAGAAACAGCATCCCCCGCCCGGCGCCTCATCCACACCGAACCGCCCGGCGTGGGCATCGCAGATATCCGCCACCAGCGCCAGGCCGAGCCCCACGCTCTCTTTGCCGGAACCGGACGTCCGCTCGAACGGGCGAAAAACAGAAAGCCTGCGCTCCGGCGACAGCCCCGGCCCGGAATCCGTGACCGTAATCCGCGAAAATCCGTCCGTCGTTTTGGATAACCCGATCTCGATACGCCCCCCGTCCGGAGAAAATTTCAGGGCGTTATCCAGCAGATTGGCCAACGCTTCGCGCAGAAGGTCCGGAACCCCGACCTGCAGGAACGGCGTGGATCCGGCCTTCAGTTCAACCGCGATATTCCGCGTTTCCCCGATCGCCTGCCCTTCGCGCACCACGTCTTCGGCCAGTTTCCGCAGATCAACTTCCGTCAGCCCTTCCCGCAGCGCCCCGCCGGCGGCTCGCGCCAGCAGCAGCAGCTGATCCACCGTCCGGCTCAGCCGGTCGGTATCCTCCAGAATGGAGCCGATCACCCCCCGGTATTCTTCCTCCGTACGCGGATATTTCAGGCACACCTCACTGTGGGTTCGAATTGCAGCCAGCGGGTTGCGGAGCTGATGCGAGGCGTCATAGCTGAACCGATGCAGCCGGTCCAGCAGCTTCTGATAGTTATCGAACGTCTGATTCAGCGTGGCTGCCAGCCGCCCGACCTCGTCATGGGGATTCTCAACCTCAATGCGGCTGGCCAGACATCCGGCACTGATTCTTTCCGCCTGAACCACCATAGCATTCCAAGGCCGCAGCAGCAGCTTGGCCACCAGCCACGCCCCCGCAAGCCCCGTCGGAAAAAGAACCGCCATCACAATCCCCAGAACCATCAGTTCTTCCAGCTCCTCTTCCAGCAGCGCCGGATGCTGCAGAAACTCAATGAGATCGAAGAAAAACAGCGCCAGCGCAATCAGGATGAAAATGATCAGCGTATGCAGCGCCAGCCACATAAAAAAACGGAAGCGAATCGTGCGGTTTTTCATACATCCTCTTTCAGAATAAATCCGACCCCGCGCACCGTATGGAGCAAAGGCGGCTCTCCGGGCTCTTCCAGCTTCTGCCTCAAACGGGAAATATGCACATCAATGACGTTCGCCATCGAAGCCATCGCCGAATGGACCTTCCATACATTTTCCTGCAGCATCTGACGCGTGGCCACTTCGCCCCGCAGCGACACAAGATAGGCCAGCAGATCAAACTCCCGCGGCGTCAGATCCAGCAGGCGCCCCGCCCGCTCTGCCCGGCGGCTCGGCAGATCGAGGGTAAGGTCCCCGACCGACCGCTGAAGCCGGACCCGGTCCGAATGCCGAAGCTGAATACGAATGCGGGCCAGCAGTTCTTCAAACGCATACGGCTTCACCAGATAATCGTCGGCCCCGCCTTCGAGCCCCCCGACCCGGTCGGTCACCCCCGACCGGGCGGTGGTGATGATCACCGGAAGCTCGGTATCAATCGTCCGGATAAAACGAAGCAGGTCCGAACCGTCACCGTCCGGCAGCCCCATATCCAGCAGCACCAGAGCCGGAAGCTCCTCACACAGCAGGGCTTCGGCCTCTTTGACCCGACCGGCGACCGCGCAGAAATACCCCGCCTCCTCAAGTCCTCTCGAAAGACTCGCCGCAAGCTTTTCATCGTCTTCAACAAGCACGATCCGGCTGTTCTGATTCATAACCCTGCCTTTGATTTTTCCAAGGGTTGGAACCTATCACCACAGACTCCCGGGGTTCAACCTTACAAACCTTACGGGATCTTCAGATTTGTTCTTTTGAAAAACCCGGTGAGCAGGTGGATGTTGGCCTCACACCCCAAGGAGACCCGAATCATGCCCCGAATAGTATATCCGCTTTACCTGTCCTTTCTGCTGGCGCTGAGCCCCCGCGCCGACACCGCCGCTGAAACCACCGCATTCGTCACCTTCAAAGGCACCTCAACCCTCCACGATTTCGAGGGCACCGCAACCTCACAGCCCTTTGCACTCACCTTCACAGAAATCCCCGAGATCGGACAGATCCGCCTATCCGCAACCGCCGATCTGAACGTCAGCACCATGGACACCGCCAACAAAAAGCGCGACCGAAAGATGTTCACCATGCTCGACCGGGAACATTTCCAGCTGATTTCCGGCTCCCTGCCGGAAACCGTAATCCCCGTCTCCGGCAGCGGCCACGCCCGGCTGAAACTGAAAATCAGGGATACCGAACAGTACGTCGAAGCCACCCTTTCCAACTGGCAGCGGGAAGGAAATACAATCCGTGTGGATCTCACCTTTCCCGTCTCGCTGGCGGCCTTCGGCCTCAAACCGCCCTCGGTCCTCGGGATGATCCGTGTGGGCGATACCGTAAACGTAACGTGTGAAATTGAAGGAAACTGCCAATGAAAACCTATATCCACCATATCGAGCCCGTCCTCCCCCGCTATTCCTACCGCCAGGACTACGCCCGCGACCGCATGATCGACTGGATGCCCGGCAAGCGCAACCGCCGCCTGATCAAGGGCATCTACGACCACTCCGGCATCAACACCCGCTACAGCGTGCTGCCCGACTTCGGCCCCGGCGCGGAACCCGTCCTCTTCCGCGAAGATGAAAACGGCCGGATCATCGAGCCTTCAACCCGGGACCGCAACCGCTACTTTGCCGAATGCGCCCGCGAACTCGTCGTGGAGGCCGGACGCAAAGCCATCGATCACTCCAGCGGCTTTTCCGCCGCCGACATCACCCATGTCATCACGGTCTCCTGCACCGGCTTCTATAACCCCGGCCCCGACCTCGACCTCATTCTCGGGTTGGACCTGCCCGCCTCGACCGAACGGTATAACCTCGGCTTCATGGGCTGCTACGCCGCCTTTCCGGCCATGCGCATGGCCGATCAGTTCTGCCGCGCACGGCCCGACGCCGTCGTCCTCGTGGTCTGCATTGAACTCTGCTCCCTGCACATGCAGCTGAACGAAGAGGCCGACAGTCTGCTGGCCAACTCGCTGTTTGCCGATGGCGCCGCCGGCATGCTGATCAGCGCCCGCACCCCGGCGCCGGACCGGGCCGCGCTGGCCATCGATTCCTTCACCTCCGCCCTCGCGCCCGAAGGCGCCGTGGATATGGCGTGGGAAGTCGGCGACCGCGGGTTCGATATCCGCCTTTCCTCCTATGTGCCGAATATCATCGCCCAGAACATCCATGCGATCATGGACGGGGTGCTGGAAAAATCACCCTGGACCCGGGAGCAGATCGGAACCTGGGCCGTGCACCCCGGCGGCCGCTCCATTGTGGATAAGATCGAAGAGGGACTCGAGCTGTCGCCGGAAATGGTCGCCGATTCCCGGCAGGTCCTGCAGGAGTGCGGCAACATGAGCAGCGTCACTGTGCTGTTTGTACTTCAGCGCCTGCTGCAGCGCGCCGGCCTCGACGAGTCCGAACCGGTCTGCGCCATGGCCTTCGGCCCCGGCCTGACCATTGAAACCGGCCTGTTTGAACTTCAACCCGCCGCCGCATCCCGCCCCCGCATGCGCCGCTTCACCGAAACCGTTGCATAAGATCCTTAAAATTTTATCCGTGCTGTTCCCCGTTCTGATTGCGGGGTTCTCCGCCCGGTTCGCTTCCGGCCTGACCATCGAGCAGGACAACGAATCCATGCAGTCCGCCGAAGCCCGGCAGGACCCGGCCTATGTGGCCTTCCGCCGGGCCTTCGATTCGGAATACGAACTGATGCTTTCCGTCACGCGGGAACATGTGCTCGAAGAACTGCCGCATGCCGTTGAATGGCTCCGCAGTCTGGACGGCGTTCAGTCGGTCTACTTCCCGCCCGCGGCCGAGCAGGCCTCCGGTTTCCTCTCGAAAGACGGGCGGACCGCCGGTCTGCTGATTACGCTCCGTTCCGATCAGAGCAGAACCGGCCGGACCGCGCTGATGAAGACGCTGCGCACCGAAGCGCCTGCACAGATTGATGGAACCGTCCGGATCGTTGGACTGCCCCTCCTCAAAGAACGGGTGGCCCGGTATATTGCGAAGGATCAATCCACCATCATTCCTCTGTCGATCATCGTCATGATGCTTATGCTGGCCCTGCTGTTCCGCCGGGCGGCCGGCGTCGTGCTGCCGATGCTCGTGGTCGGCATGAGCCTGATCACCACCCTCGGCTTTTATGCCGCCTGCGGACTGGAGCTCAACAGCATCACCTCCCTGCTGCCGCCGGTGGTGATTGTGCTGTCCGTTTCCGTGGCCGTCCATCTGCTGGATGCCTGGAACCATGCCGTCAACGCCGGCCTCCGCGGCGATGACGCCGTGCAGAATGCGGTGAAGAATGTATGGAAGCCCTGCGTCTTCACCGCCGCCATGACCGCGGTCGGTCTGCTCTCGCTCTGCTTCAGCCCCGTCCCGGCGGTACAGCTCTTCGGTCTGTTTGCCGCAATCGGCGTTCTGCTCTCGGTCGTCTTCGGCTTTACCCTGCTGCCAACCGCACTGAGCTGGACGCCCCCACGCCCCGCGGCCGACAACCCGACCGGGATGCGCCGCTTTCTGCTGCTTCTGGCCGCGTGGCCGGCACGGTATCCCAAAACCATTCTGCTGCTCGCGGCCCTGATTACCGCGCTCAGCATCTGGGCCGGCACCACCGTCGAAAACAACACCGACCTCATCCGCTTTTTCAAGACATCCGATCCCGTATACATCGCCCATGACGAGGTCAACCGCACCCTCGGCAGCGTGCGCTCGCTCAACCTGCTGATTCAGCATGCAGACGACTGCCCGTTCAATCCGCATTCCGATGTAAAGCCGCTCAAAGCATTCACCGATCAGATCAGCCGGATCCCGGATGTGGTCCGTACAGATTCGGTTGCGGATTTCCCGCCCGATGCGCCCGCAGTACCCCCGGAGCTCCGGCGGCGCTTCATCACCGACGACGGAAAAACTCTGCAGGCCGAGGTTCACCTCGGCGACATCGGATCGGCCCGCGCTTCAGCGATCGTGGCGCGCATCCGGAGCCTGTCTGAAGAAACACTCGGAGCGGGATGGATCGTCCGGCCCACCGGGGACTACTACCAAATGGTTCGCGACTCCAATCAGCTCGTTGCCACGCTGCTGAAGAGTTTTGCGCTCTCGCTGTTCGTGGTCATGGGCTCGACCTGCCTGCTCTTCCGCTCCCTGCGCGTCCTGATTCCGGCCTTCATTCCCAACATACTGCCGGTGATCTGGGGGGCCGGCCTGATGGGCCTGTTCGGCATCGACCTCAGCACCGGCACCACCATGGTCGCGGCGGTGGTGATCGGACTGGCGGTGGACGACACCATTCACTACCTCCACCACTTCCAATCCTTCAAACACCTGCCGATTCGCGAGGCCGTGCGCTCAACCACCCTGCGGATCGGCCGCGCCCTGACCGTCTCATCAATCGTTCTGGTCGGCGGGTTCTGGATGGGCGCGTTCGGCAGTTTTATTCCCACCAACACCTTTGCCCTGCTCACCGGCAGCATGATGATTTCTGCGCTGTTCTGCGACCTGCTGGTGCTGCCCGCCTACCTGATTCTGACCCGGAGACCCTCCCATGATGAATGATGCCCATACCTACCGGCCGTCACAGCGGCTCGTCGCACTGATGTACGGCCTCGTCTGCCATCTATCCTTTGCGGCCGCCGTGGCCAGCATGGCACTGGCGCTCTTTTTCGGGATGCGCATCGGCCGCGGCCCGTTCCACGGCTGGGCCGCGCTGCCCGCCAACGTCCTGCTGATCGCCTCGTTTCCATTCGCCCACACCTGGCTGCTCTCACCGAAAGGCCGACGCTTTATGAGCCGCCTCGTCCCGCTGGGCATCGGCCCGAAACTCTCCTGGACCGTCTTTGCCACAATCTCCTCGTTTCAGCTGCTGTGCGTATTCTGGCTGTGGTCGCCCTCCGGCGTCGTATGGTGGGAAACTTCCGATGCCTGGAAAATCAGCATCGGCACAGCCGCCGCCGCGGCGTGGCTGTTGCTCGGCAAATCGATGTGGGACGCCCAGCTCGGCGTGCAGACCGGATACGTCGGCTGGAGTTCCGTCTTCCTGAACCGCAAAGCCACATACAAACCCTTCGCAACGCAGGGCCTCTACCGCTATGTCCGCCAGCCGATCTACATCTCCTTTGCGCTGCTGCTCTGGCTCGCCGCCGTCTGGACACCGGATCAGCTGGTCTTGGCGGTCACCTGGACCGGCTACTGCGTGGTCGGCGCGGTGATTAAGGAAAAGCGCTTCCTCCGCTATTTCGGCGAGGCTTTCCGCAACTACCAACACGAGGTCCCGTTCTGGTTTCCAAAGCTTGGAAAAAACAGCCCCGACGCAAAAGACACCCGCCCCAACGATTTCGATGCGGTGATCATCGGCGCAGGCCCGGTCGGCCTGCTGCTCGCCAACCTGCTCGGTCAGCAGGGACTCAACGTCCTGGTGGCCGAACGCCGCGTCAAGCCGCCGGTAGGCTCCATGGCCATCGGCATCACCCCGCCCTCGCTCAATATTCTCAGCGCGCTGCAGCTCGACACCCTCTTCGAGCAGAACGGCATTCCCATCACCAAAGCCCGGGTCTTTGAGCACGGTGATTTTCTCGGCGCGGTCGATTTTTCCGGCATCGCCGCCGACCACCGCTATATTCTTTCTCTGCCGCAGTGCGAGACCATCGCGCTCCTGAAACAAAACCTGACGCACTATCCATCGGTTCATCTGCAGGACGGCATGGAGCTGGCCGCATTTTCAGAAACCGGCGGCGGCATCCGGGTCCGGCTCAAGGATGTTGAAACCTCCTCCACCTCCGAAATCACGGCATCCTACCTCGCCGGCTGCGACGGCCACCGCAGCCAGGTCCGCCGCCTCGCCGGGATCGGTTTTCCCGGCCGCGCATACCGCTCCAGCTTTTTCATGGCGGATTTTGATGATCAAACATCGCTCGGCCGCGAAGCGCACCTCTATTTCGGGCCGGGCGGTTCCGTTGAATCGTTTCCCCTTTCCGGCAGCCGGCGCCGGTGGATCGTCCAGACCCCGGGGCAGCTCCGCCCGGAACAGGATGCGATCGGCCCGGCCGTCAGCCGGCTGGTGCACGAAAGAGCCGGATTCGATCTGCGCACCGCCGATCTCCGGTTCGAGAGTGCCTTCCAGCCGCAGCGGCGGCTGGCGCGCACCTATACCCGGGGCCGTGTGCTGCTGTGCGGCGATGCCGCCCATGTCATGAGCCCTATCGGCGGGCAGGGCATGAATACCGGATTCGCCGATGCCGACTATCTCGCCGAGGCCCTCACCGAAGCGCTCCGTTCGCCGGATAAAGCCCACAAACTGTTCGCCGCCTATAACCGGGTCCGCCGGCATGCGTTCCGCTGTGCGGCCGGCCGCGCCGCCCGCGGCATGTGGATGGGCACGCGCACCGGAAGCCTCTATTCCGGCCTGCGGAAATGGATGGCCCGTCGCATTCTGTTCCACCCCGCCGTCCGCACCAGACTCGCCCCCCATTTCGCCATGCTCACCCTGCCCGGAAACCCTCAATCAAAAGGAGCCGCATCATGAACGCCCGTTTCCACCTCAAACCGATGGATTATATCCAGACCCCCGAATCCAAACTCACCTTCAACCGGTCCCTCTTCGCCGAAGTGGCACCGAAATACGACTTCATCACCAAGGCGCTTTCGTTCGGCCGCGATACCGCGTGGAAACGCGCTCTGGTCGCCGGTCTTCCGGCTGCGGAACGGCCGGCGTGTATTGACCTCGCCTGCGGCACCGGCGATATCACCCGCCTGCTCGCCGAACGCTACCCCGACGGCGAAATCACCGGCTTCGATCTGACGCCCTCGATGCTCGACCGCGCCGCCCAACTGACCCGCAGCCGGAACATCCGCTTTCTGGAGGGCAGTATGCAGCACCTGCCGTTCGAGTCCGGAAGTTTGGATCTGGTGACCGGCGGCTATGCCCTGCGCAATGCCCCCGACCTGAACCAGACTATCGATGAAATCGCACGCGTACTCCGCCCCGGCGGAACGGCGGCATTTCTCGATTTTTCCAAACCCCGGAACGCCGCCGGACAGCGGATCACCCATTTTGCACTCAAATTCTGGGGCGGCCTCTGGGGCACTCTCCTTCACGGCAATCCGGATGTCTACGGCTATATTGCCGACAGCCTGAAACTCTATCCCGACCGCACGGAACTCCGGGAACGCTTCGAAAAACGCGGCTTCGTCCCGCAGAAACGCACCCTCCTCTTCGGCGGTATGCTCGAAATTTCACGCTTTAAAAAGGGGTAAAATGAAAACATGGATTCCAGACATGCTCTACCGCGCCGCGTGCGATGAACTGATGGATGCGCCGGATTGCGATGAAACCCGGCTTCTGCGCACCGTTCGGCAGTTTTCCTCCATCAACCGGCTGGTCTCGCGCTACCGCACCATTCTTAAACGTGAAGTGCTGGCCGACATGATGAAAGAACCCGGACGGGAATATCATCTGGTCGATATGGGGGCCGGCGGATGCGATATCGACGCCTGGCTCCTGCAGTCCGCGCAACGGCTCGGGCTGAAACTTCGCATCAGCGCCTGCGACCTCGATCCCCGGATCATCCGATACGCCCGGACCACCTACGGCGATACGCCGGGGCTCGATATCCGCAGGCTGGATCTGCTGCAATATCCGCCCGAAGAACCGGTCGACTATGTTTTCGCCAACCATTTCCTGCACCACCTGACCGATCAGCAGATCAAACACCTGCTGGGCGTGTGGGCACCGCGCACACGCCGCCGGATGGTGCTGAGCGATCTCAGGCGCTCTTCCGCGGCTTATCTGGGCTATGCCGCGCTCTCGCTGTTCTATCCCGCCAGCTTTGCCCGGACCGATGGCCTCATTTCGATCCGCAGAGGATTTCTTCCCGGCGAACTGCAGGCGCTCGCCGATACCGCCCTGCCGGAAAACCGGCACACCGTTCTGCAGTACAGTCCCGGCAGACTCGTGCTTCGTATTGAATGTTCTGCCTTGCCAAATGACGAAAGAACCGTAAATTGACGCCGATTCATTTCACGGAGGCAGCATGTGTCCGGAAGCCGCCCGCTCTGCAACGGGCTGCCCGCGGAAAGTCCCCCGCTTTTTTCTCATAAAAAAGGGTGGACTCGCATAAGTGCTTTCCCTATACATAACCCTCTTTTGCGCGATTCCCCGATCTCGCATGGACCTGAATTTAAAGAAATGGTGGTATTACAATGCCGAAAATGAAGACAAAAAAATGTGCAGCCAAACGGTTTAGCAAAACCGGTACCGGCAAACTGAAGCGCAATCACATGGGTGGAAGCCATATTCTGTCCAACAAAAACCGTAAACGCAAACGGAAGCTGCGCAGCCAGGACATCGTCCACTCGGCCGATATGAAGCGCATCACTCCGTACATCTAATTGCCGAGGAGATTAAACCATGCCAAGAGCAACGAATGGACCGGCGTCACGCGCCAGAAGAAACAACCGCCTGAAACTTGCTAAAGGTTTCCGCGGTGCCCGCAGTAAACTGTTCCGTCAGGCTACAGAAGCCGTTGACCGCGCACAGGCCATGGCTTACGTTCACCGTAAGCACAAAAAACGCAACTTCCGCCGTCTGTGGATTGTCCGCGTGAATGCCGCCTGCCGCATGAACGGCATTTCCTACAGCCGTTTCATCGATGGATGCAACAAAGCGAACATCACCATCAACCGTAAGATGCTGTCCGAAATCGCCATCCACGATGCCGAAGGTTTCAGCAAAATCGTTGATGCTGCAAAAGCTAAAGTTGCTTAAGCAACACCAAGCTTTTCTGCAAAGAGCGTCCCGACCGGGCGCTCTTTTTTTGTGCCTCCATTAAAGAAAAGCCGGGCGCGGCCGCCGGGCGCGCCGTACGCAGGCCGAACATTCTCCCCGTCCCTGTTTCCAATCATTGGAAGTTTTCCCTATCGCCGTCCGCTCCTAGGTCACAATGATGAACTGCACATCCTGCCCATCCCGATAATCGGTCAAAAAAAAGTCCGTCCCGTTGAACACAGGACGGACTCGGCAGTGCGTGATGGTTTGGACTACTGAATCGTGACGAAGCGTTCCCTCGGAGTCATGCAGATCCCGCATCTTTCGGGCGCTGTGCCGGCATAGGTGTTGCCGCAGGTAAGGCAAACCAAATATTGGGATGCCAGTGAATCCTCATGGCCCGCGACCAATTTCGCCACGGCATCCTTATACAGCGCCGCATGCTCCTTCTCGGTCTGATATGCATAGTTGAAGGAAACAAGTGCCAGACTGACATTCTCCTTTTGCGCGGTTTTCAGAAACTCCGGATACATGGTGGCAACTTCATAGCCCTCTCCCTCAATGGCAGCCTCCAGGTTTTCCCTCGTGGATTTCACGGTATACTCCGGGGTGAAGGCCTCCATACTTTCGCCGAGCTTCGCCAATACCGCCCGATGGTTTCCGGCGTGGATCGTTTCGGCCTTGGAGGTTGCCTGAAAGAGCAGGGCAATCTTGTCGTACCCCTCATCGGCGGCCTTCTTTGCAAAGGCGGCATACTTGGCACTGGCGGTGGTTTCGCCTTTAATGGCCGCCTTGAGGTTGGCAACTGTGGCCGCCGACGATCCGGCATGTACGGAACTCCCGACAAGCATGGTGGCGGCAAGAACTGCGATAACGTTTGATGTCATGATAAATCTCCTTCGGTTAGTTGTTTATCATCGAACGGAAAGAAACATACCCGAACCGGACTTAACGAACCCTTAAACGCGTCTTAAAATTCGCTTAAAAATCATGCTGCAGGGAACCCGATGCGGAACGTGGTTCCATGTTCGGGGGAGCTGTCCGCTGAAATGGAAAAGTCCTGCAGGTCGACCAGCCGTCTGACAATGGCCAACCCCAGGCCGGTACCCGGAAGATGGGAGGAACGGCATTCATCAATCCGATAAAAACGGTCGAAGACGCGGTTCAGCTGCGGCTGCGGGATGCCGTGTCCGAAATTGGTGACCGAGAGCTCGATATGATTTCCGCCGCGGATGGTTTGCACCTGGATGATCCCGTTTCGGCACGAGTATTTGACCGCATTCGAGATCAGGTTTTCGAGGATAATGCCGGTCATCGCGGCATCCGCATTGATGATATCGGAACCATGGAAGCCGCATTTCACGGAAATGTTTTTTTCGGCGATGGATTCCCGGAAATGGCCCAATGCGGTTTCAGTGCTCAGTTTTAAATCAACCGGCCCCATCATCGGGCGCAGGCCGTTTTCGGAACGGGCCAGCGTAAGCAGCTGCTCAACCAGCGCAGCCATCCGATCCACCTCGCCTATCACATATTCGATTTTTTCCTCATAGTGTCCAGGTTCCCGCTGCTTGCGGATCAAAACCTCCAACGTCCCCCGGATGACCGAAATGGGATTGCGCAGTTCATGCGAGGCATCAGCCGTGAACTGTTTCTCGCGTACGACCGCCTCCTGCAACCGGTCCAGCAAACGGTTGATCGTTTCGGACAGCTTATAAAGCTCGTCCTTTCGCGGAGGAACGGGAATCCGTTCATTCATATTTTCGCGGGTGATCAGATCGGCGGTAGCGATGACCGTGTTCACCGGGGAGATGATCCGACCGGCAATCATCCGCGATACGGCAAACAGAAACAGCAGCACCGTCGGGAACGAGATCAACAGGATATACCTGAGATTCGACAGCACCCTCGCCGACTCCTCAAACGGAATGGCAACAATCAGGTAGCCCTGAATCGGACCGTTGTCCGGCCGCAACGGAGCCTGGATCTGCCGCACAGACGCCCCGGCAACGAGTAAATCATAGAACGCCTTTCGCGTCGCATGCGGGTGGAATTCAAGATTGTTATTTCTCAGGTTAACGGTTTTCCGCAGATTTTTTCCCGAAGGATCCACCACCTGTATGAAGGTGGGGTTGACTTCGATCTGCGCATGCTCCTGCTCGCTCCATTCAAAGGTATTGGCAAAGATCAGTTCATCTTCGATATAGACGATACTGTTTGCCACCTCGGCACATTCGGCCTCAAGATCCTTGTTGAGGTGCGTGTAGACGGTGTTATGGACAATACCGTAGATCACCAGAAAAAGAATGGCCGTTGACAGCGCCGTCACCGCCACAAAGTAAAACGCAATCCGGTTTCTCAGGCTCATGCTATTCTTCACGCGCAATATAGCCCACCCCCCGGATCGTTCCGATGTGGTTTTTCCCATCGCCGGTATCGAGTTTCTTGCGCAGGAAGTTGATGTAGACATCGATCACAGAGGTATCGGAGTCGAAATGAATATCCCATACGTGTTCGATGATGCGTGTTCGGCTGCACACCTTGCCCTTGTTGCGAATCAGAAACTCCAGCAGGGCGAACTCCTTCTGAGTCAGCTTGATTTCGGTTTCGTCTTTAAACACCTGGTGCGTATCGAGGTTCATCTGGATGCTGCCCAGCTCCAGCCGCGCGTGCTCGCCTCCGTGTTCACGAAGCTGCACCCGGATCCTCGCGAGCAGCTCCTCAAACTCAAACGGTTTCCTGATATAGTCGTTGGCACCTGCCTCCAGCCCGAAAACGGCATCCCTGACGGTGTCCTTGGCGGTCAGGAAAATAATCGGTGCCGAGATTTCCCGCTGGCGCATCTGCCGGCAGATTTCGATACCGCTGACCCCCGGAACCATCCAATCCAGAAGAACCATATCGTAATCGTTGGTCAGAGCCAGCTCCAGCCCCTCATCCCCGTCCGATGCGGCATCCACGGCAAAATTCTCCTCCTGAAGCCCTTCCTTCAGGAAGTTCAGTATGCCTTTTTCATCCTCAACAATTAAAATACGCACAGGTTCTCCTGCTTGGTTTGTTGTGTATCAATCGACATCATCACCGCCCAGTGCGCCGAAATCAATCCCCAGATCGAGCTGTACACCGGCTGCATGCTTAAACACAAGCTCGCCGCCATAATATCCGGTTCGGGCGACCGAAAGCACGCCGACCAGGAAAAGCAGCAGGGCCACCGCCTTCACGACACCTTTATATTTTTTCAGGAGCACCGCTGCAATCCGGACGAGCGCTGTTCCCGACACCAGCCACAGCGTAAGCTCCGCTGCCGATTCATGCAACTCCAGCGCCTGTCCCATCGCTCCGGCTTCCGGCATGCCGTCACCGGCATACTCTCCGGAAAGATAAGCAGCGACCACGCCTACGGTTCCGAGAATCAGCAGATAAAATCCGCAATGGTTGAAAAACGCCCTCCTGGTCACCAACCCGATCAAATCGCTCATGAAGCCGACCAACAGTAACGCAATCGGGAAATGGACAATCATCGGATGAATATGAGTTAAATCAAGCACGGGATACCTCCATTGGTTTAGCCCCAACATACCCTGCCTCCCTTAAAAGAAACTAAGTGGAGTCTTAAAATTCGCTTAAAATTCCCCTGCGGAGATTCCACTGAAGCCCGTGGTCCTAAATTTGGAGTTAAGCGCACACAAACATGATCAAAAACGCCATTGCCAAACTCATCAACCAGGAATCGCCCGGCCGCGCGGAGACGGCCGCGACCTCCGCGCGCCGTATGCAGGCCGAACATTCTCCCCTTCCCTACTTCCAATCATTGGAAGCTTTCCCTATCGTTTTCCAATCATTGGAAAATCAGGGAGCACGTATGATCAAAGACGCCATTGCCAAACTCGTCAGCCACGAAACCCTTTCACGCGCGGAAGCCGCCGAAGCCATGACCGACATTATGTCGGGCGACGCCACCGAAGCACAGATCGGTGCTTTTATCATGGGCCTGCGCCAGACCGGCGAAACGCCGGAAATCATTGCCGGCTGCGCCGAGGTGATGCGCGCCAACGCCACCCCGGTTAAATGCGATGACCCGAACGCGGTCGATATTGTCGGCACCGGCGGCGATGGGGCGCATACCTTCAACATTTCCACGACGTCCACCTTTGTCATTGCCGGCGCCGGCGTCACGGTGGCTAAACACGGCTCCTACGGCGTCTCCAGCAAATCCGGCGCGGCCAATGTGCTCGAAGCCCTCGGCGTCAACATTCAGTACACCCCGCAGCGCATGGAAGAGTGCCTGAACGAACTGGGCATTGCCTTTCTGTTTGCGCCCGGTCTGCACCCGGCCATGAAACATGTCGTCGGCCCGCGCCGCGAACTCGGCATCTGGAGCATTTTCAATATTCTCGGACCGCTCTGTAATCCGGCGGGCGTTAAAAACGGTGTCATGGGTGTGTTTAAACCCGAGCTGGTTCCGATTGTGTCCGACGCCTGCGCCCAGCTCGACATGAATTATCAGTTTATCGTGCACGGCAACGACGGCCTCGACGAATTCACCACCACAACCACCACCATGGTCACCGAAATCCGCCGCGGTAAAGTGGAATCCTACGAAGTCCAGCCCACCGGCCTCGGCCTCGCCACTGCAAAACCGGAGGATCTGATCGGCGGTGAACCCGCGGAGAATGCGGAAATCACCCGCGCCCTGCTCAACGGCGAAAAAGGGCCGAAGCGCGATATCGTCCTGCTCAACGCCGCCTTCGCCATCATGGCCGGCGGAAAAGCCGACAGCCCGAAAGACGCCCTCGCCCTGGCGGCAGAATCGATCGATTCCGGTGCGGCACTGAAAAAACTCGAAGCGCTCGCCGAAATGTCGAAAATGTAGAAAGCCGAAAAACCTATTTTACCTATGCACTTGGAGACCCATTGATGAGCAAAACCATCATTGCATGCATATTATTCAACCTTTTTAATCTAGTCTCCGTTGTCAGGGCGAATGAGACGCAAGTTTTCATACAGGATTATGACGGCAAACTATTCTACGGATCCTTGGATAATGATTTTTATGTGGGTGAGCATCCAGACAGCATGGAACTTAATCACCATTTTGATGAACCTGTAGGGAAAATTGTATCCGGCACTAGTGCCGTGGTGATATCGACTGGAAAATCAGATCGGCCTCAAACCGTCTGGCAGTTCAGCAAACAAACCGAGACGGTTGAAGCGAGTGATCTAGAAGAACAAAAAAACGTGGCGCACCTGAGCTTCTTAAATGACCGTTTTTTCGCTCAAGTTGATCCAACAACCTGGTATTCATCTGCTGGTGGCCTCCATTGGAACCAATTTAAAACCGATACTGAAGGAATCTATACACAGGGCATAGCTTACCGTAATGGAACCTATGTTATCCTCAGTCAGGAGTATCCGACTGGACAGGCAGAACCGGAAAAACCCTTTGCTGTATACTCTACCGATGGAAAAACCTGGACTACCGTCCGAAATATCATCGACACCAAATCTCATCCAATTCAATGGCTGGGAAAACCCGTTGTTATTCCCGAAGGTTTTATCGCTCTAACAGACCGGGGATATCTATTGTCAGAAAATGGCGTGGACTGGACGTTCCAGCCCGGCGATTCAATCGCTGTTCGTCACGATGCTGAATTTGCAGGATACCACGGAGGAGCGTTCTACACCTTTGATGGCGGTAGCCTTTTTAAAAAAACAGCTCTGAACGGAGATTTTGAGCAAGTCCAGACGCAGCAAAAAATATTGAGCCCGTGGGATATCCGATTGTTTATGATACCCGGGCATTCAGACCCGCTTCTGATATATAAGAATCCGGAGAAGCAATTCGTTGTCGAAGGGGCTGGCATCCAGTCACTCCAAATTGCCGGCAAGAAGGATTCCCCTCTACCTTCTGCGTCGCTGGCAGAGAACAATGCAGTCTTCATCCAAGACTATGATGGATCACTGTTTTATGGCTCGTTGGAAAAGGGTTTTTATACCGGTAACCATTATCGATCACCTGTACTAAAGCATACCTTTGACAGAAACATTGTTCGCATTGTTTCCGGTCCCGATCATGTTGTGATTACAACCGGCCACCAATCCGGCTACGGTAATGAGATCTGGGTTTTAGACAAATCATCAGACACGATTGAACGGGGTGATTCCAGTTACACACCTAATATTAGCGATCTCACATGCCTTAACGGAACATTCTTTTTTATGACTGGCACACATCAATGGTTCGCCTCTAAAACCGGCCTACAGTGGAAAACACTTACCTTTCCCATCGAGCCAAGTCAAATGATGGGGATGGCCTATAACAACGGAACCTATGTTATTCTATGCAAAACCCACGTAGTAAGCAGCGACAAATCTCGCACACATCTGCCTCCTCGGATTTTCGCCATGTATTCCACCAATGGCGAAACCTGGCAGGTTTCCCGTGAAATGGGTTGCCCTGAAGAAACTGCCTATAAATGGGTGCATAAGCCCTTTGCAACAAGAAACGGCTTCATCGCCAAGGTAGATAAGGGATATATTCTCTCCGAGGACGGCATTAGCTGGACTTTCCATGCAGACCATACAGAAGGAACCCTTAAAGCCAGTCTTAATGGGCTGTGCTATCTCTACCGAGAAAATTCGATCTACTCTCAACCCGATGCGATGACGGGTAAATGGGAGAAACATGAGTACCTAGATCCGATGGAAGCGCCTCATTTTATGCGATTCCTTCCGGTAGATGGGAAAACATTCCCGATCATCACCTATCGCACTAAAAACGGATCCGTCATCACGTCAGCACCGGTCGGATGGGACCAGAAGCCTGTGCCTGAGCCCGTTGAGAAAGAAAAGGTTGCATCAAAACCGGAAACACATTCAAAAAACTGGATCACAGCAAGCTATCTCTCCAAAAACAACACCCCCATCTCCCAGTTGCAAACGGCTCTTGTGGCCGCGGAGCTCGACATGCCGATCACAGCACTCCGGATCTGCAATACCGTGTTAAAAAGTGACGAAGTCGAGCTAAAGGAAAAATTCCATGCCCTGGCAGCACGAATTCATGCAAGCCTCGACGAACCGGCATGGGCATATCACCATGAGCAACAGCTTAAAAATTCACCAAAGGGAGTGGAATCAACCTATTGGCTTGGTGCCGTTATGCATTTCTATCAATGTGTAATGACTGAATCAATTACCGATCGACTGGCCAACCCTGCACTATGGCCAGAGGAATTGATTAAGAGTGACCAACGCCTTTCTCGGGGGAAATTAGATGCTGAATTCTGGAAAGCGCGCTTTGATCTGACTCAAAAAATGAACCTTGACCAAGATGCCGCGATGGCAGCTGCCAATGTAATATTATCCTCGTCTGATAAAATGGATCCATGCATTGATTACCTTCACGCCAGACAGGTAAAGGCATCGGATTTAGCACAACAGGCGATGAATGCATTGCAGGAAGAAAAGACGGATGAAGCTCTAATCCTTGCGCTCTCCGCCATGAACTACGACCCCGTTTCGCACTCAATTCTTAAATCCGCCTACAAGATTGCCGCAGCCACGCATAATGATGCGCTTGCAGTCTCGATTCTTTCGCTTCGCTGGCAGGCGGGTGATGAAACTATCGATCTTGCCTCCTGCCTACCGAAGATTGCAAAGCAGGGCGACTTTTCCCTTTTGTTATCCATCTGTGCATCTAAAAGCAGCGACAGCACAGATTGGGTCTGTCCCTATTACCTCACATTAGCTGCATTTGCATGGGATTTGCCCTACCTTGAATCGCAGGCCTTACGCGCACTGGCAGATAACCGGTTTGAGGGACAAATCTTTAGCATCCCTCTTCTCCACACCGCGATTTCACCCTTTAAGATGGGTAAGGATAAAAGGTTGAGTCAGAACATCACTAAATGGGACCTGCGTGAATTTGGTTCACTCACGTTTAGACAAATGCAAATGCGAGAAGCCACGCTCCCCCCCCTGGAAAACGCATTGACATGGAATTTAAATCAGTCCTATGTAAAGACTCAGGAGGAAAAAGATTTACAGGAAGCTATTCTCAAGGAACAAAGTACACGCTTCGATGCCAATCTTCCACATGCCGCATATTTGCTGGGCCAACTGGATGCCAGCACCTACGAAACCAAATGTACCGGACCTCACGATAGCGCAACCCGAAACGCTCTTCTTGCACTAATCAAAGATAGGAATAATACCACGCAGGGAGGCTCGTCAGCCGTCGACTTCCAGCCCTTTCTGGAAGACCCCATCCTCAACGTAAACCTCAAAGCCGCAATTCATTGCTGGATCAGCAAGACAAAAGAACTGTATCCATCGACCGTTCGTTCCTCTGATCCAATATTCATACGCTTTCCCTTCTCCTCAAACCCCCAAGTAGAAAAAAGAGCTCGTCAGGGAGCCATCGTATACGCCGAAGTTCCCTATCCTAAGAGACTAATATCAGATGCGAATCTCCACTATTCCACTTTCATTAGTAACCAGACCAACCTCCTGAAAAATTCTTCCATCTGGCCCGAAGCAGATGATCCTGTCTTATGGCTGGGCTGGGATCCCCGCCTCAGGCCCAATAGTGCGACGTCCTCCACAGATATCTATGAAGGGAACTGGAGTGCCTTTTATGCATTTGAATATAATCTCTGGTTGGCACAAAATATCGATATCAGCAGCCCTGAATTATCGGTATATGAGCGAACAATGCGTCAGGAACAATTTCTTGATTCAATACAAGATGATGCAACATCTTTCCGAGTTGATCAGCGCACTCCTGCCCGGCTCAAAACAGCATCACATCGACTCAAGACCATTCAAAGCCTTAAAACAAAGCTCACTGACAGAGAAGGCGATGTGCTGCTTTTTGAATTTCTTCACACAGCCAAAGTCCTCGACAATGATGAAAAAGATCAAGTGCTGAATACCGCAAGTATGCAACAATTGAAAAACGAAACCTTAGCCCGCATTAAGGCTGGAAAAAAACTGGATATGGGCTCGGAATTGGTCTTTCGGCGACATGCGGAAAAACTATTTCCGCCTGAATCCGGCTATTCAGATCTCGCTTTTTCACTGGTAAGCAAAGGTAAGACCGATGCCGAAGTCAGGCAGGCTGTCTCGGATGCCCAAAGTGCGGCATTTAAAGCCGCTCTTGCCCGAAACGCAGAAATCCAACGTAAAAAAGAAGAACAGGAGCAGGCGATAGCAAACATGCAGCGCGTATGGGCCGGGCAAGATGCAAAAATGGACTTCCAACAACCTGAATATGCCAAGGATGCCGGCGATCGGTGGGCTGACGCCATATATCGTGCTGCCCTACGCCAGCAGCAATACAAGCCAGAGATAATAAAAAATTATAATTCAAACGGCACAGTCGACATTATTATCAGGCGCTAACTGAAAATTTATCCCATGAAACGAAATTTTAAATACGCCATCATCTGGTTTTTGATCGGCTTCGCGCTGATTAAATTCATGGGTTGGGATCAATTGGCGGATCAGCGCGAAACGGCCAAGTGGTTCAAGACGGAGGCGACCGTACTTTCGAGCGATGTCTCGCTCGACAGCGCGAAAAACGAATATCATCTGGGACTTCACTTCAGCACCAAGGTCGGCGGGAATATCTATTCCTATACCTGCTTCCGCAATGCCGGGGCGAAAGGCCACATGGATACACTGGCTGAAACCACCTATGCCCCCGGCGCAACCATCGCCGTATTCATCAACCCGAACAATCCATCGCAATATCGTTTTCCACAACGCGCCATCGGACCTTGGATCGTGGGTTTTATTCCCGGCGTTTTTCTTATCCTGATTGGTCTGAGCGTGCTTCGTGCAAAGGAGAGCGAACATGATTAACGCACCCTACACGCACCGGCTAAATTTATTCAAGAAAAGCCGAACCTGGCGCACCGGACAAGACGACTCAGGAATGATTCGTTATGAAGATATGCAGCGCGTGCACCGAAATATGTTCCAACCCGCACGGACAAAAATCGCATCGCCCTCAAAAAATGAACTGGCCGAGGTCATCGGCATCGACGGCGACTTTACCGGACAGATTGTTTCCTGTATCGGCGCATCGGCCTGCCCCATCGGCCTGCTGCAGACCGAATCAGCTGCGACGCAAATTGCCGATGCCCTCAACGAACTGCTCAGCGAATACCCCGATCTCCCGCCGACAGCGTATGAATCAATTATCAGCGGTATCGGCATCTCCGGATGCGCTAGCGCCTGCGGCCTGAATCTGATTGCCGGCATCGGCTTCCACGGACATAAAAAACGGATCGATGGGGAAGCTGTTGAATTTTATCAACTGCATCTGAGCGGACAGATTAATGAAACGCAGCACACTCTGGCCGTCACTAACGCGCAATGGCTCGTAAAAGCAGATGAGGTTGGATCGGTTGTTTCCGCCCTAGTGCGACCTTATCTGGAGCAGATCCGGAAAACGGATGATGATAAAACCCTGAAGGATTTTATGGCCTCGAAACGCCCCCTTCTCCAGAACGAGATCGATTCCGATCTCTCGAACATCATAGAATACATTAAGGACTAACATGTTCAAAAGCCTACTGATAGCGGGCCTCGTCACACTCCTGACCTGGAATGGATTTGCAGAACAGGATGCCCTGCCGCGGAACCTGGAGCAGCTGAATCAATCCGGTCTGCAGCTCGATCTGGATCGAATCATGGACCGGGGCTTCATCCGCGTGCTGACGCGCAATAATCCGGCATGCTATTTCATGCATCGCGGGCAACTGATGGGGTTTGAATATGAAATGGTTCAACGCTTTGCCCAGCAGCACGGCCTCGAAGTGGTCGTCATTGTTCCGGATAACTGGGCGGATATGGGCAGCTGGCTCAAGGAAGGACGGGCCGATGTAATCGCCGCCACGGTTACCATGACGCCCCAACGCATTAAAAACTCAAACGATCTGGCATTCTGCAGACGCTATGGCGAGTTCCGGGAACAGATTATCACGCGGGCCGATGATCACTCCATCCGATCCCTGGAAGACCTGAAAGACCGCACCATCCATGTGCGCAAATCCAGCTCGTATTATGAGTCTCTTGTTGAGCTGAAAAAAATTAAGAAGCTGCAGTTCAAGTTCAGTATTGTTCCGGAAAATATGGAAACCGTTGAGATCCTCGACCGGGTGGCCAAAGGCGAATTTGATCTCACCTGTGCCGATCGGACACTTCTGAATCAGAGCGTCCGACTGGGAGACCAACTGAAACCCGTAATCAAACTGCCGCGCGTGCGCGGCTATGGTTGGGTGGTCCGCAGCAATCAGCCCCGCCTCCGAGCAGCCATCAACCGGTTCTTCGAAGCAGAGACCGAAAGCGCTTCTCTCTCCACAATTTACGACCGCTACTTCAACCTCGCCCACAACACAGAGCTTGAAGATACATTCACCGAACAGCGTTCCGGGCAGATTTCCCCCTATGACGCCATTGTGAAAAAACATGCGGCCACCTACATGCTTCCGTGGACCCTGATCTGCTCCCAGATGTATCAGGAAAGCCGGTTTGATAAAGATGCGGTTTCATGGTCCGGAGCACAGGGCCTGATGCAATTGATGCCGGCCACCTCTATAGAACTGGGCGTAGAAAATCCCTTTGACCCGGATGACAATATCCGAGGCGGAATCAACTACCTGAGAAAGCAGTATCGTCGAATTCCCGGCGACCTTAGCACAGTCGACCGGATGTGCTTTGCCCTCGCCTCATATAATGGCGGCTATGGACATCTTATCGATGCGCGCAAGCTGGCAGAGGAAACAGGGAAAAATCCCGATGTCTGGATGAATAACGTCGAAAAAGCTTATGCGCTGCTGTCGGAGCCCCAATATGCCCGGCAGGCCGGATATGGCTACTGCCGGAGTGAACACATCATCAGCTACGTGCGGAAAATCATGAGTCGCTACGTCGCCTACAACCAGTCGACCCGGTAGAACACTCGGCTTCACGGGGAATTCCGACAAAACACGCCGCTGTACCCCGTCAATATAGCCACGCGAATCAACGAATAAATTGGATTCGCATACACCTATGCAAAGATCATCCCCGCCCGATCACGGGCCCCAAGCGTTGGAAACAGTGCGTTAATAGCAAACGCACCCCCTACGCTTATTGCCTGCAAATGCATGCTTCATTCGCCCTCCTTCGGGTAATGTTGCCAGCCGTACTCACGGCGGCAAAATCATAACGTTTAACTTTCGGTACAATTTTTCTGTTGTCCACCCCGTTGATCTTACCTGCCTAACATCGGAGTGATCATGCAGAAAACGCTGCTGCACATTTTAAGTCATAATGGACGCCTGCTGGAAAAGATGCTGGAACAGGAACTGGCCGACAACGGGCTTCATCATGGGCAGGGGCGCATCCTCGTAAACGTGAAGCGGGCAGGCGAAATCACCCAGGCCGACCTGGCGCGCCACATGGAGATCAAACCTTCCACGATCACCAACATGCTCAAACCGCTCGAACAGCGGAAACTGATCACACGCAAAGTTGATCCCGGCACCAACCGCGCCCTGCGGATCTCCCTCACTCCCGCCGGAAAAAGCGCCTGCAAAACAGTCGAAGCCGCGTGGGAGCGCATCGAAATACGCCTGCGCGAAAATCTCCCGGAAAGCGGAATGGATGAACTTTTCCAGGCATTGGAAATCATTCGCGGCACACTGGGCGGAAAAGACCCGAAGGAACACCCCCTGTCAAAAGAAAAGGAATAAGCCATGAAAACAACAGCACGTATCGGAACGGCCCTTATCAGTCTCGCGGCCTTGAGCTCCCCGGCCGGGCTCACCTACCCCGTTGTCGACACCGGCCAAACGACCGCCTTCGGAAAAGACAAGGGACAGGACGCCCACTACCTCGCCAATCCACCGTCTTATAAAGACAACGGCGACGGCACCGTCACCGACAACGTAACCGGCCTGATGTGGATCAAAGACCCCGGCGAAAAAATAACCTGGGAGCAGGCCATGCAGAACGCCTCAAAATGCCGAACCGGCGGTTACGATGACTGGCGTCTGCCCTCGATCAAAGAGCTCTACTCCCTGATTCAGTTTACCGGCCTCGACCCCGATCCCATGAGCACAGACACCGGCAGCCTGATTCCGTTTATCGACACCGACGTCTTCGATTTCAAATACGGAGATCCGGCCAAAAACGAACGCATCATCGATTCGCAGTTTGCCACAACCTCCATCTACACCTCCACCACCATGCGCGGCGCTAAAACCATGTTCGGCGTCAACTTTGCTGACGGCCGCATCAAGGGCTACGGTCTGGAGGACCCGCGCGGTCGCGGCGCAAAAACCTTCCACGTGCTCTATGTGCGCGGCAATCCCGAATACGGCAAAAACAAGTTCAAGAACAACGGCGACGGCACCGTCACCGACGAGGCCACCGGCCTGACCTGGATGAAAGCCGACAGCGGAAAAGGTATGGACTGGCCCTCGGCGCTGGAATATGCCGAAGGCATGGAGTTCGCCGGTCACGACGACTGGCGCCTGCCGACCGCCAAAGAACTGCAGAGCCTCGTCGATTATTCCCGCGCTCCGGACTCCACCGGGTCCGCTGCCATTGATCCTGTTTTCCAATGTACGGAAATCACCAATCCCGGCGGAAAAAAAGATTATGCCGCCTATTGGTCCAGCACCACCCATCTCAGCACACGGAGCAATACATCTGCGGCTTACGTCAACTTCGGCCGCGCCCTCGGCTGGATGGAGGATCGCCGCAGCGGTGAAAAACAGCTGCTGGATGTCCACGGCGCCGGCGCCCAGCGCTCCGACCCGAAAACCGGCGACGCTTCCGAATTCCCCTACGGCCGCGGCCCGCAGGGCGACGTGATCAGCATCGACAACATGGTGCGGCTCGTCCGCGGCGGCAACGTGGAGCAGGTCGACCCGCCCGTCGCCCGCGAAACCCGCATGCGCGAAAGCAGCGGCGATCAGTCGCGGCAGCAGCGCCCGAATCGGCAGCAGGGTCAGCAGCAGAACGCGCGGCGCGGACAAAGACAGAACCCGGGCATGAACGTCGGACAACGAACCGCCCGTAGCGGTCAGGGCAGCCGCCCGCGCGATAAAGTTCGTTCGCGCGACACGGAATTCAACGAGAAGTTCCCGATGGGCTCGAAACTGCCGAATTCCCTGAAACTGTATAATACGGACCGCAAACTCGTCGCAGCCAACAGCATCTTTAAAGCAAAGTACACCGTGATTGTAGGTGGTTGTCTAACGTGTCCCGAATACCGGAATTCCTATCCGGAGATCGAAGCCGTCGCCGCGGACTACCGCGACAAAGGCGTGCAGTTTTACTTTCTCTATCAATCGCTCACGCATCCGGAAAACTGGGGTTTCGTACAGCCGACGTCCATTCAGGAACGCTTTGCTCAGGTGGACCACGCGAAAGAACTGCTGCAGACCTCCATCCCGTGGCTGACCGATACGATGGACAACGAGATGAAACTGCATTTCGCGCTCACGCCGAATTCACAGTTTGTCTTCGACCGCGACGGAAAAATTGTTCATCGCTCCTCCTGGGGCCGCGGTTCCAGCTTGCGGGAATCGCTTGAAAAACTCGTCGGACCTTCCGACAAAATCACCGATATCGCCGAGCTGAACCTTCCAACGTTCGGCCCCCGCAAAACATCGGCCGCAAACAGTCTGCTTGAACCCCAGCGCCTCGACGGCGTGGCCGTTCCGCTGCGGGTCGCGGCAGGGGGCGACGAAGCGGACCTCGAATACATGCATTCCCGCAATTTCGGCAAATCCAATCGCTACGTCAAACTGCGCCCGGAAGCGGATCAGCAGCTGATTCGGACCGGGACCGGCCAGCTCTATCTCGGCTTCAGGCAGGATCCGGTACTTGGAGCCGCCTGGAACAATCTCGCCACACCGCCGAAGTACCGCATCACCGCCCGGGGCGCAAAGGTGACGCCGGCCATGGCTGCGGCACCGGAACTCAGCGTTGAACATGATACTGAACCGCGTGAGTTTCTCGTGGACGTAAAAAACTGGAAAACCGGCACGCCGATCAAAGTCGAGATTCAATATTTTGCCTGCAACGAAGAAAAAGGCTGGTGCGAAGCGGTTCAACAGGAATTCACCGTATGGCTCGAAAAAGATGAAACCGGCGGCATGGTCGCCGGGCGCACACACTTCCCCGGCAATAACGGGCAGGCCGGACGCAACGCCCAGGGGCAGCAGCGCTCAGGGCAGGACCAAAGACGCGGACAAAATCAGGGCGGCTCCATCTTGGAGCGCTTCGATACCGACAACGACGGTAAAATTTCCGAAGATGAGTTCCGTGGTCCGATTGAGCGCTTTATCCTTCTCGACGAGGACAATGACGGATATATCACCGAAGACGAAGTCCGCACCGCTCGCCGAAACCGATAGGTGCGATTCCCGAACGCGTCTAGATCAGCCCTCAAGGATGACCCGGCCCGTATGGAGAACAACATGAAAAATCTACTGCTCACAACGTCTATTTCCCTTGCGGCCATCTGTTTTTCCGATCAGCCCAACATCGTATTCATCTATGCCGACGACATGGGCTGGACCGGCTCATCCGTCGAAATGATCGAGGGCGATGCCGCAACCAGAAGCGACTTTTACCAGACACCCAACCTCGAAAAACTCGCGGCGCACGGCATGGTCTTTTCGCAGGCCTATTCGCCGGGCCCGATGTGCACCCCCAGCCGCGCGGCGGTGCTGACCGGAAAAACGCCGGCCGAACTTCATATCACGACGCCGGGCGGCGGACGCATCGACACCTCGCATCAAATGCTCACCCCGCGGACGACGACCCGTCTGCCGGAGGATCTTCCGACGCTTGGAACCGTGCTGAAAGAACAGGGCTATGCCACCGCCCTGCTCGGAAAATGGCATATCGGGCGGCGCGATGATGCCGGGATGTACGGCTTCGATGTCCATGACGGTCCCACCGAAAATGCCAGCAACGGCACCGACGACGACCCTAAGGAAATCTTCAGCCTGACGCAGCGCGGCATCGAGTTCATGGAACAGAATGTAAAGGCCGGTAAACCGTTCTATCTCCAGCTTTCGCATTATGCCGTCCACATCCCGATCCAAAGCCGGCCTGAAAGCATCAGAAAATTCGAAAAGGCGGAATCCGGTGAAGTGCATACCCACGCTTCTTATGCCGGCATGACCTGGGATCTCGATGACAGCCTCGCGGAAATTTTCCGGGCCGTGGAAAAACTGAACATCACCGATAACACCTATATCGTCTTTATGTCCGACAACGGTGCGCCCGGCAATCCCCGCAGACCGAACAACGCCCCGCTGAACGGCGGAAAGGGTTCGGTTTACGAAGGCGGCATCCGCATCCCGTTCATCGTCGCCGGCCCCGGCTTCAAAACCGGCTACTGCGCGGAACCCGTCAGCGGCACCGACCTTTTTGCCACTTTTGCCGCGTGGGCCGGAGCAGAGGTCGAGTCCGGTGAAAGCGAGGATCTGACCCCGCTGCTGACCGGAAACGACGCGGCATTCAGCCGCCGCACTGATCTGCTTTTCCACTACCCGCACTATGGCCAGGGCCCCGCCCAGAAACCACAGACGGCAATCATTTCCGGCGATTGGAAACTGCTGAAAGATTGGGAGTCCGGCGCCTGCGAACTCTTCAACCTGAAAACGGATATCGGCGAACAAACCGACCTTTCAGCACGCGAACCCAAACGCTTTGCGGCCATGTATGAAACCTTGAAACTGCGCCTGGCTGAAACCGAAGCACAACTCCCCGAACAAAACCCGGATTACAATCCGAAGGAAAAAAAGGAATGGCGGAGAACGTCTAATCGAAGGAATTAATCGTCCACCATCCCAATCTCTGGATCTCCGCTGATGATCAAAGACGGAGGAGGACCAAACGCACTGATCGCGAAGAATCCGGAACAAACGTGAATCGATCTGCCGTTAAACGGCACCGATGAGATCGTTATTCGGAATCTTCGGCGGATCGTTCCTGCTCAATTTCGGCGGTTTCCGCAAGCACCCGCGGCGTTTCAAAGAAATGTTTGTAAAGATAATCTTTGATCGGCTCAAGCCCCTCTCCGAGCTCGGCGGAAATTTCAAAAATGTTCTCCCCAGTGCGGGCCTTGAACTCGCGCAGGTTTTCTTCCGCGCCAGGCGTATCCATTTTATTGGCGACAACCAGATACGGCGTGCAGGAGAGCTCTTCCATATGCAGATGAAGCTCATCCTTGAGATGAAGAAAATCGTCGGTCGGATTCCGGTCATCCGTTCCGGCCATATCCAGCACAAAAATAATAAAACGCGATCGCTCAATATGCCGCAGAAACTGATGCCCCAGACCGACGCCCTCATGCGCGCCATCGATCAGCCCGGGAATATCGGCAAATTTAAGACGGCTGAAGTTTGGATACTCCAACGTGCCGACAATTGGATTAATCGTCGTAAACGGATACGGGGCAATTTTGGGATGCGCATGGGTCAGCCGACTGAGCAACGTTGATTTTCCGGCATTGGGATAACCGACCAAGCCGACATCGGCCATGAGTTTAAGCTCCAGCCAGAAGACCTTTTCTTCACCTTTGGTGCCTTCGGTATACTGCCGCGGGGTCTGGTTGGTGGAGCTTTTGAAGCGGATATTGCCGAGCCCGCCGTGGCCGCCTTTGCAAATCACCAGCTCTTCACCGTCTTTGGTCAGCTCTCCCACAAATTCACCGGTTTCCGCTTCCGTGACCACCGTGCCCGGCGCCACCTTGACAATGCAGTCTTCCGAATTGGCTCCATGCTTCTGCTGTCCGGACCCGCCTCCAGCATGCTTCGCCTTCACATGCGGCTGATAGTAGATCGGCAGCAGCGAATCCTCATTCACATCACACCGCAGAATCACTGAACCGCCGTGCCCGCCGTCGCCGCCGTCGGGCCCCCCTTTCGGAATTCCCTTTTCACGGCGGAATGAAATACTGCCGCTGCCGCCGTTGCCGGCCCGGGCATAGAGTTTAACGCGATCTTTAAATACAACGTGTTTCATGGAACGAGTGTAATTTTTAAGTCAATGTGTGTTAAGTGCTAAGTTCAGGTTTCAAAACGCATCACAGCACTTTTTTAGCTTAAAGCCTAACACCTAAAACTTTCTTCTTCTGTCTACGGTTATTAACTGCACAAAAAAAGGCGGGCTGAACCCGCCTTTAAACAGTCGCGCTTAAAAACTTAAGCCGTGACTTCTTCGCGAATATGAATTTTACGCTGGCGCTTGTTGAATTCAACAACACCGTCTTTCAGTGCGAAGAGTGTATAGTCCTTACCGCAACCGACGTTTACACCGGGATGAAAACGGGTACCGAGCTGACGTACCAGAATGGTACCTGCTGTGACCTTTTCTCCACCGAAACGTTTAACACCGCGACGCTGTGCATTAGAGTCGCGACCGTTGCTGGATGAACCCTGTCCTTTTTTATGAGCCATGACGAACCTCCCGCAAAATTATGCGTTGATTGCTTCCACTTTAATTTTGGTCAGTTCCTGACGGTGACCGATTTTACGACGATATCCTTTACGGCGTTTCTTCTTAAAAGAATAAATCTTATCGCCGCGCAGATTTTCAACAACCGATGCTTTCACTTTCGCACCGTCAACAACCGGAGTGCCGATCGAGAGCTCGGAACCGTTGGATACGGCCAAGGCGTCAAACTCAAGGCTGTCACCTTCTTCGGTCGTAAGCAGTTCAACATCAAGAATATCTCCCTGCTGAACGCGGTACTGCTTACCGCCGGTTTCAATTACTGCATATGCTTCCATAAATAACCTCAATACCCCAAAAGGGCGTTCTTTCCAAAAAATCAAGGGGCGGAAACTACGGAATCACCCCGCAACTGTCAACCCCAAACAAACCTGAATTTAATGCGTTTTTTCAGGCTAACTCGTTCTCCGCCACCCGCTCACCGGAATCGGGCCCGCCGCACTCCTCCCAGACTCCGATTAAACGACGGCTAACCTATTGTCCGATGCCTGCCCGGTCAAGTGCCACCGGCATGATTTCCGGACCAAACTGGTACAACACATGCTTTACTTTTGATCAAAAATAAAAAGGGTTGTACTCTATGAAAAAGGCATTTCCCCTCTTCGGATGCGCAGTCTTGCTGCTTGCCGGCTGCAGCGTAAAAGTCGCATCGTCGTTAAATAAAACCCTCAACGGAGCCGTCATTGATCACCACGGCGATGCGGTCGACAGCGATTACGTACTCAATACGGACTTTCTGCTGCTCTATTTTTCCGGCCACTGGTGCGGCCCCTGCCGCAGCTTCACGCCCGAACTGGTGAAATATTATAATGAAAAACAGGGAGGCCAGCTCTATCAGGTTCTGTTCGTCAGCTCCGACCATTCCGATACGGAAATGAAGCATTACATGCAATCCACCGAAATGCCCTGGCCAGCCGTAGTTTATCATTCCGAAGCCCGCAAAATAATCAAGCGACAGTATGCAGGCTCCGGGATCCCTCAGCTCGTTCTGCTCGACAACAACGGCCGCATTCTCGCCGACAGCTTTAAAGGCAATAAATATCTCGGCCCGCAGCACGTTCTCAACGAACTGGAGAAGCGGCTCGAAAAACGCCTAAAAAAACGTGAAGTCGATCCCGTTGGCATTTCTGAAATAACCGGCAAAGACCTCCCCACCCCAAGCAAACTGGCAAAGAAATTTCGGGTCGACGGCTTTGGTAAAACAAAAAATGAAAACATGGCATTCATCAATGGCGACATTGTTATGGCCGGTCAGAAGCTCGACGATGGCGTCATGGTGGAAAACATAACCGACAGCTTCGTAGAAATTTCATACGAAAAGAACAGGTATAAGCTTTTCCCTTAATGAAAATATGGGTATTTCTTTCTGCATGTCAGATCGAATCCTTCTCATAATTATGATTATGTGCCTGCTCATAGGCGGGTTCAAGCTCATGTCCGGATCACCGGACGAAGCCGAAGAGTCCGCCTCAGCCAACACTGAAGAAACAACAAACCGCCCGTCCAAAACCAACAAAACGGCCGCCCGCGAATCCTCGAAGCCATCCTACACAGCACCGCCGCCCATTGCAGCCCTGCCCCCCGCAACCGTACCGGCTCCAGCCACCGGCACTCCGGGCCCAACAGCCGCCTCCGTAAAAAAAACTGCAACGGATACGCCGCCGAAAACCAGCTCCAAAGAACTTCGCAAGCGCTATCATGTTGAAGGCATCGCGCAAGGCAGTTCCGGTGCAATGGTGATGATTAATCAAACCCCGCTTAAAGAAGGGGATACTCTCGACGGACTAAAAATTGATAAAATCGGACAGAACCACATCGATGTCACCTTTCAAGGGCAATCCTATCACCTGCGCACCGAAGTGTTCTGACGCGAAAAATTTACATAATCCGGATTGACTCAACCGCACGACACACGTATAAAGCTCGTCTTTTCCGGGGGATTAGCTCAGCTGGGAGAGCGTTTGAATGGCATTCAAAAGGTCGTCGGTTCGATCCCGATATCCTCCACCAACGTACAGGACTTACCTTATCGGTAAGTCCTTTTTTTTCAGTTTTTAAAGAAGCCTACCCCCAACCGCCCATCCCCTGCCAGTCTGCAAAAATCCTTACCGGACCAAAAAAAAGTCCCTGCCGAAATAGCGGGGACTCAGAAAGTGCTTCAATCCGGCAGACTAACCCTCAATAGGCCGGATCCAGATATTGCGAAAGCGGACGGGATTACCAAGATCCTGCAACTTCAAAGGCAATGCATCAGCATGAGCCCCATAAGGCCAGGCGGCATGAGGACCACGCCAACCCGTTCCGCCGGACAAAAAAACATGATCCTGCACCAGCACTCCATTGTGCAATACGGTAAACGTGGCCTTACGCTTTACGCTTCCATCCTTATTAAACAACGGACGGTGGAAAATAATATCATAGGTCTGCCACTCACCGGGCGGCAGACAGGCATTCACCAGCGGTTTTTTACGCCCGTACAACGCGGCAGCCTGCCCGTCGGGATAGGTTTTATTATTATAACAGTCCAGCACCTGCACTTCATAGGTCCCCATCAGGAAAACGCCGCTGTTTCCACGTTTCTGCCCATCGCCCTTAACCGATACCGGCGCGGCCCACTCCACGTGCAACTGACAGGATCCGAAATGTTCCCGGGTCTGGATATACCCAGCCTTCTTCACGGATTCCAACGCACCGTCCACCAACTTCCAGCGGGTCGGATTGCCTTTTCCATCGGTCCAGTTTTTCAGCGAAGCCTCCGTGCCGTCGAATAACACAAGCGCATCGGAAGGCGCCGTACCCGCCACCCGGTCATCGCAGCTGGGAGTTCCCGGCGTTACCACCGGGGGCTGGGGCTGAATTCGCTCATCCGTTTCATGCACCATCACTCCATCGACGGTCATGAAGTAAACATCCTTGCCCTTTTCATTCTTCTCGGTCCAGATTTTGATTTCCGGCTCATGCAACGGCACGGCCGGCTCGGCCGGAACCATGACTGCGGAGGCCGCTGAAACCCATAAGATCATCAATATTGTTTTCATCATCTTTCCTGTATCTCCGTTTTTTTACCAAACGGCATCACACGGCTTAAATCCGCATACACCGAAAGCAACAACAGCATAGTAAACGTGCCCCGCAGCACACACCTGACACCGCCGGGCAAACCCGCCATCGTTCTGCCGAAATACAAAACCGTCATCATCGTCCGGGGAGCGCCGGCCCAGGCATCCAGTTCAGCTCGTCCAACGACTCAAAAAAACTCCTGACCACACACGCCTAAAACACCGCACTCAAGCGAAGCATCCATTTTCAATGGACTGGAAACGCCCTGAGCATACCATTGCCTTACAATTTCAGTTAGCCAACCTACCATCCTGCCGACCACACAGGACTGCCCCGGAATCATCGAGGCAGGAAGGCACAAAAAAAAAGACGCTCAAATGAGCGTCTTCATCAAACTCTAAAATTGTAGAGCCTTAAGCAGGTGTTACGTTAGTAGCGCAAGGACCTTTCTGACCTTGTCCCACTTCATAAGTCACCTTCTGGCCTTCATCAAGAGAGGCATAACCGGAAACCTGGATTTCCGAATGGTGCACGAAGAGGTCTGTTCCCCCGTCATCGGGAGTGATAAATCCGAAACCTTTTTCGGAGCTAAACCATTTTACTGTGCCTGTATTCATATAACTTCCTTTAATTAATGTCCTGCCTGTTTAACCTGTTTAGCAAAAACTTGCGAAAGAATAATTCATAAAAATTCATTTCACCAGCCTGCTCGCAATTCAAAAAGAGAGGAAAAACGATCCAAAACGGAATCATCAAAAGCATTAAGCCTTAACTATTAATCACTTGCAAAAGTATCAAAAAATTACACACCGCTATAACAACTCATGCGTAAGCATCGGCAAAAACAACCCAACTCAAACCGGAAAACTCCATATTTCCCTCACGATGGCCACAAAAAAAAGGACCTCCCGAAGGTACAATTGCTTTTTTATGCCGTTTAGCGGACATCCGAAGAACAAATCGCCGGAGCATCGGCGAACAGGAACCCGACTGCAACCGCAGCCCATGATCGCGGAATGCATGCACCGCATGTGAGGTCACGGCCCTCACCGACACAAAGAAAGGAAATATCATTTTACAGTATGACACAGGCTCCTGAAAGATCCGGAAACGACGCTTTTTAAATATCAGCCGCACGTTCCAGCGCACAGCTGATCATTAACCCTCAAATCACGTTTGCCGATTCTTTCGCTGAAATTGAAGCTCCCCTTTTTTATCCGCAAATAATGAAGCAAGCGTTCTGCCCGGCTCTCCAGTCAAAATAGAAGTATCGATATAAAAACGGCGATTCTTTGATTAATTTATTAAGCTGCCTTTCTTCGGAAAGCAACAATGGGGGTTATTATGATAAAACTGGTGATGATCGCGGGGATGGCGGCTGTTCAGGTATTCGGAGCATCGATGACACTGGAATCAGCAGTCGCCCGGGCGCTGAATTGGATGAAAAACAATCCAGTCATGTCGAAGGCGTAACGATCAGTTTTGTCGGCCGAAGCATTTCCGGGCCATGGCGCGGCATATTCAGTCTATGTGATGCACCTTTCTCCCCATGGCTATTTGGTCTCAAACTCGGACGACCGGCTGTCGCTGATGGTTTCGTTCAGCGCCGATTCCGAGGTTAACCTTTCGGACGATCCACAAAATGCTTTCCGGTCCATGTTGCTCAGGCATTGCGAGCGCATGGAGAAAGAATTACAGCAGCCTGTCCGTTCCTCGGCTGCGGCAGCTATGGCGAAAGGCCCGGAATCTGACACGGAATTACACGGTCCTTTTCTTGAAACGGTCTGGAATCAGTGCAATCCCTATAACCTGCTCTGTCCGGCCGATCCCGACGGCTCTCAATATTATGATTACCGTGCCGCGGTCGGCTGTGTACCAGCCGCCTATGCGCAGGTACTGGCCTTCCACCGCTGGCCGGTCCGCGGTCAGGGGGCGCATGCTTATACCTACGGAGATGGAAGCATTACCGGAGTGCACAGTGTTGTTTTTTCAGATGACTATGCGTGGGATCGTATGCAGGAAGATTATGATCCATGGGACACGAATCCGGACCCGGAAAATGATGCCATTGCCGAGCTGATGTATGAACTCGGCGTTGCGGCCGAAGCAAACTATGAATCGGGCGGAACAAGCTCTTCCACCATGACACTTGGAAATCGCCTTGGTAATTATTATTACGGTTCGATTGATGCACACTATTCGCAGTCGGAACTGATTACTCCGCTGGAAGCGGACCTTCGTGCCGGATTTCCCTGTATTGTCTCCATTCCCGGGCTGCCGTTGTAGCCGATGGTCTGATGGTGGACGACGGAGAATTCACCTATCACATTAATTATGAATGGGGAGGAAGCAACAACGGCTGGTGGGCGGCGGGCGGCATTCCGGGAGGTGCGCTCAGCAGCGGCATCACATCGATTCGTCCTAACCTGATGGCCCTCCCTCAAATCAATACGGTTACAGTCGAGAAAGGGGGAACGGCCGAAGTGCGGTGGATCCTGCCCAAACGCCGCGAAGCCGAAGTGAATGAGCTGGCCCTTCTGCGGCTCGAACAGCAGACAGGAAACTGGCAGACCGACTGCTCGGAAATTACGAAGGATTATTCCGGCCGGGAAATTGCTGCCGGCGGACGGGCGGGCGATTGCTGGTTTGTGAATAAGAAGGGCCCGGCATCCATGACCCTGAACAAGGTCTTTGTGCCGGACGCATCGGCACTCCTGACGTTCTGGCAGTTTGCCCGTCTCTATATTTCCGTTTTCTCAATCGAGGTTACAGCCAATGGATCGGAGAGCTTTGACACACTTTATTCGACTCCTGATTCCAGCACAGATCAAATATATGAAAACAGTTGGTCGAGTCATGCCGTTTCGCAGGTTTAGCGGGCGAATGACCGCGAAGACTGGAACGATGTATCAATTGATTTGGCAGCCTATGCCGAGCAGCCCATTTATATTCGACTCGAATATGATTCCGGCAACAATTCAGGAACGCGCGGGGTATGGATCGATTCGATCCGGCTCACAGGAGCTGGCAATCCGGATTTTGAAGGGCAGCCGGTTCATTATACAGAGCTCACAAACCTTCCAGCAGGAACACATCGACTGGCGGCGGTACTGACGGATACAAACTCGATTGTTCATGCAACAGGACCACAATTCACGCGAATAGTTTCCACCGGAGACGATGGCGATGGCATGCCGGAAGCTTGGGAACAGCAATATGGCTTGAACCCCGACATCAACGATGGGGCGCTGGATCCAGACGAAGATGGGTACAGCAATTTCCAGGAATATATTTGCGAAACAGTCCCAACGAATGCCGTAAGCTGCTGGCTGCTGGAGGCCGGCACTGATTTCCTCCCCGCCTTCCATGGAACCGCCGGACATCTCTACACCATTGAATACTGCGATGGACTGGTCTCCAATTCATGGGTACCGCTTGCGGCAGACCTTCCCGGCTCCAACGGCCTGCCTGAGGTGTCAGACTATGATCTCACCACCAATGCATTCCGCTTTTTCCGGGTAAAGGTGAAGCGCAACGACTAGTGCTCAGCAACGTTAGAGCAACACCTCTTCTGTAATTTCAAATTAGCCCTGCCGGCAAGTAAGTGCGGCCGAAGTTTTTTTCAACCGTCCCTGCAGAGGGGGAGTATCAATATCAACACTTCTTAATTTAGCACAGGAAAGAAGGAACCGAATGAACGACAAGATAAAAATTAATCCTATCAACCACGCAATGGAACTCATAATTGAACACGCCTTCAGCGGTATGAACCAAGCTGTGGCGATTCTCGTCAACGAAGCCATGAAGATCTAACGAGCCAGTGCCCAGAGAGCCCACCCCTATGAACGCACACCGGAAGGACAAGGTCAGGCCAATAGCTATAAACCCAAACGGGTGAAAAGCAGACCCGGACACCTAGACCTACGGATCCCTCAGGCACGAGAAGACGTAGAGCTTTATCCATCTGCCCTGAAAAAGGGAGAACCTTCAGAAAGGGCCATAAAGTATAACATGGCTCAGATTTATATTGAAGGCGTGACCACGCGCAAGGTCTCTTTCGTGCTCGAAAAGATGTACGGACTTAACTTTAGTGAACCGAGCCTCATCTCTCCTTGATGACGAGCCAGAACGATGGCGTTCTCGTCCCATCGGCAGGGTTGAATATTTAATGCTCGATACCCGTTATGAAAAGGTACGCTTGCACGGCTCTGCGATATCCCGTGCCGTTCTCATTGCGACCGGCGTACTGGCCGATGGAAAATGATCTGCATTTGGCCTAAACGCCTCCCCATGGGCGAAACCGAGCTTCATTGGCGTGACTTCCTGTTATCTTTGAAGAAAGGGGGAATGCACGGGGATAAACTGATAACCAGTGATGAGCATAGTGGGTTGTTAAAAGCTCCCCGGAGTGCTCTTCCCGGCGTTCCGGTGCAACGTTACCAAGCTCTCCTCCAACGCAATGCGGTTGTTTATATTCCGAAAGCTGATATACGTGAAGCGGTGGCATCTGACATCCGAAGTATGTTCAACGCCCCGGATCATGAAGAGGCCGAGCGTTTACTCGGAAAAACAGTAGAGAAATACCGAGATAAAACTGCCCAGCTGGCTGTATGGATGGATGGAGAATCTGCCAGTTGGTTTCGAGTTTTTTGCCTTTCCGGCGAAGCATGGTCCGACCAATATAGTTGAACGGCAGAACAGAGAGATTAGGCGGTAAACGCGTGTATCAGAGCTACCTCCAAACAAAGATTCATTGCTTCGTCTCGTCAACACGATCCTGATGAAGGTAAGTGAAGAGTGGGAATCGACCGATAAGACCTACTTAAAAATGGAAGGCTGATTAAGCATCCATCCAAAATTACAGGAAGGATGTTGCTCCTTCTGGCACGGGATCAGCTATTCTCTATTCAGGGGTTCATGAAATGAAGAACAACACCATGACGGAAAACAGGGTTCAGGCGGAGGCTTTTTTGCGAATGCACGGCAATGAGCTTAAACTGATTGAGCTCTATGCCGCTGATTTCCGGCGGATTATCACCGATTTTGAAACGGCGTACGGTCGCATCCCTACAGCGGATGATCTTCTATGGATCGAGAGTGAAGTGCTCGGGCGGGATATTACCGATTAAGCAGATCAAATGAGAATTGTTCTGCGCCGTCGATGCAACAGGACGGCATACCCGTGCGTATCTGCGCCGCCGGCTCTGGACCGGCGCGTAACTCAGATCTCGCTATTGAGCCAAAACCTGCGGCTCAGCAGACCGGATCGCCCCAGTCTTTCAGACGGCGCTCATAACAGGCGCGATGCGCGCTCAGAATGGCACGGACTTCCTCGTCATCCATTTCGTCAACAATCCGGTTGGCCTCTCGTTCCGATTTGCCCCGGAGCTCCCGCAACGGACAGTTGCGCACAGCTGCTTTGTGGGGACACTCCATGATCAGTCCTTTGATCCATATCTTATTGTTCAACTTCTGGTTCATACTTCACCTCCGCTTCCACCCATAGAATACACCGGATTTTAAAACCGGCGACTGGAAAGTGATCTGCGGGGCTTCTTTGAATCTTGTCCGGAAAGCGTGCCTGATCGATGCGCCAGTTGCATGCTTTGAGGATGCCCCCAGAAGGAATTCGGAAAAAATCTAAGCCGCGAAGTCTTCGTGTGAACGGTTTGCCTGGGCAAAATTTTCTGCTTATTTTTGGCTCAGACTCTCGCGGCTTGAATTTATTCGATATTAAATCGTTGGAACAATAAACGGAAAAAAGGCCATGCGAAACGAAGCAGAACTGCATCATTTCACGGAAAACAGAACGGTCTTAAAACATACAGGCCGGGTTGGCCCCGGCCTGTCGGCACTGCATTTGCGACGGTAGGATCAGTAGCTGTTAACCGCAATTTCAAGATTGTCGAAAATTTCGAAGTGACGGTGGGCGCGGATGATTTCAAACACGCGCTTAGGCCCGGTCTGTAGCGAGGAAATTTTGATATCTCCGCCGAAGTCGCGCACCTTGCTGGCGAGCGAAAGCAGGGCTCCGATGCCGGAGCTGTCGATCATATCTACCTCGGACATATCGATGACATAGTTATGCACATTAGATCCGGGTGAGATGAGGGTGGCGAGTTCGCTGCGGAAATCGTCCACGGTTGATGCCGAAAGTTCGTCCGGAATTTTCACCACTCCCACAACCATTCTTCCATTTGATTGTACGTCTACCATTGATTTTCTCCCGTTAACTAAAATTTACATGAATTATAAGCAAGACACGTGCCATATACAATAAACGTCGATTCATTACCGCCCCAGTGCGGCGCGGGAATTTTTCAGCATGAAGCCGGTCCCTCACGGATATGCGGAATATCGGCTGGAATCAAAAAAATGCTCAACCCCGGCGGCAACCGAGATTGAGTCTATTTCCGGGGACCGGAAGCCCGGCGGTTGCGGAACCAGCGGTAGACGATGGTTCCGCCGAGGAAGACCAGAGCAACCACCAGCATGGGAATCACATCACTGGGAGGTGGCTCGCAATAGGGTATGGCGGTCTCTTCCATGGCTTGAAAGCTACGGATGCACACGGACAAACGCTACGGAACGCCGTGTACACCGAAGGCTGCGGTTCGTTCATCTTAACCGTTTGGCGGTTTTTCAGCCTACGGAAACCAGTTCCAGCTCGAAGTTCAGAGCCTGACCGGCAAGCTGATGGTTGGCATCGATGACAATATGCTCGTCTTCAACGGCTGTGACGGTAACCGGGACGGGCTGTCCCTGCGGACCCTGCATCTGAAGCATCATTCCGATTTCCGGGTTGAGATCGTCGGGCAGCTGTGATTTTTCAAAATTCATCACCAGATCTTCACGACGCTCGCCGTAAGCTTCTTCAGCGGGGATATTGATGCTTTTCTTGTCGCCCACTTCCATGTCGGCCACCCCTTTTTCAAAACCGGGAATCACCATACCGGCCCCCATTTCAAATTCCAGCGGATCGCGGCCGGCGGAGGAATCGAACTGCGTTCCGTCATCGAGGGTTCCGGTGTAGTGAATTTTTACTTTCTGTCCGTTTTCAATCATTGAACGGTCCTTTCATATTTTGATTTCAGGATACTGACTTTCGATTCCATGAACTCATGCGTCGTTGGCCCGGTCAAATAACCTGTCGCAGGCCCGAAGATCGGCAATCGGCATTCATCAATCAAAAATCTATGGCCCAGCACCCTACAGGCATTCGATTGAATATCAACCTAATTACGGGACTCGGCATCACCCCGGCGGCAATTTCCTCCGGCGGCGCGTTTTCCCTGCTTTTCCTGCCGGTTTCTTCGGCGGGGCCAGCAGCGGCTGAAATCCTTTTCGGCCGCAGCGTTTCCCGATCTGCTCAACCGCAAGCCGGGCGGTGGAAAAAGCGGCCTGCAGATTATAGCCGCCGGTCGGACCGTCGATATCGAGCACTTCACCGGCGAAATAGAGTCCGGCGCAAACCTTCGATTCCAGGGTCTGGAAATTAATTTCCCGCAGGTCCACCCCGCCGACGGTGATCATGGCCTCTTTGATCGGCCGGGTTCGGAGCGGCCGGATTTCTTCGGTTTTTCCGTCGGGCCGATTGATGACCAGGCTGTAGTTTTTGAGATTTTTCCGGGCGATGATACGCGAAGCATCGGTGAGCGCCGTGCCGCCGACCCCCCACTTTTCAATTTCAAAAATGCCGTGCGTCGTGCCGTGCAGAATGCCGCCGGCAAGGATATCCACGGTAACCTTTTCAATGATCCGCCCCTCCCGGCCGCGGATCATTTCCGGCGGCACTTCGAAACCGGCCAGCCCCGGTCGGCAGGGCGTTATGCTGTGCCCGAGTTTTTCCGCCCAGTTCAGACCGTCGCCGACGGAGCCGGTTTTGGGATAGCTGATGCCACCGGTCGCAATCAGGACATAGTTTGATTCCACAACAAAGTTTGCGGTGGTGACACGAAAGCCCGCCTTCGTTTTTTCCAGGGCCTGGACGGGCGAGGAGCCGGCGAGCGATATGCCGCCGTCCCGGAGGCGGTCGGTGAAAAGGTTCAGTACATCCATCGCCCGTTCCGTGTGGGGATAGACCTTATTGCCGGCTTTGGTTACGGTCTTTAATCCGTTAACAGCAAACCAGCGCTGCAACATCGAGGGCGTGAAGGCCTCTATGGCCGGACGGAGAAAAGGGCCTACGGGATCGCCGAACATCTGCAGCATGCGTTCCGCGGAAATATTGGTGGTGAGGTTGCAGCGCGAATTTCCACACATGAGCAGTTTGCGGCCCGGTTTGGCTTTGCGTTCAAGAACCAGAGCACGAAGTCCGAGCTCGCCGGCTGCGCTGCCGGCCATAAGTCCCGCCGCTCCGCCTCCGATGATGATGAGATCTGTTTTGTTCATAGACACCTATCTTTGCAGAATCTATAGTCCGCTCCAATAAAGGAGACCTCATGAAAAACACCGCCCCTTTCCTGCTCATCCTCTCATCCCTGCTGCTCGCCGGATGCTCCAGCCTGAAAGTCCACTCCCATCAGACGGCCGCTTTCGATTTCGGCCCGGTACAAACCTACGAGTGGGTGCAGGCACCGCCGAAAATCCTCACCGAAGAGGACACCTACATGAACAAAAATCTGCAAATCGCCCTGAACAATCAGCTGGTTGAACGAGGCTGGACCCAAGTGCTTTCATCCGCTCAGGCCGATCTTCAGATCGTCTATTATGTCAAATTACGAGAACAACTGGAGTTTTCCGGCTCTCCCACGCAGGAGGAATCACGCCTTGTCGGCGGATTCACTTACAACACCGAAAAAAGCAACTGGAGATATAATGAGCAGCAATCCGACCTCAACGTCTACAACATCGAAGTCGGCACCCTCTCTCTGCTGATCTATAACCAAAAAACTGGAGACCCCGTCTGGACCGGCACCCTCGAAACCCGGCTCGATCGCTCCACCCCCGTGGAAAAACAGAAGAAAATACTGCAGAAAATCGCTCGGCGAATCACAGCAGAAATACCCAATTAAGCCCGGCGGGGCTCTACAGAGAGAAGCCCACACACCTTCGAAGGTGTGATTATTTCAATCTAAATTACGCCTTTTTTGTTATTTATATTTCACACCTTCGAAGGTATGAATGACATCATGGAATTACAGCCCACATTATGGCGAACCTGTCGTATTCTGGCCTCGTCCCCCAGATTACAACTGTTAAGAGCCCTTCAAGAAAGCGGAACAGCTTCCGTATCCGTATTATCTGAGCGGGCCCATTTACCCTCCGCCAAAGGAAGTCTCCATCTTCGGGCCCTGAATTCACGCGGATTGATCACGGCCACCCCAAAGGGACGTTTTGTCTATTACACACCTATCGCCAATCCATCCGTCACCGGGGCGGCGGAAATACTGAATGCTCTGAATATGGCCATCTCAGCCTGCATGACCGATGATGAAATAATCCACTATATCACCGCCTTCACACATCAACGGCGCATAACGATTGTTGGCAAATTGAATACCCTGAGTTGCGACCCCGAAACACTCGCTGTCCGCACCGGCATATCGCTACCCGCACTGTTACGACATATTGAAAAGCTGCAGGCGCGCGACATGGTTTCCCCGGACAAAAGCCGGCTTGAACTCCGGATTCCAAACAACCTTTTCGGGCATGCCCTGCTCGATACGGCCCTGAAAAACTAGCCCATGATTTTTTCTACTCTCCTCCTTCTACTGCTGATCGCCGCGACCACGCTCTATCTCCGCCACCGCTCAAAACAGGCGAAACTGCACGATCTACTCACCACCCCGCCACCGGACCACTGGCGCTCGACTCTGCAGAAAACGCTGCCCATGGTAATGCGGCTGAGCGATGCTCACTGGCAGGAGCTTGCCGGAAAAATGCAGGTTTTTCTGGCCACCAAACGGTTCGAAGGATGTGGAGGTCTGGAGGTTACCGACGAAATGAAAATGGTCATTTCCGCTCAAGCCTGCATGCTGTTACTGGGCCGGGAAGTCAAAGTTTATCCCAGACTCAAAACCGTCCTGC
This sequence comes from Pontiella agarivorans, assembly GCF_034531395.1. Taxonomy (NCBI): domain Bacteria; kingdom Pseudomonadati; phylum Kiritimatiellota; class Kiritimatiellia; order Kiritimatiellales; family Pontiellaceae; genus Pontiella; species Pontiella agarivorans. Next base: position 144,385 of record NZ_JARVCO010000012.1, on the reverse strand, counting down.
TCTATCCTCACACCTATACCGACGGCGAAACCGCGCGGCTCGGGGAATCGTGGCAAACCGGGGTGGTGGTACTTTCGTGGAACAGCGTGACGGGCGGTGCCCGGAATTTTCAGGATGGCCACAATGTTACCTTCCACGAATTTGCGCATCAGCTCGATCAGGAATCGGGAGCAGCCGACGGAGCGCCTATTTTAGGAGATAATGCCTACCAGACCTGGGCGCGCGTCTTCAGCATGGAATTTGAAGACCTCGTGGAGAAAACAGACCAGGGACTCAGAGATGTCATGGATGAATACGGGGCGACCAATCCGGCGGAATTTTTTGCGGTTGCCACAGAAACCTTCTTTGAAAAACCGCGCCAAATGAAACACGTACACCCGGAGCTTTTTGATAAGCTGCGCAACTATTACAAAGTGGACCCGACGGAATGGATATAGACCCACCCAAACACTACCCTAAATTCGTGGGCATTCTGCTCGCACTCTTTGTACCGGGCATGACCCATGTACTGACCGGCCGGCGAACCGCGGGCCTTGTTCTTTTTATAACCGTGACACTTCTTCCTGTCGCCGGAACATGGATAGCTGTCCTACCGAATCCGATCTTTATATACAGCGGCCTCCTCCTGCTGGCTGCAGCTACGCCCGCTCTTTCAATCTATATTCTGATCACGTCCTGGCGGCGTATTGACCATATGCCCGGCAGAAAGTGGGCCGCTGTCATCGGCAGCATACTGCTGCTGAGCATGCTCAACGGCATTCTGGAACGCTATCTCCCCGTTCATCCGCATAAAATATCAGCCGGCTCCATGGAACCGACGCTGATGGGGATCCACACCCACAACAATTTGGAAAAAATGAGCTTTTTTGACCGGCTTATCTCCGGTCGCTACAGCGAGAATATTACAGCGTTCGACTCCGGACCGGTTTCGAACATCGAGCCGCTGGGCGACGGACTGGCATTTCATGTGGGCAAGTCAGCCCACTGGCTGCCGAATTATGCGGCAACAAACGGGCTTAAATCCTCATACAAAAACGGCGAATCCATCTGGAAAGGTACGGTTATACTGGGCGATCACATTCTAACGGACCACTATACCTATCTGTTCCGTCAACCGGAGCGAGGCGACATTGTGACATTCAGCACCTCAGGCATCGATCACCCGGATGTTCAGCCGGCCCGTATATACGTTAGCCGCATCGTCGGTCTTCCCGGCGAAACCATCAGCATCCGCGATGGAAAAATCATGGTAAATGGAAGTCCGGCAAACACGCCCGCAATTTTCCAAACCCTGGAATACACGAACGCCGGCCAACTGGATGCCCCGGAAAATACCATCACGCTCGGGACCGATGAATACTTCATGTTGGGCGACAATACGGCACCCAATACGAGTTTTGACAGCCGGTTCTACGGAGCCGTTCCCCGAAACAACATACTCGGAAAAGTTAAAACCATCTACTGGCCGTTCAACCGCATCGGCGTGGTAAACTGAAGATACCGGCCGATCATTCCGCACTTCGTTTTTCGATCTGTTTGATCAGATCATCAAAAATAAAGTGATGAAACGGCAGAAAAATATACCAGTAAGTGCGGCCCCACAGACCTTTGGTTTTATAGTAGGCATTCACAGACAGCCGGTTTTTATCACCGGAGATCGGATCAACCCGGAACTCGAGCCAGGCATAGCCGGGCACCTTCATCTCCGCCCGGAGAAGAAGCTGGCGGCTGTAATGGATTTTTTCGACACGCCAGAAATCGACCACGTCATTCACACGGAGCCCCGATGCACTGCGTCGGCCGCGGGTGGTCCCCACTCCGCGCAGCAGACGATCGATCCCGCCGCGAATCCGCCAAAGGAAGGTGCTATGAAACCAGCCGTTGTTGCCGCCAATGTGCGTGATGGAGCGAAAGAGCGACTGTGCACTTTTGCTGGACACAAGAGAATAGGAACTGGTGTATGTCGGCGATCCGTTGATTTCGCTGAGTTTAATGGCCAGTTCATAGTCCGGCGGATAGCTGTCGGACCAGCGGGTGGAGACCGTATCCTGCTCCTCCCGAGAGAGCGCCAACACAAAGGCCTCTTTACAGGTGATGCGCCGGAACGGAATCAGATCCCACATATCATGTTCCTCGCACACCACATCGTGCGTCACACTTTCCATCAGACACCAGGTGATGGCGGCCGGAATCGGCGTGAGCAGCGAAGTAATATAGGAATAGAATCCAATGCTGGAAATGGGCGAAGGAATAAAACGTCGTTTTTTACCGAGCACCTCGGCATGTGTCTTCAGGATCTGTTCATAGGTCAACACATCCGGTCCGCCGATATCATACACCCGGCCGGCCGACTGCGGCAGCTCCAAAACCCCGATAAGAATCTTCAGCACATCGCGAAGCCCGATCGGTTGGCACTTGGTTTTTGCCCAGGCCGGAACCAGAAAAAGCGGAACCTTGCGAACGAGATGGTTGATCATTTCATACGACGCGCTGCCTGAACCAATGATGACGGCGGCACGCAGCACGGTTACCGGCACGCTCCCCTTAAAAAACTCTCCGGCTACCTGTGAACGACTGGACAGATGAGAGGACAGGTTTTTCTGAGTGTCGCCCAAACCGCCGAGATAGATAATTCGTTTGACCCCCTGCGCTTCCGCGGCAACACGGAAATTGTGTGCTGCATGCGTGTCGGCATCCTGAAACCTGCGGGGACCCACCAGCATGGAGTGAATCAGGTAGTAGGCCACATCAACGTCTTTAAGAGCCGCTGATAATTCCTCTTCAACAAGCGCGTCAGCGACAACCACCTCGGCCTCCGGCCAGCGTTCTGAGTGCTCGGGCGATTCCGCTCGCACCATCACCCGTACCGTGTAGCCGCGCGCAATCAACTCGGGTACGAGGCGTCCGCCGATGTAACCGGTCGCTCCCGCCACCAGCACTGTCCCCAAATTTTCGTCAAAAGGGGTGGGCAAATCCATGCACACCAGTTCGTCCTGTGTTATCACCATCTTATACCGCCATGTTATCTATATATTAGGCGGACAAGCTCCGAATTCAAACCCGCAAATCCGTATATTTATGAGCATTTTAATAGGGTTTGAAATGTTAAAAAGTAACTAGACACTGACAACCCCATTTTGTCAGCTTCACGGCACCCTATGAATAACGAAGAGCTAAACGAACTGATTGAGGAAAGTATTGCACTCGAACTGAATGCCGCAGCGCTTTATAAAATTTTTTCTCAGGCCGTACCGGCTGATGCGGACTTCTGGTGGCAACTTCACCTCGAAGAGAGAAGCCATGCCACTCTCATTCGCGCGGCGCGTGACTCGTTCTTCAAAAACGGACAGTTTCCCAGGGACCTTGTAGCCGAATCCATTGAGGAACTAAAAGCATCCAACCAGAAACTGCGGGAAAACATCACCCATTTCATCTCAACCCCGCCTACCCGAGAAAGCGCGGCCTTGGCGGCTCTGGCTCTTGAAATAGAGATCGGCGAGCAGCATTATACCCGGTTTATGCAAAAAGAGGCTGAGAATTCCATTGAAACGGTTTTCCAAAAGCTGAATCGTGATGACGTCGAACACGAAAGACGTATCCGCGAGCGCTTCGAAAACATCTTCAGTGAAGCCTGACCGGGCCGAAAATCTATGCTCCGCTCCAGAACCATTCAGTATAACCTGATGGCGATCTTTGCCTGTCTGCTCTGGTCCTCCGCCTTTGTTGCAGGCAAACAGGCGCTTGAACATCAGCCACCGCTTCCCCTTGCCGGAAGCCGCTTCCTGCTGGCCGGACTGCTGCAGATTCCATTTTGCGGCAGTGTGACCGCCCCTTTCCTGCTGTTACGCAGGGAGTTTGTAACGGTACTGCTCGTGAGTCTCTTCCATACCGTTTATCTATATTCCACGTTTTTCATCGGTCTGGCCTGGGTGCGCGGAGCCGAAGGCGCAATGATGATCGGTGTAGGGCCGCTGGCATCGGCCCTTGTTGCACACATGATGATGCGGGATGACCGCATTCAGCAACGCACACTTTTCAGCATCATTCTCGGCATGACCGGAGTTGCCTTTGTTGCCCTCTCTTCGAATCCCTGGAACCCTGAAGGACTGAAAGAATTCTGCGGTCTCCTGCTTCTGCTCAGCGGCGCTTTTGTTTCCGCCGTCGGCAATGTACTTGTGGCCAAACGTAAAGGCGGCCTGCATCCCATTGCACTCAACAGTGCCCAGATGCTGCTTGGCGGAATCATTCTATTGCTGATTGCCCTGCCGTTCAACGGCCTGCCCGAAACCGATCTTCCTGCCGGCTACTACGGCAACCTGCTCTGGCTCGCCATGATTTCGGCCACCGCATTCGCCATCTGGTTTTTCCTGCTCAGCCGCATCAAAGTTTCACGGCTCAACCTCTGGAAGTTCCTCATCCCGCTCTGCGGATCAGTCATTGCCTGGCTCTTCATCCCCGGCGAGCATCCGACCCTGCCGAGCCTGATCGGCATGCTGCTCATCGTAATCGGCATCATTATCGGTCAGAGCGGAAAATATGAGCCGGTCACCTCGCCGAAACGCGAATCTATTCCGGGAAACGCGGCTCGATAAATACCGGCGGATGCATGTAAAGCGGCTCGTATGCCTCCGATTCGATACCCTTCATAAAACGGTCATACACCAACCCGCCCAGCGTTCCAGCGGTTGGAAAATGCGGTTCTTCCAATCCCTGAAAACCGACCAGCAGCTCCGCCAGCCGATCCTGGTCCGGACTGACCACCACCGCGTCTTCCGGCACAAAAGCGGTCAGTTCATCACGTTCCATTAAACGGAATTCACTCGCGATTTCCGATCCATTAAAAATTCCGGCCCAGACTTTATTCCGGCGGGCATCGCCGACAACCACCGTCTTTTTCGCACCGCACTGCGCCGCAAGTGCCGCACCGCTGTTCAATGCATAAATCTTTTTTTTCAGCGGAGCCGCCAGCGCATTCACCACCGTAAACCCAATGCGCATTCCGGAAAATGCGCCCGGACCACGCCCCACCGCAAAAAGGTCGACAGAATCCCAATCCGTCTCCAGCTCGGCCATGGCATCAAAAAGCTGCTGCCTGTTTTTGAAATTTTCTTCCCAGCTTTTTTCAGCAATCACATCGTCCTTTTCCAGAACAGCAATGCTTCCGAACTTTGAACTCAGTTCAATCGAAAAAATTTTCATGCGTTTTCACCCTCGCGATAAATACGGAATGTACGTGTGCCCGTTTTCTGATCGGCCCGGATCTCAATATGCAGCAGATTATCCGGCAAAATACCCTCCGCCCGTTCCGCCCATTCAATAGCCGTGATTCCGCTGGCATCAAAGTACTCCTCCAAACCGATACCCAGAGCCTCTTCCGGGCCCGACAACCGGTACAGGTCGATATGATGCAGCGGCAAACGGCCTTCATACTCGCCAATCAGCGTGTAGGTCGGACTCGTGATCGGTTCATCAATCCCCAATGCCGCGGCAAATCCCTGGATAAAACAGGTCTTGCCCGCACCCAGATCGCCATGCAGCGCCATCACCGCCCCCGCTTCCAGCTCATCCGCCAGCCCGGCCGCCAGCGCCCAGGTCTCTTCAGGGCTGTTCGTCTCTACCGTTCGCACGCTATCAGCTCCTTCTCCAGCAAGGCCGCCACATCATCCATCGTCTCCACATGAAAATCGGCCTTTGTTTCTACATCCATCGGGCACACCCTGACCGTTCTGCATCCGGCCGCCTGCCCGGCTTCAACATCCTTTTCACTGTCGCCGATCATCCACGACCCCGACAACTGCAGATCATGTTTTTCCGCCGCCTTCAAAATCATGCCCGGTTTCGGCTTCCGGCACTCGCACCCGGCATCCGCAAAATGCGTACACTGAAAAACATCGAGTACATCCACCCCTTCAGCTCGGAGTTCCGCCCGCATATTATCATGCATGGCATTGAGCTCGGCCTCAGAATAAAGTCCTTTCGCCACGCCCTGCTGATTCGTGACAATCACCGCAGGAAAACCTTTGGCCGTCACCGTTTTCAGTGAAGCCAAAAAACCCGGTTGAAGGTGAAAATCCTCCCAGCATTCAACATAGCCCGGGCCCGGCGATTCATTCACAATACCGTCCCGGTCAAAAAATATACATGGTCTGCTCATAAGACGGCGCAATCTACAATCCCCTTCCGATCATTGGAAGCCCGATCCAGCCCTTTTTCCCGCTGTTTTCCCAAAACCGTAAGTCGCGATTACATTTCGGAAAAAAATGTCGAAATAAGCGCATCCTCCTTTCAAGACAAAGGTTACACATCAAGAGCAGGACGCGGATCCCGCACAGAGACATTTTTTTCCGAACACCGCCGCACCGAACAGCAAATCCGATTTTATATTGGTTATTGGATACCAAGCAGTTACCCCACTTCAAACTTCGCTGGCATAGCTGATGCAATAGGCCGGCTATGAAAAAAAAACACCTCATTGACACGACGCTGCGCGACGGAGAGCAGATGCCCGGAGCCGTTTTCACCCGTCAGGAAAAGCTCGAAATTGCCCAGGCACTGGCCGACACCGGCGCGGGCGAAATCGAAGCCGGAATTCCCGTCATGGGCCCGACAGAACAGGAAGACATACGCGCCATCATCGACCTCCATCTCCCCTGCCGGATTACCGGCTGGTGCCGCGCGGCGGTCGCCGATCTCGAGGCGGCAGCCGCAGCGGGACTTGATGCGGTCCACCTCTCCTTTCCCATTTCGCAGCACCACTTCCAGGCATTGGAAAAATCGGCAGACTGGGTTTTCCAAACTCTGGAAAAAATTCTGCCGCTCGCCCTTGCCCGCTTTTCCTACGTATCCGTCGGTGCCCAGGATTCCGCGCGGGCCGACCGCGCCACACTACTGGCCTTTGCACACCGCGTGCAGGAACTCGGGGCCGACCGACTCCGGATTGCCGACACCGTAGGCATGCTGAATCCCTTCCAGACGAAGGCTCTTTTCGCGGAGTTGCATCGTACAGTTCCCGGACTGGAACTGGCCTTCCACGCCCACAATGATCTGGGAATGGCCACCGCCAATACGCTCGCGGCCTTCGAAGGCGGAGCCGACTGCGCCGACGTGACTGTGACCGGCATGGGCGAGCGCGCCGGAAATGCGGCATTCGAGCAGGTGGCCATGGCTGTTCCTGATCTGGGCATCCAAACCCCAATGCTTTCCGCACTCTGTAACCGAGTGCTCCGGGCTTCGGAACAGCAGCCGCCGGCCTGCTTTCCAATCATTGGAAAAAATGTCTTCCGGCATGAATCGGGCATTCATGTCCACGCTGTATTGAATCACCGCGAAGCCTACGAACCTTTCTCCGCTGCGGATGTCGGCCGCGACGATACCACACACGTGGTATTGGGAATCCATTCCGGTGAAACGTCGGTGAGGTATGCACTGGGCAAACTGGGAATTGACCCGCGTAATGAACCCATCGGGTGGTTGCTGAAACGCGTCCGAAACGAAGCTCAGCAAACCAAGAAGCCGGTCCCTATCGGACGGTTGCGTGCTTTGTTCTACGAATAGAGACACCTTACGGTTTGGTATAGTTAATGCATCATATAGCTCATCACTGTAGCTGAGGAACATTTTTAAAACATAAATGTATTAATAAATTCGGAAATGACACATAACAAATGCCAAAATGTAAGTTTGATAACCCAGTCGTCTGTGACGAACGTCATATCAAGGAACTCGAAACGCTCGCTGAAATTGCCCGCACCCTCTCTTCGAAATCTCAGCAGGAAGAGGTTCTCCTCGAAGTAATCGACGTTCTTGAAAAAAGCCGCAGTGTACAGCATGGCACTATTATGCTGTTGACTGCGGACGGACGGGAACTGCGCGTTGAGGCGGTGAAAGATCAGAACGTGCAGCGAGCCGAAGATGCGGCGTACCGCCGCGGAGAAGGTATTACCGGGCTGGTGCTCGATACGGGCGAACCAAAGATGGTGCCGCTGGTTTCGGAGGAACCGCGTTTCAAAGGACGGCTGCATAACCGCACGGATCGGCCGTTGAGTTTCATCTGTGTGCCGATCAAGGTTGAACAGGCTACGGTGGGCACACTTTCGGTCGACTGCGATGCCCTCACCGAACATGCCCTTTACGAACTGATGCGCTTCCTTTCTATTGTGGCCACGATGGTGGCGAATGATGTCATGGCCCGCCGAACCGCCCGCATGGAACGCGAGGTTCTGGAATCTGAAAACCTGCGACTGCGCTCCGCAATGCGCGAAAAATTCCAGCCGCAGAATATGATCGGCAATTCCGGTGAGATGCACGAGGTGTACACCCGGATCCATCAGGTTGCAGCAACTGACACCACCGTGCTAATCCGCGGCGAATCCGGAACCGGCAAAGAACTGGTAGCCTCCGCCATTCATTACAGCAGCCCGCGATCGGATAAGCCGTTTGTGAAAATCAACTGCGCGGCATTAAATGAAAACCTTCTCGAGTCAGAATTGTTCGGGCATGAAAAAGGAGCCTTTACCGGAGCCTTGCAGATGCGTATCGGACGAGTGCAGGAAGCCGAAGGCGGCACCCTGTTCCTCGACGAAATCGGCGACTTCTCCCCCACCATCCAGGTCAAACTGCTGCGCGTTCTGCAAGAACGAACATATGAACGAGTCGGCAGTAATGAACAGCGGAAAGCCAATGTGCGCATCATCGCCGCCACCAATGCCGACCTTGAAGAAAAGATCAACACCAACTCCTTTCGCCAGGATCTCTTCTACCGCATTAATGTCTTCCCGATCTATCTTCCTGCATTACGCGCACGCAAAGACGACATCCTGATGCTGACCAATTTTTTCATGCAGAAATATTCCGCCCAGATGGACGTCGAAATCCGGCGTATCAGCACCCCCGCCATCAATATGCTGATGGCCTACCACTGGCCGGGTAACGTCCGCGAATTGGAAAATACCATTGAGTATGCCGTCCTCATGGGCAAAGAGGACGGAGTGATTCATGGTCACGATCTTCCACCGACCCTGCAGACGCCGGTCGCGATTGCCGCCACCGGCAGCAATCATCATACCCTGAAAGCGCGTGTGGCCATGCTGGAACGCGATCTTATTGTCGACTCGCTGAAGCGACACAAGGGAACCATCAGCGCGGCAGCCAGGGAATTGGGCATTACTGAACGCATGGTCCGCTATAAAATCCAGAAACTGGATATCGATTACGAAACGCTATTTAAAAAACGCAGAAGAAAAAGGACTCCCCGGCAATGAAAATACGTACGGCAACTGAGGACGACATCCCCGTTATGGCAGAACTGCTCCACGAGCTCTTTGCAATTGAAGTGGATTTTTCGCCCGACTTTGCCGTGCAGACTAAAGGCCTCCTCCTGTTGCTGGAACGCAGTGACGCGGAGATTTTTCTCGCCGAATTCGACGGACATGTGGTCGGCATGTGCTCGATTCAAACTCATATTTCCACCGCAAAAGGATGTGAGGTGGGCGTGGTGGAAGACGTGGTCGTTGATCTGAACTACCGCGGGCGCGGCATCGGTGCAGCACTTCTGCGCCGGCTGGAGGAATGGTCGGTCAAACGCGGTTTGGCCCGCCTTCAACTGCTCGCAGACCGCGACAACAACCCCGCACTTGGTTTTTACCGCCGCCAGGGCTGGCATTCAACCAACCTTATCAGCTGGATGAAACATCTTTAATGCAGCGCCCAAACCCGACCGGTTAACCGCTCCGCCTTTGCCCATAGCAGGCCCCATTCTACCCGGAAAATTGACGACTCTCAAAACCCGTAGTATTTTTTACGAGATTTTAGGCCTCAGCAGACTTGCGCTCGCACCACAGCTTTTTTATGCTGTGCGGGTTAGGTGAAGAGAAAAGTGAGGAATAATAACGTGGCTACAATATCTGATAAGGACTGGAACGCACTCAAAAAAAAATTAACTGAAGATGGGCGCATCGAAAAATTTATGCTGGGAGAACCGGAACAGGAATACGTTACTTCCAGAGGAATGGACATTCTCCGACTGCATGCAACGGACTTCGTGAATAAACGCCTGGCCCCTGCCAACCCGAAAAACGACGGACGTCAGACCCCCACCAAAGGTCACCCGGTATTTATTGCCCAGCACGCCTGCGGCTGTAACGACCGCGATGCCGTTGAAGAATTTTTCGGTTATGAAAAAGGCCGGGAACTCACCGCAGACGAAGTGGACATTATTGTGGATGTCATTTTGAAGTGGATTGAGGAGCATCTTGATTAGAACCCCACCCCTTCAACAGCCCGAAAAATCCACACTCCGTGGATTTTTTCTTTTTTAGAACGGTGACATTGCATATCCTTACGCGTTTTATGGAACCAATTATTCTCAAAAGAGCTGACCATAAGGTCAGCCGGAAAAACATCAGCTCTGCAGCAATTAAAGTGCTCTACCACCTGAAAGACGAAGGCTATACGGCCTACCTTGCGGGCGGCGGTGTACGCGATTTGCTTTTGGACCGAAATCCCAAAGATTTTGATGTGGCAACAGATGCCACCCCCGAACAGATCCGTAAAATGTTCCGCAACTGCCGACTGGTCGGCCGCCGTTTTCGTCTTGCACACATTCTCTTCCGCGGAGAGATTATCGAAACCTCCACCTTCCGTGCACCGGTTCCCGAAGACCCCAATGAAACGCTTCACGGCGAAAACACACTGCGCATTGAAGAAAGCGGCATGGTCCTGCGCGATAACATCTGGGGAACACCCGAAGAAGATGCCATGCGCCGCGACTTCACCATCAACGCCCTCTTCTACAACATAGCCGATTTTTCGGTGATCGATTATGCCGGTGGACTGAAAGACCTTGAGAACCGGATTATCCGGGTCATCGGCGAGCCCGACAAACGATTCGCGGAAGATCCGGTCCGAATGATCCGGGCTGCACGCTTCGCCGGATCACTCGGATTCGACATAGAAGAAGAAGCTTTAAAATCAATCTGCAGGAATAATGACCTGCTGAAACATGCTGCACCGTCCCGCATGTATGAAGAGGTACAGAAACTCTTTTTCTGCAGTCATGCCAAAGCGGTATTCCAGTGGCTGGAAAAAACGAATCTGCTGCACCCGATGTTTCATGATTTTTCGCATTGGCTCGATGAAGACAAAGTCCGCCATGACTGGGTTTACCAGACGCTCGAACAAATGGACCGGTGGCGGCGGGCCGGACTCCGGGTTCACCCGGCCCTGCTTTTTGCATTGATTTTCGGAGAATATCACGAATTTCTGATCGATCAGCTGGTGGAACGCGGTATGAGCTCGCACGAGGCCGCACGGAATGCCGTCCAGAGCCATCTTAAAGACATGTGCACAAACGTGCGTGTTCCCAAAACGGCCATTTACCAAATCTGCGATATCATGAGCAATCAGGCGCGCTTCCACCGGACCAAAGGCCGAAAACCCCAGCGTTTCATTCAGTCGAAGGGATTTCTTGATGCCTTCCTCTATTTTAAATTTTCGTCCAAAGCGCACGGCCGTGATGAAGAACTGCTCGAATACTGGACCGAATTGCGAAAAAGTACGCCACAGATAAGTCCGGCCAGAAAAGGCAAAGGCTCGCGGAAACCGCAAACAAAATCCGAAATACCAATCGAGTAAGGCAAATAATCTAAAAACACACTTGTGTACGCTTCATCTATTCAGATACATTTTTGTATTCCGGTTTGACTGAATATAACAGCCGCCCGAATAAGGATGCAAAAATGAATCAGAGCGAAAAAGAACTAAAGGTTCTATACAAAATATCACAGACCATTTCTTCCCGCCAGCACAACGTTTCCGAACTGCTGAACGAAGTGCTCGGTATTATGGAAACCGATATGGGCGTGTTGCGCGGAACCCTTACCCTGCGCAAGTCCGGAACCGATATCCTGAACATCGAGGCTTCCAGCGGTTTATCCGAAAGTGAAATGCGCCGCGGCCAGTACAAACTCGGCGAAGGAATCACCGGCAGGGTCGCGCAGACCGGACAGGCCGAAACCGTCCCCGATATCAGAAGTTCAGAAGAGTTCCTGAACCGCACCAAAGCTCGCGAAGACAAACAAACAGCGTTTTTATGCGTCCCGATCATTCACCACAAAGAAGTCATCGGAACCATGAGCATCGACGTGCCGGCAGCGGCCGAAGAGGAACTGAAAGGCTACTCCCTCTTTCTGGAGCATGTTGCGCAGATTCTGGCCTCGGCCGTCTCAACCATCCGCGAAGAAATTGAAGAGCGCAATGCGCTGGCATCGGAAAATGAAATGTTGCGCCGCCAGCTTGGTGACCGCTACAGTATCGATAACATGGTCGGTAACTGCAACTCCATGCGGATGATCTACGAACAGATTGTTCAGGTGGCGGACAGTGCCGCAACCGTTCTCGTGCGCGGCGAATCCGGTACCGGAAAAGAGCTCATTGCACGCGCCATTCATTTCAACAGTCCGCGCAAAAACAACGCCTTTGTGAGCGTCAACTGTGCCGCGCTGCCCGAAAATCTGATCGAGTCCGAACTGTTCGGCCATGAAAAAGGGGCATTCACCGGAGCACAGCAGCAACGTAAAGGCCGATTCGAACTCGCCAATGGAGGAACGATTTTCCTCGACGAGATTGGCGATATTTCTCCGTCGGTACAGGTTCGACTGCTCCGCGTGTTGCAAGAGAAAACGTTCGAGCGCGTCGGCGGAAACGAGACCATTACCGTGAACGTCCGGATCGTGGCGGCCACAAGCCGCAATCTTGAAGAAGGAATGACCAAGGATACGTTTCGTGAGGACCTTTACTACCGCCTCAACGTTTTTCCCATTCTGCTCCCGCCGTTACGGGAGCGCAAATCGGATATTATGCTGCTGGCCGACCACTTTCTGCAGAAATACGGCGAGATGTACGGCAAAGATATGAAACGCATTTCAACGTCAGCCATCAATATGATGATGGCCTACCATTGGCCGGGCAACGTACGCGAACTGGAAAACTGCATTGAGCGCGCGGTTCTGACCTCATCCGATGGCGTAATCCATGGCTTCAACATGCCGCCGTCACTGCAGACCAGCGATGAGACGCATACCAACCTGCTGCCGGAAAACGGAGCCAACCTGAAACAGATGATTGAAGCCTACGAACGCGAAATCCTGATCGATGCACTCAAAAAACATCGCGGCAATGCCGCCGCAGTTGCACGCTATCTCCAGGCAACGCAGCGGATTATCAACTACAGGATTAAAAACCTGGGCATCGATCCGAAAAATTATAAATAGAACACGCCCGGATTTGCAGCTCTTCTACACCCCCAAAAGTCTTCGCTAAGCAGCCGAAAACCCGAAACCGGGAACAGAAAATATATGGACATTGATCAACTTGTTGAATCGCTGGAGTTCCGCTTCAACGCATCAGGAGTCGACAACGCCAAGCGCGTGACCGAAGAGTTACTGGCTTACATTTTCCGATGCAAGCCCCTGGAAATTTATACCGGCGGGGCCGACGGTATTATAACCCCCGTGCAGCAATTTGAAGTGATTCGGCAACTCGAGCCACTGGCAAAACGTATTGAGAACGGCGAACCCCTGCAATATGTACTCGGCTCCGCCGAGTTTTGGGGGCTGGAAATCAAATGTGATTCACGTGCGCTCATCCCCCGCCCGGAGACCGAACTGCTGGTCGAGGAAGTCCTCAGCTGCCGGATCATGACCGACAAACGCCCGGCCACCGTGGCCGATGTGGGAACCGGAACCGGCTGCATTGCCATCACACTTGCCAAACAACGGCCGGATGCGGCCATTAAAGCCGTAGACCTCTCAACCGATGCGCTGGAACTTGCTCAGGAAAATGCGGAGCGCCATGGTGTGCAGCAACAGATCCTGTGGATGCAGAACAATCTCCTCGAACGTTTTGCTCCGGAAAGTACCGATGTAGTGGTTGCCAACCTTCCTTATATTTCTTCCGGGGATTGGAAAATGCTGTCCGGATCGGTTCGGGAACATGAACCGAAAATGGCACTGGATGCCGGTCCTTCAGGTATGGAGCTGATTAGAGATCTCGCCCTGCAGGCCCGCAGCGTACTGGTCCCGGAGGGCATGCTTTTTCTCGAATTCGGGTTTGATCAGGGAGAAGCGGTGTTTCATTGTCTGAATCAGCTCGGATACCGCAATATCCAAATCAAACATGACCTCGCCGGTCATCCCAGAATCGCCATAGCAGTCAACCCCTAATGCTCTCCCCTGCCGACCAACAGCGTGCACGGTTCAAAAGCGGTGATGCCGTTTCCTTTACTTATCGCCGACAAACAGTACAGGCAGTTCTCATTCATCTGAATCCCCGACGGGCGTTGATACAAACCGAAAACGGACGATACAGCGTACCCTATGAACGGCTTGTTCCAGCATCTGGAAAATGCACAGAGCGTATTCGGCGAATGGAACAGGTGCAAACACTGGCAACAACATTACTGCAGCAGCATGGACTCTATACATGGCGCTTTGAATTTGACCGCTCCACCCGCCGTGCCGGCAGCTGCAACTACCAAGAAAAAATCATCACGCTGGCCTTTGATCATGCCGCAAACAGCTCTCCTGCAGAAATACAAGATACTCTTCTGCACGAAATCGCCCACGCACTTGTCGGTCGGAAACATCACCACGATGCGGTCTGGAAAGCAAAAGCTATTGAAATCGGAGGATCCGGCGAACGAACCCACCGGCTGCAGTTTTCGACACCACGATGGTCGGTTACCTGCGAAAACCGCTGCTGGACACATACGGTCCAACAGCGGAATTCAAAACTGATCTGTCGCAAGTGCGGTGCAAAGCTGGCTTACACGCCCTTCACCGCACGCTGATCTTACTTAACTTTATCCAGCGTGGCCTGGAGGGCATCTTTCTCCTCCTGACGGCGGCAGGTTTCAATAGCTTTTTCAATCCCGCCTTTATAGCGAGAAAGCTGCCAGCTGCTGATAGATGCATAAATCCGCGAAACACCGCGCATTAGAATAACATGATCCTTCAAGGAGATGGAATCATCGCCCGCAAGGGCAAGCATCGTATCAATCCCATTGCGCTCCTTCCAACCGCCCAGAGCTTTGATTGCGGTTTTCTGCAGCGCTTCATCAGACGAACGGCAGGCCTCCACCAGCGGCGGCAGGGCCGCTTTACTTCCACTCTGCGCCAGAGCCTTAAGAATATTTG
This sequence comes from Pontiella agarivorans, assembly GCF_034531395.1. Taxonomy (NCBI): domain Bacteria; kingdom Pseudomonadati; phylum Kiritimatiellota; class Kiritimatiellia; order Kiritimatiellales; family Pontiellaceae; genus Pontiella; species Pontiella agarivorans. Next base: position 129,194 of record NZ_JARVCO010000012.1, on the reverse strand, counting down.
CCTGACTGCGCGAACTTGCTCCGTTCATTTTGGCAACCAGCATATCCACCAACCCGCGCTGATCCGGAGAGGTTCGCATAATCTTCACAATACCATTGAGCAAATCGCGCGAAACCGGAGCCTTTTCTTTTTCAATCATCAGATCAACCATCGGAGCAACCGTTGCATCATTTCCAATGCCGGCAATGGCTTTCGCTGCTGTGGATGCCACTCCGCGATCCTCCTCGGCGGCATATTTAAAGAACGTTGGAATCAAATCCACACGACCGCGATTCGCCAACGCCTCAATAGCGGTCTCGCGGTTTTTAGAATCCCCGGAAGCCGCCAGCCTTTCAAGCTGAGCATCCACGCCCTTCAGATTCAGCCTACCCAAAGAACGGCGTGCATCTTTGCTGCCAAGAGCGACCAGCGCAGGAACCGAATCAGCTGTACCAATCGATGCCAGTGCATTGGCCGCCACCGCCTGAACAAACCAGTCTCCCGATCCCAGTAAAGGCTCAACATTTCCGGCATACTTCCTGTTACCACTCGCCTGAAGAGCAACAACCGCTTTCAGCTGATTATGAGGCGGAAGATTCGGCAACGCTTCCGCCACGACATCCATTACGATCGGATTCAGACCCTGTTTTGCAGCCTCAATAACCCCCGCCTGCTGCGCCGTATCGCCTGAGGCCATCGCTTTCACCGCTCTGGAAACCTCGCCCGACAGAATCAATCCCGCCGTGGCAGCTGCACGAAGCTGATCCGGTTCACCCTCAGCCAGAAAAGTCGTATAAACCGTTTTCCGCAACGTAGAGAGAAGAGCCGCATCCACCTGAGTTTTCCGAAACCCTTTTTCCTGGGCCCGCCGTTCCAACAGCGCGTTAACACCGGCATCTTCATTCAGCATGCCCAGTACCTTAACGGCCGCAATAAAAACAACCTCATCCTTACTACCCAGCGCACCGGAAATCAGCTTCGATGCTCCGGCCTGTTTCCGCTCACCGAGCGCATAAATCAGTCCGGCCGTGGTCTCCGGGGAACGTGCCTTACGGCTTCTAAGCGCAGCCACCAGCGCCTGAGCAGCTTCGTTTGACGGGTTTACAGCAAGTGCACGACGCGCGTCATCACGAATGTTCGGATCCTTGTGGTTCATCAGTTTCACCAGCGTGGAGACCGATTCCGCACCGCCGATGCGCTCCAGATTATTCAGCACCGGCTGAATGACTTCAACCACTGGATAATCGCCTTCGAGAATAGTACACATCTCTTTGCAGATCGCCTCGCGGGATCCTTGCGGAGCATCCGGTGCACTGGCCTTCGAACAGGCCGCCAACACATCCAGCCGCGCCTGCGTCTGAACCTGAAGATCATCGGATGTAAGATTCGGGATAAGCTCCTTGACCGCCGCCTGCGAAACCGCGGCCATGAGCATCAATGTCAATAGTGATTTTTTAAACATGGTCAGCCTTTCGCTTTAGAGGGTATAGGGTGCACGACGCGGACGATCCAGCCACTTTGAGGCTTCGGCATCGCCGACAATCTCTTCCGTTTCCGGATTCCATTTAATCGTACGGTTCAAACGTTCCGAAATGGCACTCAGGTGGCAAATCGTAGCCGTCCGGTGTCCGACTTCCACATTGGCAATGGTGCTCTGCCGCGTTTTAATGGCATTCAGGAAATTATCACGATGCCCCTCATACGCCCCCAAATGGGTATCCCGCGGTTTCAGTGGAAGATTTTTAATATCCCCCGGATCCGACTTCAGGTCTCCACTGCGCCCAACACCAATGGCCCCTTTGTCTCCATAAAATTCAATCATCGAGCCGAATTTCTGGTTCGGAAAATCACGGTAGACGATCGGGCCGTTTTTATATTTATAGCCCTGACAACCAGAATCATCGTATCCTTGCGGGAAGAAAAACTCCGGTCCAGAATGGTCCATTCCGAGCGCCCACTGAATAATATCATAATGATGCGCCCCCCAATCTCCGTTTTTGCGGGCGCCGTACTCCCAATAAGAACGCCAGCCACCGCTGTAATTTCCCTCTACGCGTTTTCTGTTATAGGGATACCACGGTGTCGGACCCAACCAGCGATCATAATCAAATCCCTCAGGAATCGGCTCTTCCGGCAGCACAACGCCATCCGGAAAACGGTTCAGCCGTGCATAGACCGTATGAACTTTACCGATATATCCATTACGAACCAGCTCGACCGCTTTTCCGAACGAATACTCCGAACGCTGCTGGCTGCCCACCTGCAACACAGCACCGTAACGCTTCACCGCATCGGCCAGAATGCGTCCTTCTCTGATAGTCAGACTCATCGGCTTTTCCACATACACATCTTTGCCCGAACGCACAGCATCGAGCGAAATCGGAACATGCCAGTGATCCGGAGTCGTCACATAAACCGCATCAATATCATCGCGCGCCATGAGCTTCTCATGCTCGTTATAGCACTCGCAGTCTTTGTTTCCGTATTTATCATTCACCCGGTCCCGTGCTGTTTCACGCTTCTTGCGGTCAACATCGCACACAGCCAGAACCTGACAATCCTTGCGATCCAGAATGCCCCTGAAATGCCCCTGAACAATGAGGCCGAAACCAACAAAGCCGAACGCCAGCCGGTTACTCGGAGCAGTGAAACCTGAAAAACCCATGGCACTCGACGGAATTACCGTCGGGGCAGCTACAGCCGCTGCACCCATGGCAGAAGTACGCAAAAAGTTTTTGCGCGATATGGTCGTCTTCATACTCATCATCATACCCTTTCTTGAAAAACTCGATTTTTCGAGAGTTTCAGTTCTACGCAAAAAGCACTCAGAAATCTTGTATTTAAGACTCTAAGAATTGGATAAAATCCGCATCACATTCCGAATCAGAAACCGCAAATCAGCCGGAGCATACTTGATACAGTCCGCCATCGATGAATGCCCCGCCGAAATACTGAACGCATAATCAAATACATCTAAAAACGGATCCAACACCCCGAAAAGTGCCCCCGAAACCAGCAGACTTTTCACCCCCCGCTCACGCGCCTGCCCCGCAAGAACCGGGCACAACTTTCCAGATAACGACTGCCCATCCGTCCGTCCCTCGCCCGTAATCAGCAGATCCGCCCCTTCCAAAGCCCGCGGCAAACCCACTGTTTCCGCAATCAAATGCGCCCCCGACACAATCTCCGCACCGCAGAATGCCCGCAGCCCGTAGCCCAGCCCGCCCGCAGCACCATCTCCCGGCGCCTCCGGAGTACCCACAACCTTACGCAGATTGGAAAGTCCTGCATCAAGCGGCATCACCATCTCCGGTGTCGCCCCTTTCTGAGGCCCGAAAACCGCCGCCGCACCATTCGCTCCGGTCAACGGATTTGTTACATCACACGCCACTCGAATTCTTGTATGTTCCAACTCCGGGATCACTTCACGCATATCCACACTTCCAATCATTGGAAGAATCTTTCCGCCACGTTCCCGAATCTCCATCCCCTCCGGCGTCCGAAACCGAACCCCCAAAGCCTGAGCCATGCCGGTACCGCCATCCACCGTTGCACTGCCGCCAATTCCCATCACAATCGAAGTCCGACCCGCAGCAATCAGATGCCGCAACAATTCGCCAGTACCATAGGTCGTCGCCTCCATCGGGTTCAGCCGCTCAGCCCCCACCAGCTCGATCCCCGAAGCCGACGCCATTTCCATAACTGCTGTTCCATCCGGTAAAATTCCATATTCTGCCGAAACGGTTCCCCCCAGCGGCCCCGTCACCTCCAACGATTGAACACATCCGCCGGCAGCTTCAACCACGGCATCAACCGTACCCTCGCCTCCATCGGCCATCGGCAACATCACCACTTCAGCCTCCGGCATTTCGGCCCAAACAGCTTCCCGGATAATTTCACAGACTGTGGCACTGCGCATATTCCCCTTAAACGAATCCGGTGCGATTACAATTTTCATGATGAACTCCGTATAACCAACTGACCTTTAATAAATTTCCGCACCGGCTCGCTTTTCTGCACCACCGCATCAAATGCCTGCCGAACCATCTCATTGATGGGCTGATGATACGTCGTAATCGGAGGAATATACTGCGCCGCCGCCGGAATATCGTCAAATCCGGTCACCGGCATCTTCCTGCCCGAATCGTGCAGCGCCCGTAACGCGCCCATCGCCACCGGATCATTAGCACAAATCAATGCCGTCATCTCATCTCCCAACGACTTCACCGACTGCTCGCCCGCCTCAAATCCATCCACCGCCCAAATATGACGGCCCAGCTCAAAGCCCAGCTCCTGCGCGGTTTTTTCCAGCGCCTGATACCGTAACGAATGGCCATAGAGGTTGGCCCCGATAAAAATTCCGCGCTTCCAGCCCCTGGAAATGAGATGCCCCATCAGTTGCTTCGCCGCGTCTTCTTCATCCACCGAAATACAAGTGCCCGGATCATCCGCCGAACGGTGTCCGATCCGAACCACCGACATTTCACTAAAACCGTTCAGCCATTCCGACTCATCCGACGAACCCAGAACAATCAAGCCGTCAATCGCATGCTTATGCAGTGGTGCAAGGTCCGATGCCGCCGGATGCCGGCCTTTAAACCCCGCAATCACCAAAGAATAATCCTGCTCGTGAGCACAATCCTGCAGTTTTTCAATCATCGGCCCAAAAAAAGGATCCCGAAAATCATAAACCACCACACCAATCGTACGCGAAGCCTTCCCCTTCAGAGTCAGTGCCGCCGCACTCGGCACATAGCCCATTTCCTCCGCCGCCCGTATCACCTTTTTAATGGTTGTTTCTGCAATCCCAACCTCGCGCGCCTTGCCCGAAAGCACCCGCGACACCAATGCAATGGAAACCCCAACCCGCTCCGCAATCTGTTTCTGACTAACCGCCATTTATATCCCTCAAATAGTCGCGATCTTGGTTTTCGTGAAAAATAAAGCAAGGATATTGCCTCAACCCCGCATCTGATCCTGCATATTTTTCAATCTATTATTTCACACATTGCAATGTATGAAATACCGAACACTCCATTTTAAATACAGATATTTTAATTTCATACATTGCAATGTATGAAATTCAGGCTCATTATTTCTGCTCCGGATTTGATGGTTCTGCCAAGAGGTAATGGCAAGGCGCTTTTCAAGGCTTGGAAAACCATCTATGTTTTCCCCTTTGACCCATGATGAAACGAATCCATTTTCTGATCTGTATCCTCGGCCTTATTGCTGGATGCAGCCGGCAGCCCCCGGCCGGGCTGAACGGCGTGCCCGAACGCATCATCTCGCTTGCACCGGATATCACCGAGACCGTCTATCTACTGGGACTTGGCGACCGGCTGGTCGGCGCAACCTCATACTGCCTTTGGCCGGAGGAGGCCGCAACAATCCCGCGTGTCGGCGGATTTGGGCAGTTTAATTTCGAGGCAATTGTCACGCTTAAGCCGGACCTGGTTTTACTGCATCATAACTATGCGTCCGAAAAAGGCCGCCTCAACGATCTCGGCATACCCTACCTCGAAACCTACACAGAACATATTGATGATATCATCAACTCGGTCCGTGCCGTCGGAGTAGCCTGCGGAGTACCCAAACGGGCAGAAACCCTGACCACTCAGATGACGGACCAAATCTCCCGGATCCGCAAAGTTGATTATACCCCGAGGGTCCTCATCACTTTCGGCGGTGACGCCACGCAAATAGACCAGATTTATGCCTTCGGCTCAGACTGCCTGCACAACGAACTGCTGGAACTCGCCGGCGGAACCAATGTCGTTGAAAACAACTTGGCCTTTTCCACGCTATCCAGAGAAGCCGTCATCCGGCTAAACCCGGAAATCATCATCCAAATGGCCCCAGGAACCCAGCCCCCGGAAAATCCCGTAAAAACCTGGAGCGACTACGACGGCATTTCCGCCGTAAAACACAACCGAATTTATGTCCTGACCGGAGATTATACCTGTATCCCCGGCCCCCGCTTTACCCGGATTCTCGCCGACTTCGAAAAAATATTGGGTACTTATGAATAACATTATCCAGGTCAGAAACCTCTCGGTAAGGCTTTCAGGAACCCCCATTTTAGAAGATATCTCCTTCGAGGCCGCCGCTGGCGAATATGTATCGATTATCGGCCCCAACGGCGCAGGAAAAACCACCCTGATTAAATGCCTGTCCGGAATTTACAGCAACTGGACTGGCTCCATCTCCATCGAAGGAAACGATTCAAAAAATCTCAGTCACCGCGATATTGCCCGGTTGCAGAGTTATGTTCCTCAAGCTGAAGGGCGCATGAATCCACTCACCGTCGAAGAGCTCGTAGCTACCGGCCGCTACCCGCACCTTTCCGCATTCACCACCATGACGAAGGGCGATTTTTCCGCTATCGACGATGCACTGGAACGCACCGGCATTCAGCCTTTCCGCAAACGCCGTCTGAATTCACTCAGCGGGGGAGAACGGCAGATGGCGTTCATTGCTGCCGCACTGGCACAGGACACAAAAATCCTTCTGCTCGATGAACCGTCGACCTTCCTTGACTACAAACACCAGGCCGAGGTTTCCAGCATTCTGAAGTCCGCCTGCCGGGACCATGGCCGGACCATCATCGCCGTGCACCACGATATCAACATGGCCGCAGCCTGCAGCAACAAAGTGATCGCGCTCAAAGCAGGCTCCATTATCTTTTCGGGAACCGCACAGGAAGCAACCGATACAACAACGCTGAAAAAAATCTACGATACGAATTTCATCAGCGCTTTCACCTCCGCACACCCCCTGCCTCTGATAATCACCGGAGGCGACACATGAGACCGATAATCAAACTTCTGTTGCTGGCAGGCATCACATTAGCAGTCCTTATATTAGCGCCGCTGTTTGGCATGGAATTCATTCCACTCAATGCCAGCGGGCAGGAACACGAAATCCTGACCGGCATCCGCATTCCGCGAGTATTCTGCGCATTCAGTGCCGGAGCCATGCTCGCCCTCAGCGGCATGGCCTTTCAAGCCCTTTTCCGCAACCCGCTGGCCACCCCGTTCACCCTTGGCGTCTCCAGCGGGGCCGCACTGGGTGCCGCCATTTTCATCCGGCTGGGTCTCGCCTTTTCCCTGCTTGGCATATCCGCTGTATCCTGGGCGGCCTTCTTTGGTGCCCTGCTATCCATTCTGCTCGTTTACGGGCTGACCCGCCTCAAAGGAGGATTCTCCACACCAACGCTGTTACTTTCCGGCATCGCCATCAGTTTTTTCTTTTCCAGTCTGATCCTTTTCATCCAATACCTCAGCGGGCTCAGCCACTCCTTCCGCATTGTCCATTGGATGATGGGCAGCCTTTCAACCGCCGGCCACACCCAGCTCTTCAACCTGCTGCCCTTCCTTCTAAGCGGCGGCGCAATTCTGGCACTGATCACCCGGGAAATGAATTTATTCATGGTCGGCGAAGATATGGCCATCAGCCGCGGCGTACATACCGGCCGGGTCAAAAAACTGATTTTTCTGGCTGCATCACTCATGGTCGGCGGCGTAGTCGCCGTCTGCGGCCCGATTGGATTTATCGGGATGATGTCACCGCACATCTGCCGTTTAATCTTCGGTGCCGATCATCGCATCCTCACACCGGCCACGTTCCTGTTCGGCGGTCTGTTTCTAGTCCTGTGCGACACCGCCACCCGCATACTGTCCGGTCTGACCTCCGGTGCAGAGCTGCCCGTTGGCGTGCTTACCGCCCTGCTCGGCGGGCCCTTCTTCATCATCCTCCTGCTCAACCGCAAAGGCGGACTGGATCTATGAGCGCCATCGCCTTTTTCGGCACCGGCTCCGACGTAGGCAAAAGCATCGTCGTCACCGCGATCGGGCGCATCCTTAAAAAACGAGGCCATTCTGTTGCGCCCTACAAAGCGCAGAACATGTCGAACAACGCCTACGTCACCCTCGAAGGCGGAGAAATGGGACGCGCCCAGGCGGTACAGGCCGAAGCCTGTGAAATTGAACCACACACCGATATGAATCCCGTCCTGCTGAAACCCAATACCGACACCGGCGCACAGGTCATACTGCAAGGCAAATCCATCGGCAGCGCACTGGCGGCCGACTACTTTAAAGACACGTCAAAAATCCGTGTACCCGCCTTCCAATCCTTGGAAAAACTGAAAAACACATATGAACTGGTGATCATCGAAGGGGCCGGTTCGTGCGCCGAAGTGAATCTTCGATCCCGTGATTTTGTGAACTTTGAAACCGCCCATGCTGCCGACGCACCGGTTATTCTGGTGGCCGACATCGACCGCGGCGGCGTTTTTGCGCAGATCATCGGCTCACTTGCCGTAATGCCGCCCCAAGACCGCAAACGGGTCGCCGGTTTCATCATCAATAAATTCCGCGGCGATGCCTCGTTATTCGACGACGGCATCCGCTATCTGGAAGAACAGACCGGGCTCCCCGTACTCGGTCTGATTCCCTATTTCCGGCATATTGAAATCGACTCCGAGGACGGCCTCCCGCTTGAAACCGTTATTGACCCGCCAAACGGCCCCGTTCCCGGAAAAATAAATATAGCCTGCATCCGATTACCCCACATCTCCAACTTCACCGATTTCAACCCGCTCATTCGCAACGACGCCGTTCGTTTTCACTACCTTTCCAAACCCCGGAACTTGGACGGCTATGACGCATTGATTCTCCCCGGAACGAAAAATGTTCGTTTCGACCTGCAGTGGCTTCGAGACGAAAGCTGGGAAACACCTATCCGCAATTTTAAAGGAACCGTACTGGGCATTTGCGGCGGGTTTCAGATGCTCGGTTGCAGCATCGCCGACCCTCATGGAGTCGAAGGATCTCCCGGCACGTCCCCCGGCTTCGACCTGCTCGATATTGAAACTGTACTGGCAAAAGAAAAACAGCTCTCCCGTTCCCGAGGAAAACTCCCCAACGGCACTCCGATTGAAGGATATGAAATCCACATGGGCCGCACCACCCGGCACACGGCCCAACCGTTCCTCCGGATCAACCGCCGAAATGGGAAAAACGAAACGGATACGGACGGCGCAGTTTCCAACAATGGAAGAATCATGGGCTCTTATTTCCACGGCCTGTTTGATTCTCCCGACTTCCGTAACGGGTTCCTGCAAAAACTCGACCCGGACTATCCCGCCGAAGACACGCAGATTTCCGCGACATTCAAGCAACAGCAATACGACCGGCTGGCAGAACATTTTGAAAAAAATCTCGATATGGAACGGCTGATTGATATCGCCTTTTCACGCTGATCTGATACTGTTCAGCCATGAATTTGATCGATGAAAAAGAGCAGGTATTGCTCGAAGAACTGAAATCCTACGGCTCCATAGCCATCGCTTATTCCGGCGGCGTAGACTCCACCTACCTCGCCGATGTCGCGCACGAGGCTTTAGGCCATAATGCCATGATGGTCATCGCCGATTCGCCGTCTATCCCCCGTGAAGAACTGCAGGAAGCCGTTCAAATGGCCACCGACCGCGGCTGGAACCTCCGCATCATCAAAACCGAAGAACATCTGAAAGACGACTATCTCGAAAACAAAGGCGACCGTTGCTTCCACTGCAAGAACGAACTCTTCACCAAAATGGAAATGATCCTTTCCGAATTCGGTGACATTATCCTGGCACATGGCGCGATTGAAGATGATAAAGGCGACGTCCGTCCCGGCACCCAGGCCGCCGCCAACCACTGCGTCATTGCCCCGCTGCAGAATGCGGGACTTTATAAAAAGGAAGTTCGCCTCCTCAGCGAACGGCGTGGACTTCCAACCGCAGGCAAAGCCTCCTTCGCCTGTCTCGGCTCCCGGTTTCCCACAGGAACCCGCATTGAACTCGAAGCCATGACTCAGGTTGAAAAGGCCGAAGCTATTTTGCGCGCACGCGGTTATTCACAGTATCGTATTCGCCATCACGACGATCTCTGCCGCATCGAAATTGATTCAGCCGATTTTGATAAAATGATGAACGAGCGCATCGAAATCGTGAATGCCATAAAAAAAACCGGTTACCGATTTGTCACCCTCGACCTCAGCGGCTACACCATGGGATCGAGTGCCTGAATGCAGACAGAGCATCCCGCCAAATCAAAATAGAATCGTTATTTTGTGCTGACAGAAGCCATCTTTAACCCACACACAATAAACTTAGAACACAGAAAGAAAATCATGAGCAATATACCCAACTGCCCCGAATGCGGATCAGAATATGCCTACGAAGTCCAGGATCTCTTCAACTGTCCCGACTGCGGGCATGAGTGGAGCGGAACGACCTCAGCGGAAGACGTCAGTGACGAACCGGTCGTAAAAGATGCTGTCGGTAACATATTGCAGGACGGCGATTCAATCACGGTGGCGAAAGATCTGAAAGTCAAAGGCGCTTCACAACCGCTCAAAGTCGGCACCAAAGTCAAAAGTATCCGTCTCGTCGAAGGCGATCACAATATTGACTGCAAAATCCCCGGTTTCGGCCCCATGAAACTGAAATCCGAATTTGTTAAAAAGGCCTGACCGGCCTTTACAATGCGCACCAGCGGCCAGAGTAACGCCAACGTTTCCAGAGTTTGGGACGGCGCGAAGGACGGGCCTTCCGGTTCTTGAGCGGGATAACCTCTTCGTCATCCGGCATATGGCCGCTGAGCAGCGCAACGACCTGCTCCTGTACCGATTCAAGTTCATCGAGTTTCAGTTCAGGATCAAGCACCATGAAACTTTCGTTGGTTTTCTTGTGCTCATAAATTCGAAGCCGCTGCCCGTCCTCGCTTTTACGCACATCGCGCTCAACGAGGATTTTTTTACGCTCAAGCATAACGGTCAGAATAAAAATTGCGGCGTAGTCCTCTTCTTTTTCTTTGGCCATGAGGCGGCGCAGCAACGATTCCGCATTTTCTTTTTTCACCGCTTCCTCTTCGGGTGGCGGCGGCACAATGAAGGTGGTTTTCCAGGAACTCAGACCGGGATCTTTTTTATCCCAGCATTTTTTGCATAGATCCTGCCGGACATACTGCCCGTCTTCAAAAATCAGCTTGGAATAGAGACGTTCTTTATCTTCAAATTCATGTTCGCAGACCGCACAGCTCTTCGCACATTTCTGCACGCGCCAGTTTTCAACATTGTTACGTCCCATGGCCAATCAACCTTCTTCTTCCTTCTCCCAGATGGTATGCCGCTGCTGCCAGAAATACACCACACCTGACCACGCCGTTATCAGAGCCGCACCCATACCCAGCCATTCGGCATAGGCAGTTCCCGGCATTGGAAGAAATTCCGATTCCCAGATCAGGCCGAAGAAATAAAGGCTGATCGCCACCATCTGGACGGTGGTTTTGATTTTCCCCCACGGCCCGGCCGGCATTACAATCCCTTTTTCAATCATCAACAGACGCAGGCCGGTCACCATAAATTCACGGGCAATGATCAGCACCACCATCCATGCGGCAATACAGTCGAGCTCCACAAACCCGATAAAGGCGGCACAAACCAGCACCTTGTCGGCCAGAGGATCCATCAGCTTGCCAAATGAAGTGACGCCGAAAAAGTTGCGGGCCAGATAGCCGTCGAGCGCATCTGTAACACTTGCCAGAATAAAGATGACCAGCGCAGCAATACGGGCATAGGGAAAATCCAGCGTCATGCAGACCATCATTACGGCGGTCATCCAGAAACGGCTTACGGTCAGATGATTCGGGAGGCTTTTCATAATTATCCTGATTTTCAGTTTTCCGGAACAGGGCGAATTCAATTCATTCCGCTACTTGGTATCGGTTTCAACCACTCCGGGCTGCGCAAGAAAAGCGTCCGGAACACCATCCGTAATCAACGGGTGCTCCACCGAAGCCGCACCACCGGCGGCACGAGGCTCCGTCGCCTCTTCATCGGAACACTGCGAGACAGAAAGCACAATAATTCCAATCAGAATCAAACCTCCCAACACGGCACCGATCAGCTTAAGCGGAATACCACTCCCGGAAAGATTCGTAATCGCGTCATTCACCTCGCCGAATACGGCACGGGCTCCGCCACCGGACCGTGGGGCGGCCACCGCTTCCGGCGCATTCCCCGCGTCGCCAGGAACACGGTCAGCTTTGGCCAGATTATGACGGGCTTCCTCGGTCAGCTTCAACTTCGTCTTCGGGGCATGCTGAGCAATATATTCATCCACCAAAGGCGCAGCATCCATTCCCAGATACTGGGCATACATGCGGATAAAACTTTTGGCATAAACCGGGGCTGACAAAGCACCGAAATCATCGTGCTCCATCGCCTCGATAAATTTTGACAGGATCTTGGTGGCCTGTCCGGCCTCGGAAACTGTGACGCCCTTGGCCTGGCGGGCGGCCTCGAGCCGCTGCCCGATTGTTCCTATATTAAGACTCGCTTGTTCCATCGTCTTCTATTGCTCCTGTGTTCCTGGGAATTTCCCCGTCTAAATCAATCAGAATTTCGCGCGGACCGGCACCATCCGGCGGCCCGATAATTCCGCGTTCTTCAAGCTGATCCATCACACGCGCGGCGCGGGTGTAACCGATGCGCAGCCGGCGCTGTAATGAAGAGGTCGAAGCCCGCTTTGTCTGACGGATCACCTCCAGCGCCTGCTCAATTATTTCGTCATCGCCGCCATCATCCATTTCAGGAAGGTCTGTGCTCGGCTTTTCAATTTTTTCGTGAATTTCCGTAATGAATTCCGGCTGGCTCTGTTCCTTCCAGAAATTGGTTACATTATCAATTTCTGAATCACCGGTAAATGCGCCCTGCGATCGGATCAGCTTATCGGATCCGGGCGGAAGCACGAGCATATCGCCTTTACCCAGCAGCGAATCCGCCCCCATGCGGTCGAGAATCGTACGGCTGTCCACTTTCTGCGAAACCTTAAAGGCAATACGCACCGGGAAGTTGGCCTTGATTGTACCGGTGATAACCTTCACGTCCGGACGCTGCGTCGCCAAAATCATATGAATCCCCGCCGCACGCGACTTCGCGGCCAACCGGGCAATACCGGCTTCAATTTCGGCCTGCGCCACCGCCATCAGATCGGCAAGCTCGTCAATCACAATTACGATATACGGCAGTTTGTCGGGCAGGTCCGCTTTCTTTTTATCCGGATCAGTCACGACCTCTTCTCCGAAGAGCTCCTCCTGTTTAGCCACCGCACGCGCATTGAATCCCGGTAAATCGCGCACCCCGGCCTGGCGGAACCACTTGAAACGGCGCTCCATTTCATCGATTGCCCATTTGAGGCCGAGCGCCACCTTTTTGGCGTTGGTAATGACGGGAACCACCAGATGAGGCAAATTGTTATACTGATGAAATTCAACCGTTTTCGGATCGACCAGAATCATGCGCAGATCATCCGGAGAATGCTTCATGAGCAAGCCGGTCAGAATGGAATTCATACAGACTGATTTACCGGCACCGGTCGCACCGGCAATCAGCAGATGCGGCATTTTAGCGAGATCATACACCATGGTTTCGCCGCTGACGTCCTTACCCAGTACCAACGGAAGCGCACTCTTTCCATTTTGGAATTCCGCGCTTTCAATCATATCGCGGAAGAATACCGCCGCCCGGGTTGTATTCGGAACCTCAACGCCGCAGACCCCTTTCCCCGGAATTGGAGCCTGAATACGGATACTTTCCGCATGCATTTTCAGGGCAATATTATCGGCCAGATTTTTGATGCGTTCAACACGCACACCCGGCGCCGGCAGAATTTCATAGCAGGTAACCACGGGGCCCTGCTGCACGCCGGTCACTTTAGCCTCCACGCCGAACTCCTCGAGGGTGCTCTGCAACACCTGCGCGGTGTCGGCAACCTCGGAAGCCGACATCCCCTTGGCCTGCGGAACGGCAGGATCCAGCAAATCCAGCGGGGGCAGCTTGTAATCGTGTCCATCGGTTTCGAGCCTGCTGGAAAAAGCAGCGTCTTCAGCGGCGGCTTCCTGCTTGGCTTTCGATTTAGGTTTCGCCTTCTCAACTTTCGGCGGTACGGTTTTTCCGGACTCTGCTTTTGCGGTACTTTTCTGTTGTTCTTCGACGATAGCCCGAATGTCTATATCCGGTTCCGCGGCCGCCTCTTCAGCGACGGGGACCGCCCGGGATTCCGCCCGGGGTTTACGCGGTTTCCGGACCCGTTTCGGTTTCGGCTCCGGCTTTGGCGCTGCTTGAGCCTTCACCCCTTTTTTGCGTTTTTTCTCAAAAACCTCTTCCTCGCTTGGCTTCTCCAGTTTCAGCGCCCGGACCTTCTCCCAGGCCAGTTTGCATAATTCGACAATCTGCAGATCAAACATGCGAACAACCGCAATAAACCCGAGCACAAAGAACACAATCCCGGCTCCGACATGGCCGATCCAGAAGCCCAGCGAACGCTGTGCGAGCACTTCCCCCATCAGACCGCCCGGTGTTCCGACATTCCGGGCCTCAACCCAGTCCATCCAGAACTGCTCATTCATATCGGCCAGCCCTGCCAGGCAGAACAGTGCCAGAGTAAACCAAAGCAGTTTCGGATAAATTTTGCGGGCCGACCATAACAGCGAAGAGATGCCTACCCAAATGATACCGAACGGAAGAAACAGGCCCGCCACCCCGAAATACATGAATGCAAAAAATGCGGTTTTTGCACCGAAAATACCGATCAGGTTATTACTCCAGTTCGGATTATTCGTAAATTTTGAAATCTGATCCGGTTTATAGGTCAGAATCCCCAAAAGAATCATCAGGCCGATCAATGCGATCAGCACTCCGAAAATTTCACGCCAGACGGAACGCGCCGGCTCTTCTGTCTTTGTTTTTGCCATTGCCGGAATATAGAGAAGCGCCCTGCCCAAATCAAAACTAAGAAATGCCTATTTGAAATTTGGACAAACAGATTCAACCGTCAACAGGGACCGTCACTGCGCACAGCACAGGATTTGGAGCAGCAGTTTAATGAGCAAACAGGTTTGCGCGGTAATACGCCAGCTCGGCAATAGAGGCCTTAATATCGAACAATGCGTCGTGCGCATTGGCCGTATTAATTCCGCCCGCCGGAAAATATTGATCCAGCAATGCCACGCTGTCCTTATCGAACGCCGCCCCGCCACGGATATCAGTCCACTGGATTTTAAGGGTCGAAACGTCCAGCAGACGATAGTGCAGACGACTTCCAAACTCTGGAAGAAACCGCCGCATCAGCACCCAGTCGTTATGCACACTGTTGCCCGCCAGCACCGGACGGCCGGAGATCGCTTCATACGGAGTTCCGGCATACTGGTCCAACATGGAAGCAAGCTGGCGGTCGGCCTCCTCAAGTGTAACCGCTTCTGCAGAACGGCACTGTTTAACCAACCCCGGAAGATTCTCCTCAACCCATTCGCTGACCGATTCCCCGTCGGGCAATTTAATGCAAAGGTTCAGATCAGCAGATTCAGGATGCAGGCGGTTCAACTCTGTATCGGTAACAATGGCCGCCACCTGCAGAAGGCGTGCGGATTCAAGATTCAGCGAGGTAAACTCGGCATCGAACCAGACATAGGCGGACGTTTTCTTCACTACATTTTCAGACATACAGATCTCCGGGAAACGGACATACACATAAGCACAGTTCTCCACGGTTTGAAAACCAACTGAAAAGAAAAAAGGATGACCTCTTCAGTCATCCCCTTTCATCAGCCCATGCTGACCGGGCAGTATTACACTTCGGCTTACGTAATCAGATTATACGTATCCAGCGCAATCACCAGCTCTTCATTCGTATGAATTTTAAGCGCAGTGACTTTCGAAGCTTCCGTCGTCAGCACCGTCTCATTTGCGTTGTTTTTAGCGGCATCGACTTCCACACCGAGAAAGGTGAAATTCTCCAGAATTTTTTCGCGCAACATGGCATTATTTTCGCCGACACCTGCAGTAAAGACAATGCAGTCCACCCCATTCATCGCCGCCGCATAGGAACCGATATATTTCTGAATACTGTAACAGAACATTTCAATCGCCAGCGCGCAATCTGCATCGCCTTCCTGAGCGCCCTGAACATTATCCCGCATATCACTTCTTCCGGAAATAGCCAGCAGCCCCCCCTGCTTATTCATCATGGTGCTGACCTGAGCCGGCTTCAGCTCCTGCGATTCCATAATATGTAACGGAACATACGGATCCAGCGTTCCCGAACGGGTACCCATAATGATGCCGTCAAGGGGTGTGAACCCCATCGAAGTATCCACCGAAACTCCATCCAGAAAAGCCGCCAGCGAACCGCCGTTGCCCAGATGACAGGTAATGATTTTCAGATCTTTCAGATCCTTGCCCAGCTGCTCAGCAGCCTTCTGCGCCACATAGCCATGAGACGTGCCGTGAAAACCATATTTACGAATTTTATATTCCTTATACTGAGCGCGCGGCAAAGCATACAAGTAAGCCTTTTTCGGCATCGACTGATGAACCGCCGTATCGAATACCGCAACCTGTGGCATATCCGGAAGCAATGAAGCCATCGCCTTGATCCCCATAAGATTCGGAGGATTGTGCAACGGGGCCAGCATGGAGTTACGTTCAATGGCCTTGATCACATCCCGATCAATGACCACTGAGCCGGTAAAATCTTCTCCGCCGTGCACGACGCGATGGCCGACACCGCCTAATTCCTCAAGGCCCGACAACACGCCGGCTTCAGCATCCGTCAGTTTTTTCAGAATGGCATCAATGGCCACTTTATGATCGGTCAGATCTATAAAGAATTTTTCCTTCGGCTCATCAGCTTTCGCATAAGCCAGCGTCGAACCGTCAATGCCAATACGATCCGCCTGACCTTCGCACAGAGCATGGAACTGACCGGCCGCATCGCCGGTATCATAGAGTTTAAACTTAATCGACGAGGAGCCTGAATTGATAACGAGAATCTTCATGCGTTCTTTTCCTGTAAATTAGCTATCTGCCTGTAGCGATGTAATGGCTGCAACACCCACAATATCCTCAACGGAACAGCCGCGAGAGAGATCGTTCACCGGTTTATTCAAGCCCTGAAGCAATGGACCGAACGCTTCCGCTCCGGCCATACGCTCAACGATTTTATACGAAATATTACCCGCATTCAGATCTGGAAAAATCAACACACGCGCCTCGCCCCCGAGCGGACTTTCCGGCGCTTTTTTCGCCGCCACCGCCGGAACAATAGCAGCATCAAGCTGCAACTCGCCATCGATCACAATCCCTTTATCAGGACATTCATCAATCACCCGCTGTTTTGCGAGTTTTGTGGCCTCCTGAACCTTTTCAACCAACGGACTTTTGGCCGAACCGTAGGTGGAATAGGAAAGCATGGCCGTCATCGGCGGAATATCAAACTGAATCGCCGAATGCGCACTCTGCACCGCAATCTGCGAAAGCTGATCCGCATCAGGATCCTCAACCAGCCCGCAATCGGAAAAGACATACGGAACCCCGTTCACACATTCAAGGAAGAAGCTTGAAACGGTCCCGCCTTTCCTCGCTGATTTTATAACCTGCAAGGCCGGACGAACGGTATCGGCCGTTGAGTGTGCCGCACCAGAAACCATCCCATCCGCATCACCGGCCTGCATAATCATCGTGCCGAAATACGTAACCTGCTTCACCGTTTCCAGCGCCTGCTCCGGCGTAATCCCCTTGGCCTTGCGCATTTCATAAAAAGCATCGGCATATTCCTGAAGCCGATCCGATGTCTCCGGGTCAATTACCGTGATCCCATCTAGATTCCAGCCTTTGGAAGCGAAACGCTCCTGTATCGCAGCAATCTCTCCAAGCAGGGTAACCGCCGCGATTCCCTCCTGATTGATGATGTGAGCCGCCTCGCAGACCCGTTCATCGCTGCCCTCCGGCAAAACAATATTTTTTTTCTTTAGTTTAGCAGCATCAATAAGTTGCTGAATAAATACGCTTCTGGCCATTGTACTCTATTCCCCGTCTGATTAAGTTTATGCATCCCCGATTTTTCAAAAAATCCAAGCAAAGCTATCAGTTGGGATTTTTCAAGCAACCCAATTTTACAGCTTTCGCACCTATTTTGCCTTATTCAACCGCCTCCACTTTCTTAAGACGGTAACTTTGTACCGTATTCCGATTTTTAAAGAGCTCGCAGAATCAAATACCAACCTTTAAAAGAGCCCTCCCTATACAAGAAAAAACCCCGCAACCTGAATTAGAGGCAACGGGGTTTTTGCAGCAAGCACCAAGACTGATTTACTCAGCAGCGGCCACTTCCTTTTCTTCGTCAGCAGGTACAGCATCAGCCGCTGGAGCTGCCGTTACCACGGCATCCACCCACTCGAGCAAAACCATTTCCGAGCTATCTGAAATCCGACGTCCCAGTTTAATGATGCGGGTATACCCACCGTTACGGCTTTCGAAGGTCGGTGCAACCGAATCGAAAAGCTCTTTAACCGCTGCTTCGTTTTTCAGAATTGCAATGGCCTGACGGCGTGCCGCCAGCGTGCCCTTCTTGCCCAGGGTTACCATTTTTTCTGCCAGGCTGCGGGCAGCTTTGGCTTTCGGCGCAGTGGTTTTAATACGCTTGTTGTCGATGAGCGCGCAGACCTGATTAGCGAGCAGCTCATTACGATGCGCGCTGGTGCGACCCAGTTTTACAGTTTTTTTACGATGTCTCATTGTTCCAACCTCTGGATAGTTTACAAATTAGTCTTCAGAGAACACACCCTTAAGCAGGTCTGCATCGAAGGTCATTCCCAGCGACAGGCCCATTTCCTGGATCTTCGCCTTGATTTCATTCAGCGATTTCTTACCGAAGTTTCGGTATTTCAGCATTTCAGCTTCGGTCTTCTGCGCAAGCTCCCCGACAGTGGTGATGTTGGCATTATTCAGACAGTTGGCTGCACGTACACTGAGTTCGATTTCGTTGACACTGATATTCAGTTTCTTACGGAGCTCTTCCTTCTCCATATCGATCTGTTTTTCGCTTTCTTCGAACTCGATCAGATCCTTATCGTAAGACACGAATACATCGAGGTGGTGGCGAAGAATCGCGGCGGACATAGTCAAAGCATCGTCCGGCGTAACCCGTCCGTCTGTCCAGATTTCGATTACGAGTTTGTCGTAGTCCGTACGACGGCCCACACGAGTGTTTTCCGTTTCGTATTTTACACGGCGAACCGGAGAGAAAAGACAATCAATCGGAATCACGCCGATTTCCTGATTCTCTTTTTTGTTCAGTTCTGCAGGACAGTAACCCCGGCCGATACGAACTTCCATTTCGGCCTCAAAGACGCCGTCCTCCTGAAGAGTGCAGATTACGAAATCAGGATTCAGTACTTCGATCATTTCCGGAGTCTGGATATCTCCGGCTTTAACTTCACCCGGACCTTCGACCTTGATTTTCACAACCTGAGTGTCGCGGGAATAGCTTTTGAAAAGAAGCTGTTTGATGTTCAGTACAATGTCAGTGACATCCTCAGTCACCCCTTCAAGACTGCAGAATTCATGCGGCGCACCCTTGATTTTAACCGAGGAAACTGCTGCACCTTCCAATGAAGACAGCAAAACACGACGCAGTGAGTTACCCATGGTACGGCCATAGCCGCCTTCAAACGGTTCTGCGTAAAATTTACCGTAGTTTTCTGTGGAAGCGGCGTCGTCTTTGACAACCTGCTTCGGCATTTCGAATCGACCGAGACGAGTAGGCATAATATTTAATCTCCCAGATCCGGGCATTAACCGAATCATATGGTGTTAGTTTATACTGTGGGTTACAAGCACAATGCTTCCGACGACCGGAAGCATTGCAAAACAGAGTCTGACTAAACGCGACGGCGCTTAGGCGGACGACAGCCATTATGCGGAATTGCCGTGGTGTCCTTAATGCAGGTTACAGAGAGACCTGCTGACGCCAGAGCGCGCACTGCTGATTCACGCCCGGCTCCCGGACCCTGAACACGCACTTCCACCTCAGACATTCCGTGGCTGATCGCGTTACGTGCGGCATCCTGAGCAACCGTGGTTGCAGCAAATGCTGTAGACTTACGTGAACCCTTAAAGTTACAACGGCCGGCACTCGACCACGAAACCACATTGCCGCGCATGTCCGTAATAGAAACGATCGTGTTATTAAAGGTCGTTTTCACAAAAGCGATCCCAACCGGGACGTTCTTTGAACCTTTTTTACGCTTGATCGGCTCAATGACTTCATCGGCCAGCAAATCTGCTGCAGTAGGCAAACGCGATTTTTTCTCTTCAACCTCAGCTTCTGCCGGTGCTGCAGGCTTTTCTTCCGAAACCGGTGCTGCTGCTACCGCTTCTTTTACTTCTTCAACTTTTTCTTCTGCCATGGGAATAATCCTTCTTTACGCCGCTTTATTTCGCAGCTTTAGCGGCGGAACGGGCTTCTTTACCACGAACAACACCAACGGTACGCTTCGCGCCCTTACGGGTACGGGCGTTGGTTTTGGTACGCTGACCACGAACCGGAAGACCGGCGCGATGACGACGACCGCGATACGAACCTACCGAAATAAGACGACGAATATTCGCCGAAATTTCGCGACGGAGGTCGCCTTCAATGCGGTAGTCGCTCTGAAGCACAGCAACAAGACGCTGGATGTCTTCATCCTTCAAATCATCAGCTTTCATGTTGCGATCCAGCTTAGCCTTCTCGCAGATTTCAACTGCGGTGGTCGGGCCGATGCCGTAAATATAACGAAGCGAGAATTCCAGCTTCTTCCTACCGGGGATGTCTATACCGAGTACACGTGGCATGTCTTAAACTCCTGATTCCTTATCCTTGGCGCTGTTTGTGGCGCGGGTTCGTGCAGATGATGCGAACGACGCCCTTGCGGCGGATCACTTTGCACTGTTCACACATTCTTTTTACTGAAGCTCGTACTTTCATTTTATTGCTCCTCGTCGATCACAAGACGCCCTTTGCTCATATCGAAGGGCGACATCTCAACCGTAACTGTTGCACCGACTTGCGGATGCCCTTTATCAAAATCGTCACGCCTCAAAAAAGCGACTAGACGATGTCCATTTCTTAGTTCTGCGTCAAAAGCGTGTTTGTCTATCACGGAGACAATACGCGCCTCAAGCAAATTTGTTTCTTTTTTATCCATTACAGATCCGCATAGTGCGTATCCGGTACGGTCAAAATCTCAGCTCTTTCCTTGCCCACCGCAATCGAGTGCTCGAAATGAGCCGAAGGTTTCCGGTCTTTTGTAACAACCGTCCAACCGTCATTAAGCGTTTTCGTTTGGTGAACCCCCAGATTAATCATCGGCTCAATAGCAAAGGTCATACCGGCCTTCAGCACCGGACCTCGCCCGGGAGGGCCATAGTTTGGAATCTGCGGATCCTCATGCATTTCACGACCTATACCGTGTCCTACAAAATCGCGCACAACCGAAAATCCTGCCTCTTCAGCTACCACCTGACAGGCATTGGAGATGTCTCCAAGCCGGTTACCTTCGACCGCCTTGGAAATACTGGCTTCCAAACATTCTTTTGTCACATCCAGCAAACGCTGAACTTCAGGATCGATTTCTCCGGCCGGAACCGTTATCGCGGTATCCCCGACAAAACCTCCATACACCAGACCGAAATCTATGCTAACAATATCACCGTCGCGTATCACACGCTTTCCGGGAATGCCGTGAACAACCTCTTCGTTTACCGATGAGCAAATGTGTCCTGAAAATCCATGATACCCGTAGAAGGCACAACGTCCTTCCTGTTTGCGGGCAAGCTCCGCAGCATAATCATCCAGTTCTTTAGTCGTGACCCCCGGAGCTACTTTGGAAGCGACTTGATGCAAAATAGTTCCGGTCTTACGTGCTACTACACGCATGGCCGCTAATTCTTGCTGATTTTTAATCTTTATCATGTCGCTACACCAACCAGGCGCTCATTTACATCATTTCTCACGGCCTCTATGCTCTGGTTCGCATCAATATGCTCAACCAGGCTTTTCGCCTCATAATAGCTGATCAGCGGAGCCGTTTGCTGTTCATAAACCTTCAAACGGTTTCTCACCGTCTCTTCGCGATCGTCCGCACGCTGCACGAGTTTACACCCTTCAACATCACACCGATCACCATGCGATGGCGGATTAAATGCTATATGATAGACCGCTCCGCATTTATCGCAGGTACGCCGTCCCGAAAGCCGCTTGATAATTACATCATCGGGACAATCCAGCAGCACGACACTTTCAAGCGTACCCTCTAACTCACTCAGCAGCTTATCCAGACTCTTTGCCTGCGGTAACGTCCGGGGAAAACCGTCAAATAGAAATTTCTGCGTCCCGTCCGCCTTTTCCAGCAGATTTCGAATCATCCCCACCACAACATCGTCAGGAACAAACCGTCCCTGTTCCATCAACTTTTCGGCTTGGATACCGAGAACAGTCCTCCGGGCAATCTGCTCCCGAAGTAACTGCCCTGTTGAAATGTGTTTGTATCCTTGGCCTACCAGTACTTCCGCGACAGTTCCTTTGCCCGCTCCAGGCGGTCCTAGCAAAATTACTGCATTCATCGTCCGCTTCGCATTTTACCTTTTTTAAGGAAGCCGTCGTAATGGCGCATCAAAAGATGCGATTCAATCTGACGCATGGTATCGAGCATGACCCCGACTATAATCAGCAAACTGGTTCCCCCGAAGAACGATGCCACAATCCACGGAACCTTAAAAGAGGACGTAAGAATGCTAGGCAGAATCGAAACTACAGTCAGGAAGACGGCTCCCGCAAGCGTCAGACGAGTCATGGTGCGATCTAGATAATCCGCGGTCGGCGTTCCGGGGCGAATCCCAGGAATATAGCCCCCGCGTTTTTTCAGATCGTCCGCAATCTGAACCGGGTTAAACTGTGTAGCTACCCAGAAGTAGGAGAAAAACAGAATCATCAGACCGAACACGATCATGTAGCTGGCCGACGTCATCGTGAAGCTGGAAGCAAACTTCTTTGCCCACTCATACGGAAGATATCCTGCGACAGACGGGAAAATCTGAAGGATTGCCGACGCAAAGATAATCGGCATCACCCCGGAGTAGTTCACTCGCAGAGGCAGATGCGATGTTCCACCGTTCATCATTTTGCGACCCACCATACGCTTCGCAAATTGAACCGGCACTTTCTGCTGCGCCTGAGTAACCGCAACAACACCGAGAATTACTGCAAAAATGAGAATAATCATCAGAGCAACATGAAAAAACCCGATTTCAGCGACCCCGTCAACCGGAGTCAGTTTATCTATCAGGGTTTTAACTGCCATTGGCATTGCACTGATGATATTGACAGTAATGATAACCGAAATACCGTTGCCGATACCCCGATCCGTCATCTGTTCACCGATCCACATTAAAAGCAGCGAACCCGTTACCAAGCTGAGCGCGGTTAGCAAGATAAAGCCGAAGCCCGGAATGCGGACCACTTCAGCCGGCAGGCCGAAATAGCCGCCGGACTCAAGGGCCACACCCATGGCAATACCCTGTACCGCACAGATTATTACTGTGAGATATCGTGTATACTGAGTAATTTTTTGACGGCCTACATCGCCTTCTCTTGCCAGTTTTTCAAGGTGCGGAATGACCGCAGTCATGAGCTGGATTATGATGGACGCACTGATATAGGGCATAATACCCAGTGTTCCTACCGAACACTGCAGGAGCGCGCCCCCGCTGAACAGGTTCATGATCCCGAACAGACCGCCTTCCGCTCCGCCCTGCGCTTCAATAAACTGGCGAATCGCCAAGGCATCGACACCCGGGAGCGGAACGGCTGCAAGCAGCCGACAAATAAAGATCAGTCCGAGCGTAAACAGAATACGCTGTCTGAGCTCTGGAATCTTGAATGTGTTTGCAAACGCGGAAAGCATGGCAATGTGGCCTTTCTTTAATTAGACAACTTCGCAGTTTCCACCGGCGGCTTCGATTTTTTCCTTAGCCGAGGCGGAGAAAGCATTAACTTTAACAGTCAGTTTCTTTTCTACGTTTCCGTTGCCCAGAATCTTTACACCATCAAAGCGACCGTTAACCAATCCACGCTCCTGAAGAAGCTCGATGGTTACTTCCGTACCGTCCTCAAATGCATTCAGAGCATCGAGATTGACCGGAAGGATCACTTTACGATTGATGTTATTGAATCCGCGAATAGGAAGCTTACGATAGTAAGGCATCTGACCGCCTTCAAACAGCGGCTTGTGGGTTGCACCCGCACGGGACATCTGCCCCTTATGACCGCGACCGGCTGTCTTGCCTTTTCCCGAAGCACGTCCGCGACCCACGCGGATCTTTCGATGTTTGGAACCTTCTGCAGGTTTCAGTGAATGTAAATCCATGACTTTATCCCCTACCTTTATCAGCCTTTGCGAAGCGCGAGTGCTTCCTGCTTAGAGCGCAGGGAGTCCAGCGCCTTCAGCGTGGCCTTGGTTACATTGAGGTGGTTGTTGGAACCGAGCGATTTTGCCAGTACGTCGCGAACTCCGGCGAGTTCAAGCACTGCACGACAAGGACCGCCCGCAATGATACCGGTACCTTCAGAGGCCGGACGAATCAGAACCTGAGCTCCGCTGTATTTACCAAGCGCATCATGAGGCAGTGTGGTACCACGCATCGTGACGGTTTGCAGGTTCCGCTTTGCAGCATCACCGGCTTTACGAATGGCTTCCGCGACCTCAGCTGCCTTCCCGAGACCATAACCAACACGGCCCTTGCGGTCTCCCACAACTACCAGCGCACCAAAGCTGAAACGACGTCCGCCCTTCACCACCTTGGAGTTACGGCTGATATGCACTACCCGTTCCTCGAATTCCGGCTTTTCGCGGACTTCTTTCCTGTCATCACGTTTTCCGCGGCGACCACGTCCGCCACTGTCACGGCGTCCTCTACGTTCTTTACGTTCTTCTGCCATTGGGAATCTCCTAGAATTTCAGGCCAGCTTCGCGAGCGCTGTCTGCCAATGTTTTAAGATTATTGCCGAAAGCGAATCCGCCACGGTCGAACACTACAGCCTCAATGCCTTTTCCTTTTGCGGCTTCTGCGGCTTTGGCACCCAGTTCTTTGGCTGCCTCGGCGTTTTTACCGTTGATGGACACTCCGGCCAGAGTCAGACGCGCATCATCATCGATGAACTGTACTTCCATACGCTTATTCGAGCGATAAAAAGCCATGCGCGGACGGTCTGCCGTACCCGCAATTTTATTGCGGACACGGAAATGACGGCGTTTTCTGAGTTCTTTTTTTGTTTTAATAGCCATTATGCAACCGCCTTACCTTCTTTACGGCGAACCTGCTCATCAGAGTAGCGTACACCCTTGCCTTTATACGGCTCAACCGGCGAGTAGTCGCGGATGCGTGCTGCAACCTGACCTACCAGCTGCTTGTCAATACCTTCAATTGAAAGACCTGTCCCCTGTCCATTGACTTCAACTTTGATGCCTTCCGGAATCGTGTAATCAATATCATGAGAATAGCCCAGCGACAGTACAATCTGATTGGCGCCCTTCATGACGGCCTTATAACCGACCCCATCAATGAGAAGCTCTTTTTTGTAACCCTGGCTTACTCCGACGATCATGTTGTTAATCAGACTCCGAACCGTGCCGTACATAGCTTTACCGAATTTAGACTCATCGGTGCGGGAAACCACAACGCTGTCTTCTTCTATGCTGACCGATACGCAGGCTGGAGCCATGTAGGATGTTTCTCCCTTTGCTCCTTTAACACTCACGGTCCTGTCGTTTACTTCGACGGTGACGCCGCCGGGAATTGATACGGGTTGTTTACCTATACGTGACATAATAAAATCTCCCTACCAGACGTAGCAGAGGACTTCGCCCCCGATTTTCTTTTCACGCGCATCGTTATCGGTCATCACACCGGACGACGTGCTGAGAATCGCTATGCCGATTCCACCCAGAACGCGCGGAACCTCTTCGGCATTTACATACTTGCGGCAGCTCGGCTTGCTGATACGGCGAAGCCCCTGAATGACCGGCTCGCGCTCGATCGTGTATTTAAGGAAAACATTGAGAACCGGTTTTCCGCTCTCATTTTCCATCGTGTAGTCCTTAATGAACCCCTCAGCTTTCAGAATGCGTGCAATTTCACTCTTCATTTTAGAGTGCGGCATTGCCACCTGCATTTTTTCAGCCATGTTCGCGTTGCGAATACGGGTCAACATATCGGCGATTGGATCTGTAAGTACCATTTGTCTAACCTCTCTTACTCGTTGCCCGTTTTGAACGGCATGCCCATCAGGCTCAGCAGTTCTTTGGCTTCGCTGTCTTCCGTGGCGGAAGTGACGAAAGTGATATCCATACCATGCGTGTGCTTGACCTTGTCCGGATCAATTTCCGGAAAAACAGTCTGCTCCTGCAGGCCCATGGAATAGTTTCCGGAGCCGTCGAACGAGTTAGCCGGAATCCCGCGGAAGTCGCGGATACGCGGCAACGTCACATTTACGAGACGGTCCATGAATTCATACATCCGATTACCACGCAGGGTTACCCGCGCTCCGATCGGCACGCCTTCACGCAACTTGAAGTTTGATACTGATTTCTTGGCCTTTGTAATTACGGCCTTCTGACCGGTAATCTTACCGAGATCATCGGCCAGATTGGTCAGCGTATCGCGGTCATAGTTCAGCGATACACAGAGGTTCAGTACAATCTTCTTGAGTGCGGGAACCTGCATTTTGCTCGAGTAGCCCTGCGTTTCCATCAACTTAGGTGCTACTGCATCTTTATATTTTGTTTTCAGTGTTGGGGTCATTTCACCCTTCCTCCAAAATTACGGTTCCAATGCTTGGAACGAGTTAAGCGGAAACCTTGACGTTGGAAATCGCGATCGGGGCTTCCCGTTCCACAATCCCGCCCTGCGGGTTTTCCTCGCTCTGCCGCATAGCTTTTTTAACCAGGTTAACTCCTTCAACGAGAACACGACCGGCTTCCGGCGCAACCTCCAGGACTTTACCTTCCTTACCTTTATCATCTCCGGCAATCACTTTTACGTTATCGCCTTTTTTGATTTTGGCCTTACTCATTATAAACTCCTCCCGGCGATTACAGTACTTCCGGAGCGAGCGATACAACTTTCATAAAGTCGTTATCACGAAGCTCGCGGGCTACCGGCCCGAAGATACGGGTACCGCGCGGGTTTTTGTTATCATCAATAATCACAGCCGCATTTCCATCAAAACGAAGACAGGAACCATCCGCACGACGAATTGTGCTTTTCGTACGCACAACAACCGCTTTACAGAGATCGCCTTTCTTCATGTTGCCATTCGGCAGCGCTTCTTTAACGCTAACGCGGATCACATCGCCCACACGGGCGACCTTACTTTTTGTGCCAAGCACACGGATGCACATTACAGAACGTGCACCTGAATTGTCGGCAACTGTTAAACGTGTATTCTCTTGAATCATCGTTCGGCCCTACCTTATTTAGCGGCTACAGAAACAACTTCCACCAGACGCCAGCGTTTCAGCTTGCTCAGCGGGCGGGTTTCCATCACACGCACAACATCACCGATTCCGGCTTTGTTTTCTTCGTCGTGTACGTGAATCTTTTTAGACACCCGTATTTCCTTTTCATAAAGGGGGTGACGGACACGCCGTTCGATCAGAACCACAACGGTTTTGTCGCCGGACTTACTGACAACGCGACCTTCGCGTTTCTTACGCAGATTTCTTTCATTGGATTCCATGGCCGTTACCCTTCAACTTTCTTCTGATTCTGAATGGTCTTGATACGGGCAACCGTACGACGCAACTCTTTCATGCGTGCCGGATTCTCCAACTGTCCGGAAACCTGTTGCAGCTTCAAATTGAACTGCTCTTTCTTGATTTCCTCCAGCTGAGCATCCAGCTCCGCAACCGTCATTTCTTTAATTTCGTTTACCTTCATGGTCTGCCCCATCCTTTAATCGTGAGCATGCCGCTGAACAAAACGCGCCCGAACCGGCAGTTTAGTGGCTGCAAGTCGCAGACACTCTTTTGCCAGGGATTCCGGAACACCGTCCAGTTCGAAAAGCATGGTACCCGGTTTGATGACAGCAACCCACTGGTCAACGCCACCTTTACCTTTACCCATGCGGACTTCCAACGGCTTCTTGGTAATTGGTTTATCGGGAAAAATGCGGATCCACAGTTTACCCTTACGTTTCATGGCACGCGTTGCGGCAACACGGCATGCTTCAATCTGCGTGGCCGAAATCCAGCCGCGTTCGAGCGACTGAAGACCATACTCGCCGTAAGCAAGCGCGTTCCCCTTCTGTGCAAGGCCCCGGCGTGATCCACGCTGGACTTTGCGATATTTTACTCTCTTTGGCATCAAAGGCATGATTCAATCTCCTAGGCTTTCTTTTCGGATTCCTTGCAGATCCAGACCTTAATGCCGATGATACCGGCAACGGTGTTGGCTTCTGCAACGCCGTAGTCGATATTGGCGCGCAGGGTATGCAGCGGAATCTTACCTTCTTTATAGCTTTCAGAACGGGCGATTTCCGCACCGTTCAGACGACCGCCTGCCAGGATTTTGATGCCGAGGGCACCATTATCCATCGCCATCTGAATCGCACGTTTCATGGCGCGACGATGAGAAACCCGGCGTTCCAGCTGCATAGCAACATTGGCGGCAACCAGCGTGGCATCGAGATCCGGCTTCTTGACTTCCGCGATTTCCACATACACCTCTTTTTTGGTGAGTTTGGAAAGCACTTCACGAAGTTTGTCAATATCTTCACCTTTACGGCCGATAACCAGACCCGGACGAGCGGTTTTGATGGTTACTCGAATACGATTAGCATAACGCTCAACATAGATATCCGAAACGGCCGCATCTTTAAGTCGTGCTGCGACGAGTTTGCGGATTTCCACATCTTCTTTGAGCATGGTACCGAAATCACGCTTGTCGGCATACCAGCGCGAACGCCAGTCTTTCGTCAGCGCGAGCCGGAGTCCGATTGGATTTACTTTCTGTCCCAAAACAAGTCTCCTTATGACTTAGCGTTGTCGCTCAGAATGATGGTTACGTGGCTCGTCTTCTTCTGAATCGGACTGGCCATGCCACGGGCACGCGGACGATAACGCTTCATCATCGGTCCGCCATCCACGATAGCGTTTTTAACATACAGGCTGTCAGCGGAGAGACCTTCATTATTTTCGGCATTAGCAATAGCCGATTTAAGAGTCTTACCGATCTGAACAGCTGCCTTACGGGCATTGAATTCAGTAATCCGCAATGCATCGGCAACGGAGAGACCTTTGATCTCGTTCGCCAGGTCGCGCGCTTTTGTAGGCGACATGCGGATATATTTAGTTGTTGCTGAAACTTCCATGTGTTTTCAACCTCAATTTTCCACGGGGGATAAAGGGCGGACAGTCTAGGGATTTCGCAATCCGAATCCAGCAGATTCGGTTGAAAAATCCCACTAGACTATTTTTCCGTCGCCATACCGTGAGTTCTGAAGGCTCGGGTAGGAGAAAACTCTCCCAGTTTGTGCCCGACCATATTCTCCGTAACAAACACCGGAACGAATACTTTACCGTTGTGGACGTTGAAGGTGTGCCCCACCATTTCAGGAACGATAACCGAAGCACGAGCCCACGTCTTGATGGGCTGTTTACGACCGGCATCTTCCATTTTGCGGACCTTCTTAATCAGCTTAAGATCAACATATGGACCTTTTTTCAGTGAACGACTCATTATTTCTTCCTCCGCTCAACAACATACTTGTTGGTCTGTTTATGCTTATCGCGGGTACGTTTACCCTTAGCCAGCAGACCCCACGGGGACTTCGGATGTCCACCACCGGAGGTACGGCCTTCACCACCACCCATCGGATGATCAACCGGGTTCATGGCAACACCACGTACGGTAGGCCGAATACCCAGCCAGCGTTTGCGGCCCGCTTTACCCATCACAATATTATCATGCTCCACATTACCCACCCGACCGACTGTCGCATAGCAGGTGGTGCGGATCATACGGATTTCACCGGAAGGCATCTTCACATTGGCCCAATCGTCCTCACGGGACATCAGCTGAGCTGAAGTTCCCGCTGAACGCACCAGCTGACCACCCTTTCCAGCGACCAGTTCAATATTATGAACTGCCATACCAACCGGGATTTTACCCAGCGGAAGTGCGTTGCCTACAGTAGGTTCGGCTTCAGGACCGGACATCACGGTTGAACCGACTTCGAGTTTCGCCGGGGCAATGATGTAACGTTTTTCACCATCGGCATAATGCAACAAGGCAATACGCGCGGAACGGTTCGGATCGTACTCGATTCCCGCAACAATTGCCGGCACGCCGAACTTGTCACGTTTAAAATCGATTACACGGTAGCGGCGCTTATGACCACCTCCACGGTGACGCACCGAAATACGTCCCGCACTGTTACGGCCGGATTTCTGCTTTTTCGCTTTAATCAATGAGCGCTCAGGGCTGCTCTTCGTGATCTCTGCGAAATCGGACAACACCATATGCCGGCGGCTCGGTGTGTACGGTTTGTGTGCTTTTAAAGGCATTGCGACAAACTCCTATTAGACCAGGTTAATGCTGTCGTCAGCATGCAATGTTACTACAGCACGTTTCGATGCTGCAGTGGTTCCATAGCGAGCTGTACGAAGGCGCTTCTTCTTGCCTTTTCGGCGCATCGTATTGACGGCCATAACACGGACATTGAAGAGCTCTTCAACAGCTCGTTTGATTTCTACTTTATTAGCGTCCATGGCGACACTGAACATATATTTGTTCTGTTCCTCCGAGAGGATCATGCCCTTTTCGCTTAACAAAACTTTTTTAATGATATCGGCTGAATTCTTCATCGATAATCTCCTTATCCGATACGCTCGAGGAGCGCTTCCATACCGGCTTTTGTTACGATCACGTTCTTGTAACGGAGAATCTGGTAGATATTGACCAGCTTAGCAGTCGTCACTTCAACATTCTGAATATTTCGGGACGCCAGCAGAAGATTTTCACCCGCCTCGTCAACAATGAAAAGTCCGCCACGGTCAAGACCGAGGTTTTTCACCACAGCCGAAAACTCTTTCGTCTTCGGTGCGGAAAGCGTCAGCTCTTCAATCACAGTGATATCGCCCTGCTGGACTTTGGCACTGAATGCCCGGGCAAATGCCAAACGAGCGGTACTTTTGTTGACTTTTTTATTGTAGCTGCGCGGCTTCGGTCCATGCGCAACATAACCGCCACGCCAGACGTTGGACTGCTTGTAACCGGCACGTGCGCGGCCAAGACCCTTCTGTTTCCACGGCTTCTTACCGGAACCGTGAACTTCGGATTTGCATTTGGTCGATGCGGTGCCGGCACGTTGCGCTGCATTGTATGCAACAACGGATTCATGCACCGCGTGATCGCCCTTATCGAGAACGAGGAGATTATCCGCAACATCGAAATCACCGACGCTGTCTCCCTTAATATTTTTTACAGGTACTTTGCTCATGATAATCCCCGCTTACTTTTTCTTGAGGGCTTCTTTGATCGTAACGATTCCGCCTTTAGCGCCCGGTACAGATCCTTTTACCAGAATCAGGTTTTCTTCAGGACGAACCTGAACAACCTTCAAATTCTGCGTGGTGACGCGCTTATCGCCCATCTGACCAGGCATCTTCTTACCCTTGAAGACGCGAGCCGGAAATTCACACATACCGATCGAACCGGTACGACGAATCCATCCGCCACCGTGCGATGCACGACCGCCGCCGAAATCGTAACGCTTTACAACGCCCTGAAAACCACGTCCCTTGCCGGTGGCAATTACATCGACGTAATTAACCCCTTCAAATGCCGCAGCGGTAACTTCGTCACCCACATTCACTTCCGCCTCTTCCACGCGGAATTCACGCAGTACGCTCTTCGGTGCAACACCCGCCTTTTTCAAGTGACCAAGAGCGGGCTTATTCATGCGCTGCTCCTTCTGATCGCCATAGCCGAGCTGTACCGCTTTATAGCCATCCTTATCTTCATCTTTCAGCTGAGTCACAACACATGGACCCGCTTCGATAACGGTAACCGGAACAGCAACACCATCTTCAGTGTAGATGGAGGTCATGCCCAGTTTCTTACCAATCAAACCTTTCATGATTGAAACCTCCTTAGATCTTAATGGTGATATCCACACCGGCCGGAAGATTGAGCTTCTTCAGCTCATCCACGGTTTTGATGGTGGGATCAATGATGTCGAGCAGACGCTTGTGCGTGCGGATCTCGAACTGTTCCATCGACTTCTTGTTCACGTGCGGACTTTTGTTCACAGTGAACCGTTCGATACGGGTCGGCAGCGGAATAGGACCCGCAACGCGGGCGCCTGTGCGGCGTGCCGTTTCGACAATTTCAGTGGCGGAAACATCGAGGACGCGATGGTCGAACGACTTCAGCCGAATTCTGATTCTCTGGTTTGTCATTATTTTCTCTCTTCTAACGGTTAAGGATAGCGTCTGTCATATGCGACGGAACCGGATCAAACGCTTGCGGCTCCATCGAATAGCTCGCTCTACCCTTTGTTAAGGAACGCAGACTTGTTGCGTATCCGAAAACTTCGGCAAGCGGAACATCCGCCTGCACGACCTGCAGATCATTGGAAGCCTTGATTTCGCGGATTCGTCCGCGACGGCTATTGAGGTCACCCATAACATCGCCCAGGTGCTCCTCAGGGGATTCTATCTCCAGCAGCATAATCGGCTCCAAAAGAACCGGACCCGCCTGAACGACCGCTTCACGAAGCGCCATTACCGCCGCTGAACGGAAAGCCATTTCAGAAGAATCCATATCGTGGGCCTGCCCGCCGATCACCGTAACTGCGGTATCGATGATAGCGTAGTTTCCGAGGACACCGGTGAGCAGCGCATCGGCGATACCCTCTTCGATACCTTTTCGGTATTCATCGGGAATAATTTTACCGGAAACATCAAATTGAATAATATTGCCTGCACCGGCGCCATTCGGCTCAACGGCCAAAGTCAGTGCAGCAAAGTGGTTTTCATCACCAATCGTTCGCTCAAAAGTGAACGAACCCTCGCCTTTAGCAGAAACAGATTCGCGGTAAGCCACCATGGGCTTTCCGGCATTAGCCTGCACTTTATATTCACGCAGAATCCGGTCCCGGATAATTTCCAAATGAAGCTCGCCCATACCTTCGATAATGGTCTGACCGGTTTCATCGTGAATCGACGTACGGAAAGTCGGATCTTCCTCCGCGAGATCTTTAAGTGCATCCACCAAAGCATCCTTATCGGCCGTGGACTTAGGCTCAATGGCCATAGAAATCACAGGCTCCGGAAACTCGATATTTTCCAGAACAATCGGATCATTTTCGGCACAGACCGTATCACCTGTAGTGAAAAGCTTTTGCCCAACCATGCCGCCGATCTCTCCGGCATACAGCACGTCGATATCCTCGCGGTGATTCGCATGCAGACGCAGGAGCCGGCCGATACGCTCGCGCTTTTTGGTGCGCGGATTGTAAATATTCTGTCCTTTTTTCAACTGGCCGGCATAAACACGGACAAAGGCCAGCTTTCCGACAAATTTATCGGTAGCCATTTTAAAGACAAGACCCGTCAACGGCTCAAAGTCGGACGCCTCGCGGGACAGCTCTTTTTCCGACTTCGGATTCACCCCTTCAACAGCCGGAATATCCAACGGAGAAGGAAGCAGGGAAACCACAGCATCAAGCAGAGGCTGCACCCCTTTATTTTTCAGCGATGAACCGACCAGCACAGGAACGATGTCATTGGCAATAGTGGCCCGTCGCAGAGCGGCAATCAATGCGCTCTCAGAAACCCCTGCATCATCCATATAGGCCTCAAGCAGCTCTTCATCGACTTCAGCCACCTTTTCGATCAGCTCAGCCCGATATGCTTCAGCATCGGCAGCCATATCAGCTGGAATATCCACATATTCCACCTTCGAACCCATATCATCTTCGGAAAAATGCATAGCCTTCATGGAGATGAGATCAATCAGACCTTTAAACGTTTCCGCTGCACCGATCGGAAGCTGAATAGCCACAGCAGGCGCTTTCAGCTTTTGCTGCATCTGATCGACAACATTATAGAAGTCAGCACCCATGCGATCCATTTTGTTAACAAAAGCGAGACGCGGAACGCTGTATTTATTAGCCTGACGCCAGACTGTTTCAGATTGAGGCTGAACCCCCCCGACAGCACACAAAACGCCCACTGCGCCATCAAGGACGCGAAGTGAGCGCTCCACTTCCACAGTAAAATCAACGTGGCCGGGGGTGTCGATAATATTGATTTGATGATCCTGCCAGAAACAGGTCGTGGCCGCGGAAGTAATCGTAATACCGCGCTCCTGCTCCTGGATCATCCAGTCCATCGTGGCAGTACCGTCATGAACTTCACCGATTTTATGAACTTTTCCCGAGTAATACAGAATTCGCTCGGAGGTCGTTGTCTTACCCGCATCAATATGGGCAATGATACCGATGTTGCGTACAGATGCGAGCGGGTGCGCACGTCCCTCGGCTTCCCGACGGGAATCCGAACCGTTTGCATCTTTTCTTTTATCTTTACTCACAACAGTCATTTTTTCTTTCAACAACCGGAAGCTTCCACCCAGTGGAAGCTTCCTTTCAATCGGCGACCCTCCCCCTGGGAAGGTTTCCTATGTCTCATCTTCGTACAGCAAAACCGTATACGCTGTATTCAGATTTCAGTAATCTTCAAGCAGATTACCAACGATAGTGGGCGAAGGCTTTGTTTGCCTGAGCCATTTTGTGCGTGTCATCACGCTTCTTGATGGCCGCACCCTGGCCCTTGTAGGCATCAATCACTTCATTCGCCAGGGCTTTCTGCATCGGAACACCTTTCCGATTGCCCGCAAAAGCGATCAACCAGCGTGTAGCCAATGCAATCTGACGCTTGGGCTTGACTTCCAGCGGAACCTGATAGGTTGCCCCACCAACACGGCGGGATTTAACTTCAAGTCGCGGAGAGACGTTTTCAATCGCAGTAGTAAATACAACTACCGGATCCTCGTCTTTCAACTGCCCCCGAATATCTTCGAGTGCTCCATATACAATTTTCGCCGCAACAGACTTTTTACCACGTTCCATAACGCAGTTGATCATGTATGCAACCAGCTGGTTATTGTACCGCGGATCCGGAATCAACTCTCGTTTTTCAGCTCTATGTCTTCTAGCCATAGTTCAAATATCCTTATGCTTTCGGGCGCTTCGCACCATATTTCGAACGGCCGCGCTTACGTCCATCAACTCCGAGACAGTCGAGCGCTCCGCGAACGATGTGATAACGAACACCCGGAAGGTCTTTCACACGACCGCCGCGAACCAATACCATGCTATGTTCCTGCAGGTTATGGCCTTCACCGCCGATATAGGCGTTGACCTCACGACCGTTAGTCAGACGTACACGGGCAACTTTACGAAGAGCCGAGTTCGGCTTCTTAGGCGTCTGGGTTTTAACCAACAAACACACCCCGCGTCGCTGCGGGCATGT
The DNA here is from genome assembly GCF_034531395.1 of Pontiella agarivorans. NCBI lineage: Bacteria > Pseudomonadati > Kiritimatiellota > Kiritimatiellia > Kiritimatiellales > Pontiellaceae > Pontiella > Pontiella agarivorans. The sequence continues at coordinate 93,747 of NZ_JARVCO010000012.1, read as the reverse complement.
TGCCAGCGCGGGCGACTTGCTTTTCTTTTTCTGCAGCGCACGCGGCTTTCTTACCAATTGATTAATAGTCGGCATACTTGCTTTCCTTATTAATTAGAATACACATTTAACAATTTGTGACTGAAACCGGGGCTCAGCACCTCCTGCTAAAACTGCGTCTTCCGTAAATCAAAATACCTTACCGTGTAGCAGAGCCCGATTGGACAGCTGCTCATTCAGTCCGGCATAACCTAAAAAAGACAGACGGAGGACAGTAGAGATCTACATCCACCACCGCAAGCGAAACTCAAAACTTTTTCGCCTGTATTTTCTCTAGGATTTCCAACCATTGAAAACCCCTGTAATCACGAACTGCCCCTCACTTATCTGCAGAACAAACCTGCTTCCACATTTCAGATCGAAACCTAATCCGGATCGGCCAACCGATTGCCGGTGCATCCGTGATCCCCTTATGCGTACTCACAAGCCACCAGCCACTTCAGAAATGAGGAAAATGCAAACGTAACTGTAGATAAAGCAGATACTGAAAACACCTTCCCGCAACCCATAAATTCACGCGAAAGGATGGGCAACATAGAGAATCAGCAGATAAAATCCAGCGTAAAATTCCTTTTTTTTGCCCCGCGTCATTTTTCCCTGCAAATAAAATTACGATTTCCTTCGCTATTCCCTCCGGAACAGGGTAGACACACAGCTCATTCAATTAAGGACATACAATGAATACAGGTACAGTTAAATGGTTCGACGCCGAAAAAGGCTTTGGTTTCATCACTCCAGACGGCGGCGGACAAGACATGTTCGTGCATCATTCGGAAATTCAGGTATCCGGATACGCCTCCCTCGATGAAGGCCAGCAAGTTTCTTTCGAAATTGGCGAAGGCCGCAAGGGTCCGTGCGCGACGAACGTTACCCCCATGTAAGACCAGGGCTTTTATAGCTTTAAAGAAGGCGTCCATACGGACGCCTTTTTCGTACCCGGAACCCGTGAATAATTACGAGACATCCAGAATAGTACGAATCACATCCGCCGCAGAAAAATCAACCGAACCGTTTTTACAGAAGCGGCCGATATTGATCAGATCGTCTCCCATAGTAATGAGAGGCTTTTCTGTTGAACCATCCGGAAGACGCTGTGGCAAGCCGATATCTGCAGCCAGCGCATTACAAAGACATTTACGCCCAACGGTATCCTCAACCTTCCCACCCTTGGCCACATAAGCCTTTACCGGCTCAGCGGGACAGCGGTAACCAATACGACCATCTGCCTTTCGATAGGGCGAACGAAGAAATCCGATATCACAAATACGGCGTCGTTTTTCATATACTTCAGGATCGGACAGACTGCCTTTCACATCCGCCACCTTGAACGGAAAACCGGTGGGAGAAGCAACCGGATCCGTGAAGACATGCGACGTGCCATCCAGAGCTCCTCGAACCAATTCCCGGCGCGTTTCGGGCATTAGACCGGACTCGACACACAACCCGAAGGCGGTACCCACCTGCACCCCGGCCGCACCCTGACTCAGCGCATCCTTCAAGCCTTCAGCCGACCCTCGGCAACCTGCCAGCCAGAACGGAACACTCAGATCACGAAACTTCGCCAACTTGGCATCATCACGCAAACCATAGACCGGCTCGCCCGAATCACTCAGCGGCCCCTTGCCGCGCGGCGGAGCATTATGCCCCCCCGCCAGATTTCCTTCGACAATAAATCCCTCTATACTTCCATTCGCTTTTTTCATCAGGATGGAAGCCAACGACTCCGTCGAAACAATGGGATAAAAATCAGGACGCTGAAGCATACCCGGCTTAACACCTCCATCCGCCAGAGAACTGGGATCAAACGAGACCGGAAGAATTTCGACCCGACCAGCCTCTCCGGCTACCGCCACAGGATACTCAACCGAACGGTGCATGGCCAGATCATCCAGAACCCCGGGAACCGTGAGCGGAATACCAGCACCCATAATCACCACAGAGACCCCCGCCAGCATAGCCCCGTAAATGGACGACAGATGCGGAAGCTGAATCTTCTCCAGATAATTAACCCCGACCGGCTTGCTGTGCCCCTCTTTCGCAAGGAAAACTTCCACAAAGTTACCGACCACACAGAGCTCTGCCGCCATTTGAGAGCCCTCCACCGTATGCATTGGAATCGCTTTATACGGAACCCCCGCCTTCAACCCCCCATCGACAAAGTAGGCATCCATAATCCTCTGAACCACCTGCTGAAAAGGGAAGTGTTCCAACGCACGGCGAACCTCTCCGCCCGGATCTCCATCCTGCAAAGAACGGGCCAGGACTGCATCCAATGCAGTTCCCGAAACGACACCCAGCTGACCGAGTTGCGACACGGCACGGGCCAAACGCCAGTCCGATATTCCAAAGCCCATTCCGCCCTGTATAATTTGCGGTAATTTCTCAAACATAGGTAAATCACTGTACAATATTGACAGATATTCAACGACACTAATCCACAATAATCACCCAGAGTCAACAGAGCCGGGAGGCCTCCTGAATAAGAATAGCCCGCTTACGCTCCACACCCCAGGCATAGCCGCCGATCCCGCCATTTTCACGTATAACCCGATGGCACGGAATAAGATACCCCACTGAATTCCGACCCACCGCCGAACCTACCGCCCGTATAGCTTTCGGCTTATCAATCCGGGCCGCCAACTTTTTGTAACTGACCAAACAGCCTGCCGGAATCTGAAGCAGCGTCCGCCAGACCTGTATCTGAAATTCAGTCCCCCGAACAAAGAGCCTTAAAGGTGGAGCAGTTCCGCAGGAAACATTCGTATTCATAAAGATACTGTCCGCCCACTTCCCGGCCCTGGAATCATCCCTGATCAATGCCGCATTGGGCCACTCCTCTTCCAAATGCTTCCAGCCGATAGAAGCATCCAACGACTGAGAGAATGAAAGATGGCAGATTCCTCGTGGGGCTTCCGCAATCAGGCATTCCCCAAAAGGAGAAGCGGCCATCCCCGCACGAATCGTCCACCCGGAACCTCCAGCCTTTATTTCACCCGGCGATGCAGCCTCCAGCTCAACACAAGGCTTAAGCGCCTGCTCCAGCTCCGGAAGCCCCGTCTCCAGAGCGGAATCAAGCACTCGATGACCCGCGCGCAACCGAGCGCGTGCCTCCTCAAGAGTCATGCACTTCATAAAATCCTCCGGAGTCAATCCTGCCCAGCGTGACAGGAGTCTGCGGAAACGGGACGGAGTTAAGTTGACCACACCCGCCAGCATTACAAGGTCCGGCGATTCAATCCGGTGCTCCTCGATATAACGGATTACCTCTGCTATACAGCTGTAGTCATTCATAGATCAAATATGGCACAGCCGCCTCTCGCCGCCCATCTGAAATTTGCGATCACAGCTCGTGATCATTGGCTTTCTCATGAGCCGCAACCTCAGCTCTAAAATAAAAAAAGCGCCCCATACGGGACGCTTTTACCAAGAATCGAACAAACCATGCGTTTAAGCATTTTCTTCAGTCGTTTCCTGCACAAAGGCTAACGGATCTCCGCCCAGCGCATCTTCGACTGAGATTTCTTCGCCAAGTTTGACCGGCTTGATATCGCGGTACATCGGGAAACCGGTACCCGCTGGAATCAAGCGACCCATGATCACATTTTCCTTGAAACCACGCAGTCCATCGACCATGCCGAGGGTTGCAGCCTTAGTCAGTACGCGGGTGGTATCCTGGAACGACGCCGCTGAAATAAAGGACTCGGTTTCGAGCGCAGCTTTGGTGATACCCAGCAACACTGGAGATGCTTCCGCCGGACGCCGTCCTTCGGCAACCGCCTTCTGGTTGACTTCCTGGAAGGTCTGCTTTTCAACCTGTTCACCCCAGAGGAACTCTGTATCGCCCGGGTCGGTAATCTTGACCTTGCGCAACATCTGGCGAACGATCACTTCGATATGCTTATCGTTGATTTCCACACCCTGCAGGCGATACACGGCCTGTACTTCGTTCACAAGGTATTCCTGCAGGTCCTGAGGCCCGCAAACCTCCAGCAGTTCCTGCGGAACAATCGGACCTTCAGTCAGCTGCTGCCCCTTGTGCACAAAGTCACCCGGGAACACAATTACGTGCTTGTTCATCGGGATCAGGTGCTCTTCTTCAGCGCCAGTCACGGCGTCACGAACAATCAGCTTACGCTTACCCTTGGCGATTCCACCCAACTCTACAATACCTTCAATCTTTGCGATTTCAGCGGCTTCTTTCGGCGTACGGGCTTCCACCAGCTCAGCCACACGCGGCAGACCACCGGTAATATCTTTGGTACGTACGGTTTTACGAGGCGTACGGGCCAGTGTGTAACCGGCAGCAATGTCGTCCCCTTCTTTAATCATCACCTGTGCACCGGCCGGAATGGAGTAGTGACCAACACTTCCGTCGTTGCTGATAATCAAAATTTCCGGATGCAGGTCTTCTTTATGCTCCATGACGGTCAACCCTTCAACGCCGGTTGCTTCATCCACAGTCTTCTGAACGGTTACCCCTTCAATGAAGTCCTGGAATTCAAGCTTACCATTGTGCTCGGAAAGAATCGGAACCGAGTACGGGTCCCATTCTACAAAGACGTCTCCGGCTTCTACCCGGGCTCCATCATCAATGGATACCTGCGCGCCGATTACCATGGCATAGCGCTCAAGCTCACGGCCCTCATCATCCACAATTAGAATGTTGCCGTTTTTATTCAGCACAATATTCTGCTCTTCGACTTTTACCGAACGAATATTTTCATAGCGAACGGTACCACCCGATTTTGCAGTGACTTTCGGCTGTTTAAATACGGACGATGCAGTACCACCGATATGGAAGGTACGCATAGTCAGCTGCGTACCCGGCTCACCAATGGACTGAGCGGCAATAATTCCTACCGGCTGTCCAAGCTGAGCCACCTTGCCGGTTGCCAGATTTTTACCGTAGCATTTGGCGCAGACCCCACGACGTGACTCACAGGTCAGCACAGAGCGGATCACAACCTGATCAACGCCGGCGCTTTCCACCTTGCGGGCCGAATATTTATCAATCAGCTCACCCGCGGCAACAATAACCTCCAGTGTGTGCGGATTACAGATATCTTCCGCAGCAGTACGTCCGATTATACGTGTGGCCAGCGACACGAGCTCATCATCGCCTTCGGTGATGGCTGCAACCTCAATACCATTTAACGTATGACAGTCTTCCTCGGTAATGATGATATCATGCGATACGTCAACCAACTTACGGGTCAGATAACCTGAGTCCGCCGTTTTAAGCGCCGTATCGGCCAGACCCTTACGAGCACCGTGCGTGGAAATGAAGTATTCGAGAACCGACAATCCCTCGCGGAAGTTTGAAAGAATCGGCCGTTCAATAATTTCACCGGAAGGCTTGGCCATCAGGCCGCGCATACCGGCCAGCTGACGAATCTGCTGACGGGAACCACGGGCCCCGGAATCCACCATCACGTAAACCGGATTGAGCTCTTCTTTTGATCTCGCATTTTTAGGATCATCATTTTCTTCCAGAACCTCGAACAGCTTGTTGGTCAGCTTATCATTCGTATCCGTCCAGATATCAATGATCATGTTGTAGCGCTCACCCTCGGTGATCAGCCCCTTACGGTGCTTCGCCTCAACCTCTTCAATCTCTTTTCGAGCGGCAGCAACCATCGGCGCTTTATCCTGCGGAATGATCATATCGGTCAAACCGATAGACATTCCCGAGCGGGTCGCCTGTTCGTAACCCAGGTTTTTCAACGCGTCAAGTACGCCAACCGTAACGTTATGACCCGAAATTTCATAACAGGCTTCAATCAACTGCCCCACAACTTTTTTGGTGGCCGTTTTATTCACAAAACCGAGCTCATCAGGCCAGACTTCGTTAAAAAATACACGCCCAACCGTAGTGGTGATCACAGAACGTTCCATGTCTCCATGACGCGTCTCACGCTGATAGTCCGGATTACGGAAACGGATACGATTGTGCAGGTGCACCACACCTTCATCATAAGCTGTGTGCACTTCCATGATATCGTTCATCATCCGCAACTGCTCATCGACCTTTTCACCGTGCTTGCGCTTCATCATGTAGGTCTGGGATTCCGAAGTCAGGAAATAGCAACCCAGCGCAATATCCTGCGTCGGCGTCGTTACCGGCTTACCGGACGACGGCGAGAAGATGTTGTTGGACGCCAGCATGAGGCTCTTGGATTCAACCTGCGCCTCCACAGAAAGCGGCACATGTACCGCCATCTGGTCACCGTCAAAGTCGGCGTTGTAAGCCGTACAGACCAACGGATGCAACTGAATGGCCTCTCCTTCAATAAGGATCGGTTCGAACGACTGAATAGAAAGCCTATGGAGGGTCGGCGCGCGGTTAAGCATTACGGTATGCCCACGGGTCACTTCATCAAGGATATCCCAAACCTCATCCACCTCGCGCTCGATCATTTTCTTCGCGCTGCGCACGGTATGCACCACACCGCGCTCTTTCAGACGGCGGATAATAAACGGCTCGAACAGCACAAGAGCCATTTTCTTCGGCAAACCGCACTGGTTCAGTTTCAGAGTCGGTCCCACAACAATTACGGAACGTCCGGAATAGTCGACACGTTTACCGAGCAGATTCTGACGGAAACGGCCCTGTTTACCTTTCAACATATCCGAGAGCGATTTCAGCGGGCGGTTACCCGGACCGGTCACGGCACGACCATGACGGCCGTTATCGAACAGCGCGTCCACCGACTGCTGCAACATCCGTTTTTCGTTACGGATGATCACTTCCGGCGTTTTAAGGGCCAGCAACGTACGCAGGCGGTTGTTCCGATTGATCACACGCCGATACAGGTCATTTAGGTCTGAAGTAGCAAAACGACCGCCTTCCAGAGGAACAAGCGGGCGCAGGTCCGGCGGAATTACCGGTAGCACTTCCATTACCATCCATTCCGGACGGGATCCGGATTTTATGAACCCTTCCATGACCTTCATCTGGTTAACCAGTTTTTTACGGGTCTGCTTGGAGCGGGTATTCATCATCGCTTCTTCAAGTTCCTGAAGCATCTTGACCGGATCGATTTTAGTCAGCAGTTCGCGCACACCTTCAGCACCGATTTTAGCAACGAAGCTGTCCATGCCGTAGTTATCCATGGCTTCTCGGTATTCCTCTTCCGAGAGAAGCTGCTTTTCCTTGAGCGGCGTTTCGCCCGGGTCAACCACGATATAGTTATCGTAGTAGAGCACGCGCTCGAGGTTACGCATGGTCATGTCCAGAATCAGACCCATACGCGACGGCGTCGCTTTGAAGAACCAGATATGCGAAGCCGGCACGGCCAGCTCGATGTGCGCCATGCGTTCACGGCGCACTCGCGACAAAGTCACTTCAACACCACAACGGTCACAGATGACCCCTTTGTGTTTGATGCGCTTGTATTTGCCGCACGAACACTCCCAGTCCTTGGTCGGACCGAAAATGCGCTCACAGAACAGGCCGCCCTTTTCAGGCTTGAAGGTCCGGTAGTTAATCGTTTCCGGATTCTTGACTTCACCGTGACTCCACGAGCGGATCGCTTCCGGAGAAGCGAGCGTGATATTCGCGTAATCACTTTGTTCCTGTTGCTTGATACCGAAGATGTCGGCAACATTGCTTGAATTTTCCACGAGGTATTCCTCCTGCAGTATAATGTGTTGGTATCTACGTTACGTGACTAGGCCGACAGGATGGGTTCGCCATCCTCGTTCTTCACCTGGAAGTTCAGCCCGAGGCCCTGCAGTTCCTTAATGAGTACGTTGAACGATTCCGGACGACCGGAGTCGAGGACGTTTTCGCCCTTCACAATCGCTTCGTACATCCGGGTACGTCCGGCAATGTCGTCGGATTTCACCGTCAGGATTTCCTGCAGTGCATGCGCCGCGCCGTAGGCCTCGAGAGCCCACACTTCCATTTCCCCGAAACGCTGCCCGCCGTACTGCGCTTTACCACCGAGAGGCTGCTGCGTTACGAGTGAGTACGGACCAACCGCACGGGCGTGGATCTTTTCGCTGACCAGATGGTGCAGTTTAAGCATATACATTACACCGACCACTACACGCTGTGCCATACGGTCACCTGTACGACCGTCGAACAGTTCAGTTTTACCGTCTTCTGAAAGGCCGGCTTCACCGAGCATTTTAAATACCTGTTCCTCGGAAATACCGTCAAAAATCGGAGTCGCAGCATGCATTCCGAGATGCTTACACGCCCAGCCAAGGTGAGTTTCCAAAACCTGACCGACGTTCATGCGCGAAGGTACCCCCAGCGGATTAAGTACAATATCCACCGGAGTTCCATCCGGAAGGAACGGCATGTCTTCTTCGGCAACAATCCGGGAAATAACCCCTTTATTACCATGGCGACCGGCCATCTTATCCCCTACGGACAGTTTCTTCTTCTCAGCAACATAAACCTTAACGGACTTCACGATACCCGCGTCAACTTCTTCGCCACTACCGGCGCGATCCATCGAGCGATCCTTGTCCTGCTTGGCTTCAACGAATTTATTACGATATTCATCGATAATACCCATAATCTTGATGCGGATCGGGGACGGATCGATTTCAACAAACTCGTAGTTCGCAGCCAGCTTACGCAGCAGCGTCTTTGTGATTTTACGGTTAGCCGGAATAATGACATCCCCCGAGCTGGAGTTCATCACATCAAGCGGAATCTTTTCACCAAGCAGAATATTGGAAAGCGCTTCGGTCAGGTCTTCGGTCAACTGCGCAACCACATCTTCGTGACGCTCAGCGATTTCCCTTTCTAGCTTTTTGACATCCGTCTGCTTGCCTTTATCAGGTGTAACACCCATGGCGTTGTTCTTGGACGAAACTTTCACGTCCATCACAATACCGTGCGTTCCTGAAGGCGCTTTAAGCGAAGTATCGCGTACATCTGCCGCTTTTTCACCGAAAATGGCACGCAACAAACGCTCTTCCGGAGCCAATTCTGTTTCACTCTTCGGTGTAATTTTACCGACTAGGATATCGCCGGGTTTCACCTCTGCACCGACCTGAATAATCCCGTCATGTGAGAGATTTTTCAGAGCTTCTTCACCTACATTCGGAATATCGCGCGTAATTTCTTCAGGGCCAAGTTTCGTATCGCGGGCTCCACATTCGAACTCTTCGATATGAATAGAGGTGTACACATCTTCACGTACCAGCTTCTGGTTGATCAGAATAGCATCCTCAAAGTTGTAACCCGACCATGGCATGAACGCGACAACCACATTCTTACCCAGGGCCAGTTCGCCCTCATCCGTACCCGATCCATCAGCCAGCACATCGCCGGCCTTGATTTTCTGACCTAACCTGACGACAGGCCGCTGGTTCAAACATGTTCCGGCGTTGGATCGCATGAATTTACGCAGTCTGTAATCCTGGAAATCATTACCGGTTTTTTTCACCGGCATTTTTCCATCCTTGGAAACGACAATACGGTCTGCCGAGGCATACGCCACTTTACCGTCTTCTTTTGCAATCACCAGAACACGGGAGTCGCGGGCCAGACGGCCTTCAATACCGGATCCGACAAACGGCCGGTCCGACTTCATCAGCGGAACAGCCTGACGTTGCATGTTCGAACCCATCAGCGCCCGGTTGGCATCGTCGTGCTCGAGGAAGGGGATCAACCCCGCAGCAATGGAGACCACCTGTTTCGGCGAAACGTCCATATACTCTACTTTTTCCGGCGGCACTTCAATAAAATCGCCACGTACACGAACCATCACGCGATCATTGACAAAACAGTTCTTTTCATCAAGCGGTGCATTGGCCTGCGCAATAACGTAACGCTCTTCTTCGTCAGCCGTCAACCAGTCGATGGTCTTGCTGACTTTGCCTTTGGCGCACTTCAGGTATGGCGTAACAATGAAGCCGTACTCATTCACCTTAGCAAAAGTCGAGAGCGACGAAATCAGACCGATGTTCGGCCCTTCAGGCGTTTCAATCGGGCAGATACGGCCGTAGTGCGAACTGTGTACGTCTCGAACCTCGAAACCGGCTCGATCACGATTCAAGCCGCCCGGGCCGAGCGCGGACAGACGACGCTTATGCGTCAATTCAGAAAGCGGATTCGTCTGATCCATAAACTGCGAAAGCTGGGAACGACCGAAAAAGTCCTTGATTACCGCGGAAAGCGCCTTCGGGTTGATCAGTTTCTGGGAAGACAGCCGGTCAACGGTGGTATCAAAAATGGTCATACGTTCTTTGACCAAACGCTGAATACGCGCCAAACCTACGCGGCACTGTCCTTCGAGCAGCTCACCGACGGTACGAATACGACGGGATCCAAGATGGTCAATATCGTCGAGCGTACCCTCTCCCATTCGAACCATGAGCAGATAGCGTAGAGCTTCTACTACATCTTCTGTTTCGAGGGTCAGCGAGGTGCTGTCGATGCCCAGCTTTTGCTGGATCTTATAACGCCCTACCCGCGACAGACTGAATCGCGCCTCATCAAAGAAAAGGCGTTTAATCATCTGACGGGCTGAGGCTGTGGTCGGCGGATCGCCTGGACGCAGCTTCTGGTAGAGGTCTTTCAGAGCTTCATCCACAGTACGAGTAGTGTCAGCCTGAACAGACTTCAGAAAGAGTCCCTGGTCCCAGGAAACATCCACAACAGAAACTTTTTTATACCCTGCCAGCTTCATACGCTGAATCATGTCAACGGTCAGCTGGTCATAACGGCGGCCGATGACCGACTCAGAGTCTGCATCTACGATGTCATCAGAAAGAACGAGGTTTTCGAGATCCTCTTCTTTATACGTTTTTTTGGAGAGAGAGAATTCTGCGAACTTGTAATAAAGTCCCAGGATTTCCTCGTCTTTTTCATAACCGAGCGCACGCAGGAAGGTAGATGCGAGAAACTTGCGGCGGCGACGCTTGCGGTCGAGATAAATATAGATCAGGTCGCTGGTGTCAAACTGAGCTTCGATCCAGGAACCGTGATCCGGAATAATTCTGAACGAATGCAGGATAGAACCATTGGCGTGCTGGGACTGTTCAAAACAGATCCCCGGCGAACGATGCAACTGGGAAACAATAACGCGCTCAGCGCCGTTAATGACGAAGCTTCCGCTGTCTGTCATGAGTGGTATTTCACCCATGAACAATGTGTCTTCACGCAGGTCTTCACCTTCACGCAGTTTAAACGTTACGTACAAAGGTGCCGAAAAGGTCTCGCCTTCTCGGATAGATTCCAAATGTTCAAGTTTCGGCTTTTTGATTTCGTAACTAACGAAATCGAGAGCGATCTGTCCATCGTAACTTTCAATAGGAAATGCCTCGCCGAGCACGGACTGCAATCCCATTTTTTTTCGACGGGAAGGAGAAACGTCCTGCTGCAGGAAGTCCCGATAGGAGTTAAGTTGGATTTCAATTAAGTCTGGCGCATCAAGCGCGTCTGTGAGTACTCCGAAGTTTTTTCTCTCAGCCATTCCGCACCTTCAAGGGTTGTTGTTGGATAACGCATGTTCCCCTTTGGTTCTCAAAGGGGAACAATACACATGCCGCACAAAGGCGGCACAATCTGTCAAAGATCAAGAAAACAAGGGGTTTTACTTGAGCTCGATAGATGCTCCAACACCCTCGAGTTTTTCTTTCATGGATTCAGCGTCCTCTTTGGAAACGCCGGCTTTGATGCTGCTCGGAGCACCGTCTACCAGTTCTTTTGCTTCTTTCAGACCCAGACCGGTAATACCGCGGAGCTCTTTGATGACCTGAATTTTTGATCCGCCTGCAGCGGTAAGAACAACTTCGAATTCAGTCTGCTCAGCGGCACCGCCGCCTTCTTCGTCACCTGCCGGTGCAGCAACTGCTACGGCGGCCGGAGCGGCAGCTGTAACCCCCAGACGATCTTCGAGCGCTTTAACGAGCTGAGAAAGTTCCAGAACAGAAATGGTTTCAACCCAGTCAACAAACTCGGCCATTTTACCTTCGAGTACTACTTCATCTTTTACTTCTTCGGACATTTGATACCTCCTATGAACTGCTATCTAATTCAAATTAAATGTTGTTATGCTTCTTGTTCTTTTTTTTCTTTTACTGCGCTCAGCACGTAAACCAGTGTAGAAACCTTCTGGTCCATCACACCGACCAACTGACTGCAAGGTGCCTGCAGAGTGCCGAGCAACTGTGCACGCAGGACATCCTTGGAAGGAAGTTTTGCAAGTGCTACAACGTCATTGGCAGTTACCGCTTTGCCTTCTACGAATCCACCGGTTACCACCGGCTTTTCATTCTTCGCAGTAAATTTCTTAATCACCTTGGCCACTTCAACCACATCGCCATCACCATGAATCATGGCGGTCTGCCCCTGGAGGAGCTCGGCAATATCTGCATCAACCGCACGGCTGAGCATGGTTTTCTTTACAACATTGAAGGAGGCACCGCGTTCACGCAGCGAGTCCTTTAATGCAGTGGTGGTGGGCATGTCCATGCCGGTATAGTCGGCAATGATCATGTAGAGTGCACCTGCAACGCGCTGATCAAGCTCAGCCGCTTCCGACACTTTTTCCGGCCGTACGCCTTTTTCTTCAGGTTTCATTTAAATCCCTTACCCTTCCCTATGCGGAGATTTCCTTCAGGGCGATCCGAAGACCCGGTCCCATTGTGGAAGAAATCGTAACACGTTTAATGTAGGTGCCTTTCGCGCTGGCCGGTCTTGCTCCGTTGATCGCATCAACGATGGCCTGGGCGTTTTCCAGCAGTGCGTTTTTTTCAAAAGAACGCTTACCGAAAGGAACAGCGATGTTCCCGTTACGATCCATACGAAACTCGACACGACCTGCCTTAAGCTGATTTACAGCCGCAGCAGTGTCATCGGTGACGGTTCCTGTTTTCGGATTCGGCATCAGACCGCGGGGACCCAGCACACGGGCCACTTTACGGACTTCTTTCATGGCGTCCGGCGTGGCAACAGCGGCATCAAAATCCGTCCAGCCGTCCTGTACTTTTTTAATCAGGTCTTCAAAACCCACTTCCAAGGCACCCGCTTCGCGGGCAGCTTCAGCAGCATCGCCGGTTGCGAAAACAATGATCCGGACATCTTTACCCGTTCCGTGCGGCAACGCAACAGTGGAACGGATCGCCTGATCCGATTTGGACGGGTCAACACCCATACGGAAAGCGAATTCCAATGTTTCATCAAACTTAGCGGTCGGGTTCTCCTGCAGGAAAGCAATAGCACCATCCATGGTGTAATCGTCCTTCAGTACCTTCTCCGAAACAGCACTGTATTTTTTTCCGTGAATAGCCATTATCCTTCCACCTCGATTCCCATGCTGCGCGCAGTACCTTCAATAATACGGACGGCGGCGTCGATGTCGCTGGCGTTGAGATCGTCTTTTTTGGTCTCAACAATTTCCTCGATCTGAGCGCGGGTTACCTTACCAACTTTGTCGCGGTTAGGAACTCCGGAACCTTTAGCCAGGCCGGCTGCTTTCTTCAGAAGAACCGCGGCCGGGGGGCTTTTGGTTTCAAACGAAAAGCTGCGATCGTTATATACGGTGATGACCACCGGAATAACCATTCCAGCTTTATCCTGCGTTGCGGCATTATAAGCCTTGCAGAATTCCATAATATTAACGCCGTGCTGACCCAGGGCGGGACCTACCGGCGGTGCAGGGTTTGCTCCCCCTGCCGGGATCTGCAATTTAATATACCCTGTGATTTCCTTAGCCATAACTATCCTCAATAAATTTTCTATTCGGCCGAACGCTCAACCTGCCAGTATTCCAACTCAACCGGCGCTTCGCGACCGAAGACAGAAACAAGCACTTTCAAGACACCGCGTTCTGGATCGACTTCATCGATAATACCGCTGGAACTGGTAAACGGTCCGTCGGTAACTTTCACGGTTTCGCCCGGTTCGAACATCACCTTCGGCGCAACGACTTCCTTTTTCTCTTCGATCTGATTGACGATGGCACTAACTTCATCATCACTCATCGCCGGCGGTCTTTCTCCGCCGAGGAACCCGATTACACCTGGGGTGTTCTGAATAAACGTCCAGGCTTCCGCATTAACCGACCTATCCTCGTTGTACAAACTGATATTAATCAGCAGGTACCCCGGGAAAAACTTACGGTTAACCGTTGTCTTTCTGCCTTGTTTAACTTCCGAGACCTTTTCAGAGGGGATCAGAACCTCTCCGATAAGATCTTCCATCTCCTCCTGCTGCACGCGGCTGGCAATGTTCTTCTGAACTTTCAGCTCGTGACCGGAAAGGGCATGTAGGATGAACCACTGTTTTGGCATGATTTCGTATCCCCGAATAAACTTAATGGATGATGAACTGTAAAAAGTTCATATTAACCAGATCACAAAGGCCGACAAATGCGCCGAGAATGATGACTGATACAATCACCACGATAGACTGACCGATCAGTTCTTTCTTAGTAGGCCATGTGCACTTAAGCAACTCGACCTTAACCTCTTCGAGAAATGTCCGCAGACTGCCTACACCTTCGTTTAGTTTACTCATTTTATGCTTTCCAGTTTCAAGATAGTGGCAGGACGGAAGGGACTCGAACCCCTAACAGCCGGTTTTGGAAACCGGTGCTCTACCAATTGAACTACCGTCCTGTCGTCAAATTGATCAACTATTTGGTTTCGCGGTGAAGTGTATGTGTACGACAGCGTGTACAGTATTTTTTTACTTCACGACGCTGTGTTTCCAGCTTCTTATTGCGTGTACCGGTGTAGTTGCGCTCTTTGCACTCGGTGCAGGCCAGAGTAATAATATCTCTTGGCATGTGATTTTATCCTGTTAGATGATAAACCGGCTACGGGCGGTTAACCCCGCCCGTCCCGGTTAATTACCGATGTTATTCAACGATTTCAATAACACGTCCGGCACCAACGGTGCGGCCGCCTTCGCGAATTGCGAAGCGCATGTGCTGTTCCATCGCGATCGGGGTGATGAGCTCAACATTCATTGTCACGTTGTCGCCAGGCATTACCATTTCAACACCTTCCGGCAACTGGATATCGCCGGTAACGTCCGTTGTACGGAAGTAGAACTGCGGGCGGTAACCTTTAAAGAACGGCGTATGACGACCGCCTTCTTCTTTGGACAGAACGTATACTTCGCCCTTGAATTTGGTGTGCGGGTTAATTGTACCCGGCTTAGCCAGAACCTGACCGCGCTGCACATCTTCTTTTTTGGTGCCGCGCAACAGAATACCCACGTTGTCGCCAGCCTGACCTTCATCGAGGATCTTGCGGAACATTTCAACGCCGGTGCAGGTCGTTTTTGCAGTATCTTTAATGCCGACAATTTCGATTTCGTCGCCGGTATGAATAGAACCACGCTCAACACGTCCGGTAACAACCGTACCACGACCTTCGATGGAGAATACGTCTTCGATCGGCATCAGGAAGTCCTGCTCGGTCAAACGTTCCGGCTCCGGAATCCATGCATCAAGTGCATCCATGAGTTCCTGAATACAATCAGCTTCCGGACCTTCCGGATTATTGATAGCACCCAGTGCAGAACCACGGATAATCGGGGAATCTTCTTCGAAATCATATTTCGCGAGGAGTTCCTGAATTTCCATCTCAACGAGCTCGATCAGCTCTTCGTCGTCAACCAGGTCGCACTTGTTGAGGAAAACAACAATTTTCGGAACACCAACCTGGCGGGCCAGAAGGATGTGCTCACGAGTCTGCGGCATCGGACCGGACGGAGCTTCAACCACCAGAATCGCGCCATCCATCTGCGCAGCACCGGTAATCATGTTTTTAACGTAGTCAGCATGGCCCGGGCAGTCAACGTGGGCGTAGTGACGGTTATCGGATTCGTACTCAACATGCGAAGTCGCGATGGTCAGAATCTTTGTCGAGTCACGGCGACCCTGGGATTCCGATGCTTTAGCAACGCTGTCGTACGCAATATACTCAGCCAGACCTTTAGCAGCCTGTACACAGGTGATTGCAGCGGTCGTGGTCGTTTTACCATGGTCAACGTGACCAATCGTGCCCACATTCACGTGGGGCTTTGTCCGTTCGAACTTATCCTTAGCCATTTTGTTTACCTCCTGATATCTCTCAGTTATTCACACTTTACAAATCGAATAAATGGAGCCCATGAGCAGATTTGAACTGCTGACCTCATCCTTACCAAGGATGCGCTCTACCAACTGAGCTACATGGGCCTGTTTATCCAAATAAAAAAACCATACAAACAAACCCCTTGCACACCGGTAAATAAATGCGCTCGAAAGCCTGTTCCCTCAAAATCGTCCCACCTGCCGCCCGAAGGGGGATTTGGCAAATAAGACGGCGCAATATATAGAACCCCGTGACATAGTCAACCCCGAAGCCCAAAAAACTTTAGTAATTTCAGCAGCAACCGCATCAGCCCTGCAAATACAGATGAATCAGCGACCGCCGACATCCTTTACACTGCCCACAAAAAGGAAGCTCAATCCGGCTTCATTTTTAATAAACAATAATCACCCCACCCTCCAGCTCCGAATTCAGCGAGCAGCCAACCGGAAATATTAAACTGTTGCTTTTTCCAAACCTCGGATGGCACATTCATGAGCGTGATGCTTACGAAATCTCTCAGAATATACGACTTTCTCGCAGCCACCGGGCTCATCGACGAAAAAAAACTTCAGGACCTCCTGAATGAGGCCCGCGCCAACGGGGCGCCTGTATGTCGTTTTATCATCGACAACGCCGAAATCAAGGAAGAGGAACTTCTGACAAAACTGGCGAAGGCCATGCAACTGCCCTTTCAGCGCCTGAAGGAAATCGAAATAGATAACGACATTCTCGAAAAATTGCCCACAAAAGCTATTTTTCAATACAACATCATACCGCTCAAAGAAGAAGACGGCTATCTAAAGGTTGCTACAAGCGATCCCTTCACCCCCGGACTGGTTGATGCACTCCGTCTGGCAGCTGAAAGCCGGATCCGACTGTCACTCAGCCCATCCGAGGACATTGAAACCGCCGCCAAGAAATTCTACGGCGTTGGCGCAGAAACCCTCGATCGTATGATGGAAAGCGGCGGGCTGGACCTGGACGATGAAGAAGATCTTCTAAAACAGGACCTCAGCGAACTCGACCAGGAGGCCTCAGTAGTTAAATTTGTGAACCAGATTATCTGGGAAGCCTATAAGGATCGGGCCACAGACATTCACATCGAACCCATGGAAATGGACCTGCGCATTCGCTACCGCATTGACGGCGTCCTGCATGAAACACCGATGCCCCCGCAGCTGAAACGCTTTCAATCCTCGGTCATCTCCCGCATCAAAGTAATGTCTAATATGGACATTGCCGAAAAACGTCTTCCGCAGGACGGCCGGATCAGCGTCCGCATTAAAGGAGCAGAAATTGATGTCCGCGTCTCGACCATGCCTACAGTTTACGGCGAATCCGTCAGCCTCCGTCTGCTGATGCGAGGCGGCGGCCTTGTAACCATGGCCGACCTGGGACTGAATAACCACGATTCCGACATTCTCAAAAAAATGATCACCCGCCCTCACGGCATTCTCCTGGTCACCGGGCCGACAGGGTCGGGCAAGTCCACCTCCCTCTATGCCTGGCTCCACACAATCAATTCCGTCGACAAACGAATCATGTCAGCCGAAGACCCGATTGAATACGAAATGGCCGGCGTCAACCAGGTACAGATGCGCCCGGAAATCGGACTGACCTTCGCCAACACCCTCCGCACCTTCCTGCGTCAGGACCCGGACGTGATTATGGTCGGGGAGATCCGCGACAAAGAAACCGCCGAAATTGCGATCCGTGCAGCGCTGACCGGCCATCTGGTTTTCAGCACCATTCACACGAACGATTCCGCAAGCACCGTTACCCGCCTGCTCGACATGGGCATTGAACCTTTCCTGGTCGCGTCTTCCGTAGAAGGCATTGTCGCCCAGCGCCTTGTACGCGGTCTATGCAACAACTGCAAACAGCCCAAAGAATACGACAAAGAATTTCTCGAGGAACACAGCTTCCCGATTGAGCGCCTCGCCAATGAAGGGCCGATTTATGAAGCTGTCGGTTGCGATGAATGCCGGGGCAGCGGCTATAAAGGACGAACAGGGATTTTTGAAATTCTGCACGTCACCGATGAAATCCGACCGCTCATCATTGCCCACGCATCAGCCGCCGAGATCAAAAACAGAGCGCTCGACCAAGGCGGCATGAAAACCCTGCGCGAAGACGGCTGGGACAAAGTGCTCGCCGGCATCACCACAATTGACGAAATCCTGCGCGTCTCCGAAGATGAAGAATTCGAAGACGCTTAATCCGGAGACTCACGGTCCCGGAGCTGCCGGACCGCTCGGCGGAAGAATCCCCTCCTCCACCAACTGATCATCCATCTCCTGAGTCAGCGGAATCGGAAGAGGCGGCATGCCCTGACGAATAACCTCCATCTGGTACTGGCGCAAATTTTCACGCACCTCTTCTCGCTTTGCAGCCTGCTCTTCAGGGGTCAACTCAGGCTCAGCCGGTTTTGTCGGCTGCTCCGGACGACGAAACCCGCTGCCGAATTTGCGCCGTTGCGCAACCGGCCCGGCTTTTTTAGCCGGCGTGGCCGCTGCCGCCTGTGTCAATTCAAAGGTAACCGGCTTCCCATTCATCTCAAGAGTCGCACTGCTTCTCAACACATCAATAGCCGTCAGCTTCATGCCCTGAAAACTCTCATTCAGCCGCAGCATAATACTGCGGGGATCCCCGGGCTTTGCCCCTTTATTTTCGAATCCCGCACGCAACTCGCCATTATCAGCTTCCAGCAGATAACAAAGACGTATCTTCTTTTCCATCTCCCTGGCCAGCTTAGCCGCCTCGGCGGCATCTTTCTTACTTTGCGCCTCTTCCCGCGCCAGATCCGCAGCAATCCCCGAATCCTCACCAAAAGGCGAGCGATCCACAATCACATCGTAACGCTCCCGCTTATACTCCTCGGCATCAGCAAAAACAGCCGCCGACACGGCCGCCATCAAAATCATCTGTATCAGTCTTCCAGCCATTGGAAATTCCTTCATTGAATACATAAAACAATGGGCGCTGACCCGCGGTTCGTCAAGCCCGCTTCCAATCCTTGAAAAACAACGTTCCCGGCCCAGGAACATTGCCGCCGCCATCGGATTCTTCTACCCTCCTTCAATGCCCGCAAAAACCATTATACTCACCGGAGCCAACTCCGAGATCGGCAAAGCAGCCGCAAAACATCTCGCCAATGCCGGCCACGTCGTAATTCTCGCCTGCCGCAGTCGGGAAAAAGCCGAGCAGGTCCGGCATGAAATAGGAAAAAACACAATCGCAGCCGAACTCGATCTGGCCTCCCGGCGCAGCATCCATGAATTCACCGACTGGGCCCACCGCGAACTCAACCGGATCGACGGCCTGATCAACAATGCCGCGGACTTCAACCTTTCCGAAACCGAACGCGAACTGACCTCCGACGGCTTTGAACGCATCTGGTTCACCAATCATCTCGCACCGGTCCTGCTGACAGACCGCCTGATGGATTACATCATCGCCAGTCCTCAGGGACGAATTATCAATATTTCCTCCAAAGGTTTACTCGCCCGCCCCTTCCAGACCGTGGACACGGAAGATCCCACGTTTGGAAACCGCCATTTCACTCCGGCAGCAGCCTACTATCAATCCAAAATGGCCCAAAGCATCTATACCGTCTGGCTGGCGCAGCAGCTTACCGGAACCATGGCCACCGCCAACTGCATCCGCGTCACCAATGTAAAAATCGACATCAACCGCTTTCCGGATCTGCCGCAGGGACTGAAAAACCTCTACACCTTAAAAGCACTGTTTTCCATTACCCCCGAAAAAATGGCGGAAACCTATGCAGCAGCCGTGCTCGATCCCGGATTCAGAAACATCTCCGGCGCCCTCATCAGCCATTCAGGAAAACAGGTACCGTTCCCGGCCTACGCAAAAGACCCGCTCTGCATTGAGCGGGTCATGAGTCTCACATACCGGCAACTGGGCATCGCGCCCGCCGTTACCTTTACCGGCGCTGACGACCAATCGGCACCGACAGGGTTCCGTTGAAGAATTCAATCAAATGGCCGCGTTCAACCAGCCAGCTGATCGGCTTCAGAGCATCCTTGGCCTCGGCCGATTTCGGATCGAGCGAAGGATGAAGCACTTCCAGCAGCTGCTCTCGTGTTGATCCGGGATTTTCCTTCAGAAACATCAGCACCTCGGCAATATTCGGCACCGTGTCCTGCGGCTTAATCGGATGCGGTTTAATATGCGTTACAAAGTTGATTTTTCCGGCTTTAAACAAATGCAGATGCATATGCCGGAATGCGGCCCGCATCGAAAAAGACATCGTCAGCGGAAACCGGCTCTCTTTACTCCAGACCCGCTTGATTGCAAACGTAATATCCCGGTCATCCAGCTCCCGCGCAATTACAGAAGGCACAATGGCACGGTGCGTTTTCTCGATCATGGAAGGCAGCTGTTTTTTAAACTCAATTTCAGCTTTTTTCAAATCCACCGGTTCCGCTTCAGGATCAGACTTCAACCGATAAACCGTCTGCTTCCGGCTCTCATCTTTCCATTGCTCCACAAGCTCTTCATCTTTCACAATTTCAATAAAACGCTTGTAGTCCTCCAACGGCATATTCGAAAAGCGTGCCGCATGCACTTCCGCCACCTTGTCATTATAACTGTGATGATTCGGCGGCCCCAGGAGAATTCCGGTTTTTGTACAACGCGCAACCCCAGGAAAACTTCCCGAAGGCGGATCGACCTCGATCTCCTCTTTTTCATATCGGTCTTCCAGATGGCTCGATAGAATATGCTGCTCAATCAGCTCTTGCGATGCCGCCACCGCCTTGCACGCTTTACACTGGTAGAGATGAAAATCAGGCGCCTCTTTGTTCACTTCAATTTTAACCAGATAACCTTCAGCATCATGAATCAGCAGACTGGCCAGGTCCATCAGCGGATAGGCACGGCGCGAATGGTGAATTTGACGGACCAGCGAGGCCAGCCGCTTTTGCTCCGGCAGAAATGAAACGCTGATCGGCAACTCTTTAACCGGCTCGCGCGACTCCCGTCTCGGTCGATCATCGCGCGGACGATCATCCCGGCGCGGTCGTTTAGAGCGGTCACGGTCATCCCGGTTCCCCTCCCGGCGGGGCCGGCCTTCGCGCCTCGGGCGCTCATCAAAATCCTTTCTGGAATAATGATTTTCTCCCGGCGGCTTCCTGGCCCACTGCGGAACAAAGTTCAGATCCAAAATCACGTCGCGGGCATCCCGCACTTCCTGGGAATGTGTTTTATCTTCCATGGCCATAACCGTGTGTTTTAATAAGTGAATTGCAAATCAGTCTAAATGATATTCGCTCTATGAAAAGCATTAACCCAATGTAGATTTCCAGCCTTTGGAAGAATGAAACAAAATCCCCAGACCTTTCTGCACGTCGACATGGATGCCTTTTTCGCCTCCGTGGAACAACGCGACCATCCGGAACTCCGCGGCAAACCCGTTGTTGTCGGGGCGGCGGCCGACCAGCGCGGCGTTGTGGCAGCCGCGTCTTACGAAGCGCGCAAATACGGCATACACTCCGCCATGCCCTCCCGCATCGCAAAACAAAAATGCCCGCATGCAGTTTTCGTTTCGAACAACATGGCCAATTACAAAGCTGTTTCGCGCGAAATCATGCGCATCTTCGAATCATATACCCCTCACGTCATGCCCCTTTCCATTGATGAAGCCTTTCTCGATGTCACCGGTGCCCGGCACCTCTTCGGCGATGGAAAAACCATGGCCGAAAAAATCCGTAACCACATCAGGGAACAGACACAGCTGACCGCATCCGTGGGCGTTGCACCGAATATGTTTCTCGCCAAGCTCGCCTCCGATATGAATAAACCGGACGGCCTCACCGTCGTTCCGTTCAATCAGGAAGCCATCGAGAAAATGCTCGCCCCCATGCCCATCGGCCGTATGTGGGGCGTAGGTAAAGTGACACAGAAAAAGCTGCTCTCCCTTGGCATCTCCACCATCGGCGATCTCCAAAACTTCGACTTCCAACGTCTGGAAAAGGTCCTCGGCCCAAAATCCGCCTATGGCTTCTCCCGCCTGTGCCGCGGAATTGACGACCGGAAAATCGGCACCGGGGCCGATGAAAAAAGCATTTCCAACGAAACCACCTTCCGACATGACATCACCGATCGGGAACAGATCGAAGCAACGTACAAACGCCTGATCGATAAAGTTGCTGCACGACTCCGCAAAGCCGGTTTTTATGCGACCACCGTTCACCTGCGTTTACGATGGAGCGACTTCACCACCATCACCCGCCAGACCAAAATCGCCATTCCGGCCAACGACGACATCACCCTGCGGGAAGTCGGTATGGAACTGCTCAACGAACACCTCCGCCACCGTCCCGTCCGGCTGATCGGCTTCGGCACCAGCGGACTCACCGAATCCGACAAACCCCGGACCCTCCAGATGAATCTGTTCGATTCCCCCGACACCGCACGCCACGAAAAACGAAACCGCCTCAGCCGGGCCGCCGATGCCATCAGAGAAAAGTACGGCATCAGCAGTCTGCGCCGCGGGTCAGACTTAGACTGAATTTTACATTTAAAACCTTTTTTGTCCATTATGCCCCCATCCACACGTTTCATGTGCAGAGACTTTTATGGTTTCTTCTTCCTATGGGCGCCGCAGGATATACCCCTCTTCCTGCGGCGCCCTCTCTTTTTATCATTCAAAGGCATCCCCGGACCGATCCCCTCAAACTCATCCCGAAAAATCTTCCCCCTTTCAAAAATACGGTTTAAAAACGCGCCTTTTAATTGCATTACGCTTTTATATTGCAATATCCGGATAAACGGATATACACCCTTCCAATCTTTGGAATTCGAGGTTTTCTGTTATGAAAAAAATTAAATACACATCCGATGCCGCCAACCGCTTTGCCGCCCTGCTGAAAGACCAGCACCTAATGCTCGACGGCGCCATGGGCACCATGATTCAGCAACACAAGCTCGAAGAAACCGATTTCCGCGGCGAACAGTTTGCCGACCACCCTTCCGACCTGAAGGGCAACAACGACCTGCTGGTACTCAGCAAACCACAGATCATTGAAGATATTCATGTAGAATTCATCGAAGCCGGTGCGGACATCATCGAAACCAACACCTTCAGCTCCACCACAATTTCCCAGGCCGACTATGGACTTGAACCGCTCGTTCGGGAGTTGAATATCGCCGCCGCCCGCATCGCACGAAATGCGGTAAACCGCGTACTTGAAAACAATCCGGAACGTACGCTGTTTGTGGCCGGATCCATTGGCCCCACCAATCGGACCGCCTCCATTTCCCCGGACGTCAATGATCCCGGATATCGTGCGGTCTCTTTCGATGACCTGGTCGAGGCCTACGCGGAACAGACCGAAGCCCTGATCGAAGGCGGGGTGGATCTCCTGCTGGTTGAAACCATCTTCGACACGCTTAACGCTAAAGCCGCCCTCTTTGCCATTGAGGAGGTCTTTGAAAAAACCGGCACCCGGCTTCCGGTGATGATCTCGGTAACCATCACTGACAGATCAGGCCGCACCCTTTCCGGTCAGACTCCGGAAGCATTCTGGTATTCCATCGAACACGCCAATCCGGTTTCGGTCGGCCTTAACTGCGCATTAGGTGCTGAAGATATGCGCCCCTATCTCGAAGAGCTTTCCAATGTGGCCCACTGCTACATCAGCATTTATGCCAACGCCGGACTGCCGAATGCATTCGGGGGCTATGATGACACGCCCGAAGACATGGCCCGGGTTTATGACGACTTTGCCAAACACGGTCTTGCCAATATCTGGGGCGGATGCTGCGGCACCACGCCCGCCCACATTCAGGGACTTGCCGCTGCCGTAAAAAAATATCCGCCGCGTATTCCTCCGGCACGGTCTAGCACACCGCGCTTCAGCGGACTTGAACCGCTGCGCATCACCCCCGAAATGAATCTGGTGATGGTCGGCGAGCGTTCCAACATTACCGGCTCGCCGAAATTTGCACGCCTGATTCGCGAAGGTAATCTCGATGAAGCCCTTCAGATTGCCCTTCAGCAGGTGGAAGCCGGGGCCAATCTGATTGATATCAACATGGATGAAGGCCTCATCGATTCCGTCGATATGATGGTTAAATTTCTGAATCTGGTCGCATCCGAACCGGACATCTGCCGCGTTCCGATCATGATCGACTCTTCAAAATGGGAGGTCATCGAAGCCGGCCTGAAATGCATTCAGGGCAAAGGCATCGTCAACTCAATCAGTATGAAGGAAGGCGAAGACCAGTTCCGCGAACATGCACGGAAAATTCAGCGCTACGGTGCCGGTATGGTGGTTATGGCCTTCGACGAAAAAGGCCAGGCCGACACCACCGAACGGCGGATCGAAATCTGCACCAGAGCTTATCGGATCCTTGTGGACGAAATCGGCATCGACCCGACCGACATTATTTTTGATCCCAACGTCTTCCCGGTCGGCACCGGCATGGAAGAACACCGCATCAACGCTGTTTCGTTCTTTGAAGCCACCAAAGTCATTCGCCAAACGCTTCCCGGCGTCTCCGTCAGCGGCGGCATCAGTAATGTCTCGTTTTCATTCCGCGGCAACAACCGGGTTCGCGAAGCCATTCACGCCGCCTTCCTCTACCATGGCACGGAAGCCGGTCTGAATATGGGAATTGTCAACCCGGGCATGCTCGAAGTTTACGACGAGGTTCCGAAAGAACTGATGACTCTCGTCGAGGATGTGGTGCTCAACCGCAATGAAGAAGCCACCGAAAAACTGATCGACTATGCCGAAAAGATTAAAGCCGAAGGTAGCGGTGCAAAAAAAGAAGTCGAAACCCAGGCCTGGCGCGAAGCCAGCGTGGAAGAACGGCTCAAACACGCCCTGGTGAAAGGCATCGTCGAATATGTTGTAGACGATGTGGAAGAAGCCCGGCAGAAATACGATCGGCCGCTTCACGTGATCGAAGGTCCGCTGATGGCCGGCATGGATGTGGTCGGCGACCTGTTCGGATCCGGAAAAATGTTCCTTCCGCAGGTGGTAAAATCCGCCCGGGTCATGAAAAAAGGCGTGGCTCACCTCCTGCCTTATATGGAGGAGGAAAAAGAAGAAGGAGAAGCTTCCTCGGCCGGAAAAATCCTGCTCGCTACGGTAAAAGGCGACGTGCATGACATCGGAAAGAACATCGTCGGCGTCGTACTCGCCTGCAACAATTTCGAAGTAAAAGACATCGGCGTTATGGTGCCGTGGGAAACCATTCTGAAAGAAGCCCGTGAATGGGGAGCAGATATCATTGGCCTTTCCGGTCTAATTACCCCGTCGCTCGATGAAATGGTGCACGTCGCCAAAGAGATGGAACGCGAAGGCCTGAAAACACCGCTGCTGATCGGCGGAGCCACCACCAGTAAAAAACACACCGCGGTCAAAATTGCGCCCGAATTCAGCGGACTCTCCATGCATGTGCTCGATGCCTCGCGCGCCGTCACCGTGGTACAGTCCATCCTCAGTGGCGATGAAAAATTCCAGAAAGCGGTGAAGTTTGAATACAACGCCATCAAAGAGCAGCACGAAGCCTCGCAGGAAGTCCGCGAGTTCCGAAGCCTGGAAAATGCACGCGCACGCGCCCTGCCCTTCGACTGGAAAGGCTACGTGCCGCCCACCCCGGAATTTATCGGCACTCGCGAGGTCAACATCACGATAAAAGAACTGGCCGAATGGATCGATTGGACTCCGTTTTTCTGGACCTGGGAACTGGAAGGGAAATACCCGACCATTCTTGAAAAACCCGGCGAACCCGGAGCTCGCGCTCGCGAGGTTTTCGACGATGCCCAGGCCATGCTGAAGCAGATTATTGAAGAGGACTGGTTCACCCCGAAAGGTGTGCACGCCTTCTTCCCGGCCGCGCGCGTCGGCGACAGCATTGAAGTCTATGCCGATGAATCACGTACCGAAAAAATTAATACCCTGCATTTTCTACGGCAGCAGATGATCAAAAAGGATGAAACGCCGAACCGCAGTCTGTGCGATTTCATTGCGCCGAAGGATTCCAGCTGTGCTGACTACATTGGCGCATTCTCCGTCACGGCCGGCCCCGAAGCCGTCGTGAAAGCCGAAGAATTTAAAGCCGATCACGACGACTATAACGCCATTATGGTTCAGGCGCTCTCCGACCGGCTTGCCGAAGCGTTTGCAGAATACCTGCATAAACAGACGCGCGATGCCTGGGGCTACGGAAAAGCAGAAACCTGCACAATCGAGCAGATGATCAAAGAGAAATATCAGGGCATCCGCCCGGCGGCCGGGTATCCGGCCTGCCCGGACCACACCGAAAAGAAAACCATTTTCCAACTTCTGGAGACAACGAAACGGACCGGGATTGAACTGACAGAGTCCATGGCAATGACGCCGCCGAGCTCGGTGTCCGGCCTCTACTTCTCGCATCCGGAATCCCGCTATTTCCCGCTCGGCCGAATCAACAAAGACCAAGTTGCCGACTATGCCGAACGTAAAGGCTGGGATATGAAAACCGCCGAAAAATGGCTGGCCCCCAGCCTCGGATACAATTACTGAAGCTGATTCCCCATCGTGGAATAATAGGAATGACAGATATGAAAAACATTCTTGAACGTTTGACAGAACATCCCCTCATCTTCGACGGGGCGATGGGAACGATGATTTATTCGAAGGGCGTATTCATCAACACGTGCTACGAACATCTGTGTGTCACCAACCCGAAACTGATTGCCGGAATACATCAGGAATATGCCGACGCCGGCGCAGACGTTATTGAAACCAACACGTTCGGGGCCAACCGTCTCAAACTGACCGGCCACGGTCTGGCCGACCAGCTCGAAGCCATCAACCGTGCCGCGGTCCGGCTCGCACGCAATGCGGCCGGACCAGATGCGCTGGTTGCCGGATCAGTCGGACCGATCCTCAAATCCGCTTCCGTCTTTCTGGAATCCAAAGCCGGTGAACTGGCGGAAATTTTCCGGGAACAGATTGCTGTACTGGCCGATGAAGGCGTCGATTTCTTTCTTTTCGAAACGTTCTCGCATGTGCAGGAAGCCCAGCTTGCCGCCAAAGTGGCAAAGGAATTCGGGCGACCGGTCTTCGTTTCCATGACAGCCGGGAAAGAAGGCAAAACCGTAAAAGGACGCCCCATCGAACAGATTATCCAAACCCTGGAAAATGACTCCAATGTCGACGGCGTCGGCCTCAACTGCGGCGTCGGACCGGCGGCGGCCTACAGCAACGCTGAACGCGCCCTGCCCCATACCACAAAACCGCTAGTGGTCATGGCCAATGCCGGCCTTCCGCAGGAAGTTGACGGCCGTATGATCTATATGGCTTCCCCGGAATATTTCACCGAATACGCTAAACGCATGATCCAGCTCGGCGTCCGCGGCGTCGGCGGATGCTGCGGTACAACCCCGGCCGACATCGCCACAATGGCCAAAAGCATTAAATCGATGACCGGGGTCAAACAGCACATCGCGATTGCCCGGCACGACGATCACGAAGCGCCGGAAGTGGAGGTCATTCCTGCGGCGGAAAAATGCGGATTCGGCGCCAAACTGGCCCGCGGCGAAAAAGTGACCAGTGTGGAAATCACACCGCCGCGCTCCATCGATCTCAAGCCGATGCTCGCCCAGTGCCGAACGTGCAAAGAGGCCGGAATTGACGCCATCAACATTCCTGACGGTCCGCGGGCATCAGCCCGCATTTCCCCCATGGTTGCTGCGCTGGCAGTCGAGCGCGAAGTCGGCATTGAAACGGTGCTGCACTACTGCTGCCGCGATCGCAACCTGATCGGCATGCAATCCGATCTGCTCGGTGGCTATGCCGGCGGCCTGCGCAACTATCTCATCATTACCGGAGACCCGCCGAAACTCGGCGATTACCCCGACTCAACCGCGGTTTTTGATGTTGATGCGGTCGGTCTGACGCAGGTCGTGAACAACCTGAATCATGGCATCGATGTCGGCGGAAACATCATTAATCCTCCCACAGGTATTCTGATCGGTGTCGGCGCCAATCCCTGCGCCGTGGAACCGGAACGCGAGTTGCAGCATTATCTCAACAAAATCAATGCCGGTGCGGAATATGCCATCACCCAGCCGATTTTTGATCCCGAGGCCCTGCTGCGCTTCATGGATGCCGCGGAAGAAAAAGGCGGCAGTATTCCGGTCGTCGCCGGTGTCTGGCCGCTGGTCTCCCTGCGTAATGCGGAATTCCTGGCGAATGAAGTGCCGGGGGTGGAAATTCCGGATGCCATTCTCGAACGCATGAGCCATGCAAAAACCAAGGAAGACGGCCGCGCTCTGGGCATCGAAATTGCCCGCGAAATCTGTGAAGCCATTTCCGACCGCGTCGCCGGCTATCAGGTCAGCGCCCCGTTTGGCATCGTCGACCTTGCGCTGAAGGTGCTTGCATAGCACGGGGCCCGCGCACGGTCCGGTTAAATAATTCATCCAAGGGCTGGAAATATTTCCGCCTCGGCCGTATATAGTACCGTTTTAGTGAGGTTTAAAATTTATGACACAGGATTTGGAAAAACTTTTCACCTATTACCGCGAAGGCGACAACCAGTTCAAAATCGCCGGCGGCGTGGAAGGTTGCTATAAACTCGCCAACGATTTTTATGATATTATGGAAACGCTTCCGGAAGCCCGGAAGATTCTTTTCATGCATCCGAACGATCTGAGCGAATCACGCGACAAGCTCGCCTGTTTTCTGTCCGGCTATATGAACGGCCCGGAGCTTTTTGAAGAAAAATACGGTCCCGTTGCACTCGGTGCCGCGCACGCGCATTTACCGATTTCCGGAAAAGAAAAAGACATGTGGCTGCTCTGCATGGAAAAAGCGCTCGAAAAACAGGATTGGCCGGAAGAATTCAAGGCCTTTATGCTGATGCGGCTCAATACGCCCGCATCGCGTATCCAGAACCGGCCTTAGTTTTCCAATGTCTGGAAAATAATACCGGAAAGATCGGCAACATTAATCGGCTTCGTGATATAGCCGTCCATGCCGGATTCCAGACAGCGTTCGCGATCACCGCAGAGGGCATGGGCCGTCATGGCAATAATCGGCATCCGCGGCAGGTTATTCTCTTTTTCCAATGACCGGATCACCTGCGTGGTTTCCAACCCGTCCATTTTCGGCATCTGAACATCCATCAGAATCAGGTCATAAGAATGGCTTTTGACCCGCTCAATGGCCTCTTCCCCATCGCCGACCGCTTCGGCATGAACCCCCATCTTCACCAGTGTGCGTACCGCCACCGTTTGATTTACACGATTATCCTCCACCACCAGAATGCGCAGTTCACTATCCATTTCACGAATGCGACTGCGGGCCATGACCATGACATCCTGGGTATCGGAGGGCTCTTCTTTAACGGGGCGTTGTGCGGTATCGACAAAGTCAAATACGCCCTGCCCATGGATTTTCTGCAAGTTTACAGGAATTTCAAACCAGAAAAGCGATCCCTGCCCGGGAACACTGCTCACACCGATTTCACCGCCCATAATTTCGACCAGTTGCTTGCAGATGGTCAGGCCCAGTCCGGTACCTCCATATTTCCGCGAAGTGGAGCTGTCCTGCTGCTGAAAAGCTTCGAATACATACCGCAGTTTTTCCTCTTCAATCCCGATTCCGGTATCCTGCACCTCGAACCGGAGATGGATGTGGTCCGCATGATTATTGGCCATCCTCACAAACAGTGATACCTCACCTTCATCGGTAAACTTAATCGCGTTCCCGATCAGGTTTGTAAGAATCTGCCGCAACCGGGCCACATCACCGCACAGTTTTTCGGGAGCGCCCGGTTCCACCTGTACACACAGACCGATACCCTTTTTCTCGGCCTGCACGGTCAACATAGCCTTCAGATCCCCCAAAACTTCCTTCAGGTTAAAATCGCGGATTTCCACCGCCATATGCCCCGCTTCAATTTTGGAAAAATCAAGAATGTCATTTACAATGGAAAGCAGGGCTTTACCGCTTCGGTGAACCGTTGAGGCCAGCTCCTGCTGGTCCTCATTCAGATTGGAGTCGAGCAGCAGATTGGTCACGCCGATGATACCGTTCATCGGCGTGCGGATCTCATGACTCATATTCGCCAGAAACTGACTTTTGGCCACGCTGGCCGCCTGAGCATCAATAGCCAGTTTGTTTGCCCGGGAAATCGATTTCTGGAGTTGCGCGTTGGCTTCCTGCAGTTTTTCCCGAGCCTCCTCTGTATCCTCGTTCATACTGACCAGGATCGCAATATCCGCATCCCGTTTGCTGACATCCTTAGCCTCTTTCAGCAAACGCTGAAGAGAACGGTTCTGAACCACCAGAATGGTGATCACCGTCACAGCAGCAAGTAACAGAAAAACTAAGAAAATCAGGTCCATATATCTCAATCACGGAAGATCCCTGCGCCCTCCGTTGCGGGATCCTATGTCAAAAACCGTTCGATGGTTCGATCCATGCGTTCAATAACCCGTTCACGCCCAAGTACGGCCAGCAGCGGAAAAAGATCCGGCCCCGACTGTACCCCCGACACTGCCAGACGCGTCGGTGCCATTACAGCTCCGAAACCCAGCCCGGACTCTTCAACAAAATCGTGAAGTGCTTTATCGGTGGATGCCTCATCAAAAACATCCAGCGACTGGAAAATTTCCTTCACCCGGCTGAGGGTGTCCGCAACCCCCTCTTTCTGCAGTTTTTTGCGCACGCCTTTTTCATCATATTCAAAATCTTCGGTGAAAAAGTATCCCGTCATAGGTACAATTTCTATGATGTTTTTGACACGGTCGCGAATCAGCGCAATGACCGACTTCACATAGTCGGGATCGGCCTCCACCCCGGCTTTATTCAATTCGGCAAACGCCAGCGTTTCAAATTCGGCATCGGAAAGTTTCTGCAGATATTCCCCGTTCATCCAGCCCAGCTTTTTCATATCAAACTGCGCCGGCGATGATTGGCAGCGCTCCAGCGTGAAAGCCTCAACTATTTCTTCACGCGTCATCACTTCCCGGTCATCGCCCGGCGACCAGCCGAGCAGCGCAAGATAGTTGAACAGCGCATCGGCCGTGTAGCCGTTTTCCCGGAAATCACCCACAAAGGCATCGCCGTCACGCTTGGAATACGGTTTACCCTGCCGGTTAACAATCATGGGAAGGTGCGCAAAATGGGGTACGTCTGCGCCAAGCGCTTCGTAGAGCGCAATGTGACGAAATGTGTTTTCCACGTGGTCATCCCCGCGGATCACATGCGTGATCCCCTGCTCAATATCATCGAGCACGTTGGCCAGATGGAACACCGGGGTTCCGTTGGAGCGGACAATCACAAAGTCCTGCATGTTCTCGGCCTTCTTGGTCATCTTGCCTTTAATGCCATCCACAAATGTTACATTCGTCCCCGGCATTTTAAAGATAACGCACTCACCCTGTCCCGTTCCGCCTTTATCCTCTTTATAAGCCAATCCCTTTTCGAGCAGCCGCTCTGCGGCCGCGAGATGCGCCTGCTGACGGGTGGTCTGGTAAAGGGGTTCACCGTCGATATCAAATCCAAGCCAGTCCATGGCATCCAGCATGGCCTGAATCGCCTCCGGTGTAGAGCGTTCAATATCTGTATCCTCCACCCGCAGAACAAACTCGCCGCCGTTATGACGCGCAAAAAGCCAGTTATAAATCGCGACCCGGATATTTCCGATATGAACTTTCCCGGTCGGGCTCGGGGCAAAACGTGTACGAACTTTCATTACATCACTCCAGCAGTTCCACCGGAAAACAAAACCTTTAATCCGATTTATTCTGTTATCCGGTCAAAAAATTAATCACATTACTTTTTTTGAATTTTGAACCGCGGAGACTACCCATGAGAGAGCACGATGTAAAAGAAATCCTTATCGATAAAAAAGCCATCGCCGAGCGCGTGGATGCACTGGTGGATGAAATTGTCGCGGCGGGGCAACCCGACCGCCTGGTCGTAATCGGCATTCTCAAAGGCAGTTTTATGTTTTTTGCCGACCTCATGCGCAGCTTCTATCGCCACAACGCCCACCCGCACATCGATTTCATGACCCTCTCCAGCTACGGTGCCGGAACCGTCTCTTCCGGCACGGTTGAAATCATTCACGATATCCGCGAAAATTTAACCGATGCCACCGTCCTGCTTGTTGATGATATTCTCGACTCCGGCCGCACCCTCGCGTTCACCAAAAAACTCATGCTCGAACGCGGCGCAAAATCGGTGTACTCCTGCGTACTGCTCGACAAAATAACCAACCGTGCGGTCGAATTCGAAGCCGATTATGCCGGCTTTCAGATCGACGATCTCTTCGTCGTCGGCTACGGGCTGGATTACGACAATAAATACCGGGAACTTCCTCACATCGCCCGCGTAAACTTCCACTGATCACCCGAACAGATTCTTTAATCACTCGACGCCTAAAGCCGGGCAGGAACTCTCATTATGAAACGATATCTATACACCGTACTTGCCGCCGTGGCACTGACCGCAAGCACCTTCGCTAACGACGAGGGGTTTATTTCTTTATTCAACGGAAAGACTCTGGAGGGATGGACAGCTGCCCGCTCCTCCGGTCCCGGCGACTGGGGGGCTTTTTCCGTGAACGAAGAAGAACAGGCCATCCACACCTATGCCGGCCGGGAAGCCGGTTCCAAACAGGAAAATGACTGCCTCAACACAGAAAAGGAATACAGCCGCTATATTCTCAAACTGGAATACAAATGGGTCGGCAACCGCTATGCCCCGCGAACCGACTGGGACCGGGATGCCGGACTGCTTTTCCATGTCCACGGCGATCTGAAAAAAGTATGGCCCCTTTCCATTGAAATGCAGATCGGCGAAACCCCCGGCGACGCCACACAAAAACATCGATTTCATGCCGGCGATCTGTTTGTACTGGGTAAAAATCTCCGAGCCACAACAACGAAAACCGGAAAATTTTATGACCCGGAAGGCAACCCCGAAGAAGGACGCGGTGTACGGACCCGGCTCGGCACCGAAAAGCCCCTGGGGGAATGGAATGAAATGGAAATCCGAGTCTATGGCGCCGAGAAAGCCGTCTTCATCCTGAATGGTGAAAAGGTGCTCGTTCTCACGGATATCAAACAGAAGACCGACGACGGATCATACATTCCCCTCGAAAAAGGCCATATCGGTCTTCAGGCGGAATGGGCGGAACTGCTCTACCGAAATATTCGGATCAAAGAACTGCCCGCCGAATAATCATAATTTCTTCTCAACCCTCACCACAGAGCCCGGCCGTACGTCGGGCTTTTTTGTGCCCTGACAACCGGACCCATTCCGGCCGGTTTCAGATCACTCCCGCGCCCGCTCACCTTCCCCTATAATTATGATAATATTTTAAGCTTATCCTCGCATTTTTTGTGTTTTTATTTATACTGCAACGCGTAGTAAAGATCCGGAACAGATAGAGACCAAACCATGAGAACCCACTTGTTTATCAGAATAGCGGCCATGATATCCCTGACCCAGTCGATAACCGCTCTCGCAGTCATCGACTTCGAGCACGATGTCCTGCCCATTATTCAGGAAAAATGCTTCCGTTGCCACAGCGCACGTATTGCCGCGCCGGAGGGCGGTGTGCTGCTCGACAGCGCCGACGCCATCAAAGCCGGCGGAGACTACGGCTCAATCGTAGAAAAAATGCAGCCGGAAAAAAGCGTCCTTTTTCAGCGTATGACCCTGCCGGAAGGCCGACCCGGCATCATGCCGCCAACCGGAAAAGGTGACCCCGCCACCCCGGAACAGCTCGCCGTAATCAGACAATGGATCAAGGAAGGCGCGCGCTTTGGAAACTGGGAAGGTATCCCGGAACATGAAAAAAACAAGCCGCCCAAAGCCGTCGGCAATACCCGACTCTCCCTTCAGAAATACGGCACGGAAGAAGGCCTGCGGCTTGATCTCACCCCGGAACCGAAACACCCGGTGAAGATGTCCAATAAACTGGTGCGCGCAAAAGCGCGCGAAATCGATCGCCTTATCAAGCTGCACCGGAAGGCCAATACAGTTCCAAAGCCCCAACCGGCAACAGACCGCATCTTTGTCCGTCGGGCCTACCTCGGCATTGTCGGCCGCATTCCGACGCACGATGAAGCCGTCAGTTTTCTGGCATCCAGAGATCCGGGGAAACGCACCGAACTCATCGATCATCTCTTCAGCACGGAAGGATATGTGAGTCATTGGTTTCATTTCTGGGCGGATCTGCTCAAAGTGCAGACCACACGCTTTCCTTCATCGGTCTACTATGGCGAATGGATGAAAGATGCACTGCGCAGCAATATGCCCTACGACCAGTTTGCTTATAAACTCATCACAGCCACCGGAATGCCCTATCAGAACGGAGCCACCGGCTGGGCCGCGAGCGATGCCAATATGGCCCCCGACCACATGGCCAATAACATGCAGGCCTTTCTCGGCATGCAGCTTCAGTGCGCCCAGTGCCACGACCATCCCTACGACAAATGGAATCAGTATGAATTCCAGAGCCTTACCTCCTATTTCGGCGGCATGCGCTGGAACGGAGTGGCGAACAAACACTTCCTCAACCAGATCGAAAAAAGCGGAATATCCATCTCGGTCAAACAGGAAAAATATTTCGGCAACAATATGGCATACCGCTACCGCGAGGCCGTCTGGGAACCGGTTTTCAACCGCTGGAACCGCCTGCCGAAGGACTATCAGTATGCCGATGCCAAACCGCGTGAACCGGTTCCCCCGCAGGTCATTTTCGGGCATCAACCCGAAATCATCGACAGCCCGCGTGAAGCCTTCGGGCGTTGGGTGACTTCTGAAGAAAATCAATGGTTCACCGTAGCCGTTGCCAACCGGCTCTGGAAAAAAGTCATGGGCGTCGGACTCATCGAACCCGTTGACCATATCAAATACGACACCCAGGCACAGATCCCGGCATTGATGACCTACCTCGAAAAAATCATGAAAGAGGCTGACTACAACCTGAAGGATTTTCTGCGCATTCTATACAACACGCGGACCTGGCAGATGGAGACCCTCTCCGCCGACCTTCCTGAAAACTTGGCTGAATATCACTATGAAGGCCGACCGCTGATGCGTATGAGCGGCGAACAGATGTGGGACTCGCTCGTCACACTCGCCATTGTCGATCCCGACGAACGCAAGGGCCATGGATCCCGCTATACCGCACCGGAATACAGAACATACGCGGACAAGCTTTATTTCACCCCCATCGAAGAACTTGTGGCCTACTATACCGATGATGTAATCGATGCCGAAAAAGCCGCTCGGAAACAGGCGGAAAAAGAGGCCTATAAACTGTTTAACTCAAAATCAAAACGCAAAGCCGGACGCTACGGGGCCAACTTCAACACCTGGAGTTTTGACCACATGACCGATCCGCGCTGGCACGGGCTCGACCGCGGACTCGTGCGCGCCTCCGAACTGGCCTCTCCGGCACCGGCCTACCATTTTGTCCGGCAGTTCGGACAATCGGACCGTAAAATTATCGGCACCGGCCGCACCGACCCCAACGTCACGCAGGTGCTCAATATGCTCAACGGCCCCATACACTACATTCTCGATAACGACCGCTCCGTGCTGTCGAAAAAAATCGCCGGGCAGGAAACGCAGGAAGAAAAACTCAACGTCATCTTCCGCAGTGTACTCACCCGCAACCCGACTCCCGAAGATCTTGAAATTGCCACCGCAGTGCTCTCAGCCAATAAAGGACGCACCGGCAACCGCATGATCCTCTGGGCCCTGCTGAACACCCGCGAATTTATGTATATCCAATAGTCGGAGAAAACCATGAACAATCCATTCTATAAAGCCGGCGAACTGGGCCGCCGAAGTTTCATGAGCCGTATAGCCAAATCCGCACTCGGTGTCGGAGTCGGAGCACACTTCATCAACCCCGCACTGGCCGCGGCCCTGCCCAACACCGATAAAAAACTGATTTTCCTCTACATGGCCGGCGGCATGAGCCACCTCGACACGTTCGATCCCCACCCCGGCACAAAAGAAGGCGGGCCCGTAAAAGCCATCGGAACAAATGTGGACGGCATACAAATAAGCGAGTTTTTTCCCCACACCGCAAAACAGATGGATAAACTCACCGTTATCCGCTCTATGTATTCGACGCAGGGCGCACACCAGCAGGGCAACTATCTCATGCACACCGGCTATGACCCGCGCGGCAGCATTGTTCATCCAACCCTTGGAAGCTGGTCCATGCTTCATCAGGGAAAAATAAACCCCGCCCTGCCCGGAAATATTGTCATCGCACCCGGCTCCGACTATCCCTATGCCGGATTTCTGCCCCCGGAACTCGGGGCCGTGCCCATCGGCGACGCCGGCAAAGGCCTCCAGTACAGCAAGCGGCCGGGCTGGGTTAATGAACAGCAATATCATGATCAGCTCGAACTCGCCAACGTCTTCGACAGCCGCTTCCGCGAAAAGTACAGCCAACGCTCCATCACCGCCTACCAGAAATTCTACGACGAAGCCGTCACCCTGATGGAAAGTGAAGACCTCGCCGCATTCGACATCCATCAGGAAACAGCCGCGACCAAGGTGAAATACGGTGAAAAATCAAAATTCGGACAGGGCTGCCTTTTGGCACGACGCCTCATTGAAAGCGGCGTACGCTGTGTGGAAGTAACCAAAGGCGGCTGGGATAC
Organism: Pontiella agarivorans; assembly: GCF_034531395.1. NCBI lineage: Bacteria > Pseudomonadati > Kiritimatiellota > Kiritimatiellia > Kiritimatiellales > Pontiellaceae > Pontiella > Pontiella agarivorans. The sequence goes on along the minus strand of NZ_JARVCO010000012.1, from coordinate 56,984 downwards.
CCATGCCGAAATGCCGGAGGAAAAAGCACGCGATCTCGACCGCGCACTCGCCGCACTTATGCAGGATCTTTCCGACCGCGGACTGCTCGAATCCACCATCGTAGTCGTTGCCACAGAGTTTGGCCGCAATCCGGAACTCAAACCGGAATCCCTCGGCCGCGACCACTGGGCCAAAGCCTTCAGCACCGTAATCGGCGGCGGCGGAATCAAAACCGGACAGATCATCGGCGCCACCGACCGCGGCCACGAAGTCGCCGCCGACAAAGTCACGATTCCCGATCTGCATGCCACCATCGGCACCGCGATGGGCATGCCCATCAAAAAAGTGGTCATGTCCGATTCCGGCCGCCCCTTTAATGTCGGCTACAAAGGCGCCCCGGTTCCGGGCCTCATTTAAAAAGTTCCAGGGTTTGGAAACCCGCGGCCGTTTCACTACCATGTCCCTTCAACTGATCGGGAGTTTTTATATGAAAGCCGTATTGCTGTCTCTGGCCGTCGCATCACTTCTTTCCGGATGCGCCACCGCGAAAATCGAACGCGTTTACATCGGAACCGGAAAAGACGGCGGAATATACTTCACCGACCTCGACACCGAAACCGGTCAACTCTCACCGCCGGTCAAAGCCGCCGATACCCGGGGCGCCGGTTTCATAACCGTTTCCCCCGACAACCGCCTTCTCTACGCCACCGGCGTCGCCTCCTTTAAAATCAGCGACAACGGAACCCTTACTCCGATCAGCGAACAGCAGACCGGCGAAAAAGGCTCCTGTCACGTCAGCACCGACCGAACCGGACAAATGCTGATGACCGCCTACTACGGCTCCGGAAGCGTCGCCTCCTTTAAAATTTCCGACGGAACCCTTTCAGAAGCCATCTCCATTCACCGGCACACCGGCTCCGGCAAACACCCCCAGCGACAGAAAAAAGCCTTCGGTCATTCGGTCTACCCGAACCCTGAAAACACCCACGCCTATGTCGCCGACCTCGGCATTGACAAAATCATGATCTACAGCATGAATCCCGAAGAAGGCTCCCTCGCCCCCGCCGGCGAAGCCGTCGTACCCGGCGGTGCCATGGGACCGCGGCATATGAAATTTTCGGCCGATGGAAAAAGGCTGTATGTTCTCAATGAACTCGACCTCAGTCTCTCCGTTTTCCAGTGCTTGGAAAACGGCCGGCTCAACTTCCTCAGCACCACCCCCATGCTGCCTGAAAACGCAGATAAAAATGACCTCACCGCCGCCGAGATCCGTATCCATCCCAACGGCAAGCTGATCTACACCTCCCTCCGCGACCGCTCCGCCCAACGTCGCGATGCCCTCATCACCTTCCGCATCACCGCCACCGGGGCAGAGCGAATAAAAACCACACCTGCGCAAGTGTGGTTCCCGCGAAATTTCAACATCGATTCCTCCGGTCAATGGCTCATCGTCGGCGGCCAGCTCTCCAAAGATATTGTCATCTTCAGCATCGATCCGAAAACCGCCGATCTGACCTTTACCGACACACGGGTTGCGCTGGAGAGTGAACCCATCTGCTTTGAATTCATCCATTAAGCCGCTCGTAAATCACGTCTCCACCGATCTTCGACCTGCATCTAAAGGGCTCTATCGCGCCAGCAAAGATTTTTCTTTCCGGCTTCTGCCGACTTTCAAAGGACTTTATAGTTTCTCCTTATGAACATCGTTTACAATGCTTCTGCCGGAACCGGGAAAACCTATCAGGTGACCGGCCTCTATGAAAAACTGGTGCTTGAGGAGGATATTGATCCGCGTAAAATTCTCCTGATGACATTTACCGAGAACGCCGCAGCCGAACTGCGGATGCGCGTGGCGCATCGGTTCCAGAAAGCCCGGCGAACAGCAGAGCTGGACGACGACTTTGACACCGCGGAACGGGCCATCACCGCACTCAATCACCTGCCTTCAGCGCCCATCGGAACGATTCACTCCTTCTGCACCAAACTGCTGCGCGAACATGCGCTCGATGCAGGGCTATCACCCGCGTTTAGCGTACTGCAGGGCGATGAACACAAAGAACTGCTGAACCGGATCTGCCGGGAAGAACTGCTTCAAAAACTCGAAACAGACCCGGATTTCCGCGATTTCTGCTCGGGCATGCACATCATCGGAACCGGCGGATTCGGCTCCAGCATCACCGAAAGTATTCCGAAGCTTTTCGAGGCCGCCGATTCCGCCGGCATCACCCTCGACCACGCCGTCAACCTGCTCCCCTCCCCGCAGCCCCTCCCCTCGCTGGCCGATTTTTCATCGATTCTGGAACGGATGAAAGAGCTGCCGAAACTCACCGCCAAAGCACAACCCGTTTTCCAGGCCCTGGAAACGCTGATTCCGACCGTTGGGAATCCGGAAGAACTGATTGAACAACTGTGCGGCCTCAGCCTTGGCAAATTCGGAGCGGGCAAAGGACAGAAACCGATATCGGATGATTTCTTTGAACTGCTCGAAAACGGCATCAACACCCTCGGCTATACCCGCCGGTTTCCGGCAGCCAAAGCATATGCAGAATATGCCCAGACCGTTTACCGGAAGTTCAAACAGGCAAAACACGAAATGGATGCCGTCGATTTCGCCGACCAGCTGCACATGGCGGCAACGCTGTTGAAATCCGGAAAAGCAAAGCCCGAATTCCGCTATGTAATCGTCGACGAAGTGCAGGACACCTCCCGGATTCAGTGCGAACTTATTCAATCCCTTTGGAACGAAGAAACCTATCTGGTGATCTGCGGGGATAAAAAGCAAAGCATCTACACCTGGCGGGGGGCTGATCCACAGGTAATGCCCGACCTTGAAAAGGCCATTCTTTCACGCAAAAACCATGCGCTCGAAAATCTGCAGATCAGCTACCGATCCAAAGCACCGATTATCGACTGTGTAAATGCCCTTTTCAGTACAGTCTATGCTTCCGAGGACTATGCGGAGGGTGATCAGCTGAAAACCAACGATGCATTTAAGACCGCCGGAGAAAAACCCTGCGTTGAATTCCTGCACTATGACGGGGACGATGAAGCACCCCGTTCCGATAAAACGGCACAGGAAATGGAAGCTGTCGCCCATCGGATTCAGCTGCTGGTCAGCGGTTCCAATGACTGGAAACCGAATTTCCGCTATTCAGACGGATTCCAGCCATCGGAAAACCACAACACCTATCGCTATTCCGATATCCTTATTCTGTTGCGCCGCACCACCAATCAGTCGGCGCTTGAACAGGCTCTGCAGCATGCCGGCATTCCCTACACGCTCGGCGGAAAAGGACGCGGTCTGTTCAGCCGGCAGGAAACTAAAGACGTATCTCTCTTTCTCACCGCCATCACCAATCCCGACGACGCGCTTTCGCTCATCGGTTTTCTCCGCTCGCCCTGGATCGGACTTTCCGACGAACAGATTGCCCGGCTGGCCTGGAATAAAGACGGATTTTCAATCGATGAACTTAAAGCTTCGTACGATGAGGAAACGGATGTCATCGACCGCTACGCCGCATTGACCGGAACCCATCTCACCTCAGAACTCGTACGTATGCTGATTGAAGAAACCGGCTACGATGCCCTGCTGGCGGGTCTGCCGCGCGGCGAACAGCGGCTGGCCAACCTGCGTAAAATACTCGACTGGCTTCGCGAAACAGAACGCGGTGCCCGGACTACGCCGGCCATGGTCGCCCGCAAGCTGGCCGAAATGATCGCCGAACCGCCGCAGGTTCCTGAAGCCGCCCTGCTGGATCCTGCACAGAACGCCGTAACCATTATGACCGTGCATGGCTCCAAAGGGCTGACTAAACGTGTAGTAATGATTCCTGACTGCAGCTTTTCCGATAACGGCGACAAAGGCTTCATCCGCATCCATGAAAATGCCCTGGAGCTTCGGCTGACGAATCCCGATAAAACCAAGGCCGAATCGCCGGGTTTTGCCAAAGCCAGCGCCGCAGCCAAAGCCGTCCGCCAGCACGAAGACAAAAATCTGTTTTATGTGGCCATGACCCGCGCGCGCGATCTGGTCATAACCTCCGCCACCGTCGGCCGGAGTCCCGCCGGCTGGCTGAAATATCTGGACCCCATGATCGGCAATCAAATTCCCGCCATTGCCTACACCGAACTGGCGGAAGCCGTTGGCCGGACTCCGATCAGCCCCGGCAACATTCCCACTGAAGCCGAGCTGCAGGCCGCCTTGGATCAGCTTCCCGCTGCTCCCGAAAAACCGAACCTTGAGCGCATCCCCGCCACCCGCTATGCCAAAGAGCGCGATGAACTGGAAAATGATGAAATCTATAGCCCCTCTCCCCCGTTCCCCCTCTCCCCTCTGACAGGAAAAGATGCCGCCGCCCTGGGATCTCTCGGCCACGCGGTCCTCGAACATCTGGCACTGAATACCTGGCAGGGCGATGTCTCTGAATGGCTGGAAAAACTGAAAAATGATTTCGGCGTATCCAAAACCGACGCCGCCGACCTTGCCGAACGAATTGAAGAGGTGCGCCGGCAGATGATTTCGGCAACAGAGGGTATGAAACGGCTTCGCCCGGAATTGCCGTTCGTGCTGCATCATGACGGCAAACTGATTGACGGTACGATTGACCTGCTTTGCGAAACACACACCGGTTATGCTGTTTTTGACTATAAATTCACCAACGCACCGGATGAACACATCAAGGACACGTATCGGGGGCAGATGAAACTCTACGCTCTCGCAGCAGACCGATTTTATCCTGAAGCGACCGGCACATCTATTCACCTGGTGGTGGTTTCCGGCACAGGAACCCGTCTGATTCCCCTCGAAATTTAACCGGCATGCTCTTGATGTTATAAGGGTATTCAGCCTACATTTTGCAACATGAATGATATAGACACGCTGGTTATCATCCCGACCTACAACGAAAAAGAGAATATCAACAAAATCGCGACGGCGGTAGTGGATGCTTCTCCGCATGTGCACATTCTTTTTGTTGACGATAATTCCCCGGACGGAACGGGCGATATGGCCGATGCGCTCACCCGGCGAAGTGACCGTATTCACGTGCTCCACCGCACCTCCAAGGATGGTCTCGGACGGGCCTATATCGCCGGGTTCCGATGGGCACTGGAGCGTGACTATAAATTTGTGATGGAGATGGACTGCGATTTTTCACACGATCCGGCAGCTATTCCCAGCTTTCGCGATAAGATTCTCGCCGGTCACGATCTCGTCATCGGCTCCCGCTACTGCGGCGGTATCCGTGTCCTCAACTGGCCGATGTCCCGTCTGCTGCTCAGTCGCGGCGCCGCGGTGTATGTGCACCTCATCACCGGCATGCCGGTTTCCGACCCGACCGGCGGGTTTAAATGTTTTCGCCGCGAAGTCCTTGAATCCTACGACTTTGACCAGGTCAAAGCCAACGGCTACGGCTTCCAGATTGAAATGACACACAAGGCCTGGATGAAGGGCTTCCGCATCGGCGAAGTTCCTATTGTTTTTGAAGACCGTCAGGAAGGCACCTCTAAAATGAGCGGAAATATTATCTACGAAGCTCTATGGGTGGTCTGGACCCTCGCCATCCGCAACGGCTTCCGCCGGAAGCCGAAGGGGAAGAAATAGTTTCGTGGATCGAGAGGTCATTGGATTAACCATTGTCGGAATTTATACCTTCCTGCTCATGGTGTATTCAACCTGCGTCATCGTATCAGTTAAAAAATTCCTGCGACGCCATGGCGATCGGTCGTTCAAGATCCCCTGCAGACTTTCCTTTTTTGACCTCATCGAAGGATACAGACTCGTTCGCCTGACCGGCGAACGTCCGTACTTCGTCATGGGCGCACCCATCGCAGCGGGTGCCTTCGTCATTGCAATTTGCCTCTTCGCGGTTTGCGAAAAATATTTTTTCTGACGAACGAACAGAAACACGTGGATTCCCGGCCAGAAGGCGAATGACTCTGACAACTTATTTGAGCAAACACGCCAGTTCGGCCCAGCGTTCGATCTCAATTTTTTCCGGACGTTCCGTGTGTTCGATGCCCGCATCGAAGAGAAGGTCGTCGACCGGGGATACACCCAGCTTTTTAAGGATGGTCCCCACCTGCTTACGGCGTTGAGAGAAACAGTGTTTCACCAGCTTTTTAAAAGTGGGATAAACGTCGCTTCCAACCATTGGAACTTCGCGGCGCTGCATTTTTACGACGGCCGACCACACCTTCGGCGGCGGAAGAAAACAGGTCGGACTGATTTTTTTCACCAACGTGTTTTCATAAAACACTCCGGTCAGCACCGACAAGACCCCGTAATGTTTATCCCCCGCCGGCGCGCACAGACGGTCCGCCACCTCTTTCTGGATCGTGAGCGACATCCGCTCCGGCCGGTGTTCACACTCGGCAATATCGACCATTAACCGGCTCGCCACGGAATACGGCAAATTGGCGGCCACCTTGGTGATGCCATCGGCAAAAAGCAGATCCATATCCACGTCCAGTGCATCGGATTCGATCAACGTGAAATCCGTAAACCGCGTCTTCAGATAATTCGCCATCACCGGATCTTTTTCGATGCACGTAACCCCCGCCGATTTCGGAATAATCCGCTCCGTCAACGCTCCGAGACCGGGACCGATTTCGAGCACTTTTTCCGAAGGCTGGATATCCGCCGTATTGGCGATGATGTCCAGAATGTTGGCATCGATCAGATAGTTCTGGCCCAGCCCCTTGTTCGGCCGGTGCCCCAGACTTTCCAGCAACGCCCGCACATCCTTCGGACTTGTTAATCTAAATTCTTCAGACATTTTATTTCCAGGGGTTGGAATTGGAGGCCATTTCGATGGCGAGTTTAATGGCGTTTTTCATGCTCTTCGGCGAAGCCTCATTTTTCCCGGCAATGCCGAAAGCGGTGCCGTGATCGGGCGAGGTACGGATAATCGGCAGACCGAGCGTCACATTAATCCCCTCGTCAAAACCCATCATCTTCAGCGGAGCCAGCCCCTGATCATGGTACATGGCCACAACCGCATCATAATCACCGCGCCGCGCTTCATGAAAAATCGTATCGGCCGGAACCGCATCCGAAACAGCATATCCCTTTTTTCGCACCTGCCGAATCGCCGGATTAATGATTTCAATCTCTTCCCGCCCAATCACCCCGCCGTCGCCCGCATGCGGGTTCAATCCGCACACGCCGATTTTTCCATTTTCAATCCCGAACAGTTTCAGCGCTTCCCCCGTCAGCTGAATGTGCTCAACGATGGTTTCCTTATTCAGTGCCGCCGGCACTTTTGAAATGGGAAGGTGACGCGTCACCAACATCACCCGCAGTCCGCCGCCCATCAGCATCATGCCGAAATTTTCTGTATGCGTGAGCTCGGCGAGATATTCCGTATGCCCGGGAATCATGATCCCGGCTTTATGCATGCCTTCTTTGCAGATCGGCGCCGTAACCATGGCATCCAGCTCACCGGACAGACAGCCCTCCACCGCTTTACGAATCGCCTCTTCGGCCATCAGTGCAGCTTTCTTCCCGATTTTTCCGGGCACCCATTTCGGCTCGGTTTCCACGGATTGGAAAACGATTTTCTTTGAGACCGGAAGATTCATGACCCGGGCCTGTTCGCGCACGATTTTTTCCGACCCCAGGAACACAAATTCAACATCCTTAGGCCAGCGTCCTCGCGCCACAGCCTTCAATGCAACTTCGGGCCCGATTCCATTTACATCGCCGATAGTAATTCCGATTCGTTTCATAAGCGGTGGGTTCTATCACAACCACACCGGCGAGAAAAGATAAAGCCCCCGGCCAAAGCCGGGGGCGATGAGGAGGAGGTAATGAGCAGACAGCAGATCACTGCTCGTTGTTTTCATCCTCTCCCGCTTCCGGCTTTTCTTTTTCCTCAACCAGTTTTTCGCGGGGGATGATGAAATCGTCTACATCGTAACTGCGTACGATATAAGTCCAGTTCGTAAGGGCTTCCGGAACATCACCGGACAGCCGCACATAACGTCCGTCATCGGCTTCACCGCCCACCTGAACGGTATAGGTTTTATTGGTGGTTGAAGCGGTGTAGACCACAGCATTGGTGAACCCGAGTTCCGCATCCGACAGCGCGGGATCGGCCACGGTGGTGCAGTTCAGGTACTGCAGTGCCCGGCGCAGTTTGTCGGCTTCCGAGGACTGGAACTCTTCGGTTTCTTCGTCGAGATCCGCCAGTTTCCAGGTATTGCTGACACTGTACAGCTCCACATCGCCAACCTGTACCGATACAATATCCGACGAAGAAATATTCACCAGTTCAGTATCAATCCACTCCTCGGATTCTGCAGCAAACGGCCGGAAATCATAATCGACCAGATAGATATTTTCCGATCCGCTCTTCCGCAGAAAATGCTGGTTGGCCCAGCCCGCCGAGCGGGCCCCTTCCCGCCGGGCTCCAATCTCCAGCGTAAGCTCTGCAGACCCCTGATTTTTCAGCGTGATACGTTTGGCCTCATCCAAACCGTATTCTGCCGCATCGACGTTGGCCGAACGCACCGGTTCGCCCATATGGACTTCGGCCATATCCTGCAATGCATCGGCCAGCTTACCGAAATCGGCCGGATAATCGAACAGCGAGGTCACCACCCATTTTCCGTCCTTCTTTTCCAGCATCGCATTTGCTTCGTCATCCGCGATTTCAACGCTCTCAATTTCGTTAAGTTCCAGGCCCTGCAGCAGAGTCGCTCCCTCCTTCGAGGTCTGCGGGCTGCGTTTTTTTCCACCGCTGTTCTGCAATGCGGCAATACCTGCCAGCACGACCAATGCTATTCCCATTCCAATCAGTTTTTTTGAATTCATACCGTTTTCCTTAACGTGTTTTCTTCATCCAAAGACCGCGGCCGATTCCGAATGCCGCAACCAGCAGCGGAATCCCCAGAATGTTGAAGGCCTTCAGGCGCACTCCGAGCATTTCAATATCGCGCCGCAGACTCTTGCGCACTTCTTTGAGCGACTGCTGGGTTTCAAAAACCTCTTTACGAAATTTCTTCACTTCCGCTTCCTGCTCCGGTGTCAGGAACATCTGCTGGCCGTCATCCCGCGACTGCTGGAGTTGCGACAACTTGGCCTGCGTGGCCTGCAGCTGCGCATTAAGCCGTTCTTCTTCAGCCTGCCATTTAAAGGCGGCCTGTTTCTCCAGTTCAATTACCCGGTCGAACGGGCGATCAAATGCATTCCGGCTGCGCAGACCGATCAGTGCCTCGCTGCCGCAGAGCTGCTCCACCATATTCACAGCAAAGGTCAGATTGTCGTTCCGTGGCTGAACAATAGTCTGTCCCATAAAGTTCACGCTGTCGGTGGCGATACGGTCAGCCAGCATGTCGACATCGGAAACCAGAATCACGACGCCGGGGTCCTCCGATTCCTTCAGCCCTTCCTCCCGATCAGGGAAAGCGGTTTTGAACGTACCGGAAACCCGGAGCGCAAGCGGAACCCGTTTTTTGAGCGCCGGAATATCAATATCGCCCGTGCGGGCCGCCATGGTTCCGGTGGTATACCCGTCATCCGCGGTGAAAACCAGCTCGGCAACCTCAACACCGTTACTGGCCGCAACCTCGAAAGCCCCGGCAAACGGAAGCATCAGATCATTGAGCGAACCCGTTGCAATATCTTCGCGGTTGATATTCTGCTCGCGAAGCGAGAGCCAGGTGGCATTACGCTGAGCACGACCGCCGCCGGCATTGAGCAGACTGGCCGCGGCTTCATCTGCCGCCAGCTGGCCGGGCGTCATCTCAATCCCCCAGGCCGACGTCAGGGCATTGAGGTCCGACTCCGTTTGCGGAGGCGGCATCCCCATCTGCATCATCTGGGGATTCGCTGTTTCCTGCGCGGTAATGCACATGGCATCGGTAAAGGCCAGTAATCTTCCGCCGCGCAGTACAAGCTGATCGAGGGCATAGAGCGTATCCTCTGAAATATCCGCCGGATGAATCAGCACCAGCGTATCAATATCTTCTGCAATATTGGTGGCGGTCATATCAACCTGCTCCACGTCATACTGCCGCTCAATTTCAGAAACGACAGCCCAGGAACGTCCGCCGCCCTGTTGCATCATCATCGGATTCATGGCGGACGAACCATTCACCGGCAACGCGCTCATGATCCCCACTTTGGCTGATCTTTCAGACGAAACTTCAGAAACCATACGGGTCAGCAGATATTCCAGCCGCGGTTCCGCACTTTGCGACAACACCGGAATGACAGCCTCGCGATTACCGGATACCGCAACAACCCCGAAATAAAGTCCGCCGTCGAGACCGAACATATCCACGGTCTGTGATTGCAGCCCGTAACGCTGTGCCCATTCCTCTTCGTCGGAATCGGGTTTCGGATCAAATTCCTCCACCACAAGATATCCGCCGGAACGCGATTCATATTCGCTGAGCAGATCCCGCACACGCGAAGCAAAATTTTTCAGCGGAACCGGAAGACGGTCGTTACTTTTGGAAAAATAGAATTTAAGCGTCACATCGCGGTTCAGATCGCTCAACAGCTGCTTCGTTCCATCCGACAGCGTATAGAGTTTATCCTCGGTGACATCGGCCCGAATCCGCACCGGTTTCAACACCGCGTTAAAGGCAACAAGTATGCCCAGCAAAAGAAATATCCCCGCCAGGCCGGTCATTTTTTTCATATGATTCATATCAAAATTCCTTCCTGTTAACGGCCGACCTTGCTTTTCAGCACCACCTGGGTGGTGAAGAGCATAAAGATCATCACCGATGCAAAATAAATCAGATCGCGTAGATCAATCACCCCGCGCTGAAGCGTTTCGTAGTGTGTCATAAAACTGAACGATGCCACGCCGTCCACCATCCAGGTCGGAGCCCAGCGCGACAGCAGATCGGTCACCGGCGGGTACCCGGCCAGAATCAGGAAAAGACCGATCACCACAGCCAGAATAAAACTGATCACCTGATTCCGGGTCAGGGCGGATGTAAAAATTCCGGCGGCCACATAAGCACCGGCCAGCAGACCGCTTCCGATATACCCCGAAACGATGGTTCCACCGTCGGGTGATCCGAGATAAGCCGCCGTCATCGGCACCGGAAAAGTGAGCAGCAGCGCCAGCAGCATAAAAAGCCACGCCGCCAGAAACTTGCCGAGCAGAGCCTGCAGCGGCGTCACGGAAACTGTAAACAGCAGTTCAATCGTTCCCGAGCGCCGCTCCTCGGCCCAAAGCCGCATCGCCACAGCGGGCACCAGAATCATGTAAAGCCACGGGTGCCATTGAAAAAATCCATTCAGGTCGGCCTGCCCGGCCTCATAAAACTGCGCCAGCGAAAAAGTGAAAAATCCCGCCAGCATCAGAAAAATGATGATAAAAACATAAGCCACCGGTGAATCAAAATAGGCCCGCCATTCGCGTTTGGCCACCGCCAGAATATGAGAAGCCGCTTCGTTCATCAGGCCACCTCCTTTTTCTTCGTATCTTCAGTCGTGGTGATCTGACGGAAAACATCATCCAGCCGTCCTTCATCCACCTTGATATCCGAAACCGACCATTTATGCTGCTGAGCAGCGCCGAGAATATCCGGAGCAATAGATTTTCCACCCTTTGGAAACGCCACGATTTTTCCATCATCAAGGGTTTCCACCTTTCCGACATTCGGAAGTTTTTCAAGCGCATCAACAATCCCCTTTCCTTCGGCGGAAAGAGTGACCGCATTGTATTTAGCACTGCGGGTTTTCAGCTCGGCCGGCGTATCGTCTGCAACCACTTTCCCGCCACTGATAATGATGGCCCGCGTGCAGATGGCTTCGACTTCTTCCAGCACATGGGTCGAGAGCATCACGACCCGCTCGGAGGCCATGTCTTTGATCATATCACGCACAACCTGTTTCTGGTTGGGATCCAACCCCTCGGTCGGCTCATCAAGCAGAAGAAGGTCCGGATCGTGCAGCAGCGTCTGCGCGAGACAGGTGCGCTGGCGGTACCCTTTGGACAGGGTATCGATGGTCTGGTTCCGCACCGGACCGAGAAAACAGCGTTCAATAGAGCGGTCGACGCGGCTATCGCGCTCTTTACCGCTGAACCCGCGCACTTCCGCAAGAAAACGGAGGAATCCGGATACCGTCATATCCTCATAGAGCGGCGTGGTTTCCGGCATGTAGCCGATACTTTTCTGAGCCGCAACAGGATTTTCGGCCACGTTGATGCCTTTCACTTCAACCGTTCCGGATGTCGGCGGAAGAAACCCCGCCACCATGCGGATCGTCGTCGTTTTTCCGGCGCCGTTGGGGCCGAGAAAACCCAGCACCGTTCCTGTTCCGACCTCAAAAGAAACGCCGTCAACTGCCCGGCGTATCCCGAAGTCCCTGACCAAATCGACCGCTTTGATCATTACTTTGTCTCTCCTATGTTTAACTTATAATTACCCTTTCGTCGGCGGAGCATTTGATACCTCGCCTTTCCATTCTTCCAAGAGCTGGAAAATAAAATCAGACTCACGAAGACTGAACGCGTTGAATTTTTTCCGCTGAAAATTGATACGTCCGGCCCGTATAAAAGTCCGGACAGGGGCAACTGATCACCCCTGCCCGTCCCGCCCTTAATCCACGGTCACCGGTATGCGTTTCTGAGTCAGTTCAGACTGATCGTTTTTGGGCAATTTCAACGTCAGCAAACCACGCTTAAACCGGGCGGTTGCACGATCACTGTCTACCGATACCGGCAAACGGATCGAACGACTGACACCACCGTAGTTAACCTCTGAGATATGATAATCCCGTTTGCGCTGTTCGCGCTGCTCTCTCCTCACCGCACGGATCATCAGCACATCTTCATCGAGCGATACATAAATATCTTTACGGCTCATTCCCGGAAGTTCCGCATGAACGATGACATGCCGATCCGTTTCCGAAAGCTCAACACCGAAATCGCGTTCCATGAAATCACCCACCTCACTCAATCTGCCATGGTAGGTATTCATGAGGTTGTCGATTTCACGCGAGAGACGGGCAAACGGATCATAATCCCACTCATGCGAACTTTGTATTGACCGTTTTCTGAAGGGCATCAATGCGTGTTTCATAGCCTTGAATCCTCCTGCTGACTCCTATGTTGTAATTTCAATTTTACGGGGTTTTGCCTTTTCCACCTTAGGGAGTTCAAGGTTGAGTACCCCGTTGCGCAAATGCGCTTTGATTTGATCCCGGTCGATAAGCTGCGGGACAGTGAACTTCCTCCGGAATGTTCCGGTGTCGTATTCCCCGATAATCAGATCCATTCCTTCGAGATTAACCGGGTGTTGCGGCGCAGAAACCGTAAGTTCCGTGCTATCCAGCCGAATATCGACTTCTTCCTGAGTCACACCGGGCACATCGAAACGGATAATGACGGCATCGTCCGTTTCATAAATATCCGATGCCGGCAGATATTCCCGCTCCTGCCGGGCCACGCGATCTTTTTTCTGAATAGTTTTTTCTTTGGAATCTTTCATCACGGTCACCTCCCTCAGGATGCTTTAATTTCAATACGTTTCGGCTTACTGGCTTCATGCCGCGGCATATAAACGCAAAGCACTCCATTTTCATATTTTGCCGAAACCCGGTCGTTTTCAACGCTGTACGGCAGACGTACTGTGCGGACAAAATGGCCCGTATCGCGTTCACAGCGATGACATACCGCATCATCCGCCGGCTTGTCGGCTTTGCGTTCACCCTTAATTGTCAGCTGATTATCAACCACACTGATATCAATTTCGTCCGGATTCAGTCCGGGAAGTTCTGCGGTCACAACCACCTGATCTTCATTACCCCACACATTCAGTGCCGGGAAGCGGGACATGGCATCCCCTCTGTCAACACCGTCAAACAGACGGTTCATTTCCCGTTGGAGGGAACGGAGCTCATCAAACGGGCTCCATGCTCTGGGATCATTCCAATACATTTTGCACTCCTTTCGTTTGCTGTTTTCCGCTCCACGTATCACGAGGGAGCGATGCTTACACCTCTTCCCTAATCAAAAACTATGCCATTTGAGAAACTGTGAAATTCATTAAAAATCGGCGCAATACTCCCCCGACCCTGTGAAAAAAAGTACCATTCCCATTGCCCGCCTGTGTCAATTTTTCACACCGCAGAATACGAAAAAAGGCCCCCGGATTTCCCGGAGGCCTTTCATCGATATGTTCGAAGAGATTAGACTTCGAGCAGCTCGTCATAGCTCGGCAGCGGCCAAAGCTCTGCCGGAACAATGGCTTCGAGCGCATCGATCGTTTCACGAAGTGCACCCATGGCTTCGATCTGCGCAGCCGGACCTTCAGCCGCTTCCAGTGCTTTCACACCGGCAACCGCTTTTTCGGTCAGCGAAGACATTTCATCCGTCAGGCCAGCCACCGCCGGAACGGAGGCATATTCGTTGATCGCCATAACCGCCGCCGGAATCAGCAGGGTTTTAGCAATGTCCGCAGCGGTTGCCGCTTCGATCTCAATCAGAGTGTCATAGTTCTCTGCATAAATGTTGTAGCGGGACTCAAGCTCTTCATTGCTCAGTACATTATACTTGGCAAACAGATCTTTGGCTTTCTGCGTCTGCAACACCGGCAGAGCATCCGCGGTGGTCACCAGATTCGGCAAACCGCGCTCTTCAGTGGCTTCCTTGATCCACTCATCGGTGTAACCGTCGCCATTATAAAGAATGCGTTTGTGCTCTTTGATCACACCAGCCAGCACTTTCTGCAGTACCGCATTGAATTCACCGCCTTTTTCAAGACCGGCTTCAATTTCCGTGCAGATGTAGTCGAATGCTTCAGCAACAATCGTGTTGAGCACAACGTTCGCTCCGGCCGGGCTCTGATTGGAGCCCACCGCACGGAACTCGAAGCGGTTACCCACAAATGCAAACGGGGAGGTACGGTTACGATCGGTGTTTCCGCGGGGAAGTTTCGGCAGCATATCGACGCCGAGTTCAATATGTCCTCCATCCTTGGATTCTTTAGCACCGCCGGCTTCGATCTGTTCGATAATATCCGTCAGCTGGTCGCCCAGGAATACAGAAACAACCGCCGGAGGAGCTTCGTTGGCTCCCAGACGGTGATCATTTCCGGCCGATGCAACCGATACGCGAAGTAGATCCGCATGCGTATCAACCGCTTTCAGCAACGCCACAACGATGGTCATGAACTTGGCATTTTCGTGCGGATTGTCTCCCGGAGACAGCCAGTTCTTTCCGTCCGGACCGGCAAGGGCCCAGTTATTGTGTTTACCGGAACCGTTCACACCTGCAAACGGTTTTTCGTGCAACAGACATTCGAAGCCGTGCTTCTCAGCGGTGACCTTCAGTGTTTCCATGGTAATCATATTACGGTCCACGGAAACATTAAGTGTTTCGAAAACCGGAGCAATCTCGAACTGCGCCGGGCACACCTCGTTATGGCGGGTTTTCGCCAAAACACCGGATTCCCAAAGCGCTTTATCGAGGTCCGCCATAAAGGCCGCAACGCGGTGTTTGATGGCACCGAAATAGTGGTCGTCGAGCTGCTGGTGTTTGGATGCCGGCTTACCGAAGAGCGTACGGCCGGTACGGATCAGGTCCGGACGCTGGGCGTAAAGATCGGCATCGATCAGAAAATATTCCTGCTCGGAACCGAGGGTCGCTTTGGCCATGGCGTCGCCGCAGTCGATACCAAAGAGCTTGCCGAGACGTACGGTTTGTTCGGACAGAACTTTCATCGAACGCAGCAACGGGGTCTTTTTGTCGAGCGCTTCACCGTTATAGCCGCAGAATACAGTCGGGATGGTCAGCGTCGTGGCACCGCAGGAATCATATTTAATGAACGCCGGGCTGGAGGGATCCCAGCCGGTGTAACCACGGGCTTCGAAGGTTGCACGCAGGCCGCCGGACGGGAAAGAAGAGGCATCGGGCTCGCCCTGAATAAGTTCATCTCCGCTGAATTGAGTAACCACACCGCCTTTGAAGTCAGGAAAAATGAACGAATCATGTTTTTCGGCTGTAGAGCCGGTCAGCGGCTGGAACCAATGTGTGTAGTGGGTCGCCCCCTTTTCCATCGCCCATTCCTTCATGGCTTCGGCCACTTCATCCGCAATGGATGGATCCAGTGCGGTGCCGGAATCGATCGTTTTTTTCAGCGATTCAAAGGTCGGCTCCGAAAGTCGGGCTTCCATTACAGGCAGACCGAATACCAGATCACCGAATGCTTCGATATTATTACTCATTTTTTCTCCTTAATAATTAAATCACCGTCGGCAACCGACGGTAATGCACCCTACTTTAAAGAAATCCAGCTTTCCAAGCCGAGGAATAACCGGCTCTGATAAAATCAGATGTTTCTAAAATATTTGCCTGCGTTTGAGCATGTAGTGTACCAAACCCCTGCAGCACACCCATCCTCCTCGGAAACAATATGTTACATAACATTCCGATATGATCCGAAAAAAATTTAAACACATATTTGTAGCCATCTTTGAAACATAACTACATATTTGGCAAGTCCTGCGCCCACATCTAAACGGTTTTGGCGGCGGAAAGCTTAGCCACTTCGGCTTCGAGCTTTTTCACTTTTTCCTTCAGTTTCGGAAGCGTCACCGTGCCCGCTATCACCTTTTTCGCCTGCAGGTGATTCATGGCAGGCGAACCGATCACAAAATCTTTGGCAGGAACATCACGCATCACCCCCGATTGGGCTCCGACAATGGCACCATCGCCCACTTCAAGGTGCCCCGCCAGCCCGGCCTGTCCGGCGAGAATCACCTTCGACCCGATAATGGAACTTCCGGAAACACCGACCTGACCGCACATTACCGAATGCTCGCCGACCACCACGTTATGGGCAATCTGAACAAGATTATCGATTTTCGTGCCCTTTCCGATCCGGGTTTTTCCAAAACGCGCCCGGTCGATCGTCACATTCGCCCCGATCTCGACATCGTCCTCGATCACCACTTTTCCAATCTGAGGAATTTTAGTGCGCGACCCATCTTCCTGCACGGCATAGCCGAATCCGTCTGAACCAATCACTGTGCCGTTATGAACGATCACGTTGTTTCCTATCTCTGTAAATTCACGCGTGGAAACCTGCGGATAAAAATGACAGTTGCTGCCAATCACCGTTTTATACCCAATAAAACACTGTGGTTCGATGACCGTACCGTCACCAACCACTACGCCATCATCAATGACCACATGCGCTCCGATTGAAACACCCTCTCCCAGTTTTGCACCCTCCGCAACGACGGCGGTCGGATGTACAGCCGGCGGGGACAGCGGGACGGGTTCGTAGAAAAACTCCGCAACCTGAGCAAACGCCTGATCCGAATTCTCCACACGTATCAACGCACATTTTCCCGCGCGATCCCAATCCTGCGGAACAATGACGGCAGAAGCATGGGTCCCGGCAACCTGAGCCGCATATTTCGGATTCGCCAGAAAACTGATATCGCCCCGCGCAGCCTCTCGCAAACCGGCCACGGCAGTAATCTCCAGATCTCCATTCCCTTCGAGCACTCCGCCCACACGCTCAGCAATATCTGAAAGCTTCATTTTATTCCCCCACCTTAGGCTCAGCGGAAAAGGCAGCCCGTTCACTTTTCGTAGGCTCCCGGCCTTCGTTCAGAACCGCCAGCAAATCGGCTGTAATATCAACCTTCGGGCTTGTGTAAAGAATCATCTCCGTACCGATCCGGCTCTGCGCAGAGCGATCTATCACAGCGGTGTAACCCTTAGCTTTGGCGTGCTGAATGAGCACCTCATGAATCTCATCGAACAGCTTTTTGGTCATCCGCGTATTCTGCTGCTCCATCTGCTCCCTGCGCAGTTTTTCGAAATCAGTCATATCCTGCTCCTTGCGCTGCAGCTCAACCAGCTTTTCCTCCAGCTGATCCCGTTTATTCTGTCGCACATCCTCCGGCAAGGTCTTATCGCGCGAATCAGCACGCAACACATCAATCTCTTCTTTAAGCACCTTGACCTCGTCCTCGATTTCATCGCGCTCCAGTTTAATGTCATCGGCCTGCTGCCGCATCTGGTCCTGCGCCAACTGTGTTTTATAGAACTGTCTGAATACCTCCTGCAGATCTACAAAAGCAATTTCGTCCGCAGCACGGGCACTGCCGAGCAACAGAAACAGAGTGAGAAAAAACAGAGAAAACAGCTTATTCATGGAATTATCCTTTCGGTAAAAAACAGGAAAAAACTCTAACCAACCCGAAACCGCCTTACAATCTATTCGTTGACCTTTCCAAAGTCAGAAATCACTACTGAGTGATGAATCAGCGCAACCATTCGATAAAAAAAACTCGAATCGGAGTAAAATCCAGCTCATCGCCCTCAAAAAAAGCAATTTTTCCAAGCTATTATTACTCCTTGTATCAGAGCAGATAATGCTGGTTCAGCCGGAAATTTTGGCCATTACAAAAAAAATATTCTGGCCAACCCCCGAATTTCGTGATCAATTGACGCCGTTCTCAGCGAATGAGAACCATAATTTATTTAAAAATGGGTATCTTGTTGGGTTCCCGTTTTTCGGCGGCAGGTTTCCCTCCTCTTTTCCTTCCGCCGTTTTTTTTACCTTTTTTTCGAGCCCCTGAAAAAAAGTGAGTCCTTTTTTGAACCCTTTTAGAAAAACGGGTCTAACACACCGTAACAACTCCCTGAAAAACGGGTTCCCGGTTGGGTTCTCTGTTTTTAGCGGCGCAAGGTTTCCCTCCTCTTTTCCTTGCGTCGCTTTTTTTATGCGCCATTCCGCTGAACATTTTTCCGTAATCGAATCAGCAACTCCCGGAGATGTATGCCCCCCACGTCAACAGCGCGGTTAACCGCTTCCGGCCGGTTCGGCCGCACCTCTTTCGGCGCCACAACACCAACAGCAATCGGAGCACAAAAAAAGCCCGCTCCCCAAAAAGAACGGGCATTTTACTAATCCGGGAAAAATCAGACGTTAAACAGAAATTCGATCACGTCGCCATCCTGCACCACATACTCTTTTCCTTCCGTGCGCAGCAATCCCGCATCACGACAGGCCGCCTCGCCGCCCTTCTCAATGAAATCATCATACGAAATCACCTGCGCCCGAATAAACCCGCGCTCGAAATCGGTATGAATCACCCCGGCCGCTTTCGGTGCGGTATCGCCGCGATGGATGGTCCAGGCGCGCGTCTCTTTCGGACCCTGCGTCAGATAGCTGATCAGTCCGAGCGTGTGGTAGCCGGTATGAATGATCTGATCGAGTCCGCTCTCCTTGACGCCGAATTCGGCAAGAAATTCATCGCGCTCCTCATCCGACATGCCGTTGAGCTCCTCCTCCATTTTCGCACAGATTCTAACCACATCCGCATCGCGCTCGGCCGCATAGGCTTTCACCGCCTTGACGTAGTCGTTGTCCTCCATCAGGCCGTCTTCATCCACGTTGCAGCAGTAAATCACCTTTTTATCCGTCAGGAACTGAGACTCCTTAAACACCGCTTTGGCCGCATCTGATTCTTTATCTTCAAATGTGTAGGCCATTTTGCCTTCGCCCAGATGTGCCAGCAAACCCTCGAAAACCGGAAGCGTCGCCGCAATCGCCTTATCCCCGCGCGCCGCTTTCACCACGCGGTTATGCCGATTTTCCATCATCTGGAAATCGGCAATGATCAGCTCGGCCTCGATAATTTCAATATCGCGCACCGGATCGATCGAGCCGTCGACGTGCACCACATTGGGATCATCAAAACAGCGGACCACCTGCAGAATCGCATCAGTTTCCCGGATATTGGTCAGGAATTTATTGCCCAGCCCCTCGCCCTGACTGGCCCCTTTCACCAGCCCGGCAATATCCACAAAATCAACCGTGGCCGGCAGGATCTTCTGCGATCCCGCAATATCCGCCAGCTTCTGCAGCCGCGGATCCGGCACCGGAACAACCGCTTTGTTCGGTTCAATGGTGCAGAACGGATAGTTCGCACTCTCCGCATTCTGCTCGCGCGTCAGCGCATTAAAAATGGTCGACTTTCCAACGTTTGGAAGCCCAACAATTCCGACACTCAGTCCCATGGTCTTTCTCCTGACATGTGAAACGTGAGCCGTGAAATCCATCACGCCTCACGTTTTCACGCACTTCTGCAAAGCTTACTTTGCCGGTTTTTCAAAATCCATCAGTACGCCGCCCATAAAGTTGGCGCCGCCGTCTACAAAGATGGTCTGTCCTGTAATCTTCTTGGAATATTTACCCAGCATGAAGACGCAGGCATTGGCCACTTCCACCTTATCCTCCACCGTATCCCACGGCAGCGGGCTGATTTCATCCCAGGTGTTCGAGAGATGATCAAAATAAGGAATCGAAGACGCCGCTTTCGTGGTCAGCGGACCGGCCGAAACAGCATTCACACGGATATAATCCTTACCCATGTTACGCGCAAGCGCACGAACCAGCGCTTCCAGAGCCGCCTTATTGACACCCATCCAGTTGTAGTACGGGAACGGGCGTGAACCTTCAAACGACAGCGTAACAATGGAGCCGCCCTCTTTCATTTTCGGAGCGGCAAAATGAGCCACCGTCGCCAGCGAAGCCGCGGAAATATGAAACCCCTGCAACACGTCCTGCGTCGCATCCGTATACATTTCTTCAGCACCGAGACAGGTTTTCGGGTTGGCATAGCCGATCGAGTGCAGCACGCCGGAGATTTCGCCGACTTCTTCAAACAGCGCTTCCACCTCAGAATCAATCGTCACGTCGCAATATTTGAAATCCATTGCATCTTTTTCTTCCTGCGTCAGGTCTTTGCAGCCCCGGTCGAAAAAGATCTTTTTCATGCGCTCATTCTGAGCCGTCCAAATCACTTCGCCACCCAGCTCTTCAATCAGTTTCCCCGTTGCATATGCGATGGAATCGGTATTCAGAATGCCCATCACCACATATTTGCTTCCTGGCTCAATCATAGTCTCTACACTCCTTTTCGTTAAAAGCGGCCAATAACCTATGTGATTTCACCCCGACATGGCAATCCATGAAACATCCCGAGTTCGGTAGGTATAAATTCCTGACAGCGGAAAACTTGAAACAATTATCTCGATGCGGTAATGCTGGAGCATGACATATAGAACTCTATCACTCCTATTTGCATTCATTTGTTCAGCAACGGCTTCTGAAAACATAGCTTATATCCACGGCGACATTGCCAAGGACGGAACAACCCCGTCGGGCGGGGCCGCGCCCTACGATCAGATGCTGCTGACCGATGCCGGCAACACAGGCTGCTCACAATTCAAGGCCCTGGTCGAAGCTCAGGGCTACACCATTTCCCAGCACTACGATGCCGAAACCGACCTCGACGCCGACTTCCTTGAACCGTTCGATGTCATCATCTTCGGCCTTCACCAGAAAATCTGGTCCGCCGATGAAAAAGCCGCCCTCGACACCTGGATCCGTGACGGCGGCGGCATCCTGATGTACAGCGATTCCGCGGCCGGAGGAAAATATAACGTTGTAGGCATAACCAATCCCACCGGCCAGAATGCAGTGAACAACATCCTCTCTCATTACGGAATGGAAGTGACCGTCGACCAGGGCGGCGGCGTCCGCGCCTACTTCCCGGACGCCGGCTCCTCCAACCCGATCATCTGGGACCAGCCCGTTTTCGAAGGCGAAGGCGTTTCCCCGATTGCGGTCGATCCCGCATCGGATGCACAGATATTGATTCCGCTCAGCGACAGCAACAAACAGTCCGGCGGGAATATAAATCCGGGAACCGGCGGCATCAGCATCGCCAACCCACAATGGGCGGTCATTGCTCTGAACCAGATCGGCAACGGAAATGTGATCGCCATTTTCGACCGCCAGCCCCTCTGGAACAACGGCCCCGGCTCCGACATCAACAAAGCGGACAACAAAGAGGTGCTGCGCCGCATCGTCCGCTACCTCGCCCGCGACTACGGTAATTCCAGCGACTGGATCAACCTCATCTCCACCAATTCACTTGAACTGACCTACCGCCAATGGAACAACGGAACCGGAATCCCCGGCTTCGACTACCACGCCAAAAACACACGGATCACCATCGAACACACCACCGCCCTCTCCAACGAGACATGGTCCGTGCAATCAAACTGGGTCGAACACCTTTCTTCAACCCCCGAATCTTCAGAAACCGAACGTACCTCCGTGCGGATTCTTCCAGACCCTGAAAACCTGAACCGCTTCGCCCGGGTGGTTATTAAACCAGCCACAAATTCACCGCCCGCCGCAACCAACTCAGCCGCAATAGCGATCAATTGCGGAAGCAGCAGCCCCTTCACCGGAACCGATGGAACCCAATATCAGGCCGACGTTTATTTTGCGGGCGGTCATACCGATAATGCGCCGGGCACCGCGGTTGCAAACACCGACAACGACGCCCTGTACAACGAAGCGCGCTCGAATTTTACCGCCTACAATATTCCGCTGGCCAACGGCAGCTATACCGTCACTCTTAAATTTGCGGAAACCTGGGCAACTACTCCGAATCAGCGTGTTTTTGATATCGCAATCGAAGGAAACCCGGTGATCAACAACCTCGACCTCTTCGCCGCCGCCCCCGGAAAATGGGTCGCATACGACCTCGAATTTCCGGTAACGGTGAACGACGGACAGCTCAACCTGACCGCATCAGCAAGCATCAATAATGTCCTGCTGAATGCGATCATGATTGTGCCGGACTAGGTATAAATTTCGGCGTCCTGCTCCGCGAATTCCTGCGATTTTTCCTGCATGCCTTTTTCAATGGCCTCCTCTTCGGACAGCCCCTGTTCTGCGGCATACTGGCGGACATCTTCCGAAATCCGCATGGAGCAGAACTTCGGCCCGCACATGGAACAGAAGTGTGCCGTTTTCGCCTCTTCGCCCGGCAGCGTCGAATCGTGGAACGACCGCGCCGTCACCGGATCAAGCGCCAGATTAAACTGATCTTCCCAGCGGAATTCAAACCGCGCCTTACTCAGTGCATTATCGCGCACCTGCGCGCCGGGGAACCCTTTCGCCAGATCCGCCGCATGCGCCGCAATTTTGTAGGTAATCACGCCGGCTTTCACATCCTCTTTATTCGGCAAACCGAGGTGTTCCTTCGGCGTCACGTAACAAAGCATCGCGCAACCGTACCAGCCGATGTTCGCCGCACCGATTCCGCTGGTGATATGATCATAGCCCGGTGCCACGTCGGTCGTCAGCGGGCCGAGGGTGTAAAACGGCGCTTCGTGACACGCTTCCAGCTCCCACTCCATATTTTCCTTCACCCCGTGCAGCGGCACATGGCCCGGACCTTCAATCATTACCTGAACATCATATTCCCACGCAATCTTCGTCAGCTCGCCCAGCGTTTCCAGTTCGCCGAGCTGTGCTTCATCATTGGCATCGGCAATCGCGCCCGGACGCATGCCGTCGCCCAGCGACAGCGACACGTCGTACTGCCTGCAGATTTCGCAGATCTCGCGGAAGCGTTCGTAAAGGAAACTTTCCTTATGATGCGAGACGCACCACTTTGCCATAATCGATCCGCCGCGGCTCACAATACCGCAGACCCGCTGGGCCGTCATCGGCACATAACGCAGACGGACACCGGCATGGATCGTAAAGTAGTCGACGCCCTGCTGCGCCTGCTCAATCAGCGTATCGCGGAACAGTTCCCACGTCAGATCCTCCGGACGTTCCCCCACTTTCTGCAGGGCTTGGTAAATCGGTACCGTGCCGACCGGAACCGGGCAGTTACGCAGGTTCCACTCGCGGGTGTCATGAATATTTTCGCCGGTCGAAAGGTCCATAATCGTGTCCGCGCCCCAAAGCGTCGACCACTGCACCTTTTCCACCTCTTCGCCGATGCTCGAGGTCACCGCCGAGTTGCCGATATTCGCATTGATCTTCACCAGAAAGTTGCGGCCGATAATCATCGGCTCCGCTTCCGGATGGTTGATATTCGCCGGAATAATCGCCCGTCCCGCCGCCACTTCATCACGCACAAATTCAGGCGTAACAAAATCAGGAATGTTGGCTCCGAACGACTGCCCCGGATGCTGATGATTTGCCGAACGCATGCCGGCGGTCTGCGCCTGGGTCAGGAGGCCGGTCTCATGTTCGGATTTCATATAGACCGAGTTGAATGCCGCCTGCCGGCCGAGATTTTCGCGGATGGCAATATATTCCATCTCCGGTGTAATGATGCCCTTTCTCGCATAATGCATCTGCGAAACATTGGCGCCCTCTTTGGCAACGCGCGCCATTTTTTCCAGAGATTGGAACGGCATACGGTTGGTGTCGCCGCCCTGCCCGTCATCCCCCGGCTGAAACCCGCGCGCCTCGGTTTTGACGGTATCGCCGCGCTCTTCGATCCACGCTTCGCGCAGTTTCGGCAGCCCTTTTTCAAGATCGAGCGTGTAGTTCGGATCGGTCATCGGACCGCTGGTGTCGTAGACCAGAACCGGCGCATTTTCCTCCACCGTACCGTCGGCTTTTTTGGTGTCGGTCAGCTTGATTTCCCGCATCGGCACCTGGATATCCGGACGGCTGCCGGAGATGTAGACCTTGCGTGAATTGGGGTAGTTGTTTCCGTAGTCGTCGTATGTGTACTTTTCCTGAATCATGGCTCGCTCCTTATCTGATTTCTTCCAACGTCTGGAAAACGCGGAGCGGCAAGCAAAAGATTCGCTTCCCTACGCCGGCATTATCCGTACAGGTTCCAAGGGTTATTCTCAGCCCGCCTCCTCTTAAACCGGGCACCCCTAGCGATACATCGCGACAAAACCTACTCTTCGCGCAAACAGAGTCAAATTATAATACTGACTATATTGATCACATTTCACGCTTTGCACAGTTTACAAGCTCCGTTTGCGTGATAATATGCGCGCTCTTAACCCCCTTTTGGAGAGAACAAATGGATTGGAAAGCAATTGGCGACCGCGTACTGAACGGCGGAAAAATAACCAAAGAAGAAGCACTCGCTGTTTTGGAATCCTCTAACGATGAACTGTTGGAGATCGCCCAGGCCGCATTCAGAATCCGAAAAAAACACTTCGGAAAAACCGTATCAATCCACCTGCTGCAGAATGTAAAAAGCGGCATCTGCCCGGAAGACTGCACCTTCTGCTCGCAGTCCTCAAAATATAAAAACGACGTCGAGCGCTACAGCATGCAGACCGTCGAAACCATCGTGGAAGGCGCCCAGGCCGCAGTCGACCGCAACGCCAAGCGCTACTGCATGGTCGCCAGCTCCCGCGCCCCGAGCCCGAAAGAACTCGAAGTCGTCTGCGAAGCCACCCGGCAGATTAAACAGAAATATCCAAATCTCGAAATCTGCTCTTCCCTCGGCCTGCTGACCGAAGAAAAAGCCAAACAACTGAAAGAGGCGGGCGTCAACCGTTTCAACCACAACCTCGAAACCTCCGAAAACTTTTTTCCGGAAGTGGTTACCACCCATGATTTCGAAGAACGCATCCACACGGCCAAAACCGCTAAAAAAGTCGGCCTCGATCTCTGCTGCGGCGGGCTCTACGGCATGGGCGAAAGCCTGCAGGATCGCGTCGACCTCGCTTTTGCGCTGGCCGATCTCGACGTTGATTCCGTACCGGTCAACTTTCTTGATCCGCGCCCGGGCACCCCGTTCTCCGGAAAACCCAATCCGCTGACCCCGAACGACTGCATCCGCGCGCTCTGCATGATGCGCTTCGTCTGCCCGACCGCGGAAATCCGCGCGGCAGGCGGGCGCGAAAAAACGCTGCGCGGTCTGCAGTCTCTCGCTCTTTATCCCGCCAACTCCATCTTCACCGCCGGCTATCTCACTACCGGCGGCGCAGAATATGAACAGGACAAACAAATGATTGAAGACGCCGGGTTCGAAATCGAAATCCAGGGTGCCAAAGAACCGGCATTAGCCTGAAACCGGAACGTTGAAACCTGAAGCTCTTTCAGGTTTCAAATTTAAAATTTCAATGAGCTTCTGGAATTCCATAGATCGACCCATCATTGCGCTTGCGCCGATGGAAGACGTCACCGACACCGTCCTGCGCGAACTGCTGCTCGATGTGGCGGACCCGTCAGCCATTCACGTGGTAATGACGGAGTTTGTTTCAACCGATGGACTGGTCCATCCGAAAGCACGTAAGCGCGTCATCCACCGCCTGCGCGTTACGGACGAAGAGCGCAAACTGCTGGAAGAAAAGAACGTCAAAATCGTGGCGCAGATCTGGGGCAATACACCGGAACACTACCAGACCGTCATCAAAGAGATTGCCGACGAAATGGAATTCGACGGTATTGACATCAACATGGGATGCCCGGTGCCCAAAGTGGTCCGCCGCGGTAGCTGCTCCGGCATGATCGGCAATCCCGCGCTGGCCAAGGAAATCATCCAGGCCTGCAAAGAAGCCTCCGATCTTCCCGTTTCCGTAAAAACCCGCATCGGCCTGAAAACCGTCCAGACCGAAGAGTGGATCAGCCACGTCCTCGAAACCGAGCCCGCGGCACTGACTATTCACGGCCGCACCCAGAAACAAATGTCCGACGGACTGGCCGACTGGTCCGAAATCGCCAAAGCCGTAACGCTTCGCGATGAGCGCGGCCTGAATCTTCCAATCCTTGGAAACGGCGATGTTCAATCCCTGGAAGAAGCGCGGAATAAATGCAAAAGGTTCAGCCTCGACGGAGCGATGATCGGCCGAGGCATTTTCAATAACCCCTGGCTCTTCATGGAAGAACAGCGCGAGCGTACCAAAGAGGAAAAACTCGAGATGCTCTGGAAACACACGGAACTGTTCGACCGCGTCTGGCAGGGCTCAAAAAACTTCCACATCCTGCGCCGCTACTATTCCATCTACTCTAAAGGTTTCAACGGCGCCGCCGAACTTCGCGCCAACCTCATGCGCACCGAAAGTATTGATGATGTAAAGACATTGCTCAATCGTATCACCTGATCATCAGACCGATTAAATTCAAACTTCTCATGGACCACGGGCTTGGTCATCCGGAATATTTTCACCTCGGTGGACGCGGTTGCTTCAGCGTTTCATCCTTCAGCATTCATTGATGAATGATTCCACTTTTTGGTGCAGAACTGCTCATTCCCTGCTCATCGTTTTTTTATTCCAGGTGCACCGATCCGATGTTGCGTTTATTCTTTCCAGGTGAACTTTCCCTGTATACCTGAAGGTTCATAGATGTCGCGTATAACCGGCTCGCCATCCGCTCCGGTCATGGAGACCCGAATCCAGACACCATGAATATCGCCCTGTTCTTTAATCGGATCGCCTCCGGCATACAGATAGTCCCCAGACCACTCTTTTTCATGAATAACGACCGGTTTTGTCGTCAAGACGGCCTTACCGTTTGCCTTCAAGGCAGGAACATCCATCGCTCCGGAAACCACTTTTTGATTCATAACGGCCTCACTCCGTTTTGTCCCCGATCCGCTCGCCACACTCTGCTCGTAAAAAATGCAGTATTTAAGGGTTATCCCTTCAAGCGAAGTGGCATTTCTATTTTCCAGCAACAGCTCATAATTGAATTTTTCAAATTTCTCGACACTAATAACTTCCGTTTCAACACTTCCATCACTGTAACGAATCTGACCCTCTTCCTCATTTTTCCACTTCTCGATCTGCTTCTTTTTTCCACTGACCTTGAAAGAAGAGGGACTGCGGAATCCGGAAAGCTCCGCCCAGTTTTTAATAAAGGCCTGGTCGGCCTCCACAAATAAAGCGGGTTTCACCTTCTTCACCTTTCCGTTTTCCAATCGCAATTCAACCAATCCAAGCCTTCCGTTAAAATCAACAATTTCGGCCTTTATAGATCGTCCGTCCGGCAAATTAAATTCATGCAGTTCCGCTTTTGTCACCACACACAAAGAAAAAACAACGAATGCAATTAAACACGCTTTAAACCCCATAACAACCTCACCCTAATAAACAGGAAACAACTGCTTCCAAGCTTTCACAATTAAATATATCAAACCAAAGATACTTACCCTATATTTTGAAGATGAACAACAGTTTTGGACTCTATCTTATTCTCACCGACCCGGTCGCGGGCTATGAAGCCTGCACCGAAGCCGCTGTGGCCGAAAACATACGATATCTCCAGTTGCGTATGAAAAACGCGGCACGAAGCGACATGGTCGACATGGGCAAACGGCTCAAATCAATCACTTCCGGAACGGCCACCCGCCTCATCATCAACGACGATCTTGAAAGCGCCATGGACTGCGATGCCGACGGTATCCACCTGGGACAGAACGATCTTAACCTGACCGAGGCGCGCAAACGCTGGGCAAAAAAAGGCAAAATCTTCGGCCTTTCGACCCACAGCAGAAATCAGGCTTTTCAGGCATTGGAACAAAAACCCGACTACATCGGCATCGGCCCCGTCTTCCCCACCTCAACCAAATCCGATACCGCTCCGGTCGTCGGCATCACCGAAGCGGGACGAATTGCCGCCGAAGTCCCGCTTACGGCAGCAGTGATCGGCGGCATTCATTCCGGCAATCTGGATATTGTCCTGCAGGCAGGGGCCACAAACTATTGCGTCGTCAGTGCTGTCAATTCGTCAACGAATCCACGCAGCGCGATTCGGGAACTTCAGACCATCTGGAAAAACCGAATAAATTGACTTGAGCACGCACCGCAGTGCCCACTATCTTCTCAACACTTTTTTCATGGACGAGTGGTGAAATTGGTAGACACGCGGGATTTAGGTTCCCGTGCCCAACAGCGTGAGGGTTCGAGTCCCTCCTCGTCCACCATTTTTCAGGTAACAACATGCAACAAGGAAAAGTTCCACATTTTACTATGCGCCCGCACCCCGCCGTGATTACGGCATTTTTTCTGGTGCTGCTGATCGGACCCCTCACCGCGATGTCCTTTTTTTCGCAAGAGGACGGAACCGGCATCTGGAAACAGCGCGGCATACTGACTTTCATCATCACCGGAATTCTCTGTCTGTTTCTGGTTATTCTGGCCACAGCAAAATTCTGGCACACCCATCTCTGGAAGAAAAACTCCACCCACGCACGGCACCACAACCACACAAAGCACCACCCCGCCATGCGCGAAAAGCAATTCCGCGAACAACAGCAAAGCCAGAAAATCTGATTTTTTCCAGAGATTGGAACTTGTGCATATTTCTTGATCGGCAGAGAATCCCCATATGAAAATTATATGTGCAGAAACTGTACTCCTGGGAGACCGTGCATTTTCCCATGCCGGCGAAACCGTGGTGATCCCCGACCGGGAAATCTGCCGCAACGATCTGCTCGATGCCGATGCACTCATCATCCGTTCAAAAACCAAAGCCACGGAAGAACTGCTGCGCGAAACTCCGGTTAAATTTGTCGGCACCGCTACGGCCGGCACCGATCACCTCGACAGTGACTGGTTGCAACGGAACGGTATTTACTGGTGTGCCTCCCCGGGCTGCAACGCCAACTCCGTTTCAGAGTATCTGGTCGCCGGTCTGCTAACGCTCGGGCACCGCCATGGCTTCAGCCTCGAAAATAAAACCATCGGCGTCATCGGCTGCGGCAACGTCGGAAGCCGCGTCGTCAAAAAATGCCACGCCCTCGGCATGAATGTCCTGCGCAACGATCCGCCGCTGGCCGCCGTTTCAGCCGATCCCGACTTCCAACCTCTGGAAAACCTGCTCGCCGAATCCGATATTGTCACCCTTCACGTCCCGCTGGTGAAACACAAACCCTGGCCGACCGAGCGCATGGCCGACTGGCTCTTTTTTGAGCAAATGAAACCCGGAGCCGTTTTCATCAACGCCGCCCGCGGCAGTGTCTGCGATTACGACGCCCTGCTCGATGCCAAAAGCAGCGGAGCCGTTGCGCAGACCATCATCGATGTCTGGTCGCCGGAGCCCGCCTTCCGAACCGATGTACTTAAACTGGCCGACCTCGCCTCGCCCCACATTGCCGGCCATTCCTACGAAGGAAAACTCAACGGCACCGTTGCCTGCTATAACGAACTCTGCAACTTTTTCGAACTTCGGAAAACGTGGGATATTTCCGCTTCACTTCCGACACCGGAGGTCCCGGAAATTGAAATCGACTGCGCCGGCCGCAACGACGAAGAAATCCTGCTCGATATCATTCGCCGCGTATACAATATCGAAGAGGACGATCGGTTGATCCGCGAGGCCGCCGTTCACTGTGAAATCGACCGCGCGCGCAGATTTGACCAACTTAGAAAAAACTACCGCATACGCCGCGAATTCCATAATACGGAACTCAGGCTGCATAATGCATCCAGTGACCTAACCCGAAAATGCAAAGCGCTCGGTTTTAAAACGACCTAATCTTCATCCACGATCGACGCGAGCCATTCCTCGAAAATTTCACCGTAGTGAAACGTGATCTCTTCCCCGGGAAGGATATCGCGCAATGCATAAAGTTCATCCCCGTCAAACTCGGCATTCGGCTCCTGAGAGTGATTCAGAAATTTCAGATCCGACGTTCCATCAATTCCATATTCTTTTCCATCCTCATCCGTAACCCACAGCACATAGGTGTCGTCCTCACCGGTTTCATCGCCATGATAGGTGCCGATTTTCACCCCCGCCTTGATCTTTTTTTTCGCATAGACCCCGCGTCCGTGAATCGGACTCTCTTTCACTTCAACTTTATGCATATTCGGCATAATTATTCCCCATCTTCAGTTGCCGTTTAATACACGGAATTCTATCCGTGGCATGGTGTGAAACATACAGCAACGTTGTACCGCTGTTTTCACCAATCGAATTAATCAGATTCAAAACGGTCCGCCGGTTCACTTCATCCAGACCCTGACACGGCTCATCCAGAATCAACAGTTCCGGCCGCTTGATCATGGCCCGCGCAATCAGAACCATCCGCTGTTCCCCATACGAAAGCCGCCGCAACGGCTGCTCCATTTTATGTCCCAGATGCAGCAGATTGATCCACTCCTTTGCGCACCGTATTTCATGCGGCGACGGGCTGCGATAAACTCCGATCGAGTCATGAAGCCCCGAGATCACCACATTCAGAATCGACGTCGCCACCCGGTAATTCACCTGCACCGCCGACGACACATGGCCGATATATTTTTTTATATCCCACACGCTCTCCCCCGAACCCCGCCGGGTTCCGAACACCGTAATATCATTGGCATACAGCTGAGGCAAATCTCCGCTCACCATATCCAGCAGCGTCGTTTTCCCGCAACCGTTCGGGCCGTAAATCTGCCAGTGTTCACCGCGCTCCACCCGCCAGTTCAATCCCTCGAAAACCGGACGCCCCCCATAGGCCACCCGTGCATTTTTCACCTCGATTAAAGGGGACCCCGATTCAAGAATCAGTCGTGCCCGCTCCGGCGGCTCCGGCAGCACTGCCGGAAGCTCATGCATTCTGAAAAAACGCTCCAGCTCCTCCCCGGCCTCCACCCGGCCCACCAGCCCCGACTCATCAATCAGAAAGATATTTTGAACCGCATCACAAATTTCATCCACCCGATTCAGCAACAGCACCAGCTGCAGCCCCTCGGTTGCCAGCTGGTTCAGTACCGAAGTCAGTTCCTGTTGTGACCCCGCGTCCAGCCCGTCGAACGGTTCATCCAGAATCAGGCGCTTCGGCTTTTCCGCCAGCGCCCGCACCAGCTGTGCCTTACGAAACTCCCCGGTCGAAAGAAAACGAAGGCCCCGCCCGAGAATCGACTCCATGCCCAGCTGCTTAAAGCGCCGCTCGATTTCCGGCGTAATCGCCCCGCCCTCGGAAACAAACTGCCGCACCGAACGCCCCGGGTCCGGACAATTCATAAAATCCGAATCATCGTTCCGGCGCTCCTCCTCGATCACCTCAAGATGCTGCTCCAGCGACACCAGCGAACACAAAACGTCCGACCTCTGGAAAAGCTCAACCGCAAGCAGACTCTTGCCCGATCCATTCGTTCCGAGAATCGCGCAGGATGATCCCGATGAAAGAAATGAACTAATGGTTTCGATCAAAGCAACTCCTTCAGATACTGACCGGTAAAGGATCCTTCACATTTTGCAATCTTTTCCGGCGGACCGGAAACAACAACCTTTCCACCGTTCACTCCGCCGCCCGGGCCCATATCCACGATATAGTCCGCCCGCTTGATCATATCGAGGTTATGCTCAATCACGATGACCGTATTGCCTTCATCACGCAGACGCTCGAGCACCTCCAACAGCTTGTGCACATCCGCAAAATGCAGACCGGTCGTCGGCTCATCGAGAATATACACCGTCTGCCCCGTCGACCGTTTGCTCAGCTCCGTCGAAAGCTTTACCCGCTGCGCCTCACCGCCCGAAAGGGTCGTCGCCGGCTGCCCCAGCTTCAAATAACCAAGCCCCACATCGCACAGCGTTTTCATCTTCCGCTGAATCTTCGGCACCGCCTCAAAAAAGTCCAG
This sequence comes from Pontiella agarivorans, assembly GCF_034531395.1. Classification (NCBI taxonomy): domain Bacteria; kingdom Pseudomonadati; phylum Kiritimatiellota; class Kiritimatiellia; order Kiritimatiellales; family Pontiellaceae; genus Pontiella; species Pontiella agarivorans. The sequence continues at coordinate 24,644 of NZ_JARVCO010000012.1, read as the reverse complement.
CGCCTCGCTGATCGTCATATCCAGCACATCGGCAATACTCTTGCCTTTATAATGAACTTCCAGCGTCTCCTTATTGTACCGCTTTTCATTACACTGCTCACACGGCACATACACATCCGGCAGAAAATGCATCTCAATCTTCAGGATACCGTCGCCCTTGCAGCGTTCGCAGCGACCGCCCTTCACATTAAAACTGAAACGCCCCGGTTTATAACCGCGCATCTTCGATGCCGGCAGCGTCGCAAACAGATCGCGAATATCCGTAAAGGCCCCGGTGTAAGTCGCGGGATTCGACCGCGGTGTTCGGCCGATCGGCGACTGATCGATCACAATCATTTTATCCACCAGCTCCAGCCCTTTTACCTCTTTATGCTTACCCGGTGTATCCTTCGATCCGTTGAAATGCCGCGCCAGCGCGCGCTTCAGCGTGTAGTCGGTCAGCGTACTTTTTCCGCTGCCCGAAACTCCGGTCACACAGGTAAAAAGCCCCAACGGGAACTTGGCATTCACCTTTTTCAGGTTATTCGCCTCCGCCCCCTTCAGCTCGATCCAGCCTTTGTACGGCTTCGTCCGCTTTTCCGGAATCTCCACCTTCAGCTCTTCGCGAAGATATTTCGCCGTCAGCGTATCCGCCTTCATCAGCTTATCAGTCCGCCCCGCAAAGACCACCTCACCGCCATGCCGTCCCGCCGCCGGACCCATATCGACTACAAAATCCGCCGTGCGAATCGTCTGCTCATCGTGCTCCACCACGATCACCGTATTGCCCAGATCCCGCAGCCCCTGCAACGTCTGAATCAACCGGTCATTATCCTTCTGATGCAGCCCGATACTCGGTTCGTCCAGCACATAAACCACACCCACCAGCCCCGCACCGATCTGCGTGGCCAGCCGAATACGCTGCGCCTCGCCGCCCGAAAGCGTTCCGCTCTCGCGGTCAAGGTTGAGATAGTCCAGCCCCACGTTCACCATAAAACTGAGCCGTGCCCGAATCTCCTTCAGGATTTCCCTGGTAATCAGCTCTTCCTGCTTCGTCAGTTCCAACGATTGGAAAAACCGCTGCGAATCAATCACCGAGTCCGATATAATCTCCCGGATATTCCGCCCGTTCATTCGACAGGCCAACACCGCCGGCCGCAGCCGGGCACCGTTGCAGTCGGGACAGATGCATCGGGTCATGTAGCCGCGCAGCCAGTGGCTCATCGCTTCGCTTTCATTATTCTCCACCCGGTCCATCAGCATATTGAAGACCCCCGGGAACGGTTTGGAGATCAGGCGGCGGCGCATATAATATTCAATCGGCTCATCGCCCGTGCCGTGTAGAATCTGCTGCTGCACCTTTTTCGGCAATTCATTAAACGGCGTCGCGGGATCAATCCCGTTTTTGGCCGCCACCGCCTGCAGCAGTTTTTTATGATAAACAATCATCCGCCGCCCGCCGTAGCGCCACGGATGAACGCATGATTCCACCGCCATCGTTTTATCCGGAATCACCTGGTCTTCATCGAACACCATCTGCGTACCCAGACCGTGGCACGTCGGACAGGCTCCATACGGACTGTTAAACGAAAAATGCCGCGCCTCCAATTTGTCGAAACTGATACCGCAATCAAGGCAGGCATTGTGCTCCGAGAACATTTTCTCTTCCCAGCTGCCATCCTCTTTGGCAATCAAAACCGTCACCAGCCCGTCCGCCTCGCCCAGCGCCAACTCCACCGAATCCGTCATGCGGCTGCGGATATCATCCTTAATCGCCAAGCGATCCACCACCGCTTCAATCGTATGCTTGAACGTTTTCTTCAGCTTCGGGACTTTTTCAATTTCATAGGTTTCGCCATCCACACGCGCCCGTACGAAACCCTGCTTGCGCATCGTTTCATAAACCTCAACATGCTCGCCTTTTCGGCCCCGCACATACGGCGCAAGAATCATCAGTTTGGTTTTGGCCGGCAGCTGCATCAGCTGCTCAACAATCTCCTCCGCGCTCTGACTCGTCACCGGTTTTCCGCATTTGTAGCAATGCGGTTTTCCGATGCTTGCAAACAACAGGCGCAGATAGTCATAAATCTCCGTCGTCGTGGCCACGATCGACCGCGGGTTCGATCCGGCCGTACGCTGCTCAATCGAAACTGCCGGCGACAGCCCTTCAATATAATCCACATCCGGCTTCTGCATCTGGCCGAGAAACTGACGCGCGTAGGCCGAAAGGCTCTCCACATATTTGCGCTGCCCCTCTGCATAGATTGTGTCAAACGCCAGCGACGATTTTCCCGATCCGCTCAGCCCCGTCACCACCGTCAGTTCATCACGCGGAATTTTAACATGCACATCCTTCAGGTTGTGCTCCCGCGCGCCCGCCACATTGATCCACTGTTTCGCCATAGTTTTTTCCTTCAATACCTACCAAGCTTCCCGCTTCGTAAGCATCACATTATTCAACCTGCACAACGAAGCAAGATGCTCCGTCCCGCTCAGAGATCCTTTTTCCCGCGGTAAGTAAACAGGTCTTCCCATTCATAACTTTCCGGGGCACTGTAAATATTCAGCGTATCGAGAATCTTCTGCTGCATATGCATCGTCAGCCGACGCCCTTTCCGGCCCTTCTGAATCTGCTTATGATTAATAAATCCCGGCGGCGCAATCGCAACCAGATCATTATTCTTAATGCCCTTTTCGGTCATCACCGCATCCAGCGGCTGGGTCCCGACATTCATTTCCAGTTCTTCACTCATTCTTATCCTTAACGTGCCTCGCACGATTGATTCTTTTCAACCAGTCTATCGATTTCTTCCATGATTGCCCCGACGGTCATAAGGCGCGCAAGTTTCATAAGCAACTGTTTCTTCCCAAACAGCCCTTTCACATAATAGGGAATATGGGTGCGAAACTGAATACACGCGGCCTCTTCGGCGGTATACCGCTTCGCCCGCGCGGAGATTTCCTGTTTTTTCTCATTCAATTCCACCAGCCGGCGCAGGTGTTCGGCCATCATTTCCCGCTTTTCCTGAAGCCCGATGGAAGCAGGCCGCACCGTATCGCACGCATCCGTCCCTCCCCGCCGAATCGAATCAAAGATCCACGGATTCCCAATCGCACCGCGCCCGATCATCACGCCGTCCACGCCGGAGATCCTCACCATCCGTTCCGCATCTTCCAACGATTGGACGCCGCCGTTTCCAAGGATTGGAATGTTCAGCAGCTGCTTCATTTCGCCCAGCTTTTCATAATCCGGATCTCCGCCGTGAAAATTTTTGGCCAGCCGCGCGTGCACCGCAATCATATCCGCGCCGCTTTCCTCCACCGTGTGGGCAATATCCAGGTGGTCGGCCGTATCCTGATTAAATCCGATCCGCGTCTTAACCGACAGCGGCAGCGAAACCGCCTTCCGAACCCTGGAAATCATTTTTCCAAGGGTTGGAAGATCTTTCAGCAACGCCGCTCCCGCCCCACGCGAAACCACCTTTTTCACCGGACAGCCGCAATTCAGATCAATCCAGTCAAACTGCCCCGTCTGCTCGACATATTTTGCCGCCTCGGCCATCGCCTCCGGATCGCGCCCGAAAATATGCCCGGCAATCGGATGTTCGCCGCCTGCGGTTTTCAGCGCGGCAAACGTATTCTGCGAATCGCGCCGAATGCCCTCGGCGCTCGTCAGCTCCGTGTAAACCGCACCGGCGCCCTGCTCCAGACAGAGCGTGCGCATCGCCGCATCGGTGTAGCCCGCCATCGGGGCGAGCAGCACCGGAAAGTCGACCGTAACAGAACCAAACTGGAGGGGTTTTAAATCCATGGATGTGGGAATATTTCCCACCCGCCTTTATTTGTAAACTGTGAACGAAATTATAATCGGAATCCGCCCCGCAAACCGCTTAAATGAATGTAATTTTTCAGGAGAAGTTTTATGGGCGGAGCCATCATTGCTGTAATCTGTATTATCGGGGCGGTTATCTGGGGGATTTGGGCGGGAAAAAAGCGCCGCGACGACATGACCCTGCTGGCCGAGGAGCTCGGGCTGGATTTCCGGCATGAACGGAATTATCAACTGGCCGACCGCTACAGCTTTCTTGATAAGCTGCGTCAGGGCTCCAACCGCTATGCCTACAATATGCTGGCCGGAAACTACCGCGATCACGACATCGCGGCGTTTGACTACCACTATGAGACACATTCCACCGATTCCGATGGAAAACGCAAAACCCACCACCATCACTTTTCGTTCTTCATCCTTACACTGCCGAAGTTTTTTCCGGAACTGACCATTGCCAAAGAGGGCCTCTTTTCAAAAATCGCCCAGGCCGTGGGCTATGACGATATCGACTTTGAAAGCCATGAGTTTTCAAAATCGTTTGTTGTCCGCTGCAAAGATAAAAAATTTGCCTACGATTTCTGTAACGCGCGCATGATGGAATTCCTGCTGAATCATCGGGATATCAATATTGAGCTCGATCAGAACCAGCTGGCTGTCGGCTATAACACGAAACTGAAGGTTGAGGAGATCCGCCCCCACCTGGATCGCCTGATTGAAATCCGGAAGCTGATGCCGAACTATCTCTTCGAGGACTGACCCGTGCTGGTGCTGATTCCTTTTCTCCTTATTTCCCTGATTCCGGTCATCTGGGCCATTGCCACCTACAACACGCTGGTGGCGCTGCGGAATCATATTTCCGAATCCTGGAGCGATGTGGACACCGAACTGCAGCGGCGCTATGAACTGATTCCCAACCTCGTGGAAACTGTAAAAGGGTATGCCCGCCACGAGCAGGAAACCCTCGAACAGGTCATCACGCTTCGCAATCAGTGCCATGCCGACCACGGAAGTATCGACCATCAGGCCGGCACTGAAAAACAACTGGTGGCCGGCGTCCAGCGCCTGATGGCCATTGCCGAGGATTATCCGGACCTGAAGGCGGACCGTAATTTTTTACAGTTGCAGCAGGAACTGGTGAATACCGAAGACCGCATTCAGGCCGCGCGCCGCTTCTACAACGGGAATGTCCGCGACTACCGGAATAAATGCGAAGCTTTTCCCAGCAGCCTGATCGCCAACGGCTTCGACTTTAAACCCCGCGATTTTTTCAATGTCAATCCCGCCGTCCGCGAAGCCCCTGCGGTTAAACTGAAAACATGAATCCGGAGAATCAATGATTGCACCACCTAAAGCTTATGAAAACATCTCCTTCCTGAACTCGCCCTATTGCCGCCCCGTACGGCTGCAGCTCGAATACCTGCATCCGGAAGTGACGATGCAGGAGCAGGGCGTCAAATCCACCATCGTCCTGTTCGGCAGCGCACGAATCCCCTCTCCGGAAACGGCCGATGAATGTAAAAACCAGAATCTCGCCGGGCTGGTTTCCTACTACGAAGAAGCGAGGAAACTTTCACACCTCATCAGCACCACCTCCCAAAACAATCATGATTGCGAATATGTCATCGTAACCGGTGGCGGCGGCGGAATCATGGAGGCGGGAAATCGCGGTGCCGATGAAGCCAACTGCAAATCAATCTCGCTGAATATCCAGTTGCCGTTCGAGCAGGAAGCAAATCCTTATGTGACCCCCGAACTGAACTTTGAGTTCCACTATTTCCACATGCGAAAAATGCATTTCCTGCAGCGCGCAAAAGCAGTGGTGATTTTTCCGGGCGGCTTCGGCACCTTTGATGAACTGTTTGAAGCACTCACCCTGATCCAGACCAAAAAAATCGACCGCATGCCGGTGATCCTCTTTGATTCCAAACATTGGAAAAAACTGGTGAACTGGGAATATCTCGCCGCGTGCGGCCTGATCAGCCCAGAAGACCTTGAAATCATTACCTTCTGCGACAAAGCGGAAGAGGCCTGGAATGTCATCACAACGTTCTACGAATAACTGATAGGAGATGAACATGAAAAACGCAATCGCCCTGTTCACAGCACTGACCGCCATCAGCCTGCTTTCCGGCTGTAACATCACCCGTTTTTCAACCACGCAGCAGCATGCGGTGGGCCGGGAACTGCTCGATCTGCATGAAGCGCATACGAAAAAGATTATCAGCGATGCGGAATATGCCCGGCTCAAAAGCCGGCTGCTGGCATCCAGTCACGACACGAAACTGCAACAGGAAGGAAATAACAAAACCATGGTTCATGTGATTGCATTCATCAAAGTCAAACCGGAGCACCGGGAAGAATTCACCCGAATCTTCAAGGCCAACATCCCGAATGTACTGGCGGAAGACGGGTGCATACAATACACCCTGACTGCCGATACCGACAGCGGCATCGACATTCAGACCAAAGATCCGAATATCCTGACAGTCATCGAAAAATGGTCTTCCAGAGAGGCATTGCAGGCGCATCTTGCCTCTCCGCACATGAAGCAATACGGAAGCGACACCGAAGGAATGACCGAAGGACTCGATCTGCGGGTGCTTGAAGACGCCTAAAGGATCCGCTGCCGAAACCGCTCCGGATTCCGGGGCGGTTTTATACCACTTGCTGAAACATACTGACCACCCGCTCCGCTGGAGGACTCGGAGAACACAGAGTCCTTCCTCCGTGTTCCTCTGGGTCCTCCGTGGTGAAACTTTGGAGATTCTGGACTACGAGGTTTATACCGAGCATTAATCAAACAGGGTATTATTTTACCAGAAACTGAAGCACCGTATTTAAACGCGGAATATCCAGAGCCTGAAAATCTTCAATATCCTCCCTGCGGACCAGCCGCAGGCGACGGATACACAGCACAAAAATCAGCACATAAATGATGCCGATGAGAAACAACTGGCCGATGTTCAGCCACTGATTTTCCATCCACAGGAAAAGCTCAATTTTATCGGTCAATAGGTGCAGCAACCACGCCAGCAGCATCAGAACGAGGGTTATACGAAAGAAAAAAGCGGCCGGGAAATAGACGCCTCCAAGCACGCGACGGATCACCATTGTACGGAACGGAATGGTGCAGATAAAAGTCCCCGCAACCGCACTGATTCCGCCCCAGACCCCCATTCGAAGCTTCACAATCAGCAGCCAGTCCAGAAACAGATTCACCACAATCTGCAGGATGAGCATGGGCACCATATGCAGGACTTTCTCTTTTGCTTTAATGGCGGCAGAGAGCGGCATGGAAAACAGCGGCATCAGTAAAACAATGCAGAATATCGCGGCCAAAGCCCCGGCCTCGTTCATTTCGCCTTTATATAGAATCCGATAGGCATCCGGCGCAAAAAAAGCCCCCAGAATACCGACCGGAAGCGCCAGCAGCATCAGTATTTTATAATAAGAGCTGATCAGCCGGCCCAGGCAACTCCGATCCCGCACATAAGCCTCCGCGAACGCTGACGTAAAAATCGGAAGCAAGGCGAGAGGAAGAAACGTAATAACGGTATACGGGAGTGTGTAACCGAGATCATAAACACCGGCCAGGGTGGCCCCGCCGATCGCAGCAATAAAAAACACCTCGGAATATTTAAACATTACCATGCGCAGAATCGTGCTGAGCATAACCGTCCCGGAGAAGGCCAGTGTGCGTCGTTTTCCAATGCCGGTTTCATCGGCACTCCACGGCAGACTGTGAATATGGCGGTACAGCAGTACCGCGCCGAACGAATAGAACGAAGTGATGGAAAGCATCTGCACAAAAAAGACGGCCCCCACCTCCGGCCGGTACTTCAGCCAGACATAAAGCAGCACCAGCCAGACGACACCATGTATCATGGACAGAATCGCCACAATGCGGGTTTTAAAAAGTGAGGTAAATACCGTGCCTACAAAATCCTTCAGCAACAGCAGGACTGCAAATCCGCAGGCCAGCATCAGATAAAAATCAAAATGCTCAATATGCTCTGCCAGAAAAAGACGCTGCAGCGGCGTGCGCAATAAAATCAGAACTGTGGCAACAAGCACCACCGCCGTAAACTGAAGAACCGCCGATTTCCAAAGCAGATGCTGCAGACCTCGCTTATTCCGGCGGGCGGCCAGCTCCGGGATATAGCGCATCAGCGCCGCACCCAGCCCAAGGCTGCACAACACGACCATATACTGAGAAATATTGGTCATCAGGCTGTAGACCCCATATTTCTCTTTGCCCAGCCCGTTCACCGTGAGCATGCTGATCCCGAAATAGACAAAAAACAGCACCAGCTTGCCGATAATCATCCACGGAACGCTACCGACGGCTTCCCGCGAAAAGAATCCTGATTCTCCGGGATTTTTCCGCGCACTCTGGGCGTCACTATGCATATTTCATGGCAGGGGTCAGCCGTTGCGGGCTCGATCAATACGCCGTACCATCGAGGGATGACTGTGCAGCAGAAATTCGATCCAGGCCGCAGGCTCTTTGTTGGAAAGATTCTGATCGGCCAGTTTTTCAAGGGCGGAAACCAACGGATCGGCAGAACCCATCGTCGCCACCGCATAGGCATCTGCCGCGAATTCCCTCCGGCGCGAATGCATATTGGAAAACGGCATCGAAATGAGAGAGAAAACGAAAAGACAGAAAATAAACACCGGTGCAGCCGCTATATCATAAATTGCACCCAGATTCAGCAGCCCGGTCAGTTGGATCAGACAAAAATTCGCCACAAAAAATCCCAGCAAAGCCAGCACAGAAGCGGTAGCCATAAGACGCCAGGTATCCTTGTTTTTATAGTGTCCGACTTCGTGGGCAAGAATGGCCAGAATCTCCTCCTTTGAATAGCCGCTCAGCAACGTATCACCGAGAATAATGCGCTTGGTTCTCCCGAATCCGGCAAATGCGGCATTAGCCGTGGTGGTCTTTTCTTCCAGTCCCCATTTAAAGACTCCGACCACTTTAATCCCCGCCTCATCCATCATCTTCCGGACCGCATCCGTCAGCTCTCCTTCTTCCAGCGGCTCAAACTTATGAAACAACGGCATAATCAAAACCGGAGCTAGCGTAGAGATAACCACTGAAAAAAGAATATAGAACACCGCGGCAGCCAGCCACCACCATTCGGGAATCCACCGCAGCAACCCATAGATAACCGAAAACAGCACTGAGGCCAGCAGAATATCAATGAACAGCGACTTCACAAAATCGCCCAGCCACTCACCGAACGTCTCGTTCGACAATTCATAATGATGCTCCAGCACATAGCCGCTGTAGTACGTTAACGGCAGCATAAATGCCGAAAAGCCAAAAACCGCAACGGCGGTATATACCGCATTCGTCACAAACCACAGGCCGGCACCGAACCGGGCCTCCAGCCCGGCTGCAAGGGCCGCTGATGCCCCTGTGAACTGAAAGACCGCCAACAGGGCAATCAGCACGATAATTTCAATAACAAAAAGACGGTTATGGACGGCATCATATTCTTTCGCCATCGCTTCGCGGTTATTTTCTTTTTCAGACATGATTAAAGGTCGCTCGCATAGCCGATGACGGTGAGCAGACGGTCGAGTTCATCGTTATCATGATAGTCAATTTCCAGCGACCCTCTCACTTTTTTTCCGTTCGCCAGCGTTTTTGAAGGCGAAATCCGAATACTTGTTCCCAGATACTGATGCAACTCATCCGTGAGCGTCTGCAGATAATCGGCGGGCAGATCTGATTTTTCCGCCCGCGGTTTTTTCGGAGGCATGGTCAGCTTCTTCACCAGCTTTTCCAGAGCCCGCACAGACAGGCCGTCCTTGATCGCTTTGCGGGCCAGAATCGCCTGATCTTTCTCTGTCTCGAGCGACAGCAACACCTTTGCATGCCCTACCGAAAGCAATCCTTCCGCCACATACTTCCGGATAGAGTCCGGCAGCTCCAGCAGGCGCAGTGCGTTGGCGACGGAAGCCCTCGCCTTCCCGACCTGCCGTGCAACCTGATCCTGTGTCATATTGAATTTTTTCTGCAGCAGCGCATACCCCTCGGCCTCTTCAATCGGGTTCAGATCTTCGCGCTGCAGGTTTTCAATCAGAGCAATTTCAAGTGCTTTTTCATCGGATGCTTCAATCACAATCACCGGCACACGCTTAAGCATGGCCGCCTGGGACGCACGCAACCGCCGTTCACCGGCAATCAGTTCAAACTTGGTTCCCACCTCACGCACCAGCAACGGCTGCAGCACCCCATGAACCTTAATGGACTCCACCAACTCTGTGAGTGCATCCGCCTCGAACACGCTCCGGGGCTGCCACGGACTGGCCACCACTTTCGAAACCGGAACTTCGCGTACGCCGGAGGCTTCGCCCTCAGCGGTTTTTGTCGGTGCGGCTTTAACCGGCGCTTTTTTAGCCACAGCCTTTCTTTTGGCTGTGGTGCCATCCTTTATGAGTACATCGAGCCCTCGTCCGAGCGCTGCTTTTTTCCCCGCCATAGATCTTCCTCTCAAATTGCCTGAAAGCTTCGAATATTCCCTGCAAAACGGGCAAAAATAAAGGCTAATCGTCGCCCAATCGCATCCGCACACCCACCACAGGAATCTGCATCCGCTCTGCCGAAACCACCTTATTTTCCACTATTTTCCGCCCGTTGCTTTTATTGGAGCATATACAATGCCCCGCCATTCAACAGGAAAAGAACGATGACACATTACCAGACCGGAATTATAGACGACCTTCCCGCCCATGGACGCTACCTGACCTTCGAACGCATTCCCGGAACCTCTCCGGCCGAAGCCCTCCTGCGCCTCAAAACCATCGCCGACGGAACCGATCTGGTGGTCGGCGTGGGCCGCTCACTGGCCATGGAGCTGAATGCCGACCTTCCAAACCTTGGAACTTTTCCGGCGCTTCCCGATGCGCGCATCGAAGTTCCCTCCACACCCGCAGCTCTCTGGTGCTGGTTGCGCGGGGCGGAACGCGGCGCTCTAATCAACCGAAGCCGAGACCTTAAAGGACTGCTTTCGGACGCCTTTGAATGCATTCACACGATCGATGCGTTCAAACACGGCTCCGGCCGTGATCTCACCGACTATGAAGACGGCACAGAAAATCCCGCAGGGCAAGCGGCACAGGACGCCGCCTTTCTGCAAGGTGCCGGTCCCGGCCTCGACGGATCAAGCTGCGCCGCCGTGCAGACCTGGGTACACAACCTTAACCGCTTTAAAGCCCTTTCCCCGAACGAGCAGGACCGCACCATCGGCCGGCGGCTGAGCGATAACGAAGAGCTCGCCGATGCTCCACCATCGGCACACACCAAACGAACCGAAAAGGAAAGCTTCACCCCGGAAGCATTCATGATGCGACGCTCCATGCCCTGGGCCGACTCTTCGGCCGAAGGACTCAACTTCGTGGCCTTCGGCCGCGATTTCCGCTCCTTCGAAGTGCAGCTGGCCCGCATGGTCGGCATCGAGGACGGCATCACCGATGCCCTCTTCAATTTTTCCCGGCCGGTAACCGGCAACTATTTCTGGTGTCCGCCGATCCTTCAAGGCCAGCTCGATCTCCGGGCCCTGAACCTGTAGCAACGTAATCTTGCCGCGCTTCCGAACTTTGGATAGCGTTCTGTTTTTAAAATCAAGGAGGATGCACACATGAAAAAACTCTTACTGCTTTGTACTGCTCTGATCGCCGCGGGGTGCGCGCTCGCTGATACCAGCCTTTCGGCCTATGGAACCTACTGGGAGGCAGATTCATCCGGTCAAGGAGCCGGGCTGCGCCTGAAAAAAACTTTTCTAGGTTTCGGAGCCGTTGAAGCGCGCGGCGGTTATGTAAACTTCGACGACATTGAAACAGACATGATTCCCCTCGATGCCTCCATTAATGTCCGCCTCCCCTTCATGATTTCGCCCTATGCCGGTGTGGGGGCCGGATATTATTTTATGGATTCCGATGCCGGCGGAATGGACGATACTTCCGGCGTATTTGCCCAGATCGGTGTGGAAGCCACCTTCCTCTGGATCGGAGCGCTTGCCGAGGTGCGGTATTATGACCTTGAGGAAAATTATTTTGACGGACCGTCCTATAATATCGGTCTGCTGCTGAAATGGTAAAACCATCATGAATGTTGACATCTACTACGCCAAAGTCTGCGGTCTCTGCACCGAAGCCATCGATTTCCTGCACAAACGCGGGATTACCTTCACCGCCTATGCCATCGAATACGACGCCGATGCCGATGAATTTGTGGACTCGGACAATACCCGGGAAATGTACCGCCGCTGCGGCGGACCCGTTGACTTTGTTCCCCAGATCTTCATCGGGGACCGGCATATTGCCGGATGGCGAAAACTGGAACCGATGATCGAGTCCGGAGAAATCGATAAGATCCTACCCGAAGGTGGCTAGAATCCGCTGATACCGCTCCAAATCCTCGTCGGAAAAACAGACGCAGTAAACCTGCCTCACACGGCTCCCCTCGCCCAGCGCCCGAAAAATTTCACACAGAGCAATTCCGCAGGCCCGTTCAAACGGAAAATTGTAAACGCCGGTGCTGATACATGGAAAGGCCAGCGAATTAATACGGTGTTCCTCAGCCAGCTGAAAGCATGTACGGTAGCAGCAAGCTAACAGTTCATCCTCCCCCTCACAACCGCCATGCCACACCGGACCCACCGCATGAATTACAAATCGCGAGGGCAGATCATAGCCGTCGGTCAGCTTGGCTGAACCGGTCGGGCAGCCCCCGACCATGGCGCACTCGGCCTTCAGCCGCGGGCCTGCCGCACGATGAATCGCCCCGTCAACTCCGCCGCCGCCCAGCAATGTCGGATTTGCCGCATTCACAATGGCATCCACCTTTAATGCGGTGATATCGCCTTTGATGATCTCTACCATGATGATTAATATAGTGCTTTACACCGCAGAGGTTTTCAAACGGAAAGTGGCAGAGCATTCATCGACAGCAACAACATTCTGCGGCACTCACAGTGCCTCCAGACACAGAACATCCAGACTCAGGAAAAAAGTAAGTTCTGCGGATAAGGCGAAGGGCGGGCCCGACCTACATGGCACGGCCCACTCCTTCGTTATCCGAATGTTGATCCGTTCCAGCCCCAGTGGTCCCTTTCGAGCGACTGAAAATTGATATAAATCCGCTCCGGCGGAATGCCCAATTGCTTATGAAGCAGTTCACACAGGTCTTCGCTGATCGCCCGGTTCACCGTCGCGTTTAGTCCGCCAAGACTTTTGACCTCTGCAAATGCGGCATCGCCTTCAACCCCGGACATCATAACAGTCGTCTTTTCAGCAACAACCATGATGTATTGCTCCGGCTTACCCATGCCGTCGGCGATCAGGCCGGACAGCTCAGGCAGAAGCTCCGCAGGAATTTCCTTTGTACATTTCAGATTAAGCATCGGCATATCAGCCTCCTTATTTCAATGCGGACGGAATCTCAATGGTATAACCGGAGGCGGTGTGCCTGCGAAGCACCTTCAGATGAGGTTCAATGATCTCAAGCGCCGCGTCGTATTGCACACTGCTGAGCGTTTCCAGCCAGGCATCGATATCGATGCAAAGCCATTCCGAACTTTGCCCGTTTATTTTTGTAAAACGGATGATTTTCGGATACGCCTCGGGACAGGCCGCCTTCAGATCACGCATCATACGGTAGGATCTCGCATAGGGATTTTTTCTGGACCGGTTAAAATGCCGCCCCCAGTCTCCCCAAGGTTTATTGAATTCCGTGCAGATTTCCTCCGAAAATACCGTGGCAAATCCCTCTATATACCAGTCCTTGATCCGGGCATTGATGAAATGACCGCACTCGTGCGTCAACAGGGGGTAGTAGTTTTTCCCGTCGGCATCCACACCAATGTATACCACAAATTCCCCGTTATCCGGATTGATGCACTGCGTCAGCGAAAAATCTTCAGCAATACGGTAGCGACGGGCCGTTTCATTTTTTCTGGAACGCCGGAAAATCACATCCTTCACCGGTATATCGGGTTTTCCGTATTGCTCTTCCAGGCTATCCAGACATTGGAAAAAAAAGGCTTCCGCTTCAGGATCACCGAGGGGCTGATATGCGGCATGAATCGGGCCATCCGGCACACCGTTGATCATCGTGGAGCAACCGCTGATCAGCACTGCAATCCATACCGCTATGGCGAAAAACCAACGCATCGCCGAACTCAGCTTTCCATCAATTCTTCCACACGCTCGCAAATCAGGTGCATCATGAGTTCATGCCCTTCCTGAATGCGCGGGGTATGTGACGAACAGGAAATTAGAAGTGCGTAATCAGACAACGGAAAAATTTTCCCGCCGCTTCCTCCGAGAAAACCAACGGTTTTAATGCCCAGCTCTTTCGCTGCCTCAAAGGCTTTCAGTACATTTCCTGAATTCCCGGAGGTTGAAAAACCCACCAGAATATCACCGGAACGCCCCAGCCCCTCCACCTGTTTCGAGTAGATCTCTTCATAGGAAAAATCGTTGCTGATCGACGTCATGACCGATGCATCGGTATTCAGCGCAAGACCGGCGTAGGGCCTCCGGTTCATAAGAAACCGATTCACCAGTTCGCCGGCAAAATGTTGAGCATCGGCTGAACTTCCGCCATTTCCGCACGCCATTACCTTTCCTCCGGCTTTAAGACAATCTGCCATCAAAACCGCAATATCCTCCACAACAGGGATCAGTTCCCGAAAAACCTGATCCGAAACTGCACGGGACTCCGCCTGAATTTTTGCAACATCCATAAAAATATCCTCTACCCCTCAACCGGCGGCGTATCGGCGGTTTTCCGCGTAGGCTCTCCGACAATTTCAGCCACTTTCACCGTGATATTACCGATACCGTCGATGCCGAGCGATTCGCGCACACGCTCGCGGACGCGTTGCTGCAGCTCTTGTGTAAGTTCGGGGATCTTTGTACCGGAGAGCACTTTTACACGGATGACTATATCCACGCCGCCTTTATTATGATTCAACCGGCTGTCAATACTTTTGACCGAACCGAACTCTTTGCCGACGCGTTCAATAAAGTCCTTGATCGCCTTAGTGCTGATCCCAACGCAGCCGCCATCGGATTGGAAGTCGATGAATTTTTCCTTTTTCCCGACGAAACGCGCCACCCAGCCGAGAATCACAGCCGCAATCATTACACCTCCCAGCATCAGACTGCCGAACGGCGTGGCCATCATGTCCCCGATTTTAATACCGAGGTCACGGTTAAAGGTATTGCCGTAGATCAGTGCACCACCGAGAATCAGCAGCACGGCGTTAGTAAGTATACTGCCTATTCCGGTGCGTTTCATCGCGCTATTCCTCGAGAGCTTTTTTTTCGGTACGACTGTTTCGAATGCCCTGAACCACCACATTAACGGCATAGACCTCTTTTCCGGTCATTTCCTCAATGCTCTTTTTAACGGCGGCCTGCAGCTGCAGGCAGATCTCCGGGATATTCACTCCGAACTCGAGAACCACAGTCAGATTAACCGTCAGTAAATCCCGCTCTTCCTCGACCCGAATCCCTTTATCCTTGGCCTTCTTTCCGATGATACCCGCAATGCCGTCGGCCAGCGAGCCCTGCAACTCAACCACGCCGGGCACTTCTTTTGCAGTCTCGTGCGCAATAATGGCAAAAACGTTGGGATTGATACTGATCCGACCGTATTCAGAACCGGACATTTCAGGTGCCACAGTCAACTCCTGCATATCCATTACCGCATTGCCTGTAGCATTTTCCATTGTCAGCTGTCCCCGCAGTCTATGCGTTCAAAAACACCTCATGCATGAATTTTTCAAGATAGGCTGTGTTATAGGTCCCGTCAATAAAGGCCTTATCTGCCATCAGTGCTTCCCCCAGCGGAACCGAAGTGTGGGGACCGCTGATGGTGAACTCCTCCAGCGCGCGGCGCATACGCATGATGGCCTCTTCCCGATCTTTTCCGTGAACAATGATTTTTCCGATCATACTGTCGTAATAAGGGGAAATGTTATACCCGGAATAGACGTGCGAATCGATGCGTATACCGGGGCCACCCGGAAAATGAACCGCTTCAACCGGGCCCGGAGCCGGTGTGAAGTTGTTATACGGATCCTCTGCATTCACCCGATACTCGATCGCATGCCCCGTAATCCTCAGTTCATCCTGTGTGAATGAAAGCGGCTCTCCGGCAGCAACCCGGATCTGTTCTTTCATCAGATCAATGCCCGAAACCTCTTCGGAAACCGTATGCTCCACCTGAATCCGGGTGTTCATTTCCATGAAATAGAATTTTTTCTCAATTTCGTCATAGAGGAATTCAAGTGTGCCCGCACTGTTATACCCGACGGCTTTACCGGCTTTAACCGCAGCATCACCGAGGGCCTTACGCTCTTCGTCGCTCAGCGTCGGACACGGTGCCTCTTCGACCAGTTTCTGATGACGACGCTGAATTGAACAATCGCGCTCACCGACATGGCAGACATTACCGTGTTTGTCGCCGATGATCTGCACCTCCACATGGCGGGCCGATTCGATGTATTTTTCCATGAACAGATCTGGGTTCCCGAATGACGCTTCGCCTTCTGCCGAAGCCGCCATGAATCCCTGCACCAGAGAGACATCGTTACGTGCCACACGCATTCCCTTGCCGCCACCACCGGCAACAGCTTTGAGCAAAACCGGATAGCCCATTTCCTGCGCCAGAGCGAGCGCATCATCAGAAGTCTTTAAAATCCCGTCAGACCCCGGCGTAATCGGAACCCCGGCCGCCTTCATCGTGTCGCGGGCAATAGCTTTGTCGCCCATCTGGCTGATACATTCAGCAGAGGGGCCGATAAAGGTGATATTGCAGTTGGCACAGATTTCAGCAAAATGAGCATTTTCCGCAAGAAAACCATAACCGGGATGAATGGCATCCACATCAGCCACCTCAGCTGCACTGATGATATTGGTGATTTTCAGATAACTGTCGGTTGCCGCTGCGGGCCCGATACAGATGGCTTCATCGGCCATCTGAACATGGAGCGAATCGACATCCGCCTCGGAATAAACCGCAACAGATTCAATGCCCAGTTCTTTGCATGCACGGATAATGCGCAGAGCAATTTCACCACGGTTGGCTATGAGTACCTTTTTAAACATGGGCAGCCCCTTATTTCGGTTCTACAAGGAAAAGCGGCTGGCCATACTGCACCGGTGCTGCGTCATCAACGAGGATTTTCCGGATGGTCCCCTTCACTTCGGCTTTGATTTCATTCATCACCTTCATGGCCTCAACAATGCAGACCACCGTATCTTCAGTAACTTCCGTGCCGATTTCGGCGAAGTTATCCGCATCCGGGGCCGGTTTACGGTAGAATGTTCCAACAATTGGAGACGGAATTTCAATCAGCCCCTCATTTTCATCAGCAGGAGCAGCAGCAACAGGAGCAGCAGCAACAGGAGCAGCAGCAACAGGAGCAGCAGCCGGTGCGGCATAAACCACCGTCTCTTCGCCGCCGCGCTTCATCGCCAGTTCAAAATCATCGTCCTTCATCTTGAACTCGGTCAGCTCGTTCGCCTTCATCAGTTCAACGATGCGCTTAATATCCTTGATTTCCATAGTCAGCCTCTCCGGTTATAAAATTGTGCAATCTCCGGAAACTAAACTAAATTTCAGCGCTAATGCCCAGCTCTAATCCAAAACTAGTGAACCTCAAAAAATATAGAACAGCCCTGTCCATTACGCCCGGAAAACCGCGTCTATTCTTAACATAGCACGCCACACTTAAGGCAACAGGGAGATCGAATATGAACAGAAGAACATTCGGAACCGTGGCGGCAGCCGGCACAGC
The DNA here is from genome assembly GCF_034531395.1 of Pontiella agarivorans. Classification (NCBI taxonomy): domain Bacteria; kingdom Pseudomonadati; phylum Kiritimatiellota; class Kiritimatiellia; order Kiritimatiellales; family Pontiellaceae; genus Pontiella; species Pontiella agarivorans. The sequence continues at coordinate 7,013 of NZ_JARVCO010000012.1, read as the reverse complement.
TGGCCTCAGTGCTTTTGCGAACCAGGCAACCTCCGCCGCCGCTCCTCCTTTCAAACTCAACTATGCTCCGGGCTTCCGCCACTTTGTTCACAGCGCCGGAAAAGACCCCCTCGATCAAATCCAATTCATGTACGACCATGGCTTCCGTGCCATCGAAGATAACGGCATGATGAAAAAGCCGCCCCAACTGCAACAGAAAATCGGCGACAGACTTTCAGCTCTGGGCATGACCATGGGTGTCTTTGTCACCGGTTTCGGAATGAACAGCCAGATGCTCACTTCCAACATTGTAGGCGATAAATACCGGGGGAAAGGCATCTCGCCGAATAAAAAATCTGTTCAGGCTGAACTGAAAAAAATGTGCGAACAGTCGATCGAAACCGCCAAACGCGTGAATGCCCGCTGGACCACTATTGTTCTGGGAGCCCACAATCCGAACCTCAACTATGAATACCAGTTTGCCAACGTCGTCGAAAATCTGAAATTCTGCGCCGAACTGATGGAGCCGCATGGGCTGATTATGGTTATGGAACCGCTGAACTACATGAATCACCCCGGGGTCTTTCTAAAGACCGTGGCTCAAGCCTATACCATAGCAAAGGCGGTGGGCAGCCCATCGTGCAAGATTCTCAGCGATCTCTATCACGAACAGATCCAAAACGGAAATCTGATCAACAATATCGACCGAGCCTGGGACGAAATCGCCTACTTTCAGGTCGCTGACGTGCCAGGCCGGAAAGAACCGACTACCGGCGAAATAAACTATAAAAATATTTTCCGGCACCTTCACCAAAAGGGCTACAAAGGCCTCATCGGAATGGAACACGGCATCAGCCGGTCCGGCATTGAAGGCGAACAGCGCCTGATTCAGACCTACCGGGAAGTCGACAGCTTTAAGATTTAAAACGGAGAAACAGCATGATAACTCACAGCAGAAGAAGAACCTTTCTCAGCTCCTCTATCGCAACAGGTGCCGGCCTGACCATTCTCCCTTCCGGCACGCTCGCCGGCAAAGGTCCCGGCGAAAAACTCAACATCGCGCTGATCGGCGCCTACGGGCGCGGAAAACAACATTATCACGATCTCAGAACTCAGAATATTGTGGCCATCTGCGATGTCCACAGCGAATGCATGAAATTTGCCGCCAAGGAATTTCCCAAAGCCAAGCAGTATACCGACTGGCGCAAATGTCTGGAGCAGAAAGATCTTGAAGCTGTCGTGATCTGCACACCCGATCATCACCATGCCTTCATATCAATATGGGCTATGAACCGCGGACTCCATGTTTACTGCGAAAAACCGCTGGGCGACTGCGTAGCGGAAGCCCGTGCCGTACGCGAAGTGTACTTGAAAAACAAAAAAAAGCTGGCCACGCAACACGGCACACAGCGTCATGCCAACCCCAACTTTGACCGTGTTGCGGAAATGATCAAAGGCGGTGCGATCGGCGAGCTCAAAGACGTGCACACCTGGGGCAACCGCACCCACAACAAAACCGCCTACCTCCCGGCCGACGGCAAACCTCCGGCAGGCATTAACTGGAACCAGTGGATCGGCCCCGTTCAGTGGCACCCCTACAATCCGGGCTATTTTGACCTGCGCCCCGGACGCGGCTGCCTCAGCTGGAATATGTACGATGATTTCGGAAGCTGGCAAGTCGGCGACATGGGCAGTCACACCGTCGACCTCGCCTGGAACGCTATCGATGCCGAAAGCCCCATCAAAGCCAAAGCGTTCGGTGATTCGCCGAGCCCATACGTCTGCCCCTCCAAACTGACCGCCATTTTCACTCTTCCCGCAAATAACTGGCGCGATGAAATTCGCCTGGCCTGGTACCAGGGCGGCCCTCGCCCGAAATCTCCAAACAATGCCCTGGATCTCAACAAAATCAGCCACGGCGCTCTTTTTAAAGGAACCAAGGGCGTCCTGATCGCCGACTTCAATAACCGCATTCTGCTTCCCCTCGGTAAAGACACCGATATGACCTACTACACCCCGCCTCACAAAGCCCGCGCCCCGATTGGCGGATTTATGCAACAGTGGTTTAATGCCTGCAAAGGCGATCTTAAAACCGACTGCAACTTTGATTACGCAGGAAAAATGATCGAAACGCTAATGCTTGGACTGGCGGCTCACAAAGCCGGAAAAGAACTTAAATATGATGCCAAAAGCGGCCGCGTGACCAACGACGAAAAGGCCAACGAATACCTCTCCAAAAAATACCGCGAAGGCTGGGTGCTCAATGGTTAAGCAATGGTGGGCAGCCCTCATTGCCGCATCATCGGTTCTTGCCGGCGGCGAATGGCAGAACTGCTTCAACGGAAAAAATCTGAACGGATGGACGGTCAAAGTAACCGGCTTTGAAACCGGACAGAATCCGGGAAACCTTTTCCGCGTTGAGAACGGACTGCTTACGGTCTCTTACAGCGACTTTCCGAATAACAGCTTTAAGGACGAATTCGGCCACATCTTCATCAACCGCCCTTTCACAAACTATCACTTCAAATGCGAATACCGCTTCTTAGGTGATCAATTCCCCGGCGGACCGAAATGGGCCCATACCAACAGCGGGGTCATGCTGTCCGGGCAGGCCCCGGAAACGATGGAGAAAGAACAGAAATTCCCGACCTCCCTCGAATTCCAATTCCTGGCCCAAAACGAATCCGGAACACGCACAACCGGTTCCATCTGCACACCGGGGACATACGTAGATGTAAATGGAAAAACCATCAAACAACACGTTATAAAAAGCCGCGGTACAGCGTTGCCTGCAGGCGAATGGGTTCAGGCTGAAGCCATCTTCAAAAACGGAAAAGTCAGTCACATCATTAACGGAAAAACCGTCATTGAATACAGCAACCCGAAATTTGACGATGGAACTCCCCTCACCTATGGCTGGATTTCACTCCAGGCCGAAAGCCACCCTATACAGTTTCGTAATATTCAGATCAAAGAACTCGATTGAGTGGCGCATATCGGCAAAACCCGCCGCCGGATTTTACAGGAACAGGACATTTCCAAGATCTGGAAGTCCTGCTATATTCACTGCATGAAAACTGCAGATTGGCTCTTCCACTATAAAGCTTTGGTCACCGCGGTCTATGATGGCGACACGATAACTGTCGACATTGATCTCGGCCTGAAAATCGCCGTCAGAGGAGAAAAAATCCGACTGCATCGCATCAATGCCCCCGAGGTTCGCGGTGCTGAAAAAGAAGCCGGAAAAGTATCGCGCGACTTTCTGCGTTCCAGAATTCTCGGAAAAGAAATACTCATCGAAACGATCAAGGACAAAAAGGGCAAATACGGCCGCTATCTCGCGGAAATCTGGCTTGAGGAAAACAGCTCGTATATCAACATCAACGATGAGCTGGTTGAAACCGGCCATGCCGAATACAAAGACTACTGATCTACAACAATGACTCCGCTCCAACCGGCAGATTCCGGCTAAGCGGAAACATCCATCTGCAACACAGGATGCAAAAAAAGCGGCCCTAAGACCGCTTTTTCATATTCGCCCTAAAGAATATACTACAGCATTTCAGCAATTTTTTCAGCCATGCCCACATACGAGGCCGGCGTCATCTCAAGCAGACGCTGCTTGTCCGCTTCATCGAGTTCCAGACTCTGAACAAATTCACGAATCGTCTGTTCGGTGATTCCATCTTTGCCCCGGGTCAAATCTTTGAGCTTTTCATACGGTTTTTCAATCCCGGCTTTACGCATGACCGTCTGCACCGGCTCGGCCAGTACTTCCCATGCACTATCAAGATCAGACGCAAGCACATCCTCGCGCAATTTAAGCTTACCGAAACCTTTAAGCGTTGAGAGATAAGCAATCATGGAGTATCCGAAACCGACCCCCATATTGCGCAGTACCGTGGAATCGGTAAGATCGCGCTGAAGGCGCGAAACCGGAAGCTTAGCCGAAAGATGCCCGAAGACCGCATTCGCGATTCCCAGATTACCTTCCGAATTCTCGAAATCAATTGGATTAACCTTATGTGGCATGGTGGAGGAACCGACCTCCCCTTTTACGGTTTTCTGTCCGAAATAGCCCATGGAAATATAGGTCCAGATATCACGGTCAATATCGATGAGAATCGTATTGAACCGGCTGATGGCATCAAAAATTTCGGCCATATAATCGTGCGGCTCAATCTGAGTGGTAAACAGATTCTGTTTAAGCCCGAGCTGATCTTCAATGACGCCCCGCGCCAGCGCCGGCCAATCAACGTCCGGATAAGCCGACAAATGAGCATTAAAGTTTCCAACGGCACCATTCAGCTTTCCAAGAATCTCAACCGATTCCGTTTTATGCTTCTGCATAGCCAAACGGTCTGCAAAAACCGCCAGCTCTTTTCCGATCGTCGTCGGCGAAGCCGTCTGACCATGTGTGCGAGCCAACATAGAGACACTTTTCCAATCATTGGAAAACGTTTTCAACGCATCAATCATTGCCTGCTGATGCGGCAGAATAGTCGCGATCCCATCTTTCAGCATCAAAGCATGCGATAAATTGTTGATATCTTCCGAGGTGCATGCAAAGTGCAGAAATTCTGAAAGTTCTTCCAGCGAGGTTCCGGCAATTTTTTGCTTCAGGTAATACTCAACCGCCTTCACATCATGATTGGTCGTGCGCTCAATCTCCTTAACCTTTTCCGCTTCCTGCGGTGTAAAATCTTCGACAATACCTATGAGCAACGTCTTTTCCTCGTCGCTCAGGCCTCGGCACTCCGGAATCCCGGCCTCGGCACACAGGGCCATAAGCCAGAGCACTTCAACACGCACACGGTTGCGTACCAGCGCATATTCAGAAAAACATTCGGTCAGCTCAGCAACCTTCGATGCATAGCGCCCGTCAATCGGGCTGATGGCAGTAATCATTTATCTTCTCCTAAATCTGTTCCGAAAAGCGGGAATATAGACACCCCGCACTCGTTGAGCAAAATAAAAGCCGCCCCGATATTACGGAGCAGCCTTTCCAGAACCTAAAATGGCAGACGTTGGAACTTAGAATCCGCGGAAAAACCGCTTGCGCGGTAGCGACCTTTCATCCTCACGGCCGGAATGGCGACGCGCTTCCTCCTCATTCTGTACCGGAGAAAATCGGTCATCAAAGACCCTTCCTTTTTCCGAAACCAGTATAGCCGCCGCATGCTGTTTTAAAATCCAGCTTACTCCATTTCTTGGCAATCACATCGTCGAGCATCGCTCGTTTGTATTGCTTTTCCGGCCCGGATTTTCCAATATTTTTAATGGTCTCCTTCTATAATCCGATGAACCTCGCAACCGTCGAGTTCGATATCTCAGAGAACAAACTGCGCCATCCACTTGGTCTACCACGAGTTCACGATGAAAAGTAGTGCGAGCTGGTTGCCATGATTTTTCTTCCGGTCCCTGGAAGCCTAGAAGGATGAGACAACCAGCCGCTTTTTCCACTCAAGACGCTATTCCCTAAAAAGGCGGAAAACGACCGGTTCAGTGAAATATTGCCTTAGACGGAGGCAAGCCTGCCCCTCCACTTTTTATACGCTGCTTTCAGCGCATTCGCCCGATGAGAAATACAGTTTTTTACAGAGGCATCCAGTTCAGCAAAGGTTTCTTCATAGCCATCAGGTACGAAAAGCGGATCATATCCAAATCCATTGGAACCCCGCCCCTGATCAATAATATGTCCCTCGCATTTCCCCGCTACCGTTTCAGTATTCCCCTCCGGATCAGAAAGTGCAATCACGGTTCGAAAACGCGCATTTCGGTCGTCCTTGCCCTCAAGCTCACAGAGAAGCTTGGTGTTATTCTTTTCATAGGAACACGGCTCACCTGCATAACGGGCCGACCATACCCCCGGGGCGCCGCCCAAAGCATCAACTTCTAACCCCGAGTCATCCGCCAATGTCCAACACCCCGTTGCCACAGCCAACTCTCGAGCCTTTTTGCAGGCATTACCCTCGAAAGTATCGGCATCTTCTACAACATCAGGAATTTCGGGAAAATCAAATGCCGAAAGAACTTCCAAACCCCTGAAATCAAATATTGTTTTTATCTCTTCCAGCTTGTGCGCATTGCGGGTTGCAATGACCAGTTTCATAATTAGCTCCTGCCTCTTGTTCATCGCCTTCTTGGTCGCGCAATTTTGGTTGCACGTTCCAAAAACGAATCTCGATTTGATTGTACCGCCACAGGATTACCGAACCGGTCCCACACCACAAGCACATACCCTGCATATACGCGGCCTGATTTTGCTGAGCTTTTTGCCAGGGGCACAGCTGAAGATTCGAACTCGACAACCACTCCATGCTTTTCCGGAAGAACAAAAGAATACTCTGTCGATGCCCCCGCTTTTGAAAAAGCCCCGGTTCTCATCTCTTCGGCCAGAACAACAAGCACTGCGGTTAGCTCCCCTTTATAAATGCGTGTATTTGCTTTTTTGATAGATGCCCGGCAGATAATAGATTCCGAATTGCCGGAGGTACTGCTGTTCGATGTTTTAGAAACATCCAAACTCAGCTTCGGAGGTATTATTTCCTCCAGATAAGACAAATCATTTTCAGAAAGCTGCTCCGGATTGTATTCCGTCTTTGTACCAGACTGATTCTGAACGACCACCTTGCCGGCATTCATGGTTACAAATTCACCCTCCCAAATACGGCCAGACCGATCCTCCCAAATACGAAACTCTGCGAAACTCGAAAATTCTGCAAATATACCCATCATCAGCACAACATATATACTCTTCATCTTTTCTCCGTTATCCAGGCTCCCACGGCTTATACATTAAACCTCATTCTACGAAATTAAGCCCTGGTCCAAAGTCAGGATATCTTATTGACACAAAAAAACCCTGAAACAATTAAGTTTCAGGGTTTGAAAAATAAAAACCGGCTGCGTGCTACTCTCCCAGGGTCTACCCCCTAGTACCATCGCCGCTGAGGCCCTTCACTTCTGTGTTCGGAATGGGAACAGGTGTTTCCTCCTCGCTATGGCAACCGGAAAATCTTCTAAAATCTACA